>CAZKUK010000009.1:0-62641 GCA_964555915.1 uncultured Mycobacterium sp.
GCACGCCGGTCCGCCGGACAGCGTGCACCACCCGCGGCCAAGACCGTTCGGGCCGCAACCGAGCAGAACTCACTACTGCTCAGTAATCAGGAACGGTGCTTGACGATCTGGAGGCCACCGTGGAAACCCTCGTCGCATGAGCTGGTCAGCGGGCCGCGGCAATACCCCCGAGGACCGCCCAGAAGCCACGCCGACGGATCAATCCCGGGGAGTACCCTCGGTCCCGACCCACCGGTTAATCGGCGACTGAGGACAAGGCGATCGAAACATGCCCATAGCGATCACATCGGAGCACCAGGATCTGGCCGAATCGGTTCGGGCGCTCGTCCGGCGCATCGCGCCCGCCGAGTTCCTGCACGCGACGCTGGAAACCCCGCTCGAGGACCCGCCACCCTACTGGCGCGCAGCCGCAGAGCAGGGCCTGCACGGTCTGCATCTGGCCGAGTCGGTCGGCGGCCAGGGATTCGGGCTGCTCGAATCGGCCATCGCGATCGCCGAGTTCGGCTACGGCGCCGTGCCCGGACCCTACGTGACCTCGGCCATCGCCAGTGCGCTCATCGCCGCCCATGACCCGGAAACCAAGCTGCTGGCCGAGTTGGCCGGCGGCGACACCATTGCCACCTTCACGCTCGAGTCCGACCTGACCGCCACCCGTCAGAACGGAACCGTGGTGATCCGCGGCGAGGCCCGCTCGGTGCCGGCCGCCGTGCAGGCGTCCGTGCTCGTCTTGCCGGTGGCCATCGACAGCGGTATCCAGTGGGCGGTGCTCGACGCCGGACAACTGGAGTTCGAACCACTGCGGTCAGTCGATCCGCTGCGACCGGTCGCACATGTGCGGGCCAATGGCGTCGAGGTTGGCGCTGAGCGGCTGCTGTCCACTGTGTCCCGAGCGACGGGCGATGCCATCGCCACCACCCTGCTGGCGGCCGAAGCAGTGGGCCTTGCCCGCTGGGCCACCGACAGCGCCTCGGAATACGCGAAGATCCGCGAGCAGTTCGGCCGCCCGATCGGGCAGTTCCAGGCGATCAAGCACAAGTGCGCCGAGATGATCGCCACCACCGAACGAGCCACCGCGGCGGTATGGGACGCCGCCCGGGCCATCGACGAGGCCTCCGGCAAGGACTGGGACAACGCGGCCACCCACTACGAATTCGCCGCCGCGGTCGCCGCCACCCTTGCCCCCCTCGCCGCTCAACACTGCGTCCAGGACTGTATCCAGGTACACGGCGGTATCGGTTTCACCTGGGAGCACGACACCAACGTCTACTACCGGCACACCCTCGGTGTGGTCGCCGCATTCGGCCGGTCGACCGAATATCCCCAGCGGGTGTTCGACACCGCGACGACCAGCGGGATGCGACCGCTGGATATCGACCTCGATCCCGATACCGAGAAGCTGCGGCTTCATATCCGCGCCGAAGTGGCTGCGCTCAAAGCCATCCCCCGCGAGGAACGCAACACCGCGATCGCCGAGGCCGGCTGGGTGCAGCCCCATCTGCCCAAACCGTGGGGCCGTGCGGCGGGTCCGGTGGAACAGATCATCATCGCCCAGGAGTTCGCCGCAGGCCGGGTCAAGCGGCCGAATATGGGTATCGCCGCCTGGTTGATTCCGTCGATCGTGGCCTACGGCACCCCGGAGCAACAGCAGCGCTTCCTGCCGCCGACTTTCCGGGGCGAGATGATCTGGTGCCAGCTGTTTTCCGAACCGGGCGCCGGCTCGGACCTGGCCAGCCTGACCACCAAGGCGACCAGGGTCGACGGCGGATGGCGCATCACCGGCCAGAAGATCTGGACCACTGCAGCCCAGTTCTCCCAGTGGGGGGCCCTGCTGGCCCGAACCAATCCCGATGCACCCAAACATGCGGGCATCACCTATTTCCTGCTGGATATGGACAGCGAGGGGGTTGAGGTAAAGCCGCTGCGTGAGCTCACCGGTAACGCACTGTTCAACACGGTCTTCATCGACGACGTGTTCGTGCCGGACGAGATGGTACTCGGCGAGGTTGACAGCGGCTGGGAGGTCAGTCGCAATACCCTTACCGCCGAACGTGTTTCGATCGGCAGCAGCGAGCCGTGGTTCCTGCCGAACCTGGACCGTTTCGTGGAGTTCGTCGGTGGGGGCCACTTCGATCAGGTCGGGCATCACCGGGCCGGCGAGCTGATCGCTGAAGGACACGCCGCCAAATTGATGAATATGCGATCGACGCTGCTGACATTGGCGGGCGGTGACGCGATGCCGTCGGCGGCAATCTCCAAGCTGTTGTCGATGCGGACCGGTCAGGGCTACGCGGAGTTCGCGGTGTCCTCTTTCGGCATCGACGGCGCGGTCTGGGAAGAGGATTCAGCACAGGGCAGATGGGCGGAGTTCCTGCTGGCCAGCAGGGCGACAACGATATACGGCGGCACCTCCGAGGTTCAGCTGAACATCATCGCCGAGCGGTTGCTGGGCCTGCCCCGCGACCCGTAGTCGATTCCCCGTCCGCGAGAAGACACAAACTCGCACGAATCTGCCCGGACGCGTGCGAGTTTGTGTCTGCTCGCGGGAGGGCCGGTTCGCGGGAGGGCCGGTGCGAGAAGTCCGACCGGGAGGGCCGGGGGGCCGGGCGGCGTCAGTGGATCTCGACCTGGCGCAATTCTCGCTTGAGGATCTTGCCGGTCGGGTTCCGCGGCAGCTCCGCCATGAAAATGACTTCGCGCGGAACCTTGTACCGGGCCAGGTGATCGCGGACGTAGTCCTTGATGACCTCCTCGGTGGTCTCGACGCCCTCCTTGAGCACCACGAAGGCGCGCAGCCGCTGGCCGAAGTCCTTATCGTCTACCCCGAGCGCGGTGGCCTCGATGACGTCGGGGTGCCCGCTGATGAGATCCTCCACCTCGGCGGGGAAAACGTTCTCCCCGCCGGAGACGATCATTTCGTCATCGCGGCCGCTGACATAAAGCAGGCCGTCATCGTCGAAGTAGCCGACATCGCCGGAGGACATCAGCCCCTCGATGACTTCCTTGTTACCGCCCCCGGTATAGCCCTCGAACGGGAAGAAGTTCCCGACGAAGATTCGCCCGACCTGGCCTTTCGGCAGCTCGTTGCCGTGGTCGTCAAGGATCTTGACCCGGACGCCCCTGATCAGCGGACCGACCGTGGCCGGGTTCTTCGCCAGGTCCTGCGGCCGGGCGATCGAGACGAAGGCGATCTCGGTGGACCCATAGAGGTTATAGACGACCGGTCCGATGTCCTTCAT
This sequence comes from uncultured Mycobacterium sp., assembly GCA_964555915.1. Taxonomy (GTDB): domain Bacteria; phylum Actinomycetota; class Actinomycetes; order Mycobacteriales; family Mycobacteriaceae; genus Mycobacterium. The sequence goes on from CAZKUK010000009.1 coordinate 3,237, forward strand.
GGTCCGGGTGGCCAACTCGGCGCCGAGCTGCGAGCCGGACACGAAAATGATCCGCAGCGGTGACAGGTCCGGCTTGTTCTCCATCCCCTCCAGCGAATCGAGCATGCGCGAAAGCATTACCGGGACAACGACAATGGCCGTCACTCCGTGCTTGGAGACATCCTCGAGAACGGTCGCGGGCTGGAACCGGCGGTGCAGGATCAGCGTCGAACCGAGCGTCATCGCGATGGTTGCATGCAGATAACCCAGCGCGTGGAACATCGGCGACGGCAGCGCGGTCACCTCACCGGCCTTGAACGGAACATGCGACAACACGCCTCCGATCGGGGCGAGCGTCGGCGGTGCGTGCCGGTTCGCCCCTTTCGGAGTACCGGTGGTGCCGCTGGTGAGAATGATGATCGATGACCGCTTGGTGGCCTTGGGCGGGGGCGCGGCACTGCAACGGGCCATGAGTTCGGCGAGTGTCTCGTCGGTGCTGCCCGAGGGTTGGGTGGCGTCCGGATTGGATCCGAGCGCCCGCAGCTTGCCCAGCGGCGTCTCGGCGAGTTTCACCGCTTCGGTGTACTCATCGTCGTAGATGATGACTTTCGCGCCCTCGCGGGCTGAGACGTCGCGGATCTGCGGGCCGGAGAACTCGGTGTTGAGCATGATCGTGCGGGCGCCGACCCGCGCACAGGCATAGTTGGCGATCAGGAACCAGCGGTGGTTTCGAGCCAGGATGGCGACGCCGTCCCCGCCCCTGACCCCCTTTGCCAACAAACCATTGGCCACCGCATTGGCCGCGTCGTTGAGTTCGGCGAAGGTCATCGTCCCCTCGTCGTCGATGATCGCCGCCCGGTGCGGTGTGCGCCGGGCATTGAGACCGGGGATCATGCCGACTTCACCCCAACGGCGCATGTCGGCCACCATCGCCGCGAGATTCTGCGGGGGCTCCAAACCGAAGGCGCCCGAGGTGATCATCTTCTGCAGGTAGTGCAACTCTGCCGAACCACGCTCAGCCAGTTGCCCCACCTTGGCCAACGCCTGCGCACGCAGGTCCGAGAAGGGAGACATGGGACAAGCCTAGGTGACCCCGGTAGCCCCCTACACCGGAACTAGCGAGCGGATTCACGCTCCGGGCGCTGACCCTATGCTGGGCTTGTGACAACTGTGAGCCGGACGCGCACCGTGGCGGCGCCCGTGCAGACGGTTTGGGACATCCTGGCCGACTTCGGGGCCATCAGCGCATGGGCGAAGAACGTCGACCACTCGTGCATCCTTGAGCGCGCGCCAGACGGCGCCCTCGGCATGTCCCGCCGGGTGCAGGTCGGCCGCAACGCCCTGGTGGAGAAGATCACCGAGTACGCAGCCCCGACGATGCTGGCCTATGACATCGAGGGCCTCCCCCAGCGACTGCGCCGGGTCGCCAACCGGTGGAGCCTGACCGCCACCACGTTGGGCGGGACCAGTGTGACGCTGACCAGCACAGTGGAGGTGGGCGACAATCCACTGGCACGGATCGCCGAATATCTGGCGTGCCGGGTGATGGCCCGCCAGTCCGACACCATGCTTACCGGCCTGGCGAAGAAAGCGGAGAGGACAACGTGACTGACCGTCCCGACATCGTGATCGTCATGACCGACGAGGAACGTGCGATCCCGCCGTATGAGGCTCCCGCTGTCCTGGACTGGCGGCGGCGCACGTTAGCCGGTCAGCGCTGGTTCGATGAACACGGCGTCAGCTTCATCCGCCACTACACCGGCTCACTGGCCTGCGTGCCGAGTCGGCCGACCATTTTCACCGGCCAGTACCCCGATCTGCACGGGGTCACCCAGACCGACGGGATCGGCAAGGTCTATGACGACTCGCGGATGCGCTGGCTGCGCCCCGGTGAGGTGCCCACGCTCGGCAACTGGTTTCGTGCGGTCGGCTACGACACCCACTACGACGGCAAATGGCATATCTCTCACGCCGATCTGACCGACCCGGCCACTGGAAACATCCTGGCCACCAATGACGCCGATGGTGCGGTCGACGAGTCCGCCGTCCGGCGGTACCTCGACGCCGACCCGCTGGGGCCCTACGGTTTCTCCGGTTGGGTCGGCCCGGAACCGCACGGGGCCGGGATGGCCAACTGCGGCCTGCGCCGCGATCCACTGATCGCCGACCGGGTGGTGGCCTGGTTGGAGGATCGTTATGCACGCCGGCGGGCGGGCGACCCGGACGCACTGAAACCGTTTCTGCTGGTCGCCAGTTTCGTGAACCCGCACGATATCGTGCTGTTTCCTACCTGGGCGCTGCGCAGCCCACTCACCTCCTCACCCCTGGACCCGCCGCATGTGCCGGCCGCACCCACCGCCGAGGAGGATCTGCGGACCAAACCCGCCGCACAGATCGCCTTCCGGGAGTCCTACTACTCCGGCTACGGCCCGGCCGCGGCGATCCAGCAGGTCTATGACCGCTTCGATCAGCGCTACCGCGACCTCTACTACCGACTGCACGCTGAGGTCGACGGTCCGATCGACCGAGTGCGGCGCGCCGTCAGCGCGGGCAATGACGACACCGTGCTGGTCCGCACCGCCGACCACGGCGACCTCCTCGGCGCCCACGGCGGGCTGCACCAGAAATGGTTCAACCTCTATGACGAGGCCACCCGGGTGCCGTTCACCATTGCGCGGGTCGGGCGGGGCGCCACCGAACCGCGGGTGGTGGATGCTCCGACCTCGCATGTGGATCTGGTGCCCACGCTGCTGGGCGCCGCGGGAGTCGACGTCGACGGAGTCGCGGAAACCTTGCGAGAGTCCTTCTCGGAGGTGCATCCACTGCCCGGACGTAACCTGATGCAGATCGTCGACGGGGCCCCGGCCGAGACGGACCGCACGGTCTATCTCATGACCCGCGACAATATGCTCGAAGGAGACTCCGGCGCCTCGGGGTTGGGTCGCCAGCTCAGACAGACCACCAATCCACCCGCGCCACTGCAAATCAGGATTCCGGCACACACTGCGGCGAATTTCGAGGGACTGGTCGCACGGATCGCCGAGGACACCGCGCCCGGCGGTGCCGGGCACCTGTGGAAGCTGGTGCGCAGCTTCGACGACCCCTCGACGTGGACCGAGCCAGGGGTGCGACACCTCGCGGCCAACGGCCCGGGCGGCGACACCTACCGCACCAGCCCGCTGGATGATCAATGGGAGTTGTACGACCTGACCGTCGACCCGGTCGAGGCTGATAACCGTTGGGAGGATCCCGCCCTGCACGATCTGAGGCAGCACCTGCGGATGCGCCTCAAGGAGACCCGGGCCCAGTCGGTTCCGGAACGGAATAACCCGTGGCCGTACGCCTCGCGGGGGTCATCACACCCGCACTGATCAGACCGCGACTCCTATCGTCCCGGGCTCAGGATGCCAATCGCGTAGACGACGATGTAGAGATTCATGACCAGCATCACGAAGGCCGGCAAAGCCGCCACCAACGAGTCTCGGCACCGCAGACGGACAATGACGCCCGCGGCCATCAGTAGGGTCAGGCCCCCGGCGGCCGCCACCGTGAGGTAGGGCAGGAAGTAGCCGAGGACCAGACCCAGCGCCCCGAGCAACTCGAGAACCCCGGTGGGTTTCCGGAACTGCAACAGTCCGAACCGTTCGAACTCGGCGACCATCGCGTCGGAGAGCAGAACAGCCAGTCCGTAATACAGAAACAACACAATCGACAGGACTTTGCACGCCTCGTAGAGCAAGTTCATGATGTAGTGATCCGATCGGCTTTATCCTCTGACCAGCCCTACACGGCAGTGAAGGCACAGAATGTCATCTTTCGTAGTTTCCACCACCCTCCAAGTCATCGTCGCGTTGGGGCTACTCAACGTCTGGCTGGTGCGGGCGCGCACCGCGACGGCATACCGGGGCGGCGCGGCCCAGTCCCTCAAAGAGGAGTTCGCCACCTACGGACTTCCCGAGTGGACTTTCTACCTGGTGGGCGCCCTCAAGATCGGTTCGGCACTGCTCCTCATCGCCGGAATCTGGGTCCCCGCGCTCATCCGGCCGCCGGCGCTGATCGTCTCGGTGCTGATGGTCGGGGCACTGGCGATGCACGCCAAGGCCAAGGACTCCCCCACAAAGTTCGTGCCGGCTTTCCTGATGCTGGTGATGTGCGTCGCGATCTACCTGCTGCAGTGAACAGTCCACGGGATCAATCGCCAGGTTGGCTCCGATGGACGGCGCGTCTCCCGTAAGGTCGGAACATGGCGATCTGGGACTGGTTCCTGAACACACCCAAGGCCCCGCGGGAGCCCCGGGAAGACTACCGAGTGGTTGACGTGCCCGGCACGTGGACGCGCACCATCGCCGGAACCTCCGCCTTCGAAACAGCGGTGGAATCTTTGCCGCTGGGGCCGGTCGAGGTGACCCTCCGGTTGCAGCCCAGAGATTCGGACCCGCATGGAATCGCCGCCTATATCGAGGAGCAGCAGGTGGGGTGGCTGGCCACCCAGCGCAGCGCCCTCGAATTACGGCTCGCCAGCGGTTTCCTCTGGCGCGACCCGTCGGTGACCTGGATGACCCGACTGGACGAGGCGGGTATCCGGCCCAGGTTCCAAGGATTGCTGCGGGTGGCCGGGGACCCCGGTCGCCGGGTTATCAACATCGACGTACCGGGTCGCCATGACCCGCGGCTGTCGACCCTCGCCAAGAAGCTCATCAATGATGAGCCCGACGCCGGATAAGCCCGGTCGCGGTTTTGACGGCGGGAACTGGAGTGCAGAATTATGACCATCTCAGAGAGCACCACCGCGGCGGGGACCGTCCCGGCCGGGACCGGCGAACAGAAAATCCCGTCGCGGAGAGACACCTCCACCCCGCTCGAACTGTTCGGCATCGACCGGTTGCTCGATGCCGACGAACGCGATATCGCCGCCACCGTCCGCCGGTTCGTCGACACCCGGCTGCGTCCGCATATCGCCGACTGGTTCGAGTCGGCCACCCTGCCGAGGGAACTCGCCCGGGAGTTCGGCGGCCTCGGCCTGCTGGGCATGCACCTGACCGGTTACGGCTGCGCCGGGACCAACGCCGTCAGCTACGGGCTGGCCTGTATGGAACTCGAAGCCGGGGACAGCGGATTCCGAAGCTTCGCCTCGGTCCAGGGATCGCTATCGATGTTTTCGATCCACCGCTACGGATCGGAGGAACAGAAACAGCAGTGGCTGCCCCGGTTGGCCACCGGCGAAGCCATCGGCTGCTTCGGCCTGACCGAGTCCGACTTCGGCTCCAACCCCGCCGGGATGCGCACCCGGGCCCGGCGCTCCGGCCCCGGGGACAGCTCGGACTGGGTGATCAACGGCACCAAGATGTGGATCACCAACGGCAACCTCGCCGACGTCGCGACCGTGTGGGCGCAGACCGATGACGGGATCCGCGGCTTCCTGGTCCCCACCGACACACCTGGCTTCGAAGCCAACATCATTCACCGGAAACTGTCGCTGCGGGCCTCGGTCACCTCGGAATTGGTACTGGACAACGTACGGCTGCCCGCCTCGGCGCAGCTGCCGCACGCCACCGGTCTCACAGCCCCGCTGTCCTGTCTCAACGAAGCCCGGTTCGGTATCGTCTTCGGCGCCATGGGCGCGGCCCGGGACTGCCTGGAGACCACCCTGGCCTACACCGCGGACCGGGACGTGTTCGGCCGGCCGCTCTCGAGCTTCCAGCTGAGCCAGGAGAAGCTGGCCAACATGACACTCGAGCTCGGCAAGGGTGTGCTGTTGGCTCTCCAACTGGGCCGGATCAAGGACGCTGACGGGGTCCGGCCCGAACAGGTCAGCCTGGGCAAGCTGAACAACGTGCGGGAGGCACTGGGTATCGCCCGGGAGTGCCGGACCCTGCTGGGCGGCAGCGGTATCACGCTGGAGTACTCACCGCTGCGGCATGCCAACAACCTGGAATCGGTGCTCACCTACGAGGGCACCTCGGAGATGCACCTGTTGTCCATCGGCAGGGCCCTGACCGGGCATGCCGCTTTCCGCTGACATGGGAACGGCGACGCTGCGCCACCTCATCGGCGGGCGATGGGTTGCCGGCGGCGGCGGCCCCCTGCGGAGTTTCAGCCCCACACACCCGGATACCGTTGTCGCCGAGGGTAACTCCGCCACTGTCACCGATCTAGACAACGCCGTCGATGCCGCCACGCAGGCGCTGCCGTCCTGGTCGGCCACGCCGATCCATCAGCGTGGTGCGGTGCTGAGTGCCGCCGCCGCCGTCATCGAGCGCAATGCCATGGACTGGGGCCGGGAACTCACCGTCGAGGAGGGTAAGACCCGCGCCGAGGGTGTCGCCGAGGTGCGCCGGGCCGCGCAGATCCTGCGCTACCACGGCGCCGAGGGAGACCGTTCAACCGGGGAGATCTTCGCCTCGCCCCGGGCCGGAGAACAAATACTGGTCACCCGCAAACCGGTTGGCGTCATCGGCGTCATCACCCCGTTCAATTTCCCGATCGCGATTCCGGCGTGGAAGGCCGCACCGGCACTGGTCCACGGCAACACCGTGGTCTGGAAACCCGCCAGCACCACACCACTGCTGGCCACACGGCTGGCCCAGGCGTTCGACGAGGCCGGACTACCGCCCGGAGTGCTCAACCTTGTCACAGGCCCGCCCGCGATCGGCGACGCGCTGACCAACCACGCGGGTATCGATGCCCTCACCTTCACCGGGTCCACTGCGGTGGGACGGCGGATCGCCGCGGCCGCCGCCGCCCGGGGAGTGCCGGTGCAGGCCGAAATGGGCGGTAAGAACGCCGCAGTCGTTCTCGACGACGCGGATTTCGATCTCGCCGTCGACCAGGTGCTGTTGGGCGCTTTCCGTTCCACCGGCCAGAAGTGCACTGCCACTTCACGATTAGTGCTCACCGAAGGTATCGCCGACCGCTTTCTGGAGACGTTGGTCGCGCGGGCCGATCACCTCGCCGTCGGCGACCCGGTCGATGAGCAGACCCAGATGGGCCCGGTGATCAGCGCGGCCGCCCGGACAGAGATCGCCACCGGTATCGACACCGCCTGCGAGCAGGGCGCGGCGGTGCTGTGCGGTGGCGGCTCCTGCGACGGCCCACTGGCGCGGGGCCACTTCGTGACACCGACCATCGTCGAACTGTCTGGGCCGGAGGATCTTTGGGTCCATGAACTGTTCGGACCGGTACTGGCCGTCCGGCGGGCCCGTGATACCGAGGAGGCCTTTGCCATGGCCAACAACAGCGAGTTCGGGCTGTCAGCGGCGATATTCACCCAGGATCTCACCCGGGCGATGCAGGCGGTCGCGCAGATCGATGTGGGCGTCCTGCACATCAATTCCGAATCGGCCGGGGCCGACCCGCACGTACCGTTCGGCGGCGCCCGGAAGAGCAGCCTGGGACCCAAGGAGCAGGGCACGGCCGCGCGGGAGTTCTTCACCCACACCACGACGGTTTATCTGCGCGGCGGGCAGGCACGGACGTGACCGCCGAGCCGATCACCGAGGTCGAGTTCTACTGGCGACCCGGCTGCCCGTTCTGCATCGCCCTGCGCCGGCGATTACGACGGCGCGGCATCCCGATCATGCCGGTGAACATCTGGGAGCACCCCGACGCAGCCCAGCGGGTTCGCACGGCAACGGGCGGCGACGAGACGGTCCCGACGGTATTCGTCGGGCAACGATCCCTGGTCAACCCGAGTATCGGGGAGGTCGAGGCCGCCCTTGGCGAACTGGCCCCCGATCTGCTCGAGCGATCCGGCAAGCGCGGCTGGTTCCGGCGACGCTGACCGAGCGGCGCCGGCACCCGATGGTGTCAGTGCACACCGTCCATCAGCCGGCTGATCCGCGGGGCCAGCGCCCACACCACCAGACCGACCAGGATAGCGGCGGACCCGACGAGCCCGAAGTAGGCGAACTCGTGCGCGGGATCGTAGTAGCGCGCCAGCACCCCCGACATCGCCGTGCCGAGACCTACCGAGAAGAAGTACAGCGCCATCATCTGGGAGCGGAAGGCATCGGGCGCCAGCTGGGTGGTGACCGACAGCCCGATCGGGGATAGCAGAAGTTCCGACACCGCGAAGACGGCCATAATCGCCATCACCGCCAAGGCCGGCACCGAACGGCCGGATGTACCGGCCATCGGGAGGAACAGCAGGAAGGCCAGACCCATCCCGATGACACCGTAGGCGAACTTGCGGGGGGTGGTCGGAGCGGTACGGCCGAGTTTGGTCCACATCACCGCGAAGACCGGCGACAACAGGATGATCCACACCGGCTCGATCGACCCGATCCAGCTCGACGGGGCCGTCCAACCGAATATCGACCAGTTCATCCGCTCATCGGAGTAGATCGCGAGCACGGTGAAGATCTGCTGGAACAGCGACCAGAACACGGCGTTGGCAATGAAAAGCGGGATGAAGGCACGCACCCGGGTGCGCTCCGGCGCGCTGACCCGCTCGCTGGTCAGCATGGTGGCGAAGTAGGCCACCGATGCCAGCACGATCAGCAACGTGGTCACCTGAGACAGGTTGGCCAGGCCGATCAACCCGGAGGCGAACCCGGCGCCGATGACCCCCAGCACCAACGCCGCCACCGTCGCCGCCCGCCAGAAGGCCTGGCGGGACAAGGGGTGCGGCACCGTGCGACCGTGCGTGCCCAGGTTGCGGCGGAACACCACATACTGGGTCAGACCCAGGGCCATGCCGATAGCTGCTGCCCCGAAGCCGTAGTGGAAACCGAATCGGGTCTGCAGCAGACCGGTGATCAGGGGACCACTGAACGCGCCCAGATTGATACCGAGATAGAACAGCGTGAACCCGCCGTCCCGCCGAGGATCGCCCCGGTTGTAAAGGGTGCCCAGCAGAGAGGAGGCGTTGGCCTTGAGAGCACCGGCCCCCAGTGCGATGAGCACCAGTCCGACCGCCACACCGGTAAGCCCGGGCAGGATCGCCAGCGAGATGTGGCCGAGCATCACCACGACCCCGCCGTAGAAGACAGTGCGCTCCATCCCGAGCACGCGGTCGGCCACCCAGCCGCCCAGCACGGTGGACAGGTAGACGAAACCACCGTAGGCGCCGACGATTCCGGTGGCGGTGGCCCTGGGCAGACCCAGACCGCCGTCGGTGGCCGAGTAGTACAGGTAGTAGCCGAGGATGGTCAGCATCCCGTAGAAGGAGAACCGCTCCCACAGTTCGACGCCGAAGAGATTCACCAGGCCAATCGGATGGCCGAACCGGCTGCGGGTCCCGGATTCGTCCGGGCGCCGGGCAACGTCAGTCACCTCGCTCACCCTAGACTTCTCTTACCGAACCGGCCTGGTAACGCGACGATCCGCCGGAGCGGTGACGGCCGCCGGGCCGGTCGGCGAGGACATGCTTGGATTGTCGTCATGACCACCGACGTCGACACCTGCGAACCAGACACGCCCGGGTTCGCACGAGTCGGCAGCGCCTACTACCCCGTCCTGGTGGCGGTCTTCACCTCGCTGGTGATCATCTCCAATATCGCCGCCACCAAGGGCGTGGAGTTCGGCCCGATCATCACCGACGGTGGGTTCATCGTCTTCCCGCTGACCTATGTCATCGGGGATGTCCTCGCCGAGGTCTATGGCTTTCGGGCCGCCCGGCGGGCGATCCTTCTCGGTTTCGCGATGAACGGTCTTGCCGCACTGGCTTTCTGGGTGACGGTCTACCTGCCGGCCGCGGACTTCTACCCCAATCAGGAACACCTGGCCAATGTCGTCGGCGCCTACACCCAACTGATCATCGCGGGAATGGCCGGTTTCATCGTCGGACAGACCATCAACGCCTGGGCGGTCGTCAAGATCAAGGAGCGCACCCGGGAGAGACACCTGTGGGCCCGGCTGGTCGGCTCGACCTTCGCCGGCCAACTCGGCGACACCCTGGTTTTCGGTGCCATCGCCGCGGGGGCCATCGGTATCAGCACCTTCGGCGATTTCGCCACCTATGTCGCGCTGGGCTGGTTCTACAAGACCGCCGTCGAGGCGATCCTGCTGCCGGTCACCTACCGCGTGATCGGCTACGTCAAACGCCACGAACCCACCTACATACCGCTGACCTGATGGGCGAGCGCACCATCCACGACTACGGCGACCGGGCGCTGTTGGTCGAGTGCGGCTCCACCGCGGAGGTCCTCGCGCTGACCGGGGCGCTGCGGGCGACTCCCCCACCGGCTGTTGTCGATATCGTTCCCGGGGCGCGCACGGTGCTGGTGACCGTCGGCGACCCGGCCGATCTGGTTTCGGCCCGGGCCGGTCTGGCCGGGCTGGAACCGGCCCACCCGGACGGATCGACCGAGACCGGCCGGATCGAGGTCACCATCGACGTCGTCTACGACGGCGTGGATCTCCATGAGGTGGCGGACCGGCTGCGGATGCGGGTCAGCGAGGTCGTCGAAGCACACACCGGCACGCCGTGGCGGGTCGGATTCGGCGGTTTCGCGCCGGGTTTCGGCTACCTGGTCGGTGGCGACTCCCGTCTGGTGGTCCCACGCCGACGTCAACCCCGCACCCGGGTGCCGGCCGGATCGGTGGGTCTGGCCGGGGAGTTCAGCGGGATCTACCCGCGCGAATCACCGGGCGGGTGGCAGCTGATCGGGCGCACCGACGCGGTGCTCTGGGACCTCCACCGGCCGCAGCCCGCTCTGCTCACCCCCGGTATGCGGGTGCGGTTCCGGTCCGTAGGCGCGCTGTGATGACCCCGGGGTGCTGCGCACCGTGATGACCCTGAGGTGCTGCGCACCGTGATCACCCTGGAGGTGCTGCGCACCGGGCCACTGGCCCTGGTGCAGGATCTCGGGCGCCCGGGGCTGGCCCATATCGGAGTCACCCACTCCGGGGCCGCGGACCGCCGCTCGCACAGCCTGGCCAACCGCCTGGTTGCCAACCCTGCGAGATGCGCGACCGTTGAGATCACCCTGGGCGGGTTCTGCGCCCGCGTCCACGGTGGTCCGCTCTGGCTCACTGTCACCGGTGCCGATGCCGAACCGGCGGTCGACGGGATTCCGTTTGGCCTCAACAGCATTCACTGTGTCGGACCCGGACAGGTCATCTCGATGGGCGCACCGGCCGCCGGACTGCGCAGCTACTTGGGCCTGCGCGGCGGTGTCGACGTGCCCGCCGTGCTGGGCTCGCGGAGCCACGACACCCTGTCCGGTATCGGGCCTGCACCACTGCACGCCGGCGATACCGTTCCAGTCGGGCGACCCGCGGACGGCTTTCCCGAACTGGACCAGGCACCGGTGGCCACGATCGGTGCAGAACCGGTTGATCTGCCGGTGTTGCCGGGTCCGCGGGACGAATGGTTCACCAACCCGGACACCCTGGTCGACACCCACTGGGTGATCTCCGAACGCAGCGACCGAGTGGGCATCCGGCTCGCCGGGCCGCCGCTGCGGATGCGGTGGCCGCAGCGCCAGTTGCCAAGCGAGGGCACCATCCGCGGCGCCATCCAGGTTCCGCCCGACGGCCGGCCGGTCATCCTCGGCCCGGATCACCCGGTCACCGGGGGCTACCCGGTCATCGGTGTGCTTGCCGACTCCGGCACCGACACCCTGGCCCAGGCGCGGCCGGGTCAGCGACTCCGGCTGTACTGGGGCCGGCCCCGTACCGCCGCAGCGGAGCCGTCCGGCTGGTAATGCTGGAGGGGTGACATCACCTTCGTCTTCTCCTTCGTCCCGGCAGGTTCATACCGCGCGGCTGGTCCACACCAGCGACCTCGACGGCGAGACCCTCGAGAACGCCCAGCGGCTACTCGTCGAGGCCCACGGCGGGGAGTTCACCGAAGCCGACTGGGAACACACTCTGGGCGGGATGCACGCCCTTATCGTTCAGCATGGCACGCTGATCGCCCACGCCGCAGTGGTCCAGCGCCGGCTGCTCTACGCCGGGACGGCACTGCGCTGCGGATACGTCGAAGGCGTTGCGGTCAAAGATGGCTGGCGCGGCCAAGGACTGGGCAGCGCCGTGATGGATGCCGTCGAGCAGGTGATCAGCGGCGCCTACCGGATCGGCGCACTGAGCGCCTCGGCAGCGGGCCGCCGCCTGTACCGCCCGCGCGGCTGGCTCTGCTGGCAGGGACCGACCTCAGCACTGACCCCCGTCGGTCTGATCCGCACCCCGGACGATGACGGATCGGTTTTCGTCCTGCCGATCGGGGTGGAACTGGACCCGAGTGCGGGTCTGGCCTGCGACTGGCGCGACGGCGACGTGTGGTGAATCACCCACCGGGAACGTCCCGCGAAGTATCGGCGTGGTCCGCTCAACGGCGTCCGCGCCGGACCGATTCATCCATACTGGGTCTCGTGCCCAACGCGGACATCCACCCCGAGCTGAAACGGGTCGCCCGGTTCATTCCCCGTCAGGTCGTCTATCGGTGGACGATTCCACTGCTGAAGCGACTGCCGGATGCGGGCCGGCCCGGGAATTACCAAGCCGAGGCGCTGATCCTGCCCTCCGGGGTGGGGGTGCGACTGTTTCGGCCGGCCGGGGCCGGCGGTGCGGTCCCGGCACTGCTGTGGATTCACGGCGGGGGCTACGTTCTCGGCGGCCCGGCCCAGGACGATGACATCTGCCGGGCCTTCGCCGACAGACTGGGCATCGTGGTGGCGGCGGTGGACTATCGGCTGGCCCCCGAGCATCCCTATCCGACACCGGTGGAGGACTGCTACCGCGCGCTGACGTGGCTGGCAGGCCTGCCCGGGGTGGACGCCGACCGGATCGCGATCGCCGGGGCCAGCGCCGGTGGCGGCCTGACCGCCGCTCTGGCTTTCCTGGCCCGCGACCGCGGCGAGATCACCCCGGTGGTGCAAATTCTGTCCTATCCCATGTTGGACGACCGCAGCACCGATCCGGTGTTGGATGTCCCCGGGTCCCGGCTGTGGAACACCGCCAGCAACCGGATCGGCTGGAGCTGCTATCTCGGCGGCGCCGACCCGGCGGAGGCGGTGCCGGCCCGCCGCGACGATCTCGCCGGGCTGCCACCGGCATGGCTCGGGGTCGGCACGCTGGACCTGCTCCACCGCGAGGCCCTGACCTACGCGGAGCGTCTGGTCGCCGCCGGCGTCGAATGCGATGTGCACGAGACACCCGGGGCATTCCACGGCTTCGACAAGATCGCCCCGAACGCGCTGATCTCCCAGGCGTATTTCGACAGCCAGTGCACAAGCCTGCGCCGGGCACTGGATCGCTGATCAGCGATGTCACTAGCACCGGATCGCTGATCAGCGATGTCACTAGCACTGAGTCCCGAGCAGACCGAACTGCGCGCCGCGGTCGCCGATCTGATGGCCAAACGCGTCGCGGAGTCCCACGTGCGCCGGCTGATGACCGGGACGACCGGTCACGATCCCGACCTCTGGGCCGACCTTGCGAGGATGGGCTTACTCGGCCTGACCATCCCGGAACAGTTCGGCGGGGCCGGCGCCGGTGCGGCCGAACTGGCCGTGGTCGGCGAGCAGATGGGCCGCGCGCTGATGCCGGGCCCGTACCTGTCCACCGCCGTGCTCGTGCCGCATCTGCTTCTCGCCCTCGGCGATACCGCCGAATGCGCCGAGACGCTGCCCCGTATCGCGGAGGGCGAGTTGATTGCGGCCGTGGCCTTCGCCGAAACCGGGCCGGCCCGGCCACCGGAGTACCCCGACACGACCGCCGGCTATGACGGCACCCGGTGGCTGCTCACCGGTGAGAAGACCTACGTCATCGGTACCGCATCCGCCGAACGGTTCTACGTGCTGGCCCAGTCCGATTCCGGGGCAGGGATTTTCGCCGTGGAACGCGGCACCCCCGGCCTGTCGGTAGCGCCGCTGACTACCGTGGACCAGACTCGCCGACTGGGCCGGCTCACCCTGACCGATACCCCGGCACGTCTGATCGGAGATCCGGGCAGCGGCGCGGCCGCAACCGAAGCGGCCCTGGAACGTACGGCGGTGGCTCTGATCGCCGAACAGGCCGGCGGCGCACGCCGCGTCACCGAGATGGCGACCGACTACGCGCGTACCCGCTACCAGTTCGGCCGGGCGATCGGCAGCTTCCAGGCGGTCAAGCACATGTGTGTCGACATGCTCCTGGAGTCCGAGTCGGCGGTGTCCGCAGCCCGCCATATCGCGGCCGCGTTCGACTCCGGCGATCCGGACCGCTCCCTCGATCTGGCGCTGGCGCAGGCGTACTGCTCCGGTGCCTATGTGTTCGCGGCGGCAACCTGTATCCAGGTCCACGGCGGGATCGGCTTCACCTGGGAGCACCCCGCCCACCTGTACCTGCGACGCGCGCGCTGCGACGCCCAGATCCTCGGTGACCCGGCCTGGTTCCGGGAGCGCTACATACGCCTTCGGGAGGAGAGAGCATGACCGGGACCGACGACGAGGTTCGCAGCGAGGTTCGCCGGTGGCTGGCCGACAACTGGGATCCGCACCTCGCCCGGGCGGCGTGGGCACGTCGGGTTTTCGACGCCGGTTGGTCGGCACCCGGTTGGGAGCCGCAGTGGGGCGGCCGCCGGCTCACCGACCAGCAATCCCGGATCGTTGCCGCCGAGTTCGCCGCCGTCGGCGCGCGGGGCACCGGTCAGGACCGCTCGGATCTGCTCGCGTGCACCATTCACGATCTCGGCACCGACGAGCAGAAACATCGGCTGATCCCACCCTCGGTCCGGGGCGAGACCCGATGGTGTCTGCTCTACAGCGAGCCCGGCGCGGGCTCGGACCTGGCCGGTCTGCGCACCCGGGCCGACCGCGACGGCGACGACTGGGTGGTCAACGGGCAGAAGGTGTGGACATCGTTCGCCAAGACCGCCGACTACGGGTTATTGGTGGCCCGGACCGATTGGAATGTCCCCAAACACGCCGGCATCAGTTTTTTCATCTTCCCGATGCATCAAAGCGGGGTCCAAATCCGTCCGATCCACCAGATCACCGGCGAGTCGGAGTTCAACGAGGTGTTCATCACCGACGCCCGGGTTCCGCACGCCAACCTGGTCGGCGAACCCGGGGGCGGCTGGCCGGTGCTGCAACTGGCACTGGCCTACGAACGCCGCCTGATGGGCGACCTGGCCCGCACCACCAGGTCCAGTCGCGATCTCAAACCGGACGCCGACAGCCTTATCGGGATGGCCCGAGCCGCGGGCAGGCTGACCGACTCCCACATCCGGCAAGAGATCGGGGTGGTCGATGGCTACACGGCGGTGAACCGCTGGAACACCCAGCGCGCCAAGGCCACCCGCGATCGCACGGAGGCAGCCACCCTACTGTCGCTCGGCAAGATCGCCATGTCCCGAATCCTGCACGAGACGGCACGGGTGCAGACCGAGATCGTCGGACCGGAGTCGATGCTGGCCGGCCCGGATAATCCGGTCGGTGACGCCGTCACCTTCCGGACGCTCAACGCCTACTTCACCTCGATCGGCGGCGGCACCGACCAGATTCAGCGAAATATCGTCGGCGAACGGGTGCTGGGCCTGCCGCGGGAACCCGAACCGTACCGGGACACGCCGTTCCGGGACCTACCGTCGGGGTCGAACCGTTCCTGATTACTTGGCAGTCGTGAGTTCTGCTCGGCACCAGGAACGGTAGGCAAAGCGTCGTCTCATATGTCTACAAACCCCACTCCGCGCACCTGTTCAAGCACCGGCGAGCGGAATGACCGGTAGGCGCGATCACGATGTCCAAATCAGTGTCGACATGCAAGAAGTGTCCTCAATCTTCGGAGTGAGGTCTTCAACGGGCATTGCCTCCAGAAGGACCGGTAGATCAGCGCAGGTGCACCGGGTCGGCGCCCCACGCCTTCCTGATCTCGGCATCCACATCGTGGACGATCCGGTCACGCTGATCGATGATCAGGCAGGCACGGTCGCTGTCCTGGTACGGGGTCCACTCCGGTTCTCCGGGCAGACCGGCCGGCTTGGTGGTGGCGGCGAAGTTGACCCAGCGGCTGCGGATGCGTTTCGAGACCGCCTTGGCAGTCTTGGCGCCGCCCAGCTTCAGGGTCATATCCTGCGGAACGCCCAGGGTGCCCCACACATAGGGCAGCTCAGTGGCGTGGGCGGCACCGACCAGCAGCAGCTTCATCACCGGCGAGGCGTAGTCGAACCGGTACAGGTACACCGGCGCCACCGCATTGTGGCCCTCCGCCAGCCACACCGAGGGCATCCGGAATCCGACATCGCTGGCAATGCTGACCCCGCGGGCGGTGCTCTTCTTTTCGCCGTATGCCGAACCCAGCTTCTCCTCGGTCGGCAGCTGCAGATCGGGTTGTTCACCGGCGATCTGATCGAACATCGAGGTGATCGCGCGCGGGGTGTACGGCATCAGCGGTGAACGCATCAAGCGGAACAGTGCGGCCTCGTTTTTGTTGGTGCCGATGATCAGCGGCACCGGATGGGTCTTGCCCCGGCGGGCCTGGGTCACCGGGTAGTCCGGTAAGACGTCGCCGTCGACGATGGGCACGAAGGCCAGCGTGCCGGGATTGCGCACCGGCACCTCGTCGAAAACCTTCTTGGTGGCCGCGATCAGAGCGGGCACCGGCACCTCGGCCAGCCGGTGCTCCTCACCGGAGCGGATTTCCAGAAAGTCCAGAACCTCCGCGGTGACCAGTTCCGCGCGGCCACGGTCATAGACCGAGGTCGCCGGGGAGCTTTGCGCGATCGCCCCGGCGAACAGCCCGCGGGCCGCGGGGACGGCCAGCAGCGTGGTGACGATCCCGGCGCCCGCGGACTCGCCGAACACGGTCACCCGGTCGGGATCCCCCCCGAAGGCGGCGATGTTCTCGCGCACCCAGCGCAGCGCCGCGAGCACATCCCGCAGGCCGACGTTCGAGTCGAAACCCGGCACATCGAGGAAACCGAAGGCCCCGAGCCGGTAATTGAGGGTGACAACGACCACGTCGCCGCTGTGCGCCAGTCGGCGGCCGTTGTAATAAGGCTGACTGCCCGAACCCAGGACGTAGGCGCCGCCGTGTATCCACACCATGACGGGTTTGGCGTCACCGGGCGCGGTCCCTGATCGAGCCCAGACATTGAGTCGCAGGCAGTCCTCGCCGGGCCGGGCGCCGAGGTTCATCGGGAAATTCGGTACCGGCGGTTGCGGGCAAACGGTCCCGAAGTCGGCCGCATCGGCGGGTTCGGTCCAGGGCTGCGGCGGTTGCGGGGCGCGGAAGCGCAACGCACCCGATGGCGGGGCGGCGTATCGCAGGCCCTTCCAGGCCATCGCCGCACCGTCATCGGTGCCCCGAACGGGGCCACATACCGTCTCGACCACGGGATTGTCGATCGTCATCCGGCTCGCACGGTCCTTTCGGTCTCGGTCGAGGCTACCGTCCGGGCACACCAGCTAGAACATCAGCGCGGTGAAGCGCCAGTCCAGGACGGCGCGGTCGGGCCCGTCGCCATCGGCCGCGGAGACCACCGATCGCAGGCTCAGCACACCGCCCCGATCACCGGGCAGTTCCCGCACCGACTCGACGTGCAGTTCACTGCGGAGGGTATCGCCCTCGTACACCGGTGCGGTGTGGTCACAGGACTGCCAGCCCAGCACGGTCACCAGGTTGGGCAACAGCCGGGTGGCCTGTCCGAGCGCCAGGCCGATGGTGTGCCCGCCGTACACCAGGCGGGACCGCCGGGCCGACCCCCCGGTGCGCGCATCATGATGGACCGCAGCGATATTGAGCGTCAGCCGGGCCAGGTCGGGTGCGGAACTGACGATGTCACCGGTGCTGCGCAGCACCGCCCCGGCCAGCCCGGGATCGAAGTGCGGCCCGGACACCCGGCCGCGGAACGCCGCAGCGTCCCAATCCCGGATCGGGTCGACGGCGACAGCCGGTCCGACGCCGATCCGACCCAGGTCATCGGCATGGCCGGTCGGTCCGGCCCCGGGGCTCAGGGGCAACATCGCGCAGCGGTAGAAGTCCAGCACCAGCCGGCCCACCTGGTCGGTGGTCGTCATCCGCAGCGCCGCCAGCCCGGTCGATACGCGGCCGGGCCTGGCGCTGTTCTGTTTGAGGCCGACCACCTCGGTCCGGGTGAACAGGGTGTCCCCGATCGTCGGGTACCGGTGAAAAATCAGCCCGCGATAGAACAGGTTGGCCTTCACCCGCTGGGTGGCGACGGTGGACTGGCCGATCGCCACGTCGCAGACCAGCGCCGGATGGGCCATCAACTCGGGAAACCCGGTCACCGCGTGCGCGAGTTCGCCGTCCAGAGCCAGCCGCAGGCGGTCCCCGATGATCGCCTGATGGGCCGCGGCGATGCCGGAGGTCAGCGTCATCGACGGGGCCGCGTCGAAGACCTGGCCGAGGGCGAGCTGATCGAAGAAAGGTCCGCCGGATTCGGTTTCCACATCGCCGACGGGGCCGGGCGTTGTCACAGCTGACCATGCTGACAGCCCACGGCCGTGTGTCAATATGGCGGTAACGATGACGCTCACCGACGAAGAGACCCTGCTCGTCCGAACGGTCCGCGCCTTCGTCGACCGCGACGTCAAACCGACCGTGCGCGACGTCGAACGGGCCGGCACCTACCCCGCGGCGTGGATAGACCAGATGAAGCGAATCGGGATTTACGGCCTGGCCATCGGCGAGCGCTACGGCGGATCACCGGTATCCATGCCGTGCTACGTCGAGGTGACCCAGGAACTGGCCCGGGGCTGGATGAGCCTGGCCGGTGCGATGGGCGGGCACACCGTGGTCGCCAAGCTGCTCGAGGACTTCGGCACCGAGGAGCAGAAGCGGATCTACCTGCCGTCGATGGCGACCGGCGACCTACGCGCCACGATGGCGCTCACCGAACCGGGCGGCGGGTCAGACCTGCAGAATATGGCGTGTGTCGCCAAGGCCGACGGCGACGAGTTGGTGATCACCGGTTCCAAGACCTGGATCAGCAATGCCCGGCGTTCCGGGCTCATCGCGCTGCTGTGCAAGACCGACCCGCACGCCACCCCCCGGCACACCGGTATCTCGGTCCTGCTGGTCGAATCCCCCGCCGAGGGGCTGACCATTTCCCGCGATCTGCCCAAGCTCGGTTATAAGGGTGTGGAATCCTGCGAGTTGGTCTTCGACGGGTGCCGGGTGCCGGCCACTGCGGTGCTCGGCGGGCAGCCGGGCCGCGGATTCGCCCAGATGATGAAAGGGCTTGAGACGGGGCGCATTCAGGTCGCCGCCCGGGCACTCGGGGTGGCCAGCGCCGCGTTGGAGGATGCGTTGGCCTACGCGCAGCAGCGGGAGAGTTTCGGTCAGCCGATCTGGAAGCATCAGTCGATCGGCAACCATCTCGCCGATATGGCCACCTCGCTGACCGCGGCCCGCCGGCTCACCCTGTACGCCGCCGAACGGTATGACAGCGGTGCGCGCTGCGATATGGAGGCCGGGATGGCGAAACTGTTCGCTTCGGAGGTGGCGATGGAGATCGCACTGAACGCGATGCGGATCCACGGCGGGTACGGCTACTCAACCGAGTTCGACGTCGAACGCTACTTCCGGGACGCCCCGTTGATGATCCTCGGCGAGGGCACCAACGAGATCCAGCGCAATGTCATCGCGGCCCAACTCGTGGACCGGGGCGGCATCTAGGCCGGCCGATCCGTACCTGGTAATCAGGCTCTGCTTGCAGATTTTGCCGGTATTGACCGGTCCGGGGAAGCCTCAGCCGGTGACAGGTGCGGACATGCTCGTTGTTCTCCATAAGGATGGCGACAGCATCACCCTCGCCCAAGCCGGATTCGCCGAACAGATGCGCCAACTGGTTCGCCCGCTGCTCCATCTCGCCGAAGGTGACGGTCGTCCCCGACGGATAGAGGATGACAGCGGGTTTGTCGGGACTGGCTTCGGCATGTTCACGGATCTGCATGTGGTGGACTCCGACGCAACGGGCGGTACCGGCCGGTCTCACCGGTGGGCAGGTTCTCCGCCGACCGAGATCACGGCGGGCAGCGCGCAGTGCGGGCGCTCGAATCGTGTTGAATCCTCGTATGCGCACCCGGGGTCGGCGACCCGTCCTGGCCATCGCCACACTGGCCGTTCCGGTTCTGACCGCCGGGCTGCTGCTGCTCGGCGGGGACCGTGTGGCGCCGGGGAGCACCCTGATCACCGGTCCCTATGCGCGAATGCTTCAGCAGTCCGCCGATCTCGGTCCCGCACGCACCGAAAGGGTGAAGCTCACCGCCGCGCTGCACGGCCCGGCCACGCCCCGGCAACTGCGGCGATGGGCGCACGCCAACGATCTGTCGTTGCACTGGCGCGACGGGGAGGACTGGGCGGTCCTCGAGGGACCGCCGGCGGCGATTGCCGAGTCCCTCGGCGTTCCGGTGCACGACTACCGAATCCTCGGCGGTCCCGACACCGGCCGCGTCTTCTATGCCTCCCCCCGCCAGCCGGAGGTCCCGCGAGCGGTGCGCAGCGAGGTGGCCGGGCTCGGTCGCATTCTGGGCTATCTTCCGTATCGCGAATCCCGGCCGCTGCCGCCGCCGTTGGGCGTCCCCGATGGAGGTCTCCTGCCCCACCAACTGCTGACCGCCTATAACGCCATGCCGCTGGTGCAGTCCGGCTACACCGGCAAGGGCATCACCGTCGCGGTGTTCGCCTTCGACGGTTTCGACCAACCGGATCTGGACAGCTTCGCGGAATGGTTCGACGTGGCGCCGTTCACCCCGGAGGTGTTCGGCGAGATGCCGGCGCAGCGCACCGGTGAGGCCACCATGGACCTTCAGGTGATCCATGCCGTCGCCCCGGACGCGAAACTGGTGCTGGTCAACTCCCGCCCGACCGTCGAGGGTGGCGGCGGGTTCGACAGGCTCGCCGCGCTGATGGATTCGGTGGATCGGCAATTCCCAGGGGCCATCTGGAACTTCTCCATCGGGTGGGGATGTGACCGGGTCTTCACCGCCGCAGACCTGGCCCCGGTGCGCTCGGCGCTGTCGCGGGCCCAGCGCAACGGGACGACGGCCTTTGCCGCCACCGGCGATCTGGCCGGACTGGAATGTAAGGGCGGCCAGAGTTGGTCGGACCCGCCGAGTCCGGACGATGTCGGGGTGGACGCGGTGGCCTCGCTCCCGGAAATGACCGCCGTCGGCGGCACCCGGTTGTCCACCAATTCAGACGGGGAGTGGTTCGCCGAACAGTCCTGGTACAACGTGCCACTGACGCAGGGCACCGCCGGCGGCGCCTCGGCGTTGTACCGCCGTCCCTCCTGGCAGACCGTTCCCGAGGAAGCCGGTCCGGCCGACAGCCGGTTGGTTCCCGACGTTGCGGCAGTCGCCGACCCGTTCACCGGGGTAAAGTTCGTGATGGCTCAGGAGGTGCTGGTCGGCGGCGGGACATCCCAGGCCGCACCGATCTGGGCCGGTATCGCAGCACTGATCAACCAGCAGTTCCGGGAGGACGGGCGACCGCCCCTCGGCGCTGTCAACCCAGTGCTCTACCGGGTCGCCGGCGGTTCGCTCCTGCCGAGCTATCGCGATATCCGACTCGGCGGCAACGCCGTCGCGCCGAGCGGGCGTCCCGGATATGACATGGTGACCGGCCTGGGCAGCCCGATCGTGGACAACCTCGTCAAGAACATCCTGCTGACCCGGGCGGCGGGACGGTGAACACCAGCGCGAGGCTGCGGCGAATCCTGAGTCCGAGGTACTTCCTCATCCTCGGCCTGTGGGTGGTCGGCCTGGTCGCCGCCCTGGCGGTCCTCGCGACGGTCGACAGCCAGGTCGACAACGTCCCGATCTACGTCTGCCCGCCCGACTGCGGGCGGCCTCCCACCGGTCTGCCGGTGACGAACATACCCCGGTTCACCGCCGCTGACGGTTCGTTCTCGGTCGGCTATCCGCCCCCCGGGCCGGCGTTCACGACCACCACCGACGCCAACGGCGTGACCGCCCGATCGAATACCGGTGACGGCGGTACGCTGCGCCTGCTCGGCACCTTGGCCGGTGGCCGCGACGCCCGTCAGGTCGTCGAGGAGTTCATGGACGACGTGTTTCCCGACTCGGTGGTGTCATATGAAATTCCGAACGCCACCGTGGGTTACCAACCCGGCTACGGGGTGGTTGCCGACTTCGTGGCACGTAAGCGCTCGGATCCGCTCCGCGTCATCGTGATTGCAGCCGTGAAAGACGGGATGGCACTGATAGCCGCCGCGGAGGGCCCCTATCTGCAGTTCGGCCCCGGGGTGGGGCCGGGACCGCCGTCCCCGGCAAATGTCCAGATCGCCCAGATCATGGGCAGGTACCTCGACAGTTTCATGTGGCGGGGCGACCCTCCCCGGTGAGGAGACCGGCAACCGTCAGGGGCTCAGCCGACCCTCCGCGCCGGGAACACGGGTGGGCGCCTTGTCCGCTGTCATCGTGGGGGCGAATGAACCGACATTCTGCTTCTCGGTGGGCGTCAGTGACGCCGGAGACTGCGACGCGCTGCTCTCGGCGGGAACCTTGGTATCGGAGGGGGACTCGGTGGTGCTGCCGCCGCAGGCGGTGACCATTCCCATGCCGATGACCGCGGTCACACCGGCCAGAAGTGCGACCCGGGTGCTCACTCGGTTATGTTTCACAGCCACCTTCTCCACTGCCACTCCTCTGCCACCATCGCCTTCACCGCGCCCGGCGAGGCGACGGGATCGTACCGCGAAGCCGCGCAGCTGCCCAAATCCGTGTTCAGCCCTGTTCGGGGGTGGTCGCTGACGCCCGGAACGCCCGTGCCGCCCGGGAGGACGGTGATATCGCGCGGGAGCAGGCTCCACACCCCGGACAGAACGGCCGGTCGGCTACGGTGCGCCCGCAGTCCTCGCACACCACCGGTTCACCCGTCCCAGGGTCCGCCGACTCATGCAGGAGTGCCAGTTGAATACCCGTACGCAGCAGCACCAGGCTCACCGCCGCCAGAGCGGTGTGTGCGGCAACCTCGGTGAAACGGGCCGTCTCGGCGGCATCGACGAGGTAGACCGCGACGTAGATCAGCATCGCAACCACCGCCAGCGCCTCCAGTGACCGCCGGACCTGACGGGTCTTCACCGCATCGCCGCCGGGGCGAAACCAGAGCCTGAGCCCGAGCAGGCCGCCGGTCACCGCCGAGGTGACCGGGTCGACCAACCCGTACAGATACGCTTCCTCGAACAGCCGCCACGGAACGTAATTGTCGATCAGGCCGACCGTGAACTGTGGGGCCAGCCAGGCGATCGTCCCGGCACTCGAGTAGGCCAGCGCGCAGGCCGCCCCGATGACGAAACCCTCGAGTGACTCGCCGGCCCGCCGGTGAACGATCCTGACGACCAGAATGGGTACCAGCATCAGCGCGATACCGGCGAAGGTCACGGTCAGCCCGAGCGCCAGTTCGCGCATCAATTGCGCCCCGGCGGCGGCCGGGATGTCGTACTCCGCGGCGACCAACTCCCCAGTCCACGCCCAAAAGGCCGCACTGGTCGCTGCGGAGACTCCGACCGCGGACAACAGCACGTTTCGCGTCACGTCCCGGTAGATCCCCGATTGCCAGACGTAGAGGGCGAATAACAGGGGCACCCCGAGACAGACCACAATCACCAGAGGCGCCAGCCACTTCAGCATCGAAAAGGTCAGCAGCGCCCCGAGGACGAGGAACAGTCCATGCCGAAAAGGCCATCGCATCGACTCCCCGAGATGCGGAAACAGGGAGCTGGTCACCATCGGCAGTCCGACCGGCTCCCGTGAGGCCACTGCGAACACTCTCGGACGCAACGTGAAAACGAAGGTTGAACCCGGCCGGGACAGGTCGGCTCCACACTGCGCGCAGAAGCCGCCGCCCCGAACGGCCGAATGGCAGTTCGGACATTTCCGTTCTTGTGGTGCGGTCATCTCGCGGCTGACCATAACCCAACCGCGCCGCAACGCAACGGCCATGTCCCCATAGGTCGCGTGCACGTTGGAGCCGCTTTCGCTAGCCATCGTCACTGCCAGCCAAAACCACCGGCCACCCGCGCCCCAGATGGGGAAAACCTGGTCCTACCGTACGAATTGCGAACTGAAACAGTGATTTTCAGCTTCCTGGTGCACATGGCCGGCAAGAACTGACGGCCCATGATCAGGTGGCCACGAGGACCCGGAGTTGGTCCTGGCCGCCGAGGGCGAGGGTTGACTGCGTCCCGACGGTGGCGGTGCTGTCACGCGGGATGAACAGCGCGATCTCCTCGATCAATCGGCCATCGCGGTGGAAGAGGCTGGGCAGTTCCCCGGCGTAGTACCCGTCGACGTTGAGGTAGGTACCAATGATCGATGTGAATTCCTTGTCGATCGCCGTCGTGAAGCTGATCCGGTTGAGATCGTCAACCGTTGCTCCCCACGTCACGGCACCGCCGGGATCGGTTGCGGACCCGGTGAACAGGGTCGCGCGCTGCCAGGTATTCGAGGCGTCGGCGACCTCGACGATGAAGGTGTCGCCGGGCGCAATTCCCCGGTTCTCGATCTCAGTGGCGGGGTTGTAGGAGAAGTCGTTGGTGATGGCGTCGCCGTACTGAAGAAGAAGTTCAAGCTGCGTGGCGTAGGACGCGTTGAAGCCGGTCGTCAGTTGCACGATCGCCATGTCCTGCCGGAGCTCGGCGAGCTGCTGTGACACGACCACGATGGCCTCCGGGTTGGTCGTCGGAGGGTCCTCGCCCTGCAGTCGTGCGAGTTGCGCCTCGGTCCAACGGATATCTGACTCAAGGCCGGCCCAGACGTAACCGAGGGTGTCGTCATCACCGAGGTCGATCAACTTCAGCGGCTTGGGGGCGTCGAACGCGACGACCTGATAGCCCTGGCTCCGGCCCCAGGGTGAATCGGCGTAGGCCTGGGCGACCTCGAGGCTGCTGTACCAGTTCGTGCTCACCGCAAAGGTATTGAGGACGCCGTCCTGCGGGAACAACCCCGACGGCGGGATCTTCAACGCCTTGTAGAACGACGTACCCTCGGGCACCTCCAGGACGTCCAGGGTGAAGTCGAGACCGCCCTTTGACGCGTTTATGTAGCTCTGGGAGACCCCCGGTACCGATTGCAGAAAGCTGCGCAACACACCGATCTCAGTCGACTCGATGGGCAGTGCCAGGATTGTTCCACCGGCCGGCAATTGGTTGCTGGTGGTGAACACCGGAGCGACCCAGTCCGCCCCGTCGCTACCGTCGTCGCCCCAAAGCAGACCACCCCGCCCGCCGGCGCCCCCGGCGCCGCCGTTGACCTCCGCGATGCCGGCACCACCCGCGCCTCCGATGCCCAGCAGCCCGGCAGATCCCCCGTTGCCGCCGTTCCAGCCGCTGCCCCCCGAACCCCACAGCAGGCCGGCTTTCCCGCCGGTGCAGGCCGCACCCTGGTTACACGTCTGGGCCGTCCACGAGTAGCCGGTGCCGATCAACAGCCCCGCATTCGGGTTCGCCGCCGTGCCGTCCCCGATGAAGATCCGGATGAAGTCCCGCAAGGGGTTTGCGATCGGCGTGCCGACCACGGATCCGGCCGGCGGCTCACCGCTGGTGGTCGCTGCTGCCGGCTTGGCCGTGCTGGGGGTTGTGGCCAGTTCGCGGCGACTGGCCGCCGCCATCGTCCACATCAGCGGGGCCGCCGCCGGGGCCTCACCCCGGCCGCCGGCACCCAGCCAGTACGACAGATCGCTGCCCAACCCACTGACCTCGTCCCGTGCGGACACCGCCGCCGGGACAGCCGCGGTCATCACCGGGGTCTGCGGTGCGATGACCGATACCACCGACGGCTCCACCGCCGAGGCCGCCTCCGATGCCCCCAGCGAGCCGGGCACCTCAGCCACCATGGGAACGTACAACGCGAAACCCCGACCGGGCGTTGCGATTTCGACGTCGTCCACCCGGAGCGCGTCCGGTTCCGGCACGGCCGCCGCGCCGTCGCGCCCGGCGGGGCCCGGCCGGGTCGCCGCGGGAGGTGAAACATCCGCCGGCGAGTCGTCGACTAGGGCCGATCCGCCGTCATTCGGGCTGGGGACCTCGACGGCTTCGGTGGCCGGGGCTTCCTGCCAACCCCGGCCACCGTGCGCGCTGGGCACCTCAAGTTCCGGCTCGGGGGTGACCACGGTTTCAGGTTCGGGGGCGGGCTCGGCCCCAGGGGCGGGTTCGGACCCGGGCTCGAGAAGGGAACCGA
The DNA here is from genome assembly GCA_964555915.1 of uncultured Mycobacterium sp. Classification (GTDB taxonomy): domain Bacteria; phylum Actinomycetota; class Actinomycetes; order Mycobacteriales; family Mycobacteriaceae; genus Mycobacterium. The sequence continues at coordinate 29,303 of CAZKUK010000009.1, forward strand.
CGCCGGGATCGAGCTGAAAAGACCCGGTGACGGAGTCCTCGGCAACGGACGGAGACGACCTGTCGCCCGAACCACGGCCGGGGGAGGCGTCGGCGTTGCGGGCAGGGGTTCGCGCTGTCCGCGCCACCGCCCCACGGGTGTCACGTTTGGTAGTACCACCCGCCGACACCGACGACGAGTCCGCCTCCGCAGTGTCGGCCGCCGCGATCCCGACCGCCTGCGGCCCGGCCAACGACAAGCCCAACGCGATCGCAACCGCTCCGACCCGTACACCGCGCATACCGACCACGCCCTGACCCACGACCATCGCCTTTCTGGCGATTTCAGATGAGGCTACACTTCCAACGACACCACACACAGCCCCGCTTCACCTACTTCCGCGATGCCCCGCCGACGATCCTCGGTGAGCGCACCAACGAGATCCAGCGCAATGTCATCGCCGCGCAGTTGGTCGCCCGTGGGGGGATCTGACTAACCGCCCGCCCGGGAGTACTTCTGGATAAGGCTCTGCTTGTACAACTTGCCGGTGTCGGTCCGGGGCAGCTGCGCCTCGAAGGAGATCGTCCGCGGGCACTTGTAATGCGCCAACCGATCCCGCAGCCACGTCAACAGTTCCTCAGCGAACCCAGCGGAAGCCTCGGTGTGGTCGACCAGTTGCACAACGCCCTTGACCGACTGGCCCATCTCCTCGTCGGGGATGCCGAACACCGCGGCGTCCATCACCCGTGGATGGCTGACGAGCATGTTCTCGGCCTCCTGGGGATAGATGTTCACCCCTCCGGAGATGATCATGTGGTGGCGGCGGTCGGTGAGGTACAGAAAGCCCTCCTCGTCGAGATAGCCGATATCACCAACAGTCATCCAGCCCCGGTGATGACGTGAGGCGGCGGTCTTCTCGGCGTCGTTGAGATACTCGAAGGTGCTAGCGCTCTCGAAGTAGATCTCCCCCGGCTCACCGGGCGGAAGCTCCTCGCCCTGTTCGTTGAGGATGTGCAGATTGCCGGCCATCGGACGGCCCACCGACCCGGGGTGTGCCAGCCAATCCTCGGCGGTGATCAACGTCGAGCCGATCGCCTCCGAGGAGGCGTAGTACTCGTCGACGATCGGGCCCCACCAGTCGATCATCTGCTTCTTGATCTCCACCGGGCAGGGCGCGGCGGCGTGCATCGCCCGCTTGAGACTGGACACGTCATACGAATTACGAACTCGCTCAGGCAATTTCAGCATCCTGGTGAACATCACCGGGACGAACTGCCCGTGTGTGACCCGGTGGCGGCCGATGGCGTCGAGGGCGCCCTCGGCGTCGAAACGCTCCATCACCACCACCGGGATACCGGCGGCCTGCATGCTCATCGACCAGACCGACGGCGCGGTGTGATAGAGCGGAGCCGGACTCAGATAGACGGCATCGGGATCGGCCCAGAAGGAAACCAGCGCCGTCATCAGACCGGGCGCCTCCGATGGCGGCAGATGGGGCAGTTCGCGTTTGATGCCCTTGGGCCGGCCGGTAGTCCCCGAGGAGTACTGCAGCAGGTCACCCTCGATCTCGTCCGCGATGGGCGTAACCGGTTGGTCGGCAACGCATTCCGGGTAGCTAAGCCAGCCTTTGAGGGTGCCGCCGGCTATCAGCCGCAGTTCCGGAAGCCCGTTGGGCAGGTGTTCGGCCAGCCCTTCCAGGACGGGGCGCAGGACCGCCGAGCCCACGATGGCCCTGGCGGAACTGTTGTCGATGATGTAGGCCGCCTCGGCGGCGGTGAGGTGGGTGTTGATGGGCACGTAGTACAGGCCCGCGCGCCGGGCCGCCCACATCACCGTGTGGTAGTGCTCATTGTTCTCCATGAGAATGGCGACGGCGTCACCCTCGGAAAGACCGGCCCGCCGGAACAGGTGCGCCAACTGGTTCGCCCGCGCCTCCATCTCCCCGAAGGTGACGGTCGTCCCGGACGGATAAAAAATGACGGCGAGTTTGTCGGGATCGGCCTCGGCATGCTCGCGGATCTGCATGCGATGGAAGATACCGCCCGGGGATCAGGCCTCCGAGAGCCGCTGTTTGAGCGCCTCGAACTCGTCGCGCACCCCGGTCGGCAGCTTCTCGCCGATGAACTCGAACCACTCCTCGATCTGGGGCAGTTCGGCCCGCCACTCCGCGGAATCGACCTTCAGCGCCTCGGCGACATCGGCGGTGTCGACATCCAGTCCGGTCAGGTCGAGCTCGTCGGCGGTGGGCACGGTGCCGATCGGGGTGGGCACCCCGTTGGTCTTGCCCTCGACGCGCTCGATGATCCACTTGAGCACCCGGCTGTTCTCCCCGAATCCCGGCCACAGGAACCGGCCGTCGTCACCGCGGCGGAACCAGTTGACGAAGAAGATCTGCGGCAACTTGGCCTCATCGGAGTTCTTGCCCAAGTCGATCCAGTGCTGGCAGTAGTCCCCGGCGTTGTAGCCCAGGAACGGCAGCATCGCCATCGGATCGCGGCGGACGGTGCCGACCTTGCCCTCGGCGGCGGCGGTCTGCTCGCTGCCCAGGGTGGCTCCGATGAACACCCCGTGCTGCCAGTCCCGGGCCTGAGTCACCAACGGCACGGTGGTCTTGCGGCGACCGCCGAACAGGATCGCCGAGATCGGCACCCCTTGCGGGTCATCCCACTCCGGGGCCAGCGACGGGCATTGGGCCATCGGCGTGCAGTAGCGCGAATTCGGGTGGGCGGCCGGCCGGCCGGCGTCAGGCGTCCAGTCCTGTCCTTTCCAATCCACCAGGTGCTGGGGGTCGCCTTCCAGGCCCTCCCACCACACACCGCCCTCATCGGTGAGCGCGACGTTGGTGAACACCGTGTTCCCGGCCTCGATGGTCTTCATGGCATTGGGGTTGGAGGACCAGTTGGTGCCGGGGGCCACCCCGAAGAAGCCGAACTCCGGGTTCACCGCGTAGAGCCGGCCGTCCTTACCGAACCGCATCCAGGCGATGTCGTCGCCGAGGGTCTCGGCACGCCAGCCGGGAATGGTCGGCTGCAACATCGCGAGGTTGGTCTTACCGCACGCCGACGGGAAGGCCGCGACCACGTAGTAGGCCTTGTTCTCCGGCGAGATGAGCTTGAGGATCAGCATGTGCTCGGCCAGCCAGCCCTCGTCACGGGCCATCGCCGAGGCGATCCGCAACGAGTAGCACTTCTTCCCCAGCAGCGCGTTACCGCCGTAGCCGGATCCGTAGCTCCAGATCTCCCGGGTCTCCGGGAAGTGGGTGATGTACTTGGTCTCGTTACAGGGCCACGGCACATCTTCTTTTCGGGTCCCGTCCGGGCCCTCCAGCGGTGCGCCGAGGGAATGCAGTGCCTTGACGAAGAATCCGTCGTCGCCGAGCTTCTCCAGCGCCGCCGCACCCATCCGGGTCATCGTGCGCATCGAGACCACCACGTATGGGGAGTCGGTGATCTCCACTCCGAGCTTCGGATCCTCGGCGCCCAGCGGACCCATACAGAACGGGACCACATACATGGTGCGCCCGCGCATACAGTCTCGGTACAGCTCGGTCATGGTCGCCCGCATCTCATCCGGCGCCATCCAGTTGTTGGTCGGACCGGCGTCGACTTCCCGCTCCGAGCAGATGAAGGTCCGGGACTCCACCCGCGCGACGTCCGACGGGGTGGACCGGGCGAGGTAGGAGCTGGGTGCCTCGTCATCGCTGAGCTTGACGAAGGTGCCGGCCGCCACGAGCTCATCGCACAGACGCCGGTATTCGTCGTCGGAGCCGTCGGCGAACACCACGCGGTCCGGGCCGGTGAGCTCCGCGACGTCCCGCACCCAGCTGAGCAGGTCGGAGTGTTGGGTGGGCGCGTTGTCGAGACCGGGGATGGTCGCTGAGGTCATCGGTTTCTCCCGCATAGGTTTGCTGCCCGGGTATGGCCAGCCGTCATCCTCTTTGAGGTTAACGCGGGCCGGTCTGCGACCGGTAATCGGGCGTATGGCCCACCGGCGCCGGGCGTTGTTGCGGAACCCGGGCTGCGGAATGGGCCGCCAGTGCCGACTCGAGCTCCAGTACCCGGGTCGCGACCCGCTCGTCGAGGGTCGCGCGCAGGTTGGCGACTGCGTCGGCCACACCCCGCTCCATGGCCGCCCGTTCCACCAGCAATCGGCGGGCTCCAACGATCCAGTAGGTCAATACCAGACCTAAGCCGCCGCAGACCGCAGCCGCGGGTGCCGCCCAGTCCGGACGCAGCTCGGCGATGACCCGACCCGCCGTCAGGGACACGCCGAACCCGAACCCGATACCCAGCAGAGCGGTCAGACGATGCTCGAGACGAGGCCGCCGGTGCGGCACCACGGGCGGCTCGGCACCCGCACCGGGTACCGGGGCGAGCTCCGCTGAGGATATGCCTGCCGACTCGGCCAGTTCGGCCAGCCGCAGGCGCAGCGCGGCGTCGAACTCATCACTCACCCGGAGCACCTCACGCCGCACCCGGCCGTCGAACACCTGCAGGCCGGCACGGGACAGCTCGGCGACCTCCCGGCTCAGATCGGTGCGCAGTGCGATGCAGATCGTCCGGGCCCGGGCACTGAGCTGGACCCGGGCCAGTTGGGCCTGACCCCGCAGCAGGACGGCCCGCGCCCGGCGGTCACGGACGCCGGCGCCGAGCTTCACTGGTTCGGGTACCGGCTGGGGCACCCCGCCTGCACGCACCCACAAGCGCAGGGAGCCCCGGGCGATATCCGCGGCGCAGCGGCGGTACCACACCGGTGCCGACCGGTCCGTGGCCCGGCGATGCCACCGCACGGCCCGGCGCAGGTACCCGCCGATCTCATCGGCGCGGTCAACCTCGATACCGGCGGCGAGCATGACGTCCACGGCCGCGTTCATCCGGGCCAGCACCACCGCATCCCCGGACAAGACATCCCCCGAGCCCAGACGCCCGGCCGGGCCGGCGGGAGCCGAGTCATCGAGAACATCGTCGGCGGCGGGGAGCAGCGGCTGCACCGGGCAATCGACCACGGCGCCATGGTGGCAGCCGCTGCGGGGCGGCGCGAGTCACCCCGATGGCAACCGTTGGGTATCAATCTGCCCCACGATGGGGGCCCGAGGTTGTTCATGGTCCACCATGGGTCAATGCAAGCGCAGCGTGACCGCGGCTCAGCCCCGCCCGGGATCGCAACGCACCCTCCGCGCCGGGTGACCAGCTTCCGTTCGCGGCGGTCAGCCCTGACCGAGGCGCAGCAGGAAGTCTGGGAACGCCTCTGGCCGAGGATCGGCCGACAGGCCCGCACCGACTCCGCGGATCCGACCGAAGCCCTCGACGCCGCGAACTGGTTCGGCCGGTGCGCCCCACTGATCCTGGAGATCGGGTGCGGCACCGGCACCTCGACGCTGGCGATGGCCCAGTCCGAACCGGACTTCGACGTGATCGCCGTGGAGGTCTACCGTCGCGGCCTGGCCCAGTTGATGGGCGGTATCGACCGCGAGGGTGCGACGAACATCCGGCTGATCCGCGGTGATGGCGTCGACGTGCTGGAGCATCTGGTCGACCCCGGCACGCTGACCGGCGTGCGCGTTTTCTTCCCCGATCCGTGGCCTAAATCCCGGCACCACAAACGGAGGCTGTTACAACCGGCGACGGTCACGTTGATCGCCGATCGGCTCAGGCCGGGCGGAATGCTGCACGCGGCGACCGACCATCCCGGCTACGCCGAGCAGATCGGTGCGGTCGGAGACGCCGAGCCGCTGCTGCGCCGTGCCCACCCGCAGGAACCGCTGCCGATTTCCGCGGACCGTCCCACGACCAAATACGAGACCAAAGCCCGGCGGGCCGGCAGCTCGGTTACCGAATTCCTCTGGATCAAGACAGCACCATCCCCGGACCCGGCGACGGCACCCGACGAGGCCCGGTGAGTGAGGCAGCCATGACGGTCATCGACGAGACAACGACCACGTCCCCGCCCACGGTGGCGGAGCCCGACGAGGACCGGAAGATCATGCGGGTCCTGCTGGTCTGGGACGCACCCAACCTCGATATGGGGCTGGGCGCGCTCCTGGGCGGTCGGCCGACCTCCGCGCACCGACCGCGGTTCGACGCCCTCGGCCGCTGGCTGCTGAACCGGACCGCGGAGCTGGCGGAACGACACCCGCAGGCGTCGGTCGAACCGGAGGCGACGGTGTTCACCAATATCGCCCCGGGCAGTGCCGAAGTGGTCCGCCCCTGGGTGGAGGCGCTGCGGAATGTGGGCTTCGCCGTCTTCGCCAAGCCGAAGATCGATGAGGACAGCGACGTGGACAGCGATATGCTGGCCCACATCGCGCTACGCCATCGCGAGGGGCTGGCCGGGCTCCTGGTGGCCTCGGCGGACGGGCAGGCTTTCCGGTCTCCGGTGGAGGACATCGCCCGTTCGGGCACCCCGGTGTGCATCGTCGGATTTCGCGAACATGCCAGCTGGGCATTAGCGTCGGATACCTTGGACTTTGTCGACTTGGAGGACATTCCCGGTGTTTTCCGCGAACCGCTTCCGCGAATCGGTTTGGATTCGCTACCGGAGCACGGTGCGTGGCTTCAGCCATTCCGGCCGTTGACCGCGTTACTGACCTCGCGGTTGTAGCCGGCTGCGGGTCGCGGCGCAGTCAGTCCCGGGTACAGCGTTGAGTTGTTGACACTGAGTTAGGAGATCGAGTGTTCGCCTGGTGGGGTCGAACCGTATACCGGTATCGATACATCGTTATCGGTCTCATGGTCACGCTGTGCGTTGTGGGCGGCATCTTCGGCATGAGCCTGGGCCAGCACGTCACCCAGAGTGGCTTCTATGACGAGGGCAGCCAGTCGGTGAAGGCCTCGTTGCTCGCCGACGCCGCCTACGGCCGGGACACCTCCGGGCACATCATCGCCATCTACACGGCTCCGGACGGTAAGACCGTGGACGATCCGGCGTTCACCAAGAAAATCCTCGACAACCTCGACCAGGCCCAAAAGGACCATCCCGACGAGATACTGCGGTCGATCGGGTACTTCCGCAGCCCCGAGGTGCTGTCCAACATGGCCGACGCCGACAAGAAGCATGCCTTCATGTCGATCCAGCTCAAAGGCGATGACGACGACACCATTCTGAACAACTACAAGAAGGTGGCCAGCAGCTTCAACATCGACGGCGTGGATGTGAAGCAGGCCGGCCTGCAACCGCTGGCCAACGAGCTGACGGGCACCATCGGCGAGGATCAGAAACGTGCCGAGGTGGCCGCCATCCCGCTGGTCGCCGTCCTGCTGTTCTTCGTATTCGGTGGCGTGGTGGCAGCCAGCCTGCCGGCCATCATCGGTGGACTGTCGATCCTGGGATCGCTGGGCATCATGCGACTGGCCGCCGACTTCACCCCGGTGCACTTCTTCGCCCAACCCGTGGTGACGCTGATCGGCCTGGGTATCGCCATAGACTACGGATTGTTCATCGTCAGCCGATTCCGGGAGGAACTCGCCGAGGGCTACGACACCGAGACCGCGGTGCGGCGCACCGTGATGACCTCCGGGCGGACCGTGGTGTTCTCCGCAGTCATCATCGTCGCGTCCTCGCTCCCCCTGCTGCTGTTCCCGCAGGGTTTCTTGAAGTCCATCACCTACGCCATCATCGCCTCGGTGATGATGGCGGCCATTCTGTCGATCACCGTGCTGGCGGCCATCCTGGCCATTCTCGGCCCGAATGTCGACGCACTCGGCGTCCGCACCCTGCTTCGGGTGCCGTTCCTTCGTGACTGGGCGTTCTCGCGCAAGATCATCGACTGGTTCGCCGACCGGACGCAGAAGACCAAGACCCGCGAGGAGGTAGAGCGCGGTTTCTGGGGCAAGCTGGTGAATCGGGTGATGAAACGGCCCGTTCTGTTCGCCGGGCCGATCCTGGTCTTCATGATTCTGCTGATCATTCCGCTGGGTCATCTCTCCCTGGGCGGTATCAGCGAGAAATACCTGCCGCCGGACAACTCGGTGCGCGTGGCGCAGGAGGAGTTCGACAAGATTTTCCCGGGGTTCCGCACCGAACCGATCACCCTGGTCATCACCAGTGATGACGGACAACCGGTCACCGATCAGCAGGTCGCCGAAATCCGGAGCAAGGCGATGGGTATCAGCGGGTTCACCGACCCGGACAACAACCCCGAGGCGATGTGGAAAGAGCGCCCCTACCTGGACGGCGCGTCCAAGGATCCCTCGGTGCGGGTGATTCAGAACGGTCTGGTGAACCGCAACGACGCGGCCACGAAGATCGACGACCTGCGCGCGATCGTCCCGGCCAAGGGACTTTCGCTGTACGTCGGCGGTACGCCGGCGCTGGAGCAGGACAGTATCCACAGCTTGTTCGCCAAGCTTCCGTTGATGGTGCTACTGCTGATCACCACCACCACCGTGCTGATGTTCCTGGCATTCGGGTCGCTGGTTCTGCCGATCAAGGCGGCGTTGATGAGCGCCCTGACGCTCGGATCGACCATGGGCGTACTCACCTGGATGTTCGTCGACGGTCATGGCTCCGGGGTGATGAATTACACCCCGCAACCGCTGATGGCACCGATGATCGGTTTGATCATCGCGGTGATCTACGGACTGTCCACGGACTACGAGGTGTTCCTGGTGTCCCGGATGGTGGAGGCCAGGGAACAGGGCATGTCGACCACCGAGGCGATCCGGATCGGCACTGCCACGACCGGCCGGCTCATCACCGCCGCCGCACTCGTTCTGGCCGTGGTGGCCGGGGCGTTCGTGTTCTCCGATCTGGTGATGATGAAGTACCTGGCGTTCGGCCTGCTCATCGCCCTGCTGCTGGATGCCACCGTGGTGCGGATGTTCCTGGTGCCGGCGATCATGAAGTTGCTCGGCGACGACTGCTGGTGGGCGCCGAAGTGGATGAAGCGGATACAGCACAAGATCGGGATGGGCGAGACGACACTGCCCGACGAACGGAAACGTCTCACCGGTCCGGAGCCGGCGAAGGCACTGGCCGGTGCCACCGCAAGCGTTTCGGGGGGCACCCGCGCTGCCGCCTCGGAGGCCCCCGGCCCGCAACTTCCGGGGCCGGCGGCAGAACCGCCGGTGGCAGCGACCGAGCCGGTGGGCGCACCGTCCGGAGAGGCTCCCACCACCCGGTTCGCCGCCGCCAAATCCGCCGCCCGATCCGCCGCGAAGTCCGTCGTCGAAGCCGCCGCGAAGCCCGCCGACGACCGCGATATCGGTTCCTGGCTCGGCGAGCTGCGGCGCAAAACGTCCCGCCGGGCCCCGGAGGCCGATCAGCGCGCAGCCCCCTCAGCCGAAGACCCCACGACAGCGATGCCTGTGGTCTCGGGTGCTGTTGAACCGCCCGAACGCCCGGCTCCATCCGATTCCGCAGCCACCGAACAGATCGCCGCAGACCAGACCCGGGCGATCCCGGTCAGCCGGCCACCCACCGACGACTCCGAGGTGGCTACCGAAAAACTCAACGCCCGCGGGAAGAAAGGCGGCGGTGTCAGCGCCCAGGACCTGCTGCGCCGGGAGGGTCGCCTCTAAAGAGTCAGCGATCCCGAGGTTCGGGCTCATCCGGGCTGCCCTCGGCGTCCGATGCCCGCACGGCATCCGGTGGGGCCGCGCCGATCAGCGTGTCGCTGCTGGATTCCAATTGGGCTGCCTCGACGGCGGGATCGGCCGCGGCGAGAACCCGGAATGCGCTGTTGAGGAAGGCCAGCACCGGTACGGCCAAGAGGGCGCCGATAATCCCGGCCAGGACCGCGCCGGTGGCGATGGCCAGCACGATGGCCAGCGGATGTATCGATACCGCGCGCCCCATCACCAGCGGCTGCAACACGTGGGCTTCCAGTTGCTGGACGGCGATCACCAATCCGAGAGTGAGCAGCGCGTACACCAGCCCCTTGGCCAGCAGTGCGATGACGACGGCGAGAAATCCGCTGATCACCGCCCCGATCAGCGGGATGAAGGCACCCAGGAATACCAGGGACGCCAACGGCAGGGCCAGGGGTATGCCCATGATTGCCAATCCGGTGCCGATCCCCACCGCGTCAACGAGTGCCACCAGAAGTGTCGCTCGCACATAGCCGATCAGCGATCCGAAACCGGCCCGCCCGGCCTGGCGTACGCGGTCCCGGTTGCGTTCGGGGACGATTCTGGTCAGGTACGCGTAGATGCTGCGCCCGCCGTAGAGCAGGAAAATCAGGGTGAACAACATCAGCAGCGCACCGGTGACGATCTCGGTCAGCGTGGCCGCCGTGGACAGCGCCCCCACGGTCAGCTTTTCCTGGTTGTCGCGCAGCGCCTTGGCAGCCGCGTCACCGGCCCGGTCGATCTGCTCCAGGCTCAGATGAGCCGGCCCTTCGATGAGCCATTGGGTCGCGTTGTCAATGCTCCGGGTGACCTGGGTGGTCAGATCGGGTAGACCCGAAATGAACTGGCTGACAACGAAACTGAGTATGCCGCCGAAGAATGCGAAGCCGGTCAGGAGGATCAACGCGACCGCTGCGCCCCGGGGCGCACCGCGACGGTCGAGCCAATCGACCGCCGGCAGCAGCAGAGCGGTCAGGATGACCGCCAGGGCCACCGGGACCACGATGACCTCGAGCCGACTGATCAGCCACAGCAGCGCCAGGATCGCGCCCAGGATGGCCAGCAGCCGCCAGGCCCACGCGGCACACTTGCGCACGAACGGGTCGACGGCATCATCGTCACGGGAGCCGCTGACCGGCATCGGCTCACCATAGCGGGCGGCCATCTGGGCCACCACCGACATCCTGCGGCGATCGGCGCCTCCAGCCTCGGCGGTCAGCCCGGCCGACCCGGTTAGGCTGACCCGCGTGGCCCCCGACGCGCCGGTCAACTCCGCCCGCGACGAGCCCTTCCCCCCGGCTCGTGGCCGGTACTGGTGGGTGCGCTGGGCGGTGCTCGTCGTCGCCGGTGTCGTGCTGGCCGTCGAGGCCAGCCTGGTGTGGGATCAACTCGCCAAGGCATGGGCGGACTTGCTGTCGGCGAACCTGTGGTGGGTGCTGGCCGCCGCGGTGGCCGCGATGGCATCGATGCACAGTTTCGCTCAGATCCAGCGGACCCTGTTGCGCTCGGCCGGAGTCACCGTCCGGCAGTGGCGCTCGGAAGCGGCGTTCTACGCCGGTAACGCGCTGAGCACCACCCTGCCCGGCGGTCCGGTCCTGTCCGCAACGTTCGTCTATCGCCAGCAGCGCCGGTGGGGTGCCTCCCCGGTGGTGGCGTCCTGGCAGCTGGTGATGTCCGGCGCGCTGCAGGTCGTCGGTCTGGCGCTGCTGGGTCTTGGCGGCGCCTTCCTGCTGGGCGCCAAGGACAACCCGTTTTCGCTGGTGTTCACCCTCGGCGGCTTCGTGGCATTGCTGCTGCTCGCCCAGGCGGTGGCGACCCGCCCGGAGCTCATCGACGGGATCGGTGTCAAGGTGCTGCGGTGGGTGAACTCCGCGCGCGGTAAACCCGCCGCCACCGGTTCACACAAATGGCGCGAAACACTCACCCAGCTGGAGTCGGTGAGCCTGAGCCGGCCCGTTCTGGGAAAGGCCTTCGGGTGGTCGCTGTTCAACTGGATCGCCGATGTGGCCTGCCTGGCCTTTGCCGCCTACGCCACCGGGGGGCACCCGTCGCTGGCGGGGCTCACGGTCGCCTATGCCGCGGCCCGCGCAGCCGGGGCGATCCCGCTGATGCCAGGCGGGCTGCTTGTCGTCGAGGCCGTCCTGGTCCCGGGGTTGGTGACCAGTGGTATGGCACTGCCGGCGGCGATCTCGGCGATGTTGATCTATCGACTGGTCAGCTGGATCTTCATCTCCGCGATCGGCTGGGTGGTGTTCTTCTTCATGTTCCGCACCGAGGGCGCTCTGGACCCGGACACCGTCGCGATCGAGTTGGCCGACCTCGAGACCAGACGGGCACCGCAGGATCCGGCTGACTCCGCCCTTCAGGGGCCGCTGCCACCGCACCACCCCGCACCGGACCCCGACCCCGGTCGCGACGGGCAACTTTGACAAGCCTGCGGATATCCTCGTCCACTATGGCACCAGACGGGTCCGTCCGAGATACCCGCCGAACCGCGGCGGCGGCACTCGCCACCGATCTCGCCTGCATCCTGGTATTCGCGGCGTCGGGCCGCCGGAGTCATTCCGAGGCGTTGAGCATCGCGGGCCTCGCCGAGACCTCCTGGCCGTTCCTGACCGGAACATTGGTCGGGTGGCTCGTTTCTCGCGGCTGGCGCCGACCACACTCGCTGGCGCCGACCGGCGTCGTGGTGTGGTTGTGCACCGTCGTCGTCGGGATGGCGCTGCGCAAGGCCAGCTCCGCGGGAACAGCGCTCAGCTTCGTGATCGTCACCACCTTGGTGACCGCCGCGCTACTGCTGGGCTGGCGGGCCACTCTTGCGGCCCTCGCCCGCTACCGGGCGCGCTGAACAACGAGTGGGTCAGGGAGCCGGGGCCTCAGCGGCCTGATCGCCGCCGCAACGTGCCTTGAGGTCGACCAGCGGCTGCCGGATTCCGCTCAGCTCATCCTTCACCTGCGGGTTGGCGTTCAGGTACTGCTGGATATCACCGCGGAGGGTGTCCCGGGGCGAACCTTCCAGCCCGGTGAAGAAATCGTTGACCTCGGGATGGGTGAACAGATACGCCGACGTGGCCGCGGACACCCCGGCGGACACCCCGGCCAGGTCGGCAGCGGTGCAGTTCGGCGGTTCGGCCAGGGCTGAGGGCACCAGCCCGACAAGCAGGGCTGAGGGCACCAGCCCGACAAGCAGGGCTGAGGCCCCGACCACTCCCCCCAGGACACGGCGAGCAGAAAACACCATTCCTCGATCTCCTCACATGACAGGGCCGCAGCTCATCCTAGGCCAGCCGATCCGTTCCCCGCCCTGCTATGCCGGTGCCATCGCGCAACGTACCGCCGGACCGTTGACCGGATCTGATCGAGGTCTGGCCCCCAGCCGCTGAGGTAGGCTCGCAACCGCGCTGATCGGGGCAATCCGGAGTATGCGGGGAGTAAACCATCCAGCAGTTCATGATGCGTCTGAGCGGCAGCCTGCGCAGACACCGGTGGCTGGTTTTCCTCTGCTGGCTGCTGGCACTGGTTCCGTCGATATGGCTGGCGCTGACCCAGTCCAGCCACCTCACCGGCGGCGGCTTCGATGTCGCCGGTTCACAGTCGCTGCGCGTGCAGTACCAACTCGAGGATCACTTCCCGGAACAGGGCGCCTCACCGCTGGCGCTGGTCGCCGCACCGCGGGCCGACGCCAGCTATGCGGATATGACGGCTGCCGTCCGACTGCTCGAGCAGGCCGCTCAACAGGTCCCCAGTGTCGAGGTCGTACCCAACCCCACCCAGCCGCCGCCCGCCCCGGACCGGCCCTATGTGGTGTCGCTGCGACTGGGGTTCGACAACACCGGGGCGGTCGACGTCGCCCGCCAGCTTCGGACCAAAGTCGGGGTCCAGGGCGACCGGCCCGGCCAGACCGACAGCGGCCGGGTGCGGCTCTACGTCATCGGGCAGGGCGCGCTCGGCGCGGCCGCCCAGACCAGCACCAAACAGGACATCGCCGCTGCGGAGCGCTGGCACCTGCCGATCGTCCTGATGATCCTGATCGCGGTTTTCGGCTCGCTGGCCGCCGCGGCGGTCCCGTTGGCCCTGGGTATCTGCACGGTCGCCGTGACCATGGGTGTGGTCTATCTGCTGTCGATGCTGACCACCATGTCGGTTTTCGTCACGACGACGGTGTCGATGTTCGGTATCGCCCTGGCGGTGGACTACTCACTGTTCATCCTGATGCGGTTCCGGGAGGAACTGCGCGCCGGACGCGACCCGGCGCAGGCCACCGATGCCGCGATGGCGACATCCGGCCTGGCCGTTGTGCTGTCCGGGCTGACCGTGGCCGCTTCGTTGAGCGGCATCTATCTGATCGGCACCCCGGTTCTGCGCTCGATGGCCACCGGGGCGATCCTCGCCGTGGCGTTCGCGGTGCTCACCTCGACAACCCTCACTCCGGCGGCGCTGGCCGTTCTCGGCCGCGCCGCGGCCCGTCGCTCACCGCTGCTGCAGTGGTCACAACGACCCGAGGCCACCAGGTCGCGGTTCTGGACCCGCTGGGTGGGCACCGTCATGCGCCGGCCCTGGGTATCGGCGCTGACGGCTGCGGCGTTCCTGCTGATCCTTGCGGCGCCGGCATTCGGGATGGTGCTGGGCAACAGCATGCAACGCCAGTTCCCGGCGTCACATGAAATCCGCGGCGGTGTCGCCGCGGCTGCCGAGGCGTTGGGCCCCGGCGCACTGGGCCCGGTCCGCATCCTGGTCACCTTCCCCGAGGCCGGTTCGGATTCGGGGGCATCCGGGGCATCCGACCCGCGGAACGCACCTGCCCTCGACGCCGTGAGCCGGGTCGCCGGGCAGGCGGTCAACATCGTGTCCGTCGCACCGCCGGTTTTCGCCGACGATAACCGGAGCGCGCTGCTGTCGGCGGTGCTCGCGGTCGATCCGGAGGATCTGCGGGCCCGGGACACCGTCGACTGGCTGCGGGCCACCCTGCCCGGACTGCCCGAGGCTGCCGGCCTCGAGATCGACGTCGGCGGACCGACCGCCCTGATCAAGGATTTCGACGATCGGGTGGCGCAGACCCAACTGCTCGTCTTCGTGTTCGTGTCGGTGGTGGCATTCGTGATGCTGCTGATCTCGATCCGTTCGGTGGTCCTGGCCCTCAAGGGTGTCCTGATGACCGTGCTGTCGGTCGCGGCCGCCTACGGCAGTCTGGTGGTGGTGTTCCAGTGGGGCTGGCTGGAGCGACTCGGCTTCGAGCCGATCTCCTCGATCGACAGCACCATTCCCCCCCTGGTGCTGGCGATGACATTCGGTTTGTCGATGGACTACGAGATCTTCCTGTTGACCCGGATCCGGGAGCGCTACCTGCGCTCGGGGGATACCCGCGACGCCGTCGCCTACGGAGTGGCCACCAGCGCCCGCACCATCACCAGTGCGGCGCTGATCATGATCGCGGTGTTCATCGGCTTCGCCTTCGCGGGTATGCCACTGGTCGCGCAACTCGGGGTGGCCTGCGCGGTCGCGATAGCCGTGGACGCGACGGTGGTCCGGATGGTGCTGGTGCCGTCGCTGATGGCCATGTTCGACCGGTGGAACTGGTGGCTGCCCGACTGGCTGGCGCGCATCCTTCCCACCGTCGACTTCGACAAACCGCTGCCCAAGGTCGATCTGGGTGACCTGGTCGTCATTCCCGACGACATCTCGTCGATCGCGCCGCCCGCCGGGGATCTGCGTACGGTGGTCCGCAGCGCGGCGCGGCTCAAGGAGTTGGCGCCCGATGCCGTCAGCGTCTCGGACCCGCTGGCGTTCAGCGGGTGCGCCGGTCCGGCGGCGGGCGGCCCCGGCGCCCCGGCGGCACCGCTGCTGACCGCGGCCACCGGCGGCCGCAGCGTGCGCCGACGCGGACGGGCCGGTCGCGGACCCCGATCCGCGGCTCTACGGCCGGTCCATCCGGTGACGCTGTGGCGAGGTCGGCTCACCGTGGCGTTGGACGCCCTGGAAAGCGACACCCCGGTACAGCGCCGGTGCCCTGTGGAGACCGCCAATGTGCAACTACCCACCGGCGACCGGCTGCAGATACCGACTGCGGCCGAGACCCTGCGGATGAAGGCGTGTCTGGTGCTGTGCCGCAACCGCCGCTCCGACTACGCCGAACTCGCGGATCTGGTCGAGGCGATGGACATCGACAACGCCGCCTCGGTGATAGCCGGGATCGACGGTTACTACAGTGCCGGACGACCGGAGCGGCGCTGGATCGCGACGCAACTGGTGCGCCGGCTCGCGGACCCGATCGCCGCCGACGGAACCGACGGCCACCCCGGCGACCGGTCGGATGCGCAGTGGGATGATGCGCAGTCAGATGCGCAGTGGGATGATGTGCGTCGCCGGTGCCTGGCTCTGGCGGTCGCGATCTTGGAGGAGGCGGGTTGACTCGCCGGTATAACAGCCCGATCGATGACCCGCCCGTCGAGTTCTGGCCCACCTCCTCGATTCGCGCGGCCCTGGAGACCGGCGATATCTCCGTCTGGCAACGTATCGTCGTAGCCGTCAAACGCGACCCCTACGGACGCACGGCCCGCCAGGTCGAAGAGGTCCTGGACACGGCCCGGCCGCACGGAGTATCCCGGGCACTCACCGAGGTTCTCGATCGGGCCCGCCGCCACCTGGAGGCCAACGAACGGTCCGAAGCGGCCCGGCACGTCCGGTTACTGCTCGAGCGGTCCGGTCTGACCGAACCGGAGTTCGCCTCCCGAATCGGTGTGGCCCGCGACGATCTGAGCTCCTACCTGGATGCCACGATCAGCCCTCCGGCCTCGCTGATGATCCGGATGCGGAGACTCTCGGACAGGTTCGCGAAGATTCGTGCCCAGCGCGCCCGGGAGCAGCCTCTCGAGGAACCCGCCGACGAGTACCCCGAGCCCGACTCGCGCTGAACCGGGGGGATGACACCGCGTGTTCACGGCGCGTTGACCGGCCCCACATCGACCACTTTCCAGACGCCGTCCTGTTTGGCCAGGGCCACCCGGAGCGCCAGCACGGAGACTGCCGGCTCCTCACCGGCAACGGTCTGAGTTCCGCGCATGAGCACCGCAACGCTGGCCGCTGAGGGCCCCAGCACCTCCACTCCGGCTGAGACGGTCTGTGCTCGCGCAGTCACCTTCCGTTTGGCCAGATCGGCTGCGGCAGGGGTGAATTGAGCCTTGAACGCCTCGGCGCTCTGCGGCGCCATCATGGAGGTGGCCACCTCGATCGCCGACCCGGGATCGTTCGGGCTGAACGTCGCGGTGGCTTCGGCGACATCCGCGGCGATCCGCACCACCTCGCCGGAGTCACGGGTGAAGGCACGGTCCGGCAGCGTCCATTGGACATAGCCGACGACCGCGGCGGCGACCATCGCCGCCGCCGCGAACCCGACGACGGCACACCGTATCCCCGGCGCGTCGTCATCGGTGCCGAACGTGACCGCATCGCGCCGAAAACCGACGAGATCAACGATCACGAACTGCAGGATCAGCAGGCACAGCATCGAACACACCGATACCCACCACAGTGGCCAACCGAGCATCACACCGAGCAGCAGCAATGCCGCTGTCGCGGCCAGTGGTGCGGCCACGTCGATCGCCAGGACGCGGGCCAGGTTCCTCATCGCAGCGACTCCAGCCGGGAGATCATCGCTGTGCCGTCGATATCGGACACGCCCAGCCGCAGGTTCCACCGCACCGTTGTGGGGGTGCCGCCGGCGTTCTCACTCACCGACGTCGCCACCACCAGCACGGTGTCGGTTCGGGCGGCCACGGCGGACGGCAGCGCCGCCGGGGAGTCCGGGCGCTGGCCGGGCCTGGCGTCGAGGTCGTGATGCAACGCTTCGATCGAGACCGACTCGACCCGACCGGTGGTGCTGGACCGCAGCGTGCGCACGATATCGCGATACGGGGCGATCGAGGCCTCGAAACCGGAGTTGAGTTCGCCGACCGTGCCGTCGCGGAGCCGCGCCATACTGGCCTCGACATTGTCGGCATTCATGTTGATCAGCAACCCGGTCCATTCGGCGGCCGCCTGCATCGCACCGGCCTGATACGCGCGCTCAGCCTCCGCGGCGCGATGACCCGACCACATCACCGCGATCAGCACGACGGCGAACAGCGCAAGCCCCGCCAGGGCCGCTGAGGCCACACCGAACCCGGAGAGCACACCGCCGTCCCGCTCGGGCTCACCGGCGGATTCGTCAGGTGAAGCCACCTCATGCGCCCCGGACATGCAGGCGAGGCTACCGGGCGTGAAATAACGTGATGGTAAGTATGGTGTGGTGACGCATCAGCAGCCCCGGTCCGGGATCGACCTCACGCACTGCAATCCGGCGGTTCGGCCGCAGGACGACCTGTTCGGCCATCTCAACGGGCGCTGGCTGGCCGAGTACGTGATGCCCGCAGACCGGGCCACCGACGGTGCGTTCCGCCAGCTCTACGACCGCGCCGAGGAACAGGTCCGCGAGATCATCACCCGGGCGGCGGCGATAGCAAACCGTGCCGCCGACGGCGATGAGCAGCGCATCGGCGACCTCTACGCCAGTTTCCTCGACGAGGAATCCGTCGAGGCCCGCGGCCTGGCCCCGCTGCTCGAGGAGTTGGCCGCCATCGATGCCGCGACTGACCCGGCAGCGCTGACCCGCGTCATCGGTCGGCTGCAGCGCACCGGTGTCGGCGGCGGTGTCGGCCTGTACGTCGACACCGACTCGAAGGACTCGTCGCGATATCTGGTCCACCTCACCCAGTCGGGGCTCGGACTGCCGGATGAGTCCTACTATCGCGATGATCAGCACGCCGCGATCCTGGGCGCCTACCCGGCGCATATCGCGGCGATGTTCGCGCTGGTTTACGGCGGGGCACCCGATGAGCACGCCGAGCGGGCCGGCCGGATCGTGGCCCTGGAGACAAAGCTGGCCGCCGCGCACTGGGACGTGGTGCGCCGGCGCGATGCCGATCTGAGCTACAACCTGCGGACCTTCGCCGAATTACCAGACTGGGCGCCGGGATTCGATTGGGGCGCATGGATCACGGCGCTGGGAGCAGCACCGGACTCCGTCCCCGAACTGGTGGTCCGCCAACCGGATTACCTCACGGCCTTCGCCGAGTTGTGGGCGGGCGCCGAATACGCGGACTGGCAGGAGTGGGCACGCTGGCGGCTCATCCATGCCCGTGCGGCGATCCTCACCCGAGCCCTGGTGGAGGGCGATTTCGCCTTCTACGGCCGCACCCTGTCCGGGACCGAGCAGATCCGGGAACGCTGGAAGCGCGGGGTGTCCCTGGTGGAGGGCGTGCTGGGAGATGCGGTGGGTCGTCTCTTTACCGAACTCCACTTTCCCCCGGATGCCAAGGCGCGGATGGATATTCTGGTCGCGAACCTGCGCGAGGCCTACCGGGTCAGCATCAGTGAACTGGAGTGGATGACACCTGCCACCCGGGAACGCGCATTGGCCAAGCTGGAGAAGTTCACCGCGAAGATCGGATACCCGGACTCGTGGCGCGACTACAGCGCCCTTGTGATTCGCCGGGATGACCTGTACGGCAACGTAATCCGCGGAGCTGAGGTTGAGGCCGACCGTGAGTTCGGCAAACTCGGCGCACCGGTGGATCGGGGCGAGTGGTTCATGACCCCGCAGACGGTAAACGCCTACTACAACCCCGGGATGAACGAAATCGTCTTCCCCGCGGCGATTCTGCAGCCACCGTTCTTCGACTCCGAGGCCGACGATGCGGCCAACTACGGTGGTATCGGCGCGGTGATCGGCCACGAGATCGGCCATGGTTTCGACGATCAGGGATCGAAGTACGACGGTGACGGCCACCTGGTGGACTGGTGGACCGATTCCGACCGCCGCGAGTTCACCGCCCGCACCACCCGGCTGATCGAGCAGTACGACGCCTACGTGCCGCGCGATCTGCAGGACAGACCGGAGCAACCGCACGTGCAGGGTGCGTTCACCGTCGGGGAGAACATCGGCGATCTCGGCGGGCTGTCGATCGCGCTGCTGGCCTACCGGCTGTCACTGGGTGGCGGCGAGGCGCCGGTGCTCGACGGCCTCACCGGCGTACAGCGCGTCCTGTGCGGCTGGGCGCAGGTGTGGCGCACCAAGTCCCGGCCCGCCGAGGCGGTCCGCCGGCTCGCCACCGATCCGCATTCACCGCCGGAGTTCCGGTGCAACGGCGTGGTTCGCAATATCGACGCCTTCTACGAGGCATTCGACGTCGGCGCCGATGACGCGCTCTACCTCCCGCCGGAGCAGCGGGTGCGGATCTGGAACTGACCAGCCCAGCCGCTACCGGCTCAGTACAGCTCCCACTGCCAGTCGTCGGCGCCGTCGGGTTTGGTGTAGAGGCCCACGGAGTTCTTCACGATGACGGGATCACCGCTGCCGAAATTGTCGTAGAACCACTTGGCGTTCGCCGGGCTGAGGTTGATGCAGCCGTGGCTGACATTGCGCTTACCCTGAGCGGCCACCGACCACGGTGCGCTGTGTACGAACCCGCCGCTGTTATCGATCCGGACCGCCCACTCCACATCGATCTTGTAGCCGTCGGCGGAGTCCACCGGAACGCCGTAGGTGGACGAGTCCATCACCAGCTCCGGGAACTTCTCCAGCACGTAGTAGGTGCCATTCTTGGTGTCGTATTTGCCGTCAATGCCCATCGACACCGGCATGGTCTTGGCCACCTTGCCGTTGCGGGTCACCGTCATCTGGTGGGTCGCGTCATCGACGGTGGCGATCAGCGATTCACCGACCTGGAAACTGGACTTGGCGCCGCTGGCGTCGATATTGACCACGGTCTCGGCCGGCCAGAAGTCATACGGCCGCCAGCGCACCTGGGTGTCGAGGGTCCAGTAGAAGGCCCCCGGCACCGGCGGATTCGAGGAGATGTGGATAGCCTGCTCGGCCAGCCTGCGGTTGGCGATCGGCCGCGCGAAGTTGATGATGATCGGCTTGGCGACGCCGACCGTGGCCCCGTTGACGGGGTTGAAGCTGGGGGGCGAGAACACCGGCTCGCCCACGTAGGGCGAGTTGTTCTGACCCTTGACCGTGCTGGTGTTGGTGCTCGACTGCGGGACCGCGGGGTTGACGACCGGGGCCGGCGGTTTCACCGTGGCCGCCGGGGTCTCGCCGGGAGCGACCAAGTCACCGGGCAGCGGGGGCGGAGGCGGGGGCATCACGACCGGCATCTGCTCGACCGGCACCGAGCCGTCCAGGGGCGGCGGCGGAGGCGGTTCGGGATCGGCCAGCGCCGAACCACTGCCCAATCCGGAACCGACGCCGATTACACATAACGCGGCAGCCAGGGCGCCTCTCACCCGCATCACACATCCTCCAAGTTCACGGTGTCTCCCAAGTGTGACACAACGCCGCCGGCAGCTACCGGCACATGTACGGCCATCGGGGCGCTGAGCTGTGAGAACTGTCGATCCCGGCGTGACGAGCGTTACTACCGGCTGGTCGGTGCGGTGTTGTCCGCGGTCGCGGAGAACAGGTCGCGGCCCACCAGCACACTGCCCAGCACGACCGCGATCAGCAGCGCCGAGGCGGTCAGCATGACCGGCTCGCCGCCGTGCTCGAACAACAGGCCGCCGATCAGCGAGCCCGCCATGATGCCGATCTGGAACGCCGCCACGTAAAGACCGGATGCGCCATCGGGATCGTCCGGACAGTGCCGCATGGCAGCGGACTGCAGCATCGGTGGGATTGCGGTGGCGGTGGCACCCCACACCAGGACCGCGACCAGGCCGGTGAGCAGCGTCGCAACGCTGCTGCGGTCGGCAAAGCCCATGGCGGCCAGCACCGCGAGAACCAGTGTCAGCCCGGCCAGACAACCGACGATCGCTGCCTTCGGCCGGCGGTCGCCGGGGCGGGCGAGGAACCCCATCGCGGCCAGACCGGAGATGCCATAGGCCGCAAGAAGCCAGGCCAGGTTGGGTCCGCCGACACCCACGACATCCCGGATGATCACCACGATGAACGTGTAGGAGATGAAGTGCCCCGTGACCCCGAGCATGGTCAGCACGCTCATGATGACCAGCGGCCGGTTGCGGTGATGCGCGGTCCGGCGCCCGGTGCGGTCGGCGCCTCCGTCGGGGATCTCCATCAACGGCAGCACAACCCTGGCGGCCACCAGAACCACAGCTGCCGACACGGTGATCGCGATGACGGCCGGCCGCCAACCCCAGAACTCGCTCAGCGCCGCGGTCAGCGGGCTGCCGACCACCAGCGCGAGTCCGGTCCCCACGTAGACGGCCATCGTCGCGCGGGCAGCGTGCGAGGGGGGAACCATCCGGATGCCGATCGGGGCGATCACCGACCACATCAACCCGTGGGTGAGCGCGCACAGCACCCGCCCGAGTGCAAGCACCTCGAACGTCGGCGCCAGTGCCGAGATGAGCTGCGACACGGTCAGGCAGACCAGGGTGAAGATGAGCGTGCGTCGGCGCGGCCAGCGCGCGGTGAACCGCACCATCGGCACCGTGGCCAGCGCGGCAACCAGCGCATAGCTGGCCAGCAGGGTGCCCACCATGGCCTCACTGACCCCGAGGTCGGCGGCGATCGCGGGCAGCGCCCCGACCGGCATGATCTCCGCGGTGACGTAGACGAACGCGGCGGCCGCGAGGACCGCCAGCGATACCGCGACCCTGGGTGTCCAGGGCCCGGAGCGCAACGTGGTATCGACTGTCACCGGGGGTCGACTACCACTGGATATCGGATGTCATCGGCACGGCCTTGTCAGCATTCCCAGAGTATGAACTCGTCTGTGCGCGCGAGGGCCCGGCGCGCCCGCAAACGGGTTCGAACCGGTCCCCGCCACCCGTTCAGATCGGGAACTCAGGTCAGGAACGCACCAGCCTGGCGATCGCGGCGGATGCTTCGGCCAGTTTCTGATCGGCCTCGTCACCGCCTTCGGCGACAGCGAGGCTCACACAGTGGCTGAGGTGCTCATCAAGCAGACCTAACGCCACCGACTGTAGAGCGCTGTTGACAGCGCTGACCTGGGTGAGGATGTCGATGCAGTATTTCTCCTCGTCGATCATCCGGGCGATACCGCGGACTTGGCCCTCGATACGGCGCAGCCGCTTGGCGTAGTTGTCCTTGTTCGCCGAGTAGCCGTTCGCATGGCCCTTGATGTCCGCATCGCTGTGGGTATCACTCATCTCAGCTGCTCGTTCCCTTCGGTCTCCGGTGGACGTGGTCGATCCCGGGCTATCGGCGGCCGGGAGACATGTGGTGCGGTTTGCCGCGACCGCAGTCTACTTGATACCCCAAGGGGGTATCGCGTGCGATTTTGGTGCTCCCCCCGCAAGGGTCATACTTGACCACGTGAGCGACTCCCCCGATCTGAAGCCCCGCAGCCGAGATGTCACCGACGGCCTGGAAAAGGCCGCGGCCAGGGGCATGCTGCGGGCGGTGGGCATGGGCGACGACGACTTCGCCAAACCTCAGATCGGTGTGGCGTCGTCGTGGAACGAGATCACCCCGTGCAATCTGTCACTGGACCGGCTGTCGAACGCGGCCAAGGACGGGGTGTTCGAAGCGGGCGGATTCCCGATGAAATTCGGCACCATCTCCGTCTCCGACGGTATCTCGATGGGCCACGAGGGAATGCACTTCTCGCTCGTCTCGCGTGAGGTCATCGCCGACAGCGTCGAAACTGTCATGCAGGCAGAACGCCTCGACGGGATGGTGATGCTGGCCGGCTGCGACAAGTCGCTGCCCGGGATGATGATGGCCGCCGCCCGACTGGATTTGGCTGCGGTCTTCCTCTATGCGGGGTCGATCCTGCCGGGGTTCGCCCGGATGTCGGACGGTACCGAACGCGAGGTGACCATCATCGACGCCTTCGAGGCGGTCGGTGCGTGCGCCCGCGGCCTGATGTCACGAGCGGACGTCGATGCCATTGAGCGGGCCATCTGCCCCGGTGAAGGTGCCTGCGGCGGGATGTACACCGCCAACACGATGGCCAGCATCGGTGAGGCGCTGGGTTTGTCGCTTCCCGGCAGCGCCGCGCCCCCGGCCACCGACCGCCGCCGTGACGGCTACGCCCGCAGCAGCGGTATCGCCGTCATCGAACTGCTGCGCCTCGGTATCACCGCCCGCGACATCCTGACCAAGGAGGCGTTCGAGAACGCGATCGCGGTGCTGATGGCCTTCGGCGGATCCACCAACGCCGTCCTGCACCTACTTGCCATCGCCCACGAGGCGCAGGTCGAACTGTCGCTGGCCGACTTCACCCGCATCGGGGCCAAGGTTCCGCACCTGGCCGATGTCAAGCCATTCGGCAAGAACGTGATGACCGACGTCGACCGCATCGGCGGGGTACCGGTGATTATGAAAGCGCTGCTGGATGCCGGCCTGCTGCACGGCGATACGCTCACCGTCACCGGCCGGACCATGGCGGAGAACCTCGCTCATATCGATCCACCGGATCTGGACGGCAAGGTGCTGCGGGCCATGAATAACCCGATCCACCCGACCGGCGGTATCACCGTCCTGCACGGCTCGCTGGCTCCGGAGGGTGCGGTGGTCAAGTCCGCCGGCTTCGACGCCACCGTGTTCGAAGGCACGGCGCGGGTTTTCGACGGCGAGCGCGCGGCCATGAACGCCCTGGAGGACGGCACCATCGCCGCCGGCGATGTGGTGGTGATCCGCTACGAGGGACCCAAGGGCGGGCCCGGCATGCGCGAGATGCTGGCCATCACCGGTGCCATCAAGGGCGCCGGGCTGGGCAAGGACGTCCTCTTGCTCACCGATGGCCGCTTCTCCGGCGGCACCACCGGGTTGTGTGTCGGGCACGTCGCCCCCGAGGCGGTCGACGGCGGACCGATCGCATTCGTCGCCGACGGTGACCGCATCCGACTCGATGTGGCCAACGGCACCCTGGATCTGCTGCTCGACCCCGCCGAAATGGATCGGCGCCAGATCGGTTTCGAACCACCCGCACCGCGCTACACCGCAGGGGTGCTGGCCAAATACCGCAAGCTGGTGGGCTCAGCCGCCCGCGGCGCGGTATGCGACTGAGCGGCGCCCGCGGCGCGAGATGCGCCTAAGCGCCGCCCGCGGCGCGAGATTGGCCTAAGCGCCGCCCGCCGCTGACCGCGCGCCCACCCGCTTGCGCGTCGACTGACCGGTATCCGTACGAGCCGACCGCTGTTCCGCGCGGACCCGCGGAGCTGACAGCGGGGCACTCGCCGCTGAAGCCAGCCCGGCCGATGAGCCATCCAGCGTCGGTGACAGCACCACCCCGGATCGGCCAACCGGCGCAGGAACCGTGACGGCCGCCGGACTGGGCGACGACACCGGGTTGCCCGGAGCCGCGACTGCCGCGGCGGCCGTGGAATCGGGTGCAGACGGCAGTCCGAGTTCCGGCCCGGGCACCGAGTCTGCCGGATAGTCCGCGGGGGTCGCGGCCATCGCGCCGGGGGCGGTCACCGCCGGGGTGTCGGCCGATGCCGGCGGCGCCTGGGGGGCCGGCGGGAAGAACACATCCCGGAAACCGGTGATCAATGCGCCGAGCACATCACCGGGTACCTGAAGCCATTCAGCCGGGGTCAGAGGCGCCACCGACAAGAATGTCTCAGCAGTCCCGGAAGTGAGGAAAGTGCGGTCATAGGGTTGATAGGTGTTGGCCAGCGACGGGTCCGCCGCGATATCGGCCGGTGTCACCACATCCGAGTAGCCGGTATTCACCAGGATGGTTAGTGCCGGCTGCAGAGCGTCCGCGATCGGCGTGCCGAGATCAAGTCCGAACGCCGCGTTGAGCAGTCGAGAGGGGAGCCGCAGTGGCTCCAGAATGGGCAGATCGTTGGGCAGGAGAGTGCCGTACCAGGCCTGACCGTCCGATATCGGCAGGATCCCCACGCTGAGGCGCCGGAGAATGCCGAGAGTGCCCGCGATGTTGATCCCCGCAGTCGTGAGGTCAAGACCGGCAAGACTCAACCCGCCGAGCAGATTGATCGGCACCGCCGCCAGCAGGCTGTTGACCCAGGAGAACGGGTTGAGGGTCACCGGAAGGTCCGCGACCGGGCTGTAGGCCCAGGCCAGATCGAGGGTTGCGGCGTTCAACCGGAGTCCGGTGGCGGTGTTCACCCCCGCCGCGGGAACCGTGGTGTCGACGCCGAACAGGTTCAGGATCGGCGCGAACCGGCTGCCGATACCGCCGTTGGGCCGCAGTGGGTCATTCACATACAGCAGAAACTCGTTGGTGGCGTTGGTGTTGTTCCCCGTCCCGGGCTCGAACGGGGTGAATCCGGGTGGCGTGTTCCCGTTCACGCTGGAGATCTGCGCCCGGTAGGCATCGGCGAGGTTACGG
The DNA here is from genome assembly GCA_964555915.1 of uncultured Mycobacterium sp. Taxonomy (GTDB): domain Bacteria; phylum Actinomycetota; class Actinomycetes; order Mycobacteriales; family Mycobacteriaceae; genus Mycobacterium. The sequence continues at coordinate 55,170 of CAZKUK010000009.1, forward strand.
GCAGCGCCGCCGGAACCCGCTACCGCCGGAAACTGGGTGGTGGGATCGGCCGGCGGACCCAACACCCGGTCGAAGATCGAGCTGAACAGACCGCGCCGGTTGAACGGCAGGGCGTTGACGGTGTTGTAGAGGTCGACCGTCGACCCCGACGTCGGGTTCAAGTCGAGGACGAGATTGACATCGCCGACCGGTTGAATATTCCCCAATGAGATGGTCACCGAGTCCAGACCGAGCGCCGGCAGCACACTCAGCAGCGGCCCGGCCGTGTAGATGTCCTGCGTGACGTCCAACGCGCTGGCCGGTGGCGCCGATCCCAGCACCGCCGCCGCGCCCGTCGCTGCCGCGGCCCCGAGGACCGCCAGTCTGGTGGAGGACTTACCCGCGCGGCGAACCCTGTCGGCGACTCTGCTGCCAGCCATCTTGGTGCCCTCTCGGCGAATTTTCAGCGAATTCTCAGAAATGTACCAAAGGTTACGCTCCGCTGCCCGTTGCGGCCCGCGGGGAGGTCGGGATTTTCGACCCCGGCGGGGTTGCCACCACGCCCCCACCGGCGCACAGTGACAACCGTGACCACTACCGCGTTGCGTATCTGTCCACTCTGTGAGGCCACCTGCGGTCTGGTTCTGAGCATCGAGAACGGTCGGGTGACCGCCGCGCGTGGCGATCGCGATGACGTTTTCAGCCACGGCTTCATCTGCCCGAAGGGTGCCAGCCTTGCCGAACTGGACAATGACCCCGACCGGTTGAGTACCCCGTTGGTGCGGCGGGACGGCGAACTCGTCGAAACGAGTTGGGCCGAGGCATTCGACGCGGCGGCGCAGGGGCTGGGCCGGGTCATCGCCGAAACCGGCGGCGGATCGGTCGCGGTCTACCTGGGCAACCCCAACGCTCACACCATCGCCGGGGCGCTTAACGCGCCGGCGGTCATCCGGGCTCTGGGCACCCGCAACGTGTACACCGCCAGCACCTTGGACCAGATGCCCAAGCAGGTGGCCTGCGGGTATCTGTTCGGCAACCCGTTCGCGTTCACCGTTCCCGACCTCGACCGAACCGACCACCTGGTGATCATCGGCGCCAACCCGCTGGTCTCCAACGGCAGCGTCGCGACCGCGGCTGATTTCGGCGGCAGACTCAAGGCACTCAAACGCCGTGGCGGCACCCTCACCGTCATCGACCCCAACCGCACCCGCACCGCCGAACTCGCCGACCACCACCTGGCTCCCCGCCCCGGGACCGATGCCGCCCTGTTGTTCGCGGTGGTGCATGTCCTGTTCGATGAGGATCTGGTCGATCTGGGCGACCTGGGCGGTTATGTCAGCGGAGTCCAACGGGTCCAGGCCGCCGCGGCGGACTTCCCACCCGAGGCGGTCGCCGGGCACTGCGGAGTGCCTGTTGCCGATATCCGCCGGCTGGCTCGCGATATGGCGGCTGCGTCCCGGGCCGCCATGTACGGCCGGATCGGCACCTCGACCGTCGGGTTCGGCACTGTCACCAGCTGGCTGGTGGATGTGATCAACGTTCTGACCGGGAACCTCGACCGCCCCGGCGGAGCTATGTTCGCCACCTCCCCGATCAGCGCCGCGCCCCGCCCGGCCAAACCGGGCCGGGGCTTCTCCGTCGGCCGCTGGCACAGCCGGGTCTCCGGCCACCCCGAGATCGCCTCCGAGCTACCGACCGTTCTCCTGCCCGAGGAGATCGAGACTTCCGGCCCGGGCCAAGTCCGGGCGCTGGTCACCATCGCCGGTAATCCGGTGCTGTCCGCCCCGGACGGGGGGCGCCTGTCGCAGGCGATGGATCAGTTGCAGTTCATGGTGTCGGTGGACCCCTACCTCAACGAGACCACCCGGCACGCCGACGTCATCCTGCCCCCGCCCCCACCGTCACAGACCGCGCATTTCGATATCGCGCTGTCGGGTGTCGCGGTACACAACACCGCCCGCTACTCACCGCCGGTATTCGACCTTCCCGCGGGCCGTCCCAGCGAGGTGGAGATCCTGTCCCGGCTCACCCTGCGGCTGATGGGGATGGACGCCGAGGCCGATCCCGAGCTCGTCGACGAGCAGGTCATCGGCACCGTGCTGGCCAAGGAGGTCGCCGATCCGCAGTCACCGGTATCGGGCCGCAGCGTCGAGGAGCTCACAGCGATGCTGCCCGCCGGGCCGGGATACGAACGCCGGCTCGACATGATGCTGCGACTCGGTCCGTTCGGCGACGCATTCGGCACCACACCTGACGGCCTCACCCTGCAGCGGCTGCGGGACAACCCGCACGGCGTGGATCTCGGTCCGCTCACTCCACGCATCCCCGCGGTCCTGCGAACTCCCTCGGGCACAGTGGAATTGGCGCCGGACCCGATTCTCGACGACATCCCGCGGCTGTACGCCTCGCTGGGTTCCGGTGCCGACGGGCTGCTGCTGATCGGCCGCCGGCACCTGCGGTCCAACAACAGCTGGATGCACAACCTGCCCGCGCTGGCCGGCGGCACCAACCGGTGCACGCTGCAGATCCACCCCGACGACGCCACCCGGCTGCACGTCACCGATATGGCCGTGGTGACCGGTCCGGCCGGTTCGGTGGAGGTTCCGGTGGAGATCACCGACGCCATCCGCCCCGGGGTGGTGTCGCTACCTCATGGCTGGGGCCACGATATGCCGGGCACCCGGCTGTCGGTGGCCACCCGGCGGCCCGGGGTCAACGTCAACGCTCTGCTGAACAGCTCGCTGCTGGACCCGCTGTCGGGCACCTCCGTGCTCAACGGGGTTCCGGTGCACGTCACCCCGGCCGCCACCTGAACCCGCCCCGGAGCGCTGACCCCGCCCCGGTGCGCGAGCAGACACAAACTCGCATAAAACCGGCGCCATCTGTACGAGTTTATGTCTGCTCGCCGCAGAGGAATGAGTCAGTGGACGGCGTCCCGGACGGAACGCTAGATCGGGGACGTTTCCGCGCGATTGCGCTGTGTGACGGAGGGATTAACGGCGACGCGCCGGTTACCTCACCCGCGCGATGACAAATCCGTCCCAACCCTTGGCTCCGACGGTCTGAATCGCCGCGGCTTCCACACCGGGGTCGGCTCCGACCTGTTCGAGCATGGTACGCACCCCGCGGGCCTGGGTGTCATCGGCGGACGGGTCGAGGATACGTCCGCCACGAACGGCGTTGTCCACCACGATGACGGTGCCGGGCCGACCCAGTCGTACTGCGTGGCGGACGTAGGCGGTGTTGTTCTCCTTGTCAGCGTCGATGAACACCAGGTCGAACGGCCCTGTCAGTCCGATCAGGGTGTCCAGCGCCGGACCGACGATGATGTCGACACGGTCGGCGACGCCGGCGCGGCGCAGGTTGCGGTCGGCGATATCGGCATGGTGCTGGCTGGACTCCAGGGTGACCACGGCACCGTCGCCGCCGACGGCACGGGCTAGGCAGATGGTGCTGTAGCCGCCGAGTGTCCCGATCTCCAGAACCCGGCGTGCGCCACTGATCCTCGTCAGCAGGTACAGCAGGCGCGCGCTCTGGGCGGATACCTCAATGGGCGGCAGGCCGGCAGCCGCGGAGTCGGCCAGTGCGTCGCTCAGAGCGGGGTCCTGCCCGAGCAGCAGCCGATCCAGCAGCTCATCGGTGGGCAACCACTGCCCGGGACCGATCAAATCATCCATCGGATGACCGTAGCGAGTCCCGCGGCCCTACCGAAGCCCCTCCTCGACGCCCTCTTTGCGGTACACAACCCGCAGCACGTAGCCGACTTCCGGGCCCATCACGGCCGCGGCGAGGGCGCAGAAGGTGCCGACGAATCCCGGTCCGTGGGCGGGCTCGTCGCTGTGGTCGAGGTGATGAGCCACCTCATGCAGGACGACCAGTTCCCGCAGGGCCCAACCCCGCTGTTCGGGAACCGCGATCACCGCACCGGCCGCACGGCGCTCATAGTGGGCGGCGGTGGCGCCGCGACGGGCGCGAACCTCGATCGGGCCGGCACCCGGCCATTGCGCGCTCACCGCAGGCAACGCGAGTACATCCTCGACGTACCGCCCGACCGCGTCGACCGAGCCGAATCGGGCCTCCGGCGGGAGGGTAAGCGACGCGCCGAAGAAGTCGATGGCCCGTGAACTGTGCTGGGCGGCGCGGTCGAACAACGTCCGGACGAACTCCTCGGCCGCATAGACCCGGGCACGCTGGGCGTCGCGACCGCTCACCCCGGGATCACCGGGGCAGCCGGGCCCGTGTTCCCGGCAGCTCCGGGCTGGCCCCCAGCCGGGCCTGCCGGCCGGCCCGGTCGCCGGCCCGCCGGGCCGCCGAGGAGTAGCCCGCCTTGGCAGTGGTAGCCCGCCACGTCCCCCGGGCCTTGGACGCGGTGCGGTAGTGGTCGCGCAATTCCAGATCCTTGTTGCGCAGAGCCACTGCGGTGCCGGGGTCGGCGCTACAGGACTGCGTCGCCTCACGCTTGGCGTCGTCCCGGGCCTCGGCGAGGCGCTGGCCAATCCGCGCGCCGAAGGCCAACTGGAAGTTCAACCGGGCGGTGATGGTCGGCGTCGGACGATGCGCTCCGGTAGCCAGATACTGATCGCAGGATCGCACCATCTGAACCACCAGGCTGGCGTAGAGGGCGTGGGTGGTGTCGATATCCTCACCAAAGCCGTAGGCGTAGACGAACGTCGAGTTCGACGCGACATCGCAGCGGACGTCGTTGGCCGCGGCGATCACCGCGAACAGCTGGACATAGGTGCGCAGACCCCGGGAACCGGGTTCACCGATGGTGATGGTCCGCTGGGTGGGCTCCTGGGCGGCGGTGCGGGTGGCCGAATGCGCCCGGGCGACGGCCAGGTCGATAGAGGTCGCGGTGGCCAGACGCTGGGCGGCTGCCATGAACGCCTCGGCCTCATGGGCATTGTCGGTGCCCTCGGCCTGGCGCAGCAGCGCGGCGATCCGGGCGAGCATCTTGTCGTCGGTCATGGCGTCACGGTAGGCCACGGTGCCGACGCGCCGTTGCCGCTGACGGCGGCCGGCGCCGGGGTCTCCCCACTGCCGCTGCCGTCCACAGCCCGCCGTCACTGCGTGACAAACCGGTCCACAGCCGCGGTGAGCTGGGAGGAAAGCGGTCCTTGCTGCGCGTAACGGGCGACGTTATCTGTCGGGTCGTCACGCAGCACGTGGTTCACTCCGGTGAGTTCGACGAAGTCGAGATCGGTGTGCGCCAGCGCCCCGACGAGCGCCGGCATTCCGGTGCAGCTTGCCTGACCATCGGAGTCCGAGCAGGTCAGCAGCACCGGGGTGCCGGCCGGGATGCGCGCGGCCAGAGCGAGCGGATCGATGGAATCCGCTTCGGCGACGGCCCTGACGTTATCCGGGTTGACGATCGCGCTGAGGCCGGCGGGCAGGGCAGCCGGGGCCGAACCGGTGCTGCGAACCTGCTCGACCGCGGCCGCCCAGGCGGCCAGCACCCGGTCGGCCTGCTGGCGGGTCTGGGTCCCCGCCCGCACGGCGGCCGCCATCTCATTGCCGACGCGGCTGCCGATCAGGTCCAGGTAGCGCGCCGACAGGGGTTGAAGCAGAGCCAGTGAGTGGATCATCGGGGCACCCGCCGAGGTATCTGCCGCCAGTGACATGGCGTGCATCGCACCCTCTCCGACGGCGTACACCGAGATGCGGCTGCTATCGGTGCCAGGCTGCTCGGCCAGGAATTGCGCGGCCGCCCGGGCCCCGGCGGTGTAGACGGCGCTGCCGACATCAGCCGGCCGATCCTCATAGGGACCCAGGCCGGTGGCCCCGGTGCCCACCTTGTCATAGCGCAGAGTGGCCACCTGCTGTTCGGACAGGTAGTCGGCGAGTTGGCGCATGTTGCCGATCGGCCCGGCGACGTTGTTGTCGCCGTTGCGGTCGGTGGCTCCGCTCTCCGAGATCAGCAGCGCCGCCGGCCCGCTCACGGCCCCGGAGGGGTGCCGGTAGGTGCCGTGCAGGGTCAGACCGTCAGCGACAAAGGTCACCTCGTCATCGACCCAGATCGGTTCGGCGATATCGGGCCGGGCACAGCCGCTCGTGAGCACCCCCACCAGGGCCAAACCCAGGACCCCGGCGCAAAATCCCCGCATCACAGTCGTTCCTGAATCCAATCCACGACATCATCGAGGACACGGTCCCGTTCAGGTTCGTTGAAAACCTCGTGGAACAGCCCGGGATAAATCTTGAGTTCACGATCGCGGGAGCCCACACACTCCATCAGACGCCGACTGCCCTCCGCCGAGATCAACTGGTCATCGGCGCCGTGAACGACCAACAGCGGCGCGGTGATCCCGGGAGCGCGCGCGGGCATGGTCTCCCCTACCACCAGCAGCGCCTTGCCGATACCGGCCGGGACCTTCCCGCGGTAGACCAGCGGGTCGGCTTTATAGTCGGCCACCACCTGCGGGTCACGGGACACCAGATCGGCGTCGATCGACTCGATCGGCAGATCAGGCAGGATCGAACCGACCGCTTTGCCGATGACCGCCTTGGCTTTGGAGACGCGGGTATGCGCGGCGATCGCCGGCCCGGACAACACCATCAGGTCGTATTCGCCGGGGTGTTGCACCCCGTAGGCGAAGGCGATCGCGCCGCCCATACTGTGGCCGAGCACGATTCGGGTAACGGCGGGGTGCTCCGCGGTCGCGACGGAAACCAGGGTCCGGTAGTCGCGGACGAACTCCTGCATATCGCGTACCCGGACCCGCTTACCGCCGGCCCGGCCATGCCCGCGGTGGTCGAGGGCATAGGTGACCAAGCCGGACTCGGCGAAGCGCTGAGCTACATGATCGTATCGGCGGGCGTGCTCGCCGTACCCGTGTGCGAGTACGACAACTCCGCGCACCTCGGCGTCCGGCGTCCATACGTCATAGACGATCGGGACTCCGCCCACGCCGGCAAACGTTCGCTCAACACGCTCGAGGGTCATGGCCTGAGGGTAGTCGCCACGGCGGTGCCGGGCCGATTTCACGCCCGGGCAGATGACTGCCGCGGAGTTCGGCGCGACGGGGTGACAAGACGTCATTTTCCGGAGTTCTGAAAACCCCGATACGCCTTTAACCATTGGGTTAGCGTCAGAGGCACGGTGTCAACGCCGTTGGGACCGTGACGAGATGATCGGGGACCATGATGGGAAGCCTTAATGCCGAACCTATCTTGATCATTCTCATGGGAATCCTCGTTATCGCACTGATGGCGCTCACGATGCGAGCGATCATCCGGCGCGAGAAGGCGATGATTCGGGCCCGCCGGGCCGCACCCCATGAGATCGCGGGCTACGAGAGCCGATGGAGAACACCGCGCGGGGCCTGAAACCCGCGCTATGACCGGCTGGGGTCTCGGCAGATACTCCCGGGGCTTCTCCCCTGGGGGGTCAATGAACCGGGGGTCGATGCGCCGGGCATCCATGCACCGGGCGTCGATACCGGCGTCTCAACCCCGCCGCTGAATTCTTTCGGGGAGTTCTTCTGGGGCACTTC
>CAZKUK010000009.1:62741-85465 GCA_964555915.1 uncultured Mycobacterium sp.
CCGGCGTCTCAACCCCGCCGCTGAATTCTTTCGGGGAGTTCTTCTGGGGCACTTCGTGATCTGGCCGCATCCGAGAGGTGATGGGGCTGTTACGAATGTTGACAGAGTTGCTGGTGTGGCTATCGTTTAATTCGCTTCACGCCTCCGCCCCAGCCCGAAAGGCGCATCGTGCCGAGCCCCGCCGCCACTCTCCGCCGCATCGGCGCCGGGATCATGGCTGCCGTCGTGTGTTTCACGGCCGGCGCGGCCGGTTGCCCGTCGGCCGCGGCGGCCGGGGCCCGCGACCAACTCGCCCTGGCGATCGCCGGTACCCGCGGCAGCTATCTGGTGTACAACTTCGGCGACGGGTTTCCGGCGCCGATGCTCAACGGTGCGGGCAACTGGTACGAGCTGAACAAGGGCGGGCGGCTGATGATCGCCAAAGGCGCCGCCCAACGGCTGGCGCCGCGTCTGCTCGTCGACAGCCACCGGGGGTATCAGGCCCGCTGCGAACAAACCCCGGGGGCGCGCACCCGGGAGGGTTTGATGCAGGCCTCCGAGACCTATACGCCACTGCAGGCCTGGCAGGTGCTTGGCCAGCCGACCATCGCGATCAACGCCAACTTCTTCGATGTCCGCTCACAGCAGGGCGGTTCCTGGAAGAACACCGGCTGCAGTTCACCGCTGGGCGCCTATGTCGACAACACCGGCGGTCTGGGCAGGGCCAACACCTCCGTCACCGGCACGGTGGCGTACGCGGGTAAACAGGCGCTGTCCGGCGGTGACGAGGTCTGGACGCCGTTGAGCACCATGATTCTGCCGGTCCGCGGGGCGCCGGTGATCGTGACCCCCGCGAACGGCACCGATTACGATTCCGCGTCGCCGGTCATCGCCCGGCTGATGGCGAACGGGACCCGATTCGTCGCGGTCGCCGGACTGAAGCTGCTCGCCCCCGGTGATACATCGCAGTTGAACGACCCCGGCCCCAGCGCAGCCCGCACGGCGATCGCCTACGCGCGCGACAAGGATGAGATGTATGTCTTCCAGGGAGGCAGCTACACCCCGGACCAGATACAGGATCTTTTCCGCGGACTGGGCAGCGACACCGCCGTCCTACTCGACGGTGGCGGCTCATCGGCCATCGTGTTGCGCCGCGAGAGTGGCGGCATGTGGGCCGGCGCGGGTTCGCCGCGCGGTTCCTGCGACACCGTCCAGGTGCTCTGCGACTCCCGCGAGCGGGCGCTGCCGAGCTGGCTGGCCTTCAACTGACCTGATCCGGTCAGAGCCCGAGTTTGGGCGTGAGGTCCAATGACGTGATCGTGGTCATCCGGGTGACCCGCCAGTCCCGGCCTTCGCGCTTCAGTTCAAGCCGGTAAGACAGGTACTTCAACGACGGAATGTTGTTGTTCTGCGGCGTCGTCGAGGTGGTGTTGGTGTAGACGATCGCGACGGCCTCGTCGGCCATCGGAGCGCCCCGCAGGGACTCCACGGCCGCGCCCACCACCTGGGTGCGACTGGTCACCTTGGCCTGTCTGTTGGTGGCGGCTATCGCGTCGACGTAGGTGCGGTACTGCTCCTCGAATCCGCCGCCGAGATACTTCGCCGAACGCTCCGAGAGGGTGTCCATATCCTCTGGGGTGTAACTCCAGAGTGTGGTGATCGCCTTGGCCGCAGTTTCGGCAACTGCCAGTTTGGTGGCGACGGTCGCGCGATCGGACAGATACGGCTGGACCGCCGCGCCGGCGAACGCACCGGCGGCGATGAAGGTCGCCGCGGTGGTCACGATGACCGCTCGGCGGTGGCGTGCGAACCACCGCCGGACGCCCGCGCGTTTGACCGTCGGCGCCGAGGATGTCGAGTCGTCGACGGCCGTGGCGTCGGCGGTCTCCTCTGCCCCTTCGTCCTCGACAGCGTCAGCGGCGTCTCCGGCGGCGTCAGCGGCGTCTCCGGCGGCCTCGTCGGTATCGACACCGACGTCGGTATCGGCCCCACCAGCACCGTCGGCGGCGGCCCCGGCGGCCCTGGTGTCGTCGGCGGCCCCGGTGTCGTCGGTGGCCCCGGCGGCCCCATCGTCCCCGGTGGCCCCGGCGGCCCCGGTGTCCTCGACCGCCGTGGGGTCCCCGGTGCCGTCATCGCTCAGACCACCTGAATCAGATCGCTGACCTTCCACTGCTCACCTTCCTCGATAGCCGTGATTTCCCAGCGATTGCCGCTTTCGATCTTGGTCCCGTCCGGCAATTTCGTCGTCATGTTGGTGACCGCCAGGACAGTCGCGCTGCCGTCCGGGTTCCACTGCTGGATTCCGAGTTCCTGCACGGCCCCACTACCGGGTTCGGACTGCGCCACCTGGATAACCACGACGTTCATCATCTCGCTGTACAGCGTGGCGAAGTTCCCGGTGCCCATTGCCAGCACCTTGTCGGCATAGTCGTTGGCGTTGAAGGGATCCGGAGAGGTGTATTGGGTGATGAACGAACTGACGAAGCTCAGTACCGCGGCCTCGCGGATTTCCGCACGGTGTTCGACCTGCCGGTCAGCGAAGACCCACACGCTCATCGCCAGCGCCAGTGCCACTACAACCGCGGCAATTCCGGCAACCCATGGCAGGCCCCGGCGAACCGGTTGTGGATCGGGCATCCGGAGGGAGTTGTCGACCCCGGAGTCGATAAGCCGACGCGGGCTCATCGCCGACCTGCACTCGGGGTGGGCGCGGCGGGTGCGGGTGCGGGTGCGGGTGAGGCGGGCTCAGGTGAGGCCGGAGTCGGAGTGGTGTCCCGGTCTCCGCTCTCCGTGGGGTCCGCGGTATCGGCTGGGTCCGCCGGGCCGGCTATCGCGGCCTTCGGCTTCGGCGGAGCGAGCACCGTGAGATTCGACACCTTCCACTCGGTACCGATCTTCTCGAAGTCGACACGCACCGAGGCGGTAATGAAGCGTTGCTGGTCGGCCGCGCCACGTTGGCCCTGAAGCAACATCAACATCGCCGCCCGGTCCCGGGAGGCGGACAGCACAGCACTGTTGCTCGCCCAGTAATCGTTGTCGACCGGTCCGGCCTCCCGCACCGCGGCCTGCTGCTCGATCAACTCCGGCCGGTAGGCGTCGGTAACCAACAGTTGCGCGTCGGCGAAAGCCGTCTCGACGTCATCCTTCGAGTAGCTCAGCAGATCCACAACGATCTTCGGGCCTGCCTTGGCTATCTGGCTGCGGGCCTCGGCGATGACCTCCTGCGGCCGGTAAACGCCCAGGTAACCCAGTGCCGCACCGAACACCGCCAGGCCTGCGGTGAGGGCGATGGCACCGCCGGCCAATCTCCGCAGGTCCGGCCGCGGCCCGTCAACCCGGATCACCTCGGTCCGGGCCAACATATCGGCGAACGTTCGGCCACGATCGTCGATCAGCGGCCACAGCCAGCCGAGGAACAGCGGCAGGGTGTCGAGCAGGTGCGCCCCATCGCGCCCGAGCAAGCGCCAGGGACCGGGCCGCTGCCCATGGCGGTCGATGACCGCGATCCCGACAATGGACCGGCCCAGCGTCCATCCGGTGATCGCCGGTGCCAGCAGCCGGTTGACGCCGACGGCGACCAACAGCGCGGCGGCCAGCACCCTGCACAGCCACCACACCCAGCCGCCCTGCGGTGCCGACCAGCCGACGAGCAGCAGACTCAGGACCGCGCCGACGCCGAACACCACGTCGATACAGAATGCACCGACCCGCTGCCACCAGCCGGCCGGAGGGTTCGACAATTCCTCCGGTTCCTCCGCGGTCTCGCCCACCACATCATCGAGGGTGACGGTCACTTGCTCACCGGTTCGATGTTGTCGATCTTGTACACCCCGTCCTCCGGCAGCATCCGGACCCGCAGCCGGTAGCTGAGCTCCTGGTCCTGCTGTTGGACGTTGGACATCGACACCCGGGTGGCCACCAGCACGTCGATGGATCCGTCGTCGTTGTGTTTCTCCGCTCCGGCCCGCATCTGCACAATCTTCACCTGGGCGTTGACCGTCTCATAAGCGTCAGCCAGCAGCCCGCTGTACAGATTGGCCTGCGGTGCGTAGTTCTCGGTGGCGCACTCGACGATCTTGCGCTGGCTGTCCATCATGGCGGCGAGATCAGGAGCCTGGGTGGCAGTGATGCAGTCCTTGGCGGCCGCGACCGCCAGCACCTCCCCTTCGGCCGCGGCAGCATTCGTGCGGTGACCCCATAGGGCCAGCGCACCGCCGGCGGCCAACAGAATCGCCGCGAGGGCAACCACCGCGACGATCCCCGTCAGCCAACGACCGGAGGCCAACCTGGATGCACGCAGACCGTTGTCGGCGTCGTTCCCAAGATCGCTGTGGTCAGAATCCGGTGCTGCATTCTCGGCAGCCTCGGCGGGCGGGGTTGGGGTCAGCTGACCGGAGCCAGCATCTCCTTCCATCCGTCGTCTCCTGTGTTCGTCGAGTTCTTGACGGTGTACTTCGTACCATCCGGCCCGGTGACCTCACCGCTCGCGGCGTCGTACGTCGCCGACATATTCGACGCCGGGGGCTCCGACGGAGTGTATTCGCACGGGTTGGGCTGCTGTCCGTTGCACACCACCGAACCTGATCCCGGACGGGTGACCGGGTCGCTGGTCGGCGGGATGGGCGGCGGCAGGAGATCGGCGGCCAACGGGTTCATGCCGTTATTGATCGACGGCGCCGGGATGACCGTACCCGGGTTGACGGGCTGGTCGCACCGCGCACCGGGCGCCGGGCAGTTGAGGATCTGATTGGGATCGCCGTACCACGGGTTGGTGCCCATCGGGGTGTACGGTTCCTCGTCACGGCACTCCAACGGCGTCGCTGCCCGCTTACCCGGTACATCGACACACGGCAGGTTGCGAACGCCCCGGACCACATTGGACGGGGTTTCCTGCGGGATCTTGCAGTAGAGGCCGTTCTCGACCGGCAGCATGGTGGTGTCGGCCGGCGCCCGCCACTCCGCCGCCGGCAGGAATCCGGTCAGACAGGGCGGCGGCTGGTTGATCGACAGCGCAAGGTCCAGGTTCGCCTTGCCGGGGTAGGTTCCGGCGATGGCCTGTGCCGCGATGGGTGCCTGCGGCAGGAGCACCAGCGCCTGCTCGACGCCCTTGTTGTAGCGCTTGAGCATCTCCAGGATGATCGTGGTGTTCGCCAGCGTCTGAGGTAACGCGTCCTCGACATCGACGAACAGGGTGTTGAGTTGCTCAGCGGTCGGGGCGCCCTCCCGCAGAATGCTCTGCACGGCGGCGTCCTGCTGCTGGGCCTGGCGGGTCAGCGAGTTCAAGTTGGCGGCCCAGGTGTAAATCGCGTCCGCGGACTGCACCTGGCTGTCGAAGATCGGCGGTGCGTTGTCGATGATGTCATCGATATCGGTGATGTTGTTCTTCAACTCTGTCACGAAGGACTGAGTGTTGTCGACCAGACTCTGCAATGTCGGTCCGATACCACCGACAGCCTGCGCGGTCTCGGTCAGCACGGTCGGGATCTTGTCCGACGGGATGGCCGCCAGCGCCTTGTAGGTGTTGTCCAGGGCCGGGCCCACCGCCTGCGGAACACTGCTCTTGGTGACGACCTGGCCGGGCTGGAAATACTGGTTCGAATCTCCGGGTGCGACGAAGTCGAGGAACTGCTCGCCGACCGCGGTCACCGACCCCACCGTTGCGGTCGCATTGTCCGGGATCTTGTATTTGTCCCCGATACTCAGCGTCGCCCGTGCCCCGGTCTCAGTCGGCTCCATACCGGTCACCTTGCCGATGGTGACGCCCCGATAGGTGACGTTCGCCGTCCGGTACAGGCCGCCGGCCGATGGCAGATCCACTTTCAGGTCGTACTGGCCGATACCGGCAACGCTGGGCAACCGGAGGAAATACACCCCGAGGGCCAGCACAGCGATCACCGTCAGCGCGCTGAAGATGGCCAGCTGTGTCTTGACGAAGCGAGTGAGCAGCATCAGATTCCCCCGTTACTCGCCACGCTCGACATACGGTCCGCCCTCGGTCATATTCGGGTGCGGGGTGTACCTGACATCCGGAAGCATCGTGGCCGGGTCACGGCCCCACGACTGCTCGAGCGCCCGCAGCATGCCCGACACACCGGTGCCGGTCAGGAAGGCGTTGTCGATGGAGCTGAGGGTGAGGTCCAGGGTCAGCGACAGGTTCATGTAGTCGCCCCGGACGACCTTCGGAATGTTGTCCAGCGGGTACGGGTTGGTGATGGCGAGCCGGAGTGCGTCGAGGAAATACGGCGCCCCGAGGCCCAACTGGACCAACGGACGCTGCAGCACTTCCAGGTTGGTCCGCAGATCGGCCTGCGCCGCCGACAGCGTGTCGCCGGTCACCTGGCCGAACCGGCCCAGCGCGAGCACCGCTTCGGCAACCTCGTCACGCGCACCGGCCAGGTAACTCATCAGCGGCGGGAGGTCGATCAGCAGACGGTCCAGCGTGGTGTTGCGGCTGGCCACGTAGGTGAACAGGTTGCTGGTGGACTCCAGCGCCTGGGCAATATCGTCGCGCTGCTTGTTCAGTTCGGCGGTGAAGACATCGAGCTTGTTCAGGAAGGAGCGGATCTGCTCGGCATTACCGGTGAGCAGGTTGTTGACCTCATTCTGAATCACTTCGAGGTTCGGGATACCGCCGCCGCGCAGCACCGTCGCCAGGCTGGCCAGCGTGCGTTCCACTGTCGGGAAGGACGATGTGTTCTTCAACGGGATGGTGGCCCCGTCGCGCAGCGGCTCCGGCGATGGTTTTGCGGGCGCGGCCAGCTCGACATGCTGGGTGCCCAGCAGGCTGCTCTGCCCGATCTTGGCGGTCGCGTTCGCCGGCAGCTTCACGCCCGGTTCGACGGCCAGCGTCAGGGTTGGCACCCAATCCTTCAGCTCGATCTTGCGGACCGTACCGACGAACACGTCGGCAACCCGGACCCGGCTGTTGACGTTGAGAGCCAGGGTGTCGGAGACCTGGACGTAAATGGTCTCCGAACCCTTCTGGCTGCCCGGCCCGACCGCCAGCGGAAGGTTCGCGATGCCCTGCCACCCGCACGAACTGAGCGTCACCGCAGCGGCGCCGAGCGCAACCGCACGGCGCGACAACTTTCGAACCCGGGATCTCGCGTTCACTATCCAGCCCCCATCTCAGCAGGCAACATCGGTCCGGTAAGCGGCGCCGCGGGTGCGGCCGGTCCGGGAACCGGCGGTCCGATCAGCTCTGAGGCCGGCGGCGGCCCGGGGATCACGCCCGGCGCGGGCGGCGGGTTCGGCGGGGCTCCCGGGTACCACGGTGGCGGCAGCGGATTGTTCTGGTCATAGGAGTTCGAGGGGGCGCCTCCGCGCGGCCCGCCCGGCGGGTACGACGTCGGGTCCGGGCCACCCATCAGGGCGGCCAGCGAGTCCGGGGTCAGCATATTCGCCGTGAAGGGTTGGACCTCCACACCCTGCATACCCGGTGCGACAATCCAGCCCGGCTCATGGTTTCCGTGGGAGAACAGCGTGTCCCGCGACCAGATACCGGGAACGGTGGTGTCCTTGTAGCCCGGTGGCGGACGGAGCCGCTCCTCGGAGTAGGCCACATACTTCGGCAGCGTCGCTGCGCTGGCGAACTGGTTGACCCCGAACGGTAGGTAGTTGAACTTGGTGGCATCCAGGATCGGTGCCAGGTACTGGGCGCACAGCTCCGCGGAATCCTGGTAGCCGAGCCGGCTGCCGGCCTGGATGGCGCTGCAGAGGAATTGCATCGGGTTGGCCCAGCTGGCGATCGCCGGGATCGAGACGATCGCGCCGTGAGTCGGGTGGTAGATGTTGTTGACGTTCGCCAACAGGTTCGGATAAACGTGCAGCAGCGTCTCGATGCCGTTGCGTGCGTCGGGCTGCATCAGCAGATTCGTGACCTCGGCGAGATTGTTGAGGTTGCTGGACAGCAGCGGACCGTTGTCGTCGACGAAGGTGCGGGCGGTCGTCAGGAGGGCGTCGATATCCCGCAACCCCTGGGCCAACTCCTGGTCGGAGTTGTTCAGCGAGGTTGTCAGGGTTGCCAGATTGTTGTTCAGCGCGACGAACTGCTGATCGCTCTGATGCAGGGCGTTGACGAACACCGCCAGGCTCTTGGTCACCTCGAAGAGGTCACCGCGACCGCCGTTGAGGGCGCCGATCGCATCGGAAAGCGCACGGAAGGTGGTGTTGATCTGCTGGCCCTTGCCGCTGAGGGTGTCGGCGAGTGATTCCACCAGGTCACCCAGCGGGCCCTTCGGCTGACTGGGGGTCGGGCCGAGTTCGGTCACCAGCTTGTCGAGCTGGACGCGGATATCGTCGAACTCGACCGGCACCTGCGTGCGTTCCAGCGGGATCACGGCATTGTCGGCGAGGACGGGGCCACCGGAGTAGGGCGGGGAGAGCTGGACCACACGCGAGGCGACGATCGTGGGGTTGAGCACCGACGCGGTTGCATCGGCGGGCACCTTGTACTTGCTGTCGAAGCTCAGGGTGACCTTCATCTTGTCGCCGGCCGGTTCGATGCTGTCGACCTTGCCGACCTTCACGCCCATGATCTGCACGCGGTCGTTCGGGTACAGCGCCATCGCATCAGCGAAGTAGGCCACGACCGTGGTCGTGGTGGCCTTCTTGTAGATATTCCAGCCGACGGTGGCGGCGATCACCGCGAGGACGACGGCGACAGCGCCGACGATCACTCCGCTGCGGGACAGCTTCGAGAGATTCAGATTACGGACCGACATCGGTTAAGCCCCTCCCGTGTCGAGCGGCGCGATCGACGGAGTATCCGCCTGGTCAGGCATCGGGCCGACCGGGACGGTTCGGGCACCGGGCGGGCCGGGGGCCAACGCGGGTCCGGGCGCACCCGGAACCAACGGACCGGGTAGCCCTGGTATGGCTGCTGACGGCACCCCGTGGTTCGGTGTCATGGCGTCCGGGTTCGGCGCTGCCATCCTCAGGTTCGGCGGTCCGAATCCGCCGGGCACCGGGCCGTAGGGGCCCTGGGTCGCTCCGGCGCATGGCATCGGGTTGCCCGGGCTCGGGATACCGTCCGCCGCGGGGGTGTAGGAACACGGTGAGCCGGGCTGAACCGCTGGGCCCGGGAATTCCGGTGTGCCCTCGAGAACTTCGGGGGCGGCCGGTGGGGCACCGTTGGCCTGGGCCGCGCCGTTGGGGTCTGGGAACTGGAACGACGGCAGGCCGGCGTTGCGCCAGAACTCCTCCGGATCGATACCGCGCTCCTTGAAAGCGGCATCCACCCACGGCTGCAGGATCTGATACGGCAGCAGGTTGACCACCAGGGCCTTGAAGAACGGGCCGGAACCGACACCCTCGACGAGCGACCCCATGAACTTCGCGCCGGTCTCGATGGAGAAGGCCAGTTCCTCCTTGCGCTTGACCAGCACGTCGGTGACGACCTCCAACTGCTCCAGCACGCCGGTGAGGTTCGGGTTGTCGTCGACGAATCCGGCGAACTGCTGGGACACCCCGGAGACATTCCGCAACAACATGTCGATGGCCTGGCCGCGTTCATTGACCGCCGCCAGCAGCACCTGGGTGTTCACCAACAGCCGGTTGATCTGTTCACTGCGGTTTCCCAGGACGCCGGCAACCTTATTCGCCTGGACCAGAAGATCTTTGAACTCCTCGTCCCGCTTGCCGATGGTGTCGGAGAACCGCGCCACCCCGTCGAGGGCCGCCTTGAGTTCTGGCGAACTGGCATCGAGAGTTTCCGAGAGCACGTTCAGCGATGCCTTCACGGCTTTGAGGTCCCAGCCGGCGGTCTCGGTGGCGAGATCTGAGAACGCATCGTAAAGCTGGTAGGGCGTGGTGCTCTGCTCCAACGGCAGCGTTGCGTTGACCGCCAGCGGCTTACTGCCGCGCGACTCGATTTCCATCACCCGCTTGCCGAGGATGGTGTCGGTGCGGATGGACACTCGGCTGTCGGTGCCGATCCGGTAGTCGCCCAGGGTAAAACCAACCCGGACGCGGTCCCCGTCAATTTCCAGCGATTTCATCTGGCCGACGTCGAACCCGTTGATCCGCACCTTGTCACCGGGGTTGGACCCGGCCGAGTCGGCGAAGTGCGCGTAGTACATCGGCTTGGCGAACAACATCGGGACGCTGGCGAAGCTCTGGCCGACAGCGACGACCATGACCAGTATCAACAGACCGAGCAGCCCAACCCGAACGCGGTTGTGGCCCTGAAGGGTCATCATTTCGGCGTGCACCTCCCCGACGGCTGCTTAGTGATCGCCACGGTGCGCACCGGTCCACCTGGCTGAAGGCCGTTGAGCTTCAGGGTCAGATCGCACAAATAGAAGTTGTAGAAGTCGCCGTAGATGCCACCCACCCGGCCGATCATGTTGATTGCCGGCGGATATTCGATCAACAGCTGCTCAAGCTTTTCCGGCTCGTCGGAGAACGGCCGCAGAATGGTCTCGACCTTCGGGATGGTCTCCTGCAGCAGTGGCCGGTCCTCGGCGAGCAGGCTGGCCAGTGTGCCGGACGCATTGCTGATATCGGCGACCGCGCCGCCCAGCGGGTCCGCCCGGCTCTTCAAACCGGTGATCAGCACCTCGAAGTTGTTGACCGTCTGGTCGAAATCCTTCTCGTGCTTGTTGATCGTGGTCAAAACGGTGTTGAGGTTGGTGATCACCTCACCGATGGCGCGATCGCGGTCAGCCAGAGTGGAGGTCAGCTGGGCGGTCTGGCTCAAGATGTTGGCGACCGTGCCGCCCTGGCCCTGGAACACCGTCACCAGGGAGGTGGCGATGTTGTTGACCTTCTCCGGTTCGAGCGCTTTGAACAACGGCTTGAAGCCACCGATCAGGGCATCGAGGTCAAGGGCCGGTTGCGTGCGAGCCAGCGGAATGAAGCCACCCGGCGGCAGAACTCGGTCGGCCCCCTCACCGGTTCCCCGGTCGAGGTTCACAAAACGCTCGCCGATCAGGTTCGCGTAGCGGATCTGTGCGCCGGTCGACTGATAGATCGGAAGTGATTTGTCGACCGCCAGCTTGACCAGCACCCGTTGGCCGTTCTCGGTCAGCGTCACATCGCGAACCTTGCCGACCTCGACCCCGCCGGCACGAACGAACTGCCCACTCTTCAGGCCACTACCGTTGCTGAACTCCGCGGTGTAGGTGCTGTACCGCTGAAACCGCAGCTGCCCGAACACCACCACGAGCAACGCGGTGCACAGCGCCAGGATCACAGAGGTGATACCGAGTTTGAGGGCGATTCCTTTGATACTCATGGGTTGATCGTGTTCTCCCCGAACTGACGTCCCCAGACGTACTCGGTTAGTAGCGGCTGCCCGATCTCGAAGTGGTTGTACGGCGCGATGGAGGCGCCGGTGTCGGCGACCAGCGCCGGAGCCGGCCAGAAGTCCCGGGTGACCTTCTGCCAGCAACCCGGAGCGCCACCGGGCCCGCCGCGGGCGTTCACCCGGGGCAGGTTGTCGGGATAGATGTAGGGGTTGGGCGCGCCGAGCGGGGCAATCGAAATGGCGTCGAGGGAGTAGCCGTTGCCGCCGAAGGAGGAGTTCGCCAGCGGCAGGCTCTCAGCGTAGTTGCGAAGCATGCAGTGCAGCTCGGGGCTGTAGGTGTTCAGCAGCTCCGACGTCGGCACGAGGTCAGACAGCGATCGGATGAGGTACGGGGCACCGCGTTCCAGGACATCTGCACCGGTGTTGCCGAATCCAGCCGACGCCAGCAGCACGGCGTCGAGGTCACCACGCTGGTTGTTGAGGGTCTGGATCGTGGTCAACGCGTTGTCCAGCCCGTCCCACAGATCCGGTCCCGCTTCGGTGTAGATGTCGGCGAAACCCGACAGGCGCTGCAGGCCGTACTGCAGGCGTGGCAGCCGCGGGGTGAGATTGTCGAGTGCGACATTGGCATTGACCAGCGACTCGCCGAGTTTGGTGCCCAGCCCGGTCAATGCCTCCGCCGTCGCCGACAAGGTGAGGTTCAGCTCGACTGGGTCGATCTTCTCCGCGATGTTGGTGATCGTCTCGAAGAGGGTGTTGAACTCGGTGGTGACGCTGCGCGCATCGATGACATCGGAGCCGCTGATCCGAGCGGGGCTGGGACTGGCCGGGCTCGACAACGCCACGTACTTGTTACCGAAGATCGTGGTGGCCTCGATATTGGCCACCACATTCGACGGGATCAACTTGATGAACTCCGGTCGGACCTCGAGCTTGAACTCCGCGGCTTCCCGGCCGTCTTGGAGCGTCGGCCCGATGGACTTGACCCGGCCGACCTCAACTCCGTTGTAGGTGACCTTCGAGTTCGGGTCCATCACGAGTCCGGAGCGCGAGGACACCATGGTCAGCTCGACCTCTGGGGTCAGCTTGCCGCGGAACTGCAGCACCACGAAGGTGAAGATCAGCGCCAGGATCAGCAGCAGGATGGTGCCGGCGAGCTTCAGCGGCGGCTTGTCGGGTTTGTTCAGGGGAGCAGTCATGGGCGCTACACCGTCAAATTGAAGTTCGGGTTGGTGCCGTACAGCGCCAACGAGGCGAACAGGACCACGATCTGGACCACCACGAGGGAGGCCCGCATCGACTTACCGACCGCCTCGCCGACGCCCACCGGACCGCCACTCGCGGTGTAGCCGAAGTAGCAGTGGTTGATCATCACGACCATCGAAATGATGATCACCTCGATGAACGACCAGAAGACATCGCTGGGTCTCAGGAAGGTGTGGAAATAGTGGGCGTAGGTGCCGCTGGACTGTCCGTAGAGGACGGTGGTGGTCAGCTGCGCCGCCAGGAACGCCATGATCAGCGACATTGCGTACAGCGGGATGATCACCACGGTGCCGGCCAGGATGCGGGTCGACACCAGGTAGGAGATGGATTTGATGCCCATCACCTCCAGGGCGTCGATTTCCTCGGAGATCCGCATGGCACCCAACTCGGCGGTGGCACCGGCCCCCACGGTTGCCGCCAGCGACTGACCGGTGACCACCGGTGCGGTCAGGCGGACGTTGACCATGGCGGCCAGGAACCCGGTGAAGGCCTCCACCCCGATATTGCCCAGTGAGGCGAAACCCTGGATGGCGATGAGGGACCCGGCGGAGAGGGTGACGAAGCCGACGATGGCGACGGTGCCGCCGACCACCGCCATCGCGCCGGCACCCATACCGATCTCGGCAATCAGCCGGACGATCTCCTTGGGGTAATAGCGCAGCGCGTGGGAGGTCTCGCGGAGTGCCTGAATTGTGAACCAGGCGATCTTGCCGGTGCTGTCGAGGAAGCGGCCGGGCTTACTGGCCCATTTGGCGGCGTCGAACCGCGGTAACCGTGATGGAGCAGCTGCCGTCGCCATCTATCTCCCCGTCCCGAAACGCACGCCGATGGTCGTGAAGATGACGTTGACGGCGAACAGGGCAACCACGCACAGCACCAGGGTCTCGTTGACCGCGATCCCGACACCTTTGGCACCGCCGCCGACCGTCAGCCCCCGATAACATCCCACCAACCCGGCTATCAGGCCGAATGCCACGGCTTTGGCGATCGAGATGATTACTTCGGGCAGACCGGTCACCAACGTCAATGTCTGCAAATAGGCGCCGGCGGAGATGTTCTGCAGGCCGACGCCGAAGATGAAGCTTCCCACCAGGCCGATCGTGATGACGGCACCGTTGAGGAGTACGGCCACCAGTACCGAGGCGAATACCCGGGGCACCACCAGACGGTGGATCGGGTCGATACCGAGCACCTCGAGCGCGTCGATCTCCTCGCGGATGGTGCGTGCGCCGAGGTCAGCGCAGATGGCCGTCGATCCGGCGCCGGCGACCACCAGCACTGTTACCAGTGGACCGAGCTGGGTCACCGAGGCCAGGGCCGCACCCGCGCCGGACACATCCGCTGCGCCGAGCTCCTGGAGCAGCAGATTGAAGATGAAGATGATCAACACCGTCAGCGGGATCGACATGGCGAAGGTCGGCAGCATTGCGACCGTCATCAGGAACCAGCTGAACTGGATGAACTCTTTCCACTCGAACGGGCGAGCCAGCGCCTTGGTGGTGAGCACGCACATCTTGAAGAAGCCGCCCAGAGCAATCATCGGGCCCGTGAGCCGCTTGCTCAGGTAGTCGCTCACCCCGGTCTTGGTGGTCATCGCACGACCTCGGGGCTGGTCCCGCACCGGTCGCGGTGCGGCGACGGATGACCGTTCGTCACGCAACCTCCCCGAGTCGTGCGGCCAGTGATCGGCGTCTCTCTACCGCTCATTAGTAACAGAGACCACAGGAATGTACCCGATCCTTCAAGGGGGGGATGCGGCAACCGCACTATTTGCCACCGTCTTTTTTTCCGTGCCGCCGAACCAAGCCCTGGGGTGGGTTTTCAACACCGTTCCGACCAGGTTCCCGGCGCGGGGCGTCGACGATCCCCACCAATTCCGGGTGCTGGAGTCGGGTGCAGCGCTATCGCGATGGTGGTGTCGCCGCCGTCGAGATGGCGACCCTCAAGAACCCGCCGAGAGTTCCTCGGCGCGGGCCTTGAGGTTGTTCGCCAGGTGCTCAAGCGCATCGTTGACGAGTTTCTTGACCATCACGGCCGGGACCGCGAACGAGGTCTCGATGTCGAGGTCGACGGTCAGCAGGCTCAGCGGGCCCATCTCGACGACGGAAAACAGCTGTTCCTGTTTGGCGAACAGATCACCCTGTTGCATCACGGTCTGAATTTGCGCCGGGCTCGGGTAGTACACCGCCTGGATAAAGGTGCCGGATTGCCCCTGGATCTCGGTGTCGATGCGTAATTGACTGGGCCGACCGTCGTTGTAGCGGGCCAGGATGTAGACCGCCGTCACCTCGTCGTTCCAGTGCGGGTAGGACTCGAAGTCGGCGACGATTCGTAGGATCGCGGCCGCCTCGGCATTGACCTCCAGGGTCTTGCTCACCAACGGCATCAGGTGCGGGCCTGTCCTGCGGACACGGCCGGATGCGCCTGACCCAACGGGGACTGCACCCGGACCGTCTCGTCGCGAATCAGTCCTCGGAGCAGCGCGGTGGAGAACTCGGCGGCGATCTCGGTGGCGGTGCGTCGGCCGTCCGGGCGTAACCAGCGGTACGCGCCCATCGTCATCCCGATGTATCCCAGCGCCACGACATGCGAGTCGCAGTCGAAGAACTCGCCGCTGGAGATCCCCCTGTCGATCAGGCCGGTAACGTGCTCGTAGACCTGAGTTTCCTTCTCACGAACCTCGGCCACCTGCTCCTCGGTGAACCATTCGGTGATGTAGGGCTGTTCCTGGAAGTACACCGCCGCACCCTCCGGATTGCCCGCGATATTGGTCAGCAGACGAACGGTGTACTGATACAGCGCCTCGCGGGCGGTCCACGACGGGTCGTCGTGCACGGCGGCCAGGGTGTTCTCGGCCGCGCTGCGATAGATGTCGAACAGGATCAGCGACTTGCTCGCGTAATAGTGGTAGACCGTCGCCTTGTTGAGCCCCACCACATCAGCGACATCGTCCATCCGGGTGCCGTGGTAGCCGCGAGCGGCGAACAGTTTGGTGGCGACGGCCAACAACTCTTCGCGCCGGCTGGTGCCGTTCTCCGCTGGCATGCTGTCCTCACTCGGGTACGCCCTATCAACTGGTTGGACAGGTTGGGCGTCGCCAGTTTAATCAACGAGCAGGTTTGTCCGCGTCGCGCGGGTCCGGCGGGCTACAGTAAACCCAGTCGGAACGCACGATGGAGGTTTGAGCATGGATCCGAATCCCGATTACGACGCGACCGACGAGATCGAGTACTTCTTCAGCTGGCTGCCCTGGGCGTTACGGGGTACCGACTGGACCGGTACGCCCACCTACCCCCCGGTGTAACAGCGCTCCCGCCCAGGGCGAGCGTGCGCAAACTGCTCGCTGTCGCGGCGCGTCGGCGTACCGACACGCACGCTCGCGCCAACGTCACCAGTTCGCTGGGCGGTAATCCTTGAGGAACACCCCGTACAGGTCCACCCCCGCCTCCCCCTGCACGATCGGGTCATAGACCCGCGCAGCACCGTCGACGAGATCGAGCGGGGCGTGAAACCCCTCCTCGGCCAGCCGAACCTTCGTGAAGTGCGGGCGCTCGTCGGTGATCCACCCGGTGTCGACGCTGGTCATCAGGATTGCGTCGGTCTCGAACATCTCCCGCGCACTGGTCCGCGTCAGCATGTTCAGCGCCGCCTTGGCCATGTTGGTATGCGGATGGCCCGGCCCCTTGTAGCCGCGGGAGAACACCCCCTCCATCGCGGACACGTTGACCACATAGGTGCGCCGGGCGGCTGAGCTGGCCAGCGATGGACGCAGCCGGCTGATCAGCAGGAACGGCGCGGTCGTGTTGGCCAGTTGCACTTCGAGCATCTCCAGTGGCTCGACCTCGTGGACGTGCTGGGTCCAGCTGTTCATGTGATGCTCGTCGGGAACCAGTCCGCCGGCGTCGATGGCGGTGCCGGCGGCCAGCCGATCCAGCGAGCTCGATCCGGCGGCCAGCGCCGCCGACGTCAACTCGTCCGCGCGCGACGCGGCCGCCGCCAGGATCGGGTGGCTCGCCACCGAGGCGGCCAGCGCCTGCGGGTGCGCATCGTTGGTGTGCCCGAAGGTCAGCAGCTCCGGAAGCGGGCCGTCGGGCAGTGGTGCAAGCTCGGCTTCGGCCAGCGGTGCGTAGGCACCCGGGGATCGGCGTACCGTCTGGGCAGCGTTATTGATCAGGATGTCCAGCGGCCCGGCCGCCCCGACCTCATCGGCCAGACCAACCACCTGCGCCGGGTCGCGCAGGTCGATTCCGACGATTCGCAGGCGATGCAGCCAGTCCGGCGCGTCCGGCAGCTGGGAAAAGCGGCGCACCGCGTCGCGGGGAAACCTGGTGGTGATGGTGGTGTGAGCGCCGTCGCGCAGCAGTCGCAGGGCGATGTACATGCCGATCTTCGCCCGGCCGCCGGTGAGCAGCGCCCGCTTGCCGGTCAGATCGGTGCGCGCCTCACGCTTGATGTGGCTGAACTGAGCGCAGTCCGGACACAGCTGGTGATAGAACGCATCGACCCTGGTGTAGTGCGTCTTGCAGATATAGCAGGCGCGCGAGCGCAACAGAGTGCCCGCACTGGGTGCGGTCGTGGACGTGGACAGTGGGATACCGCGGGTTTCGTCATCGATCCGATCAGGAGCGCCGGTGGCGGTCGCGGCCACCACCGCGCGGTCGGCGTCGGCGATCTCCGCCCGCTTCTCGGCCCGACGCGCTTTCTTGGCCGACTTGAACATGTGCGCGGTGGCCCGGCGCACCGCGATGAAATCCGGATGCTTCTCGTCGAGCTGGTGCAATTCAGCCAGAACCGCCAGCGTCACCTTCAGGCGCTCAGGGTCGATACCGTCATTGGGCACATCGGAGTGTAGCGAGGCCCCGGGCCCGGTTAGGCTGCCGTGCTTGTGACCGACTGGACGACGACCGCCGCCCGCCCCGACCCGATGCGGCTGCGGTTGGAGTCCTATCCGGTGGTCGACGAGATCGCGGCCCGCTACGGCGATATGGACGCCAACGCGCATCTGAACAACCTGGCCCTGGAGGCGCTGCACGAGAACGCCCGCGCCGCGATGAACCGCCGACTGCTCCCGGACGCCTACCGCGCCGGCGGGCGGCGGCTGCGGCTGGTCACCTCGCAGAACACCGTGCACTTTCTGGCCGAGGCGCACTGGCCGGTGCTGATCACCACCGGTGCGGGGGTGGGGCGCATCGGGCGTACCTCGTATGTGGCCTCGACCGGATTGTTCATCGACGGCCGCTGCATCGGGGTGTGCGACACGGTGCTGGTGCTGCTTGGCGGCCCCGACGATCCAGCGGGGCCGACGCCGATCTCCGACGAGTTCCGTGCAGCGCTGGACACAGTGCTGCTCCGGGCGACTTAGCCTCGGCCCACGCTGAATAAGGCTGCTGATCGATACAATTACGGAATCTCATGCCGGTCCCGTCATAATCGGGTGATGCTCGGGCCCGACAATCTGGTGGGTCGGCAAACCGAGTTGCTGCGATTGAGCCGGGCGCTGACCGATGACGCCGATCGTGCGCTGGTGGTGTCCGGGGAACCCGGCGTCGGCAAGACGGCCTTGATCGATCAGTTGCGCGCCAACGCGGCGGCCGATGGCTGGCAGGTGGTGCGGATTCTCGGGGCTCAGGCCGAGCAACCCTTCGCGCTGGGCGGGCTGAATCAACTGGTGCTGGGACTGAAGACATTCCAGGCCGATTTGGATCAGCAGGACCGCGCGGTGCTTTCGCCGGTTTTCGGCGGCAACCCGGACACCGAGGTCGCGGTATTACCGCTGGTGATGGCGATTCTGAATCTGTTGTCGGTGGCGGGGCACGCCCAGCCGCTGCTGCTGGTTGTCGACGATGCGCACTGGCTGGACAGGGTCAGTGCGCAGGTATTGGGAGCTGTGGGGCGGCGGCTGACCCACCCGGGGGTGCGGATCGTGGCCGCGTGGCGGACGCCTAACGAATCGTCGTTCTCCAGTGCGGGGTGGAGCGAATTGCATCTGGGGCCGCTGGATGCCGAGGATTCTGTACGGCTGCTGGATCGGACCGGGGTGCCGTTGCCGGCGGAGACCAGGACGGCGATCCTCGCGGCGGCGGAGGGGAATCCGTTGGCATTGGCCGAACTTCCGCGGGGCGCCGATCGGATCGAACACGGGGTCGGCGGGATGCCGTTGACCGAGCGTCTGGTGGCGGTGTTCGGCGAGCGGTTGGGACAACTCGGTGCGGAAGTGCGCGCTGAGCTGTTGCGGGCAGCGCTGGACGGTGTCGCCGGCGGCGTCGCGTCGTCGGCCCGCGCCCGGTACGCGATGCGTAATGTTGCGCCTGCAGTCAAGGCGGGGCTGTTGATGGTGGATCCGTTGGGGGAGATCGTCTTTCGGCATCCCCTGGTTCGCGCGGCAATCATTCATCAGGCCAATCCGGAGGAGCGCCGCGACGCCCACCTCGACCTCGCCGGACTCTACGACGAAGTGCTGGTGCGCCGGGCGGCTCATCTGGCCGCGGCGACCACCGAGCCTGACCAGGAGGTGGCCGACCTGCTGGCCCGGGCCGCGAAGTTGTCCATTCGCCGAGGCGGACTGTCGGTCGGTGTCGAGTGGCTGCGCCGGGCCGCCGAGTTGAGCACCGACCCGGAACACCGAGCCGCATTGATCGCCGACGCGGTCTTCGTCGCCGCCCGGGCCGGCCAACTCGACGGCGCGGCGGATCTGCTCGAAACCACGGGTACCGGCGAGAAGAACTCGGCACTTGCGGTCTTGGCGGACTCCTACCGCGCGTTTCACGGCGACGGCGAAGTGATCTCCACCCACCGGCGGGTGCTCGATGCGCTGACCCGTGCCGACACCCTTGATGACAAGACGGTGAACCGGCTGGTTTACCTGCTGGTGTCGATCACCAACTATGCCGGTAGTGCCTGGCATCGGGAGCAGGCCAACGCGGCCCTGCTGGCCCTGCAACCGCGGCTGGACCCGGCAGTCTTGATGTACCGAACTGGCATCGACGACATCCCCG
The DNA here is from genome assembly GCA_964555915.1 of uncultured Mycobacterium sp. Classification (GTDB taxonomy): domain Bacteria; phylum Actinomycetota; class Actinomycetes; order Mycobacteriales; family Mycobacteriaceae; genus Mycobacterium. Next base: position 82,230 of record CAZKUK010000009.1, read on the forward strand.
GCACCGCGAACGCGGTCCGCTCGATGCTGAGTCGATACGTGGAGTTGCTACCGCAAGTCCCTGCGCAGCGGATGGTGCTGCTGTCGTTCCCGGCGTACTGCGCCGGGGTCATGGCTGACTTTCGGGCTCCGCTTCAGGCAGCCTTCAGCCAGCTCAACGAGCATGGCGCATCCATCGATGCCATCGAGAGCGGGCGGGTGGTGATTCTGGATCTCATAGCCGCCGGACACTGGTCGCAGGCCGAGCAGGTCGGAGCGGCCTGCCTGGAGATGGCGCAGCGGGTCGAGGGCAGTCAGTTGCGCCGCCATCAGTTACTCGCCGATCTCGGGGTGCTGGCCGCCGGGCGGGGCGACTTCGAGACCGCCCGCAATTACGCCGCCGAAGTACGAGCCTGGTCGAAGCCGCGGGGCCTGCAACGGCTTCTCGACGGCGCGGACCGGATTGCGGTGCGGGCTGCCCTCGCCGAGGCCGACTACGACGCTGCGTACATGGCATGGGTCCGGATCAGCCCACCCGCACAATGGCCGCTGCACAACTTTCACGAGGTCGCCGAGGACATGCTGGATGCCGTGGAGGCGGCGTTGCACTCCGGACATCTCACCGATGCGCGTGCGCTGGCAGCCGAGGCGGTGCGGAGGAACCTCCCGGTGATCTCCCCGCGGGTGGCGGCGCTGACCGTCGCGATTACGGCGATGACCTCGCCGGATACCGAAGCCGCCGATCTGTACCGGTCCGCGCTGAGTCAGCCCGGCCTCGCCGATTTCCCGTTCGATCAGGCCAGAATCCTGCTGGCCCAGGGCATGTGGCTGCGCCGGGTGCGTCGCCACACCGAGGCCCGGTCGGCGTTGGAGTCGGCGGCCGAAGGCTTCGACCGCCTGGGTGCCCGCCCGTGGGCCGAACGTGCGCGTGCCGAGATGCGGGCGGCCGGCGCCTCGACGAAAAGATCACTGGGCCAAGCCCATCCGCTCAGCGCACAGCAGCGCCGGATCGCCGAACTCGCCGCCTCCGGATCGACCTCGAAAGAGATCGCCGCCCAACTCAGCATCTCGGCGCGCACGGTCGACTCTCACCTCTACCGGGTGTTCCGCACCCTGGGCATCACCCGCCGCGCCGGGCTGGGTGAGGCCCTTCGTCGTTACGACTCCGGACTGCGGGCAACGGCAGGAGATGCCCGAGAGGGCTGATTCCCGCGGTCCTGCGTCAGCCCCGCCGGCCGTCGCGGCCGGGCGCGCCCGATGGGCCGGGGTTGCCGCTGCCGTCGGTCGCGCGTGCCCCGCCCGCCCCGCCGGACGCACCGCCGCCGCCCTCGCCGCCGACCAGGGCCGTGGTGCCGGCCCCGCCGTCCCCGCCGTTGCCGCCGTTGCCCCCCGCAGCCCCGTCGATGTTCACCGATCTCCATTCGCGGACGTACAGCCCGGCGCGATACGCCGGAGCGCCAGTGCCGCCCGCACCGCCTGCCCCGCCGTTCCCGCCGTTCCCGCCGTTGACGACGAAGTTCGGGTTTCCGTTGCCGACGGTGTTACCGCCGGGCCCGCCGTTGCCGCCGGTCCCGCCGGGTCCCGGACTCCATATCGAGCCGCCGTTGCCACCGTTACCCGCGACACCCCCGTCGCCACCCTGCCCGCCACGACCAACGGGTCCCAGGAACCGTGCGCCGCCGCCAGCGCCACCAGCGCCACCGGCCCCGCCGTTGCTACCAGGCGCCGATTGGAAAGCCGGTGGCGAAGAATTTGAGGCTGTCGCCGAGCTCACGGCCCCGTTGGCGCCGTTGCCGCCGAGTCCGCCGTTGCCGCCGTTGCCGCCGGCGCCGCTGGTGCCGCCGCCGGTTCCGCCGGCCCCGCCGGCGCCCCCAGCCCCGCCAGGCCGACTGACTCCGGCATTGGCGCCGCCCCCGCCACCCCCGGGGCGCTGCCCGGCGTTGCCGCCGGAGGTGGCGGTGCCGCCGGTCCCACCGTTGCCGCCTCTGCCGCCGGGGCCGTCGGTGCCGGCCCCGCGGGCGGCTCCGCCGTTGCCGCCGCGTCCGCCGTCGCCGCCGGGTGCTGCTGCCCCGGCGGCGCCACCGGCCCCGCCGGGATAGCTGGGAATAACTCCTCCGAGTGCGCGCGTGCTGCCGGTTCCGCCGGTGCCGCCGACCCCGGGCCGCCCGGCGACCAGGGCACCGGCGCCAGCGGGGGTGCCGGCCCCGCCGCCGCCGCCGGCCCCGCCGGCCCCGCCGTTACCGGTGACGGTGCCGCCCGCACCGCCGTTGCCGCCGGCCCCGCCGTTGCCGTTGGACCCCGCGTTGCCGCCGGCCCCACCCGCGCCGCCGAAGTGCTGCGCCCCGTTGCGTCCCCGTGCGCCGTTGCCGCCGGCCCCACCGCTGCCGCCGGTGGCCCCGATGCCCCCGGCCCCACCGGTGCCGCCGTTACCGTTGGCGCCGGCGTCACCCCCGGCCCCGCCGATGCCGCCGGAACCGCCGGCGCCCCCGGGCCGGCCCGGCCCTCCGGCACGGTTGGTGCGGCTGTTGCCCTCGACGCCGGCACGGCCGAACCCGCCGGTCCCGCCGCGGCCCCCGTCACCGCCGCGACCGCCGTTGCCGCCGTTACCCGAGATCGCCCCGCCGGCCCCACCCGCGCCGCCGTTACCGCCGTTGCCACCGGGCACACCGGCCAGGAGACCATTAGGGGTCACACCGCGATCCCCGACCCCGCCGTTGCCGCCGTTGCCGCCATTGCCGTTGCCCACAGCGTTGCCGCCGGGACCACCGTTGCCGCCGTTGCCGCCGGCGGTACCGCGCCCACCGTTGCCGCCGTTACCGCCGTCGGCGTCGGGGCCGCCGGCCGGTGGGCTGTACCCCGCCGCGCCGTCACCACCGTTGTCACCGTGCGCCCCGGGCAGCCGGGCGGTCCTGAACAACGGGCCCGCCGCACCATCGACACCCGGGCTCGACCCGTCCCCACCCTTACCGCCGACACCTTCCACACCGGGAGCCCCGGCGTCTCCACCGTCACCTCCGTCGAGATGGGTCGCATCACCGGCCGCGCCGTCCCCGCCGTCCCCGCCCAGACCGCTGGCCCCGCCATTCCCGCCGTCACCGCCCTCGCCCTGCACACCCTCCCGGAACAGGATCGACAACGGGAATGGAATCGGAATCCACCAGCGGGTGGCCTGCCCGGCCTGCCCGCCGTCCCCGCCGTACCCCCCGTAGCCGCCATCCCCGCCGTCCCCGGCGTCCTGGCCGTCAGCACCCGGTGCGG
>CAZKUK010000010.1:0-77041 GCA_964555915.1 uncultured Mycobacterium sp.
CGGGGGCTGCCGAGTTCGGCGCGGATCTGTTTGGCGCGGCGGCGGATATCGCGGTTGCGGGCGGTGCGGTCGAGTTCGGCCGAATCGATGGAGATGGGGAACGCCCCCACTTTGACGATGCGCCCGTCTTCGAGCCGGACTTCGCCGAGTCGGGTCCGGACCCCCACCGCGGCTCGGGTGGCGTCGGCACCGGCCAGTTGGCGGGACAGGAACAGGAAGTTCTTCGCGCCCCCGGGCAGGTGAAAGCCGACCAGGTCCGCGCCGAGCAGCCCGTCGATGATCTCGGCACGCCACGGCAACTGCCGGAACAGTTCCACCGGGGGGAAAGGGATGTGCATAAAGAACCCGATGGTCAGATCCGGGCGCAGAGTGCGCAGCATCTTCGGCACGAGCTGTAGCTGATAGTCCTGGACCCATACCGTCGCCCCGTGGGCCGCGGCCCGCGAGGCGGCCTCGGCGAACCGCCGGTTGACGTCGACATAGCGGTCCCACCATTCGCGGTGGTAGCTCGGTTTGACGACGACATCGTGATAGAGCGGCCACAGGGTGCCGTTGGAGAAACCCTCGTAGTATTCGGCGATATCTTCGGCGCTGAGCCGCACCGGGTAAAGCTGGAGACCCTCCTCGGTGATCGGGTCCACGGGGCCGTCCACGACCCCGGGCCACCCGATCCACGCCCCCCGGTTGCGGCGCAGCAGCGGCTCCAACGCGGTCACCAGACCGCCGGGGCTGCGCTTCCAGTTCACGGTGCCGTCGGGATGGCGCTCCATATCGATGGGCAGCCGGTTGGCGACCACCAGAAAATCGGAGTTGCCGTAGCGCCCGCCGGTTCCGGTATCCCCGCCGCTCATCTACGCCTCGAGCTTGGAGGGCCCAATGCCGAGCATCGACAGGAACACCCGGCACTCGTCGGCGTCGGTGGCATAGGCGGCGACCACACGTCTGGCCTGGCTGGCCGTGCTGTCGGCGAGCGGCTCCACATCGTCGATATCCGCAGGTTCAGATTTTGCAGGCATGGGTCAACTCTAGGTGAACGGTACGCGCCGATGCCGCGACCCGGCGGTTCATGGGCTGCGGAGGAACCGGCGCGCGGCGAGCAGGGCCACGGGAGGAAAGGCGATACCGGAGCGAGGCGGTGTTGGCCGGAGCGCGACTCCCGTCATCAACCGTGGACGCCGGTGTCTATGTGCGGAACGTTGGCCTTGGCGGCGTTCTGTTGCTGCAGGCCGATACACAGCCCGGTGTTGTCACCCTGGCATGGAATCCCGTTGATCTCGGGAAGTTCGCCCACCTCACCCGGTTTGGCCGAGGTCACCGAACCGGTTTGCAAGTCGGTGATGCCCGGGTCGATCGGGTTGTACGTCGTCGGGGTCTTGTCGCTGGCTGGTCTGCACGCGCCGGTGCTGGTGTCAAGGGTCTCGTGCTCCGGGCACTGCGCGAGGGTCGGGGAGTCCGGCCCCGCGCCCGAGGTCAGCGCGACCATGAGGGGTGCGCATGATACGGCGACGGCAAAGCCACCGGCGAGCAGCAGGCGCTGCGTCAGGGCGGTGCGGGGCGGGGCGGTGCGGGGCGGGGCGGGGCGAGCCGAGGTGGTGCGAGCCGAGGTGGTGAAAAATTCCATGCTGCTGCCCTCTGTTGGTGGACGGCCCCGCGGGCGGTCGCGTTGACGGGTCTTGGTTTTCCATCGCAGACCCCGCCGCAGCCGTTACACCCAGATACTAGTGTGAAATTGCGCATCGATCACCCGGGACCGCTGAGAGGATCCGCAGCATGCAGTTCTCGTTCTCCGACCGGACCTATCTGGTCACCGGCGGCGGTAGCGGAATCGGGTTGGGTGTGGCCGCAGGCCTGGCGCGGTCCGGAGCCAAGGTGTTGATCATCGGGCGCAGCGCCGAGCGCCTGACCGCGGCAGCCGGGCAGATCGCGGCCGACGTGAGCGGCGACGTCCGTGCGCACCCGACGGATGTCACCGACGAGGCTCAGGTCGCCGCGGCGGTCGAGGCCGCCGCCGCCTGGACCGGCCGGCTGCACGGTGTCGTGCACTGCGCTGGAGGATCGGAGACCATCGGGCCGGTTACTCAGATCGACTCCGAGGCGTGGCGGCGGACCGTCGACCTCAATGTCAACGGCTCGATGTATGTCCTCAAACATTCGGCGCGCCAGATGGTCCGGGCCGGGGGAGGTTCGTTCGTCGGTATTTCCTCGATCGCGGCCAGCAATGTGCACCGCTGGTTCGGCGCGTACGGGGTGACCAAGTCGGCGCTGGACCACCTGTTGATGCTGGCCGCCGACGAGCTCGGCCCGTCCTGGGTGCGGGTCAACGGTATTCGGCCCGGCCTGATCCGGACCGATCTCGTTCAGGTGATCCTGGATTCCGCGGAGGTGGCCGAGGACTACCGGCAGTGCACACCGCTGCCGCGGGTCGGTGAGGTGACCGATGTCGCAGACGCGGCGATGTTCCTGCTGTCCGACGCGGCGACTTGGATCACCGGGCAGATCATCAACGTCGATGGCGGTCACGGGCTGCGGCGGGGGCCGGATATGTCGGCGATGCTCGAACCGGTATTCGGGTCCGACGGCTTGCGCGGTGTGGTTTGAGCAACCGCATGCGCCCCCAGCCGGAACGACCCGGCCCCGGACAGGAGTCGGTGTGGGACTACCCGCGGCCGCCGCGACTGGAACCGTTCGACGCACCGATCACCATTGAACTCGGTGGCGAGTTGGTCGCTGAGACCGACCGGGCCTGGCGGGTGCTCGAAACCAGCCACCCACCCACCTATTATCTGCCGCGGACGGCCTTTGGTCCCGGAGTCCTGCGAGCCGCCGCCGGTTCGTCCTGGTGTGAATGGAAGGGGCAGGCCCGGTATTTCGATCTCGTCACGGCCACCGGGGTGGCGGCGAAGGCGGCCTGGACCTACCCTCGTCCGACGCCGGGTTTCGAACCCATCGCCGACGCCATCGCGGTGATGGCCGCCGAGGTGGACCGGTGCACCGTGGACGGCGAAACCGTAGTGCCGCAGCCCGGCGGGTTTTACGGCGGGTGGGTCACCAGTTGGGTGGTCGGCCCGTTCAAGGGCGGGCCCGGCTCTATGGGCTGGTGACGGCCGGAGGGTCCACCCTTCCGGCGTGATGCGGTGTGCGGTTCAGCGGACCAGGTGTGGACGGCAGAAGGCGCACAACCCCGAACCCAGGCTCGGATAGCCGCACTCGGGGCAGATGCCCACTTTCGGCGAAGGGCGGTGCTGCGGTCCGCTCTCGGCGGACAGCCCGCTAACAAGCTGATCTGCGGCTGAGCCGGTCACGAATGAGTCCCTTCCGGATGCTTTCCGACGGCCGACATCGACACCCGGTCGGTAAGTTAACAGCCGCATCGGTCGGGCGTGAAATCGCGGCGGAAGCCGCGCTGAACGGTATAACCCGGAAATCGCCGGATGCTGGCGCATACGATGCGCCCATGCCGTCGCTGTTCCCGACCATCCCGCGGCCACCGCTGGGACTGCCGGACCCGCTTCGGCGGATCCGGGTGCCCAAGGACCTCGATGCGGTCACCGATGTCGGGGAGGAGGCCCCGGCCGGCGACGGTGACGTCGACCCCCAGCAGGTCGAGGCCATCTGGGCGGCAACGCTGGACTGGTATCGCAGCGGTGTCCACCCGGCGATGCAGGTATGTGTCCGCCGGCACGGCAAGGTGATCCTCAACCGGGCGATCGGGCACGCCCGCGGAAACGGCCCCGGCGACGGTAGGCGCGTCAAGAGGGTGGCGGCCACCGTCGACACCCCGTTTTGTGTCTACTCGACGTCCAAGGCCATCACCGCTTTCGTGGTCCACAAACTCAGCGAGCGCGGACTGATCGATATCGACGCCCCGGTCGCCGATTACATCCCCGGTTATGAGAAGAACGGTAAACACGACATCACCGTCGGCCACGTTCTGGCGCACCGCGCGGGCGTCCCGAACCTGCCACGCAGCGCGCTTGACCTCGACCGCCTCGGCGACCGGGAGTTTATGACCGAACTTCTGGTGAACGCATCGCCTTTCGCGAAAGCCGGCCGTTATCTCGCGTACCACGCGGTCTCCGGCGGCTTCATCCTCGGGGAGGTCGTTCGCGCCGTCACCGGCAAGGATATCCGTGAGGTGGTGTCCGAGGAGTTCCTTGATCCACTCGGATTCCGGTGGATGAATTACGGGGTGGCCCCCGAGGACCTTGACAAGGTCGCGCGTAACTACATCACCGGCCCGCCGACCGCGCCGCCGCTGTCGAGTCTGCTCACCCGGGCCCTCGGGGTCGATCTCGACTCACTGGTCAAGCTCACCAACGATCCACGTTTCCTGACCGGGACCGTGCCGGCGGCCAACACCGTGACCAACGCTTTCGAGTTATCCCGTTTCTTCGAGATCATGCGATGCGGGGGGGAGTTGGACGGGGTGCGGGTGATCGAGACCGACACGATCCGAAACGCGCTGGTGGAACGCTCCCACCTGGAGATCGACTTCTCGCTGGGTTTCCCGACCCGTTTCTCCGACGGCCTGATGCTGGGAGCCCGGGTGGTCAGCCTCTACGGTCTGGACACGCAGCATGCCTTCGGCCACCTCGGCTTCACCAACATGCTGGCCTGGTCCGACCCCGAGCGGGCCATCTCAGTCGCCGTTCTCAACAACGGGAAGCCGATCGTCTATCCCGAACTGCACTGTTTTCTGGGCACGATGCAGCGGATCACCACCGAGATGCCGAAAATCCCGAAATCGGAGCTGATGCTGTAGGACCCGTTCGGACCGTTACCGGCCCCCTCGGAGCCCCCTGTCAGGATTGAACTGACGACCTTTCGCTTACAAGGCGAGTGCTCTACCACTGAGCTAAGGAGGCGTGGCGATGCCGACGCGAGCGGCCCTGACCGGCTGACAGCTTATCGGGTTGGCGTGCCCCCGAAAAGCGGCCCACCTGATCCTGGAGTCCGATCCTTACGGGTTTCAGTAGACACCGCGGTCCGCTCCACCGCGCCACGGGACGTGACCTGTTGCGCCCCAACCGGTTACCACCTGGAAGGCGCATACAAACAACAACCAGCAATAACCCGAGATCCGGTGGTTGAGAGGCCAGGTCGTCCGCCGCGAAGAAGCGGAAGCCACAACTGCAGAGGGTCAACAACCAGCGAGCGAGCCAGACAACGTCACTGCAAGGCAAGCAACCTGGTCGCGTCACCCCATGCCGGTTAACCGCCGGATTGTGCTGAGCAGCAGCCACCGCGGCGTGTGCCGGCCGATCAAGCGGCTGACGACGTTGGCCGCGCCGGGGACGACGATCCCATTGCCGCTCTCGACTCCGCGCACACCGGCCTCGGCGACCTCGGCCGGGTCCAGCCACATCGGCTTGGGCAGCGCCGATGCGCTTTCCTCCATGCCGGGTTCATCCATGAACTCAGTCTTGACCGGCCCTGGGCACAGCGCCGTAGCGGTAACGCCGGTCCCGTGCAGCTCGGTGTTCAGTGCCTGAGTGAAGGAGAGCACATACGCCTTCGTGGCCGCGTAGCCGGCCTGGCCGGGCATCGGTTGGAATGCGATTGTTGAGGCGACGTTGAGAACCGCACCGCGGCCGCGGTCCACCATGGGCGGGACGAACGCGCTGCACAACGCGGTGACCGCCTCGACGTTGACGCGGACCATGCCAACCTCGCGTTCGGGGTTGAGCTCGACGAACTTGCCGGACGTGCCGTAACCCGCGTTGTTGACCAGCAGCTCGACCGTGAGACCGAGCTGGGCGACACGGTCGGGCACCTCGGCGCGCGCTACCGGGTCGCTGATGTCGCAGCCGAGTACCTCGGCCCGGACACCGAACTCGTCGGACAGCTCGGCTGCCAGGCTTTCGAGCCGGTCGACGCGTCGAGCGAGCAGAACGAGGTTCTGGCCACGCTTGGCGAGCGCACGAGCGATCTCGACGCCGATACCCGATGACGCGCCGGTGATCAAGCAAGTCGACTCCGGTGAGGGTTCCGGCAGGGCCATGGCCGCTCCAATCAGTTCGTCCGCACGGCATGAAGTATGACAACGGTCGGCCATCGACGGCCGCAACCTAGTAAGACCCGCCATGGATCGATCAGTCAAGCCAACTGCTCCACCTGATTTGGCCCGCTTCGCCTCCAGGCGGCACGGCTACGTGCGGACCGGCCTACTGGTCGACAACACCGCTCTCTTCTGCCCTCTCTGTGCGTGTTGTGTCAGCAGTGGCCCTCCGGAAATCACCCCCATTCGCCGTGACCAATGACAACGGGACCGCCGGGGGTGCCGGTGCCGACGCACAGAAACGACCGCCCGCTTGCTCCGCGCCGCGCTTCGAGCGCACGTTGCACGCCGGTTTGATGTTGACGCCCGGGGTGGCGTCCTGGCCGTTGTGGAGTTAGTCCCCGACGACGACTCGTTGCTCGGGCCGGGATGGCTCCATCCGGCGAGCCCTGCGCCCGAAGAGCCGCGCAGGCCCGGCATCGGCGTCCCACTGCGGCCCGATCGCGGGCTGATGCGCTCGCCGCGCAGCGCACTGCGTCCACGACCATCCGTCGACGTGCAGGCTGTCGCGTACCCAATGCAATGCGCCGCACAGATCATGTCGGCTGTACCCGCATGAAGCGGTTGGCGCCGGACAATCCGATGCCACAGTGCCGCGATAACCTTCCGGGTGATGTCCGCGACCCTGGTGGTGTCTCTCGTGCTGGTCTTCGGCATGGGCATAGCCATTCAGCGCGGCAACACCTGCACGGTGGTCGTCTTCGACGACATCGTCCACCGAGGCTCGTGGGCGCGGCTGCTGTCCATCGTCTACGCATGGTTGTGGGTCGCCGGCGGCTTGACGGTGCTCGCTCTGACGACTGGGTTCCGGCCCGCCGCCATGGTGGTTTCCGTCACCGGTTGGTCGGTGGCCGCTGGCCTTTTGCTCGGAGTCGGGGCGGTCACCAACGGAGCATGCACGACGGGGACAATCGCGCGGATCGGATCGGGTGAGTACGTTTTCGGCCTGACGCTGGTCGGCTTCTATCTCGGGTGTGTGTTGGCGCCGCGATTGTTCGGACGGGCCGCTACGACCCATCTCGGTATGGCGCCGGCCGATACCGTGGTGGACCACCCGGTGATTGCCTTGACCGGACTTGTCCTCGTTGGAGGCCTCACGCTCTGGCGGTTGGTGTTCGGCCCCACGAAAGTCTGCGGGCCTTTCTGCGGAGCGCATGGGATCCACGAACGGCGGTATTCGTCATCGCCGTGCTGTTCGTCGCGCTGGTCGAAATCTCCGGTGCATGGGCCTACACCGATCTCCTCGGCGACATCGCCGGAGGTGACATTGACCGGTTCTGGGTCCGCACAACTCTACTGGTGGCCCTACTGACAGGCGCCGTGGTCGCGGGCTGGTCCATGCGGGGACCCCGGCTCATCGGTCCGCTGGCTCCCCGGGTGATCCGTTGCACACTGGGCGGGGTGGTCATGGGACTCGGATTCGCCCTAGCGCCCGGATCATTCGACGGACTGACGCTCTACGGCCAGCCACTGCTCCTGCCCTTCGCATGGGTGGTCATGGGGGCCTCCTACGTGTCGATCCTGTTGGGGGTCATGTACCTGCGGTCGGGGTTTGGGTCGTGGATCAAGTCCCGCCGGGGCTGAAGCCAGCCGGCCGCGCGGGACTCCGATGGGCGAAGGGGTTTTCCGGTTTTCGTAGCGGATCCGGGAACCGGTTGTTGAAAACTTCGCACGAGTGGAGCAACCATCAGCAGCAGCAGATCACGACGTCGTCGGTTACTCCTCGGGTCCAGGCAGTAACACCGCGTCATCACGGCCCGAGATGACGGTCGGCACGGGATCCGTGGGAGGCGGGGGAGTCGGTGCGGCGAGGCCGGCTACGTCAAAAATGTTCTCGGGTTCGTGTGGTGGATCCGCGAAGCCTGCGGTCGTCCTGATCTCGGCTGGACTTGGGGCCTGGGCAGTTACCGCATGCCCCGACGCGCTGATAGCGGTCACCCACTCAGCGGGTTGATCCAGCGGAGCCCAGGAAAGCGCATGAAATCTGTATCAGCAGAGGCCAATTCGGTCCCGTGCTCAATGGCGATCGCCGCCAGTTGCGCATCCGGCACCAGATTGCCCGTAACCTCCACTTGTCCGCACAGTCCTGCGTAGACCCGGGCCGTGTTCTCGGTCGCGGGTGGGATCCACACCACTGGTAGGGCGAGCCAATCGGCGACATATCCCCATGCCTCGGCACCGGACAACGGGTTCTCGGCGACTCGGGGGTGGGTGACGATTCGGAGGAATGCACCGATCGTTTGCCAGGGCAAGCCCACGCGGCTATCGCCGGCGAGCACCTCCTCCAGCCAGGAGCAAGCTGTGCGGTTGTGGACGCTGCTCTCGTCCACGGCATACAGGAGCAGGTTGGCGTCAATGATCATCGTCGAGCAGATCGAGAACGTCGGCGACGTTCGTCACGTCAACCTTCAGGCCGATTCGCGAGGTCCGATGCTGGTACTTGAACCCCTTGGATGCCGGTTCCCTGGTCATACCCCTCCGCGCGAGCAGATTCAGCGCCTCACTGAGGCCCAGCCCCTCGCGGCGAAGACGCTTGATCTCGGCGGCGACGTCGCTGTCAAGCACCACTGTTGTGCGCATGAGTCCAACGATAGCGGGGCTGTGTCATCATGATGCACCAAGATCGGCATGACCATGCCTCTCATCGCCGCTGCTGCTCTTCGGCAGCCGCAACGAAAGTCCTTGACTACTCTGCAGCGGTCCGTCCCGCCCCGCCGTCAGGGCACCGTCCTCGGAGGGGTATAGCGCGGACTCGTCCACGTGGGGTTCGGCACGGTCACTGTTCGTCATCCCGGAACGGCCACAGGCGTCGGCCGGGCAGGGGGATGTGCTCGGCGATGTTGCTGAGCGGATCGACCACTTTGGTCATGGCGATGACGGCATCCCGCAGGGCCTCGACCGTCGGGGTGAGGGCCTCCATCCCGGGTGCGAGCCGGTTGAGCGAATCGGTGACAGCGGCGAGCTGCTCGAGTGGCCCGTCCTTCGCTGTGAGGGTGTCGATCAGCCCGCCTTGTGCAAGCAGCCGATCTGCCAGGCCGTCATCGGCGAGTACGCGCTCCAGCAACCCGTCCTCGTCGAGGAGTTGGTCGACCAGGCCGCCCGGCGCCAGCGCCCGGTCGACCCCGCCGCCTTCGGCGGTGAGCCGCTCCAGCACACCGTCCGGAGCGGTGAGCCGATCGATCAGCCCGCCCGGTCGCATCAACCGGTCCACTGGGCCGTCCGGTGCCAACGCGCGGCCCATGGGGGCGTCCTCGTCGATTAAGGACGCGAACCGGTTCGCCCGGTCGATGGTCTCGTCGAGGCCGAGCAGGTGAGCGACCGACTCCCCCGGGGAGGGGATGGTGGCATCGCCGAGGCTGCGCCTGGCCAGGTCTATCGTCGCCTCGGCGATATCCAGACCGGCATCCGCCGCGGCCAGACCCACCCGTACCGGGGTGGTCGCGATATCGACGAACACTTTTGCCAGATCCATCGGCCAAGTGTAGGACCGCCCCGACACCGGACACGGTAGTTCGGAGGCACCCGGTTCGAGCCAGGTCGGTGGGCGGAAAACCTCAGGCCGGATCGGCCAGGGCGGCGGTGATCTTCGCCTGAGCTTCGTCCAGGGCAGCCGAGGACGGGTTGCGGTCGACGTTGGCGAAGCCGAAATCGGTGAGGTTGTAGGCCGGAAATACATGTACGTGCAGGTGCGGAACCTCCAGACCGGCGATGATCATCCCGGCCCGGGCGGCGCCGAAGGCCTGGCACACCGCGCGGCCGACGCGCTGGGAGACATCCATCACCCGCCCGAACAGCGCGGGGTCGACGTCCTGCCAGTTGTCCACCTCGGCCCGGGGAACCACCAGGGTGTGCCCCGGTGTCATCGGCTCGATGGTCAGGAAGGCCACCACACCGTCATCGCCGAGATCGTCCTCGTAGACGAAACGGCCCGGCAGTTCGCGGTTGATGATCTTGGTGAAGACGGACGTCATGGCCTGAGCTTATTCGGCGCGGCCATCACGCACCGCCGTCACGCGTTTCCGGGCGCCTGCCCGAACTGCATACCCTCCAGGTTCCAGTAGCCGCGCAGATTGGTGATCAGGCCGTCATCGTCGACGCGGTAGCAGAACACGCCGCGCACCGTGCTGGTCACGCCGCCGTCGAACTCGCTACGCAGCACCATGATGTGGGCCACTTCGTTGGGCGAACTGGAGGGGAAGGTCTCCTCGCAAGTCACGGTGAGGTTGTTGACGGCGATATTGGTGTCGTAAAACGCCGCCACCGCTTCCTTGCCGCGGACACCGATCCCGTCCGGGTTGGTGATCGAGGCGCCGATCGGGTCCTCGATGACGATATCGGGGGCCATCAGGGCGAGCCAGCCCGCGCGGTCGTGGGACTGCACACAACGCCACGAGGCCTGCGAGGCGGCCAGTGCGGGTGTCAGCTCTAGAGCCTGTTCGGCCATCGTCGACTCAGCGATCCTCGTCGGTGTACCGGATGACGCCCCGGATATTGCGGCCCTCCAGCATGTCGGTGTATCCGTCGTTGATCTGCTCGAGGCGGTACTGGCGGGTGACCATATCGTCGAGGTTGAGCTTGCCGATCTTGTACATCGACAACAACTGCGGGATGTCGTAGTAGGGGTTACCGCCGCCGAAGATGGTGCCCTGCAGGTTCTTCTGCATCAGGGTGAGCATGGCCAGGTTCAAGGTGACTTCGGTATCGAGCATGCTGCCGATAGCGGTCATCACGCAGGTGCCGGCCTTCGAGGTGATGTTCATGTAGCTGTCGACATCGGCGCCCTGTAACTCCCCGACGGTGACGATGACCTTCTTGGCCATGAAGCCCCCGGTCGCCTCGGCGATCCCCATCATCGCGGTCTCGATATCCGGGTAGACGTGCGTGGCCCCCAGCTTCAACGCGGCATCGCGTTTCCACTCCACCGGTTCGATGACGAAGAGGTTGCGGGCACCGGAGAGGGCCGCACCCTGGAGCGCCGCCATCCCGACACCGCCCGCGCCGACGATCGCGACATCATCGCCGGGTTTGACCTGCGCGGTGTGGGTGGCCGATCCGTAGCCGGTGGTGACCCCGCAGCCGACCAGGCAGGCCACTTCGAACGGGATGGACTCGTCGATCTTCACCACCGAGGACTCGTGGACCACCATGTAGGGCGAGAAGGTGCCGAGCAGTGTCATCGGGAACACCGGTTGGCCCTTGGCGTGAATACGGTGGGTCCCATCGGCGATCGCAACCCCGCCGAGCAGTCCGGCACCCAGATCGCAGAGGTTGCGCAGGCCGGCCTGACACGACGGGCACTTGCCACAGGACGGGATGAACGACATGACCACGTGGTCGCCGACGGCGACACCCTCGACGCCGGCACCGACTTCGATGACGATTCCCGCGCCCTCATGGCCGCCGAGCACCGGAAAGCCCATCATCGGGATCCCGCCGGTCATCAGATGGTGGTCGGAGTGGCACATCCCCGACGCTTCCATCTGAACCTTGACCTCACCCGGGGCCGGGTCCCCGATCTCGATTTCCTCGATCGACCACGGTTGGTTGAACTCCCAGATGAGCGCACCCTTTGTCTTCACTGCAAACCTCCGCTGCGACGATGTGATCGATCAAGAACGTGTTCTTGGTCACGTGAGGCCATCCTATGACCTGACAGGTGTCAAGTCACCAGATGGGTACCGGTGACTGCCCCAGCGGGTAGTAGCCGGGAAGTTTCTCCCCGGCCAGGCTGCGCTCGATGCGGCCCTGCATCCCCGCCGACAGGGTGCCCTGCTTCATCAATTGCAGGTACAGCCTCTGCACGTGACCGAAGTCGAAGAAGTCCCGCTGCCACTCGATGAGTGCCACCCCGTCGCGGCCGATCAGCCGGAACCAACTGCCGCCGATACCGTAAATCTCGGTGTCGCGCCCCTCTGCATCGGTGGCGATCTGTTTCCAGAAGCCCACCACCTCGCTGATCTTCTCGTCGATGAGCACTTTCTGGTACGGGTAGTGCCAGCCTTCGAGGCCGGCCATCTCCAACCCGAGCGCGATATCGCGGATTTCGTCGCGGCCGATGCACATGACGTCTTCTTTTGGGCCGATATTCCAGCCGTAGGTGGCATCCTCGGTGTAGAAGTCGGCCAGCGGCTTCCAGTCGCCCCGACGTTCGGCCTCGCGGTTGGTCTCCAGCCAGCGCTCGACGAAGTCCTCGAGTAGCTCCCGCGGTAGCGATCCCATGCGTCAGTCCTCTTTCTCGATGATCACAAGTGCTCGGGTGGGGCAACTTTCGACGGCCCGCTCGATCTCGGATCGAGCCCCGTCGGGAGGTGCCGGGTCGAGGATCTCCACGGTGCCGCGTTTGGGAACCCGGAAGTAGTCCGGGGCCTCCAGAGCGCACATCGCATGTCCCTGACACAGGTCCAGGTCAACCTCGACTCGGTACGTGCCCATGCTCGCCGCCCTACCGGGTGCGCCTGCGGTAGCGGACCTGGGCCGGCTGGGCGAGTTGTACGACCATCTTGGAATGGTCGTTGCGGTAGGTTTCCGGCGGCTGTGCCATCTCGAACTCATACTCGCGCAACAGGACCGAGAAGATCGCCTTGATCTGCATGGTGCCGAACGCCGCCCCGACGCAGCGGTGCCGGCCCGCGCCGAACGGGATCCAGGTCCAGCGGTGCAGCACATCCTCTTCGCGGGGTTTGTTGTAACGATCCGGGTTGAAGGTGTCCGGTTCGGGGAAATCCGCGGCGATCCGGTTGGAAATCGCCGGGGACGCGGCGACGAAGTCGCCGGGATGGATCGGGTAGCCCTGGACTTCGAACTCGCCCTGAGCCACCCGCATGAGAATGATCAGCGGCGGGTGCAGCCGTAACGTCTCCTTGATGACGTTCTCCAGCTCCGGGATTTGCCGCAGGGCGTGGAAGCTGACCTGCTGGCCGTCGCTGTAGAGGCCGTCGAGCTCGGCGGTGACCGCCGCATAAACGGCCGGGTGGCGCATCAGCTCGATGAGAGTCCACGACGATGTTCCCGCACTGGTGTGATGGCCGGCGAACATCAGTGAGATGAACATTCCGGTGATCTCATCGGCCGAGAACCGCGGGTTGCCCTCGTCATCGGTGATCCGGATCAGAACGTCGAGCATATCCCGGTCGACTTTGGCCCCGGGCGGGCCGGAGACTCGCTGGGCCATGATGTCCCGGACCAGTTCGACGAGATTCGTGCGGGCCTCGTCGCGGATCCGGAAGCTCTCAATGGGCAGATACGGATCGACGTAACACAGTGGGTCGGTGCCGCGCTCAAGCAGGTGGTAGTAGTGGGCGAACCGGGAGTCCAACTGCTCGCGGAACTTCCGCCCGATCAGACAGGCCGTTGAGGTGTAGATGGTCAGCTCGGAGAAAAAATCCAGCAGGTCGATCTCGCCGTGATCGCCCCAATCCGCGATCATCCGGCGCACCTCGCGCTCGATGGTGGCGGCGTGGCTCTTCATATGATCGCCGCGCAGCGCGGAGTTGTGCAGCATCTCCTTGCGTCGTTCGGGGCTGGCGTCGAACACCACGCCCCGGCCGAAGATCGGCGTCATGAACGGGTAGGCCTTGGCCTGATCGAGGTCATCATCGGCCGCCCGGAAAAAGAACTCGTTCGCCTGCGCGCCGGTCAGCAGGACCACATGTTTGCCCGCGAGCCGGAACGCACCGACATCGCCGCATTCCCGCCGGACCCGGCTCATCAGTCCGATCGGATCGGTGCGGAACTCCTCGAGGTGGCCGTGTTCACCGTGTGCTCCGGAGACCTCCCGGACCACGTTGGCGGGCGCGCTCATCGGTCCTCCGGGTAGCTCAGCCGGCGGCGCTGCGCCGGTGCGCCCGACAGCGGTGCCTCGGGTTGGACTTCCATGGACACCACGAACCCGCCGCGGGGCGTCTCGGCGACGAATGCGATCGCCCGGGCCAGGTCGGCGGCGCGCAGGAAGTAGGAGTGCCGGGCCTGTCCCCACTTAGCCCAGTCCTCCAGTGCGGGGGCGATGGTTTCCGGCGGCAGACTCCAGCCCATCGATGTCTGGGTCGGGCCGGGGTGCACGATCGAGGCGCGGACACCGGTGCCCTCCAGCTCCATCTGCAGGTTGGTCACCATCGCGGTGAGGCCGGCCTTGGCCGCACCGTAACCCCCCATATGCGGGCGCTGGCGCAGGGCTACATCGGAACCGATGAAGATGACATCGCCGCGCTGACGCCGGACCATACCGGGCAGTACCGCGGTGGCCAGCCGGTTGGCGCCGATGAGGTGAATCTGGACCTGTGATTCGAAGTCCTCCGCGTCGATCTCGTGCAGCCGGCCGAAGAAGGTGTCGCCGGCCCCGGCGACGAGCACCTCGATATCGCCGATCTGCTCGGATGCGCGGTCGGCGAACGCCCGCACCGAGCCGGGATCGGTGATATCGAGGGGCAGGGCGACCGCCTCCCCGCCGTCGGCGCGGATCTTCGCCGCGATTTCCTCGCATTTCTGCACCCGGCGGGCCCCGAGAGCGACGGGGAAGCCTCTGGCGGCAAGTTCGGTGGCGGTGGCGGCGCCGATACCGGAGGAAGCCCCGGCGATGAGGGTGGGCCGCCGGGCCGGGTGTGGGTCGAAACGGGGCATCAGGGCCTTCCCCGCCTGCGGGGTGTGACTTCGATGGGAAGTGCGGCGAAACCACGGACATTGCTGGAGTGCACCCGCACGGCGTTGGCCTCGTCGACGCGGTAGCCGCTGATCCGTTCCAGGAGGGCGGCCAATGCGACCCGGGCCTCCATCCGGGCCAGATGCGCGCCGAGGCAGAAGTGCGCACCGCTGCCGAAACTCAGGAGTTTGGAACCGATTTCGCGGCCGATACGGTAGTCGTCGGGGCTATCGAACACCCGCTCGTCGCGGTTCGCCGACCCGGGTGCCAGCAGAACCGTGTCGCCGTCGCGCAGGGTGGTGCCGTGGAACTCGACATCCCCGACGACCACCCGGGCCAGAAGCTGGCTGGAGGTGTCATAGCGCAGGGTCTCTTCGACCCACAGCGGAATCCGGCTGCGGTCGGCGTAGACGCCGGTCAGCTGGTCGGGAAATTGCGCACCCCAGTAGATGGCATTACCAAGCAGTTTGGTGGTGGTCTCGTTACCGGCGACGACCATCAGGAACAGGAAGGCCATGATCTCCTGGTCGCCGAGCCGATCGCCGTCGATCTCGGCGGCGAGGAGTGCCGAGGTGAGATCGTCGGTCGGTTTGCGGCGGCGCTGAGCCACCATATCGGCGTAGTAGACCAGCATCTGTACGGAGGCTTCGATCGCCGATGCAGGCACGTCGGTGACACCGTCGTGCCGGTGTGTCACCTCGTCGGCGAGGGCACGTAGCCGCTCGCGATCGGCCGGGGGTACCCCGACCAGTTCGGAGATGACATCCATGGGCAGCTTGCCGGCGAAGTCGGCGATGTAGTCGAAACTGTCCGACTGCAGTGCGGCGTCCAGATGGGTGTTGGTCAGTTCGAGTACGCGGGTTTCCAGCTCGCGGACCCGACGCGGGGTGAAGCCTCTGGACACCAGGGCGCGAAGACGCAGATGCCCCGGATCGTCCATGGCCAGGAACGACATGGTCCGGTAGGCCTCGGGGGTGCGAGAGATGGGGTCGAGCGACACCCCGAGCTTGTTGGACAGCGCCGCGCTGTTGCGAAACCCCCGGTGCACGTCTTCATGACGGGTCAGCGCCCAGAAGTTGAGCTGCTCGTTGCGGTAGAGCGGGGATTCCGCGCGCAGCCTCCGGTAGTAGGGGTACGGGTTCTCGTGAAAGTCGTAGTCGTACGGGTCCAGCACCAGGGGTACGGCCGCCGCGGTCATTCGTCGGCCCCCAGGATCAGGCCGGCCACATAGCCCAGCCGGTCGGCGACCTGACGATAGGTGAACGCGCCGCTGCCGGCGTGCACCAGAGCACCGAAGTAACTCATCTCGAGCGCGGCGACCGTCCGGTTGTCGGCGTCGGGGCCGAGTGCCGAGCGGATCCTCTTGTGGATTTCGGCGCCGATACGGTCTCGCACGGAGCGGACGGCTCCTTCATTGCTCAGCAATGCGGTGGTACAGGCTGCGGCCACCTCCGGTTCGTCGGCGACCATCAGAGCCAGGCTGCGCAGCGCCTGTTGCACCCGGTTGAGGCGGCTGTCGTTGACATCGGTGAAATACGGCACCTGACGCACCAGATCGAGGTAAACCTCAGCGACCAAGTGGTTCTTCGACGAAAAATAGGTGTACGCCGTCGCGGGAGCCACCCGGGCCTGGGCCGCCACGGCACGAACCGTGAGATCCGCGTACGACGAGGCGCGGAGGGTTTCCAGTCCGGCGACGATGAGCTTCCGGAAGGTCTCCTCCTGTCGCGGCCGCCGGGTTTGGTCACCACCCGCGGGCGCGGTCGCCATCGCATCGCTGGACACATGTCCAAGGTAGTGCCGGCTATCCGACAACTGCAAGAAGCTGCCCTGAAAAGCCACGTCATGAGGTTCTCCCCGAGAGCATGTCCTTGTGTCGCCCCAGCTTCCGGCGCTAGGGTTGACGCTGGTGGTATCGGACAGGTGTCCATCGAATTCCAGGTGGGAGCGTTGATGGCGATAGCGGTCGAGCGCACGAGTGATCTGCTCATCGGGGGGAAGCTGATCCCGGGCGGTGCCGGGCGTTTCCCGACCGTCAACCCGGCCACCGGGGAGGTCCTCGGCACCGCAGCCGATGCCGACGCAGCCGATATGGACCGGGCGATCGACGCGGCCCGCCATGCGTTCGACACCACCGCGTGGGCAACCGATACCGCTCTGCGGGTGCGTTGCCTCCGGCAGCTGCGGGAGGCCATGAGCGATCACCTCGAGGAGTTGCGCGAGATCACCATGGCCGAAGCCGGTGCGCCCCGGATGCTCACCGCCGGTGCGCAATTGGAGGGCCCGGTGGACGATTTGGGTTTTTCCACCGACACCGCGGCCTCCTATCCGTGGCGGACCGATCTCGGTGTGGCCACCCCGATGGGCATCACGACCCAGCGCACGCTGGTCCGCGAGGCCGTCGGCGTGGTGGGTGCCATCACACCGTGGAACTTCCCGCACCAGATCAACCTCGCCAAGCTCGGCCCTGCCCTCGCCGCAGGCAACACCGTCGTGCTCAAACCCGCGCCCGACACCCCCTGGTGCGCCGCGATTCTCGGCGAACTCGCCGCCCACCACACCGAGATCCCGCCGGGTGTGCTGAATATCGTCACAGCACAGGACCATGCGGTCGGGGCGATGTTGACCAGCGACCCGCGCGTCGACATGGTGTCGTTCACCGGGTCGACGGCCACCGGTCGGGCGGTCATGGCGGCCGGGGCGCCCACTGTCAAGAAGGTGTTTCTGGAACTGGGCGGTAAGTCCGCCTTTCTCGTCCTCGACGATGCCGACCTCGCCGCCGCGTGCTCGATGGCGGGGTTCACCGCCGCAATGCATGCCGGGCAGGGTTGTGCGATCACCACCCGACTCGTGGTGCCGCGGGCACATTATGACGATGCCGTCGCCGCCGCGGCCGCCACCATGTCGGGAATCAGACCAGGCGACCCCACCGACCCCGGAACCATCTGCGGGCCGGTGATTTCCGCGCGACAGCGCGACCGGGTGCAGTCCTATCTGGATCTGGCGCTCGCCGAAGGCGGCAGTTTCGCCTGCGGCGGTGGCCGGCCGGCCGGCCGGGATCGCGGTTTCTTCATCGAGCCAACGGTGATCGCCGGGCTGACCAACGATGCCCGGGTGGCACGTGAGGAGATCTTCGGCCCGGTGTTGTCGGTGATCGCCCACGACGGTGACGAAGACGCGATCCGGATCGCCAACGACTCTCCCTACGGTCTGTCCGGCACGGTCTTCAGCTCCGACCCGCGGCGGGCCCAGTCGGTGGCCGACCGCCTGCGGGTCGGCACGGTCAACGTCAACGGCGGGGTCTGGTACTCCGCCGACGTGCCGTTCGGCGGCTACAAACAGTCCGGTGTGGGCCGGGAGATGGGGGTGGCCGGGTTTGAGGAGTACCTGGAGACGAAGGTGATCGCCACCGCGGTCTGAGCCCTCTGTCAACCGCAGAGAACATCGGAGCAGGAGAAAAATGCAATTCACGGACAAGGTGGGCATCGTCACCGGCGCAGGCGGCGGTATCGGACAGGCCTACGCCGAGGCGCTGGCCCGGGAGGGTGCCGCCGTGGTGGTGGCCGATATCAACCTCGACGGTGCCGAGCAGGTGGCGAAGGGGATCGTCGGCAACGGCGGTACCGCGCTCGCTGTGGGTGTCGACGTCTCCGATCCCCACTCCGCCAAGGCGATGGCGGACCGCACACTGGCCGAGTTCGGCGGTATCGACTACCTGGTCAACAACGCCGCGATCTTCGGGGGGATGAAACTCGACTTCCTCATCACCGTGGACTGGGACTACTACAAGAGGTTCATGAGCGTGAATCTCGACGGTGCGCTCGCCTGTACCCGCGCGGTGTACAAGAAGATGGCCAAGCGCGGTGGCGGTGCGATCGTCAACCAGTCCTCCACCGCCGCATGGCTGTATGCGAATTACTATGGTCTGGCGAAGGTCGGGATCAATGGTCTGACCCAGCAACTGTCCCGCGAACTCGGGGGCATGAACATCCGGATCAACGCCATCGCCCCGGGTCCGATCGACACCGAGGCCAACCGCACCACCACCCCGCAGGAAATGGTGGCCGAGATCGTCAACGGTATTCCGCTGAGCCGGATGGGTCAGCCCGAGGATCTGGTGGGTATGTGCCTGTTCCTGCTCTCGGACCAGGCGAACTGGATTACCGGTCAGATCTTCAATGTCGACGGCGGGCAGATCATCCGTTCATAGCCGAATGACGCAGTGGGCCCCGGATTCAGGGGATGCCGGCGGTGCCACCGGTCCAGGGGAGCAGAGGTGCCAACGGCCCAGGGAAGCAGAGGAGCCAAGTCATGACCGATATCAGAATCGGCTACATCGGGCTGGGCAGCATGGGCGCCCCGATGGCCTCCCGCCTGATCGGCTGGCCCGGCGGACTCGTGGTCTACGACGTGCGCGACGAGGCCACGGTCCCGTTTGCCGGGACCGGTTCCGATATCGCCGGCTGTATCGGCGATGTTGCGACCGCCGACCTCATCAGCGTCACCGTTCTCGACGACGACCAGGTGCGCGAGGTGGTGGCCGATCTGACTCGCCATGCGGCACCGGGCACGGTGATCGCGGTGCACTCCACCATCGGTGATGCCACTGCGGTAGAACTGGCCGGTCACGGGGAAGCGAGAGGGATACACGTCATCGATGCGCCGGTCAGCGGCGGCGCCGGCGCCGCGTCCAGCGGCGAACTGGCCACCATGGTCGGCGCGCCCCGGGAGATCTACGAGCGGGTCAAACCGGTTTTCCGGCGCTGGGCCTCGCTGGTGATCCACGCCGGCGAGCCCGGAGCCGGGACCCGGATGAAACTGGCCCGCAACATGCTCACCTTCACCGCGTTCGCCGCGGCGTGCGAGGCGATGAGCCTCGCCGAGGCTGCCGGCCTCGACCTGCAGGCGCTGGGGCGGGTGGTGCGCCACACCGACTCGCTCACCGGCGGCCCTGGAGCCATCATGGTCCGGGACAACATGCACGAGTTGGACCCAGGTCACTGGTTGTACGACACCTTCACCCATACCCGGATACTGGGGGAGAAGGATCTGAGCCTGGCTGTGGCCCTGGGTGATTCGGTGGACATAGATCTGCCGCTCGCGCAGATCGCGCTACGCAATCTGGCGGACGGTCTCGGTGTGCCGCACCGAGATCGGAGATGAGTGAGGGTTGACACATGGACGAACTGCGCCGCAGGGGCCTGGCCAAGATGAATGAGGTCTACGGGTGGGAGATGCCGGACCTGCCGGGAGACTACTTCGCCCTCACCGCCGACCATCTCTTCGCCGATATCTGGAGCCGACCGGGCCTGTCGATGCGGGACAAGCGGATCATGACTTTGTCGGTGGTCACCGCCCTGGGTCTGCGGGACCTGGCTGAGATCCAGGTCAACGCCACTTTGCACAACGCCGAGATGACCGAGGCCGAATTGCGCGAGATGGCCGTCTTCATCACCCACTACGTGGGATTCCCGCTCGGGTCGACCTTCAACTCCGTCGTCGAGAAGGTGATCGCCAAACGGTCCGAGGCGGGGGGGCCGGCCGGCGGGGCCGGCCCCAAGGGCTGACGTCACCATCCCACGGCTACGCCATAGGCCGGGGAGCCGAGGGTGGAGATCGCGGCACGGGCCGTCAGCCTGCCAACTGCGAACGGCCAGCGGGGGTTTCGCGCGCAGAGCCGCCGGACGTTCAGTACCGCGCCGGTCGCCGGAGTCAGTCCCACCGAACAGATCGTCGCCATTGCCGCGGTGATCGGACCATCGGTGCTGCAGCTCTCCGGGGCGAGGAGCGCGGCAGGTCTTGCGGTTCATCGACACGGGCCGAGCGTCGTGGTTAGGGTGTGAGCCTGTGCGCGTCCTCGTAATCGGATCCGGTGCCCGCGAACATGCCCTGATGCTCGGGCTGAAGAACGATCCGGGAGTCGACTTCCTCGCTATCGCGCCCGGTAACGCCGGTACCGCGGCGCTCGGCGCGCAATTTGACGTCGATGTCACCTCCCCCGCCGAGGTCGTCGAGCTCGCCTCCCGGGTCCGGGCCGATCTGGTGGTGATCGGACCGGAGCTGCCGCTGGTGCTGGGGGTGGCCGACGACGTCCGGGCCGCGGGTATCGCCTGCTTCGGGCCCTCAGCGCAGGCCGCCCGGATCGAGGGGTCCAAGACCTTCGCCAAGGAGGTGATGGCTGCTGCCGGCGTGCGGACGGCCGTCAGCGAAACCGTCGACAGTCCCGCTGTCCTGGATACCGTGCTGGACCGGTTCGGGCCCGCGGCCGGGCAGCAGGCCTGGGTGGTCAAGGATGACGGGCTGGCCGCCGGGAAGGGTGTTGTCGTGACCGCCGATCGAGCGGCTGCCCGGGCGCATGCGGCCGTCCTCCTGGAGTCGGGGCATCCGGTGGTGCTGGAATCGTTCCTCGACGGCCCCGAGGTGTCGCTGTTCTGTCTCGTCGACGGGTCGACCGTCGTGCCGTTGCTGCCTGCCCAGGACTCCAAACGGGTCGGTGACGGGGACACCGGACCCAATACCGGCGGGATGGGCGCCTACGCGCCGTTGCCCTGGTTGCCGGCTGCGGTCACGGCGGCGATCGTCGAAGAGGTTGTCAAACCCGTAGCCGCCGAACTCGTCGCACGCGGCTGCCCGTTCTCCGGCCTGCTTTACGCCGGCCTGGCGATCACCGCCGATGGTCCGGCTGTCATCGAATTCAACTGCCGCTTCGGCGACCCCGAAACCCAGGCCGTGCTGGCCCTTTTGGGGTCCCCGCTCGGCGCGCTGCTGTACGCCACCTCGACTGGAACGCTGGCCGATGTCCCGCCGTTGCGGTGGCAGGACGGGTACGCCGTCACCGTCGTCCTGGCGGCGGAGAACTACCCCGGCCCTCCCCGGGTTGGTGATGTGATCGACGGCGCGGACGGTGTTGGGATCCTGCATGCCGGAACCGCCGTCCGCGGCGATGGTGCGGTGATCTCCGCCGGGGGCCGGGTGCTCTCGGCCGTCGGAACCGGTCCCGATCTGGCCGCCGCCCGGGATCGCGTCTACCGGAACTTGGCTGCGGTCCATCTGCCGGGTGGTCACTGTCGTACCGATATCGGCCTCGCGGCGGCAACGGGAACGGTCTCTCTCTGAGTGACCGGCCACTTCCGCTAAACCGCGATAGTGAAGCGGTCACGCTGGCAGCATTGCCAGCGTGACCGCAGCGGTGACTCCCAAGGGCGAGCGACGTCGCCACGCGCTGGTCCGCGCGGCCGCTGAGTTGTTGTGCGAGGGCGGTTTCGAGGCAGTGCGACACCGGGCCGTCGCCGAGCGGGCGGGCATACCGCTGGCGTCGACGACCTACTACTTCGCGTCACTGGAGGAGCTGGTGGCCAATGCGGTCGAGTATCTCGGCGCGGCAGAGTCGAGTGCGCTGCGCACCCGGGTCGATGAGTTGCCGAGACGGCGCCGCGGCGCCGAGGCCGCCGCCGATGTCCTCGTTGATCTGCTCGCTGCGGAGACCACACGCGAGCAACTCATCTCGCGCTATGAGCGTTATATCGCCTGTGCCCGATACCCGGGGCTGCGCGGTCTGGAGCGGCGGCTGTTGCAACAGCGTCTCGATACCGTCGGCGAGGCGATGGCCAGATCCGGCCGTCGCACCCGGCCCGACATGATGACGGCGCTGCTCTACTCTGTCGAGGGCGCCGTGCTGTCTGCGCTGGTCAACGATGACGTTGGGCCGCGCGAGAGCGTTCGTGCCACTCTGGTGGACGTGATTGACGTACTGGCACCGATCGAACAACGGATCTGACGATGGACCTCTCCGATATCGCCCGCCCGGTGACGGGTCTGCTCGACGGCGCGATGGACCGTGCGCTCGTACTCGGCTATACCAGGATCGGTCCGGGACTGCGCCGGCGCTGGTGGCCGGCGGACCCGGCGCCGGATGCGCTGGCCGGTAAGCGGGTGCTCGTCAGCGGGGCAACCGCCGGGATCGGGCTGGAGATGGCCCGGGCCTTCGCCGGACTTGGGGCCACCGTCCACCTGCTCGGCCGTAGCCCCGCGAAGGTGGAACGCTGCGTCGGGCAGATCGCCGGGCAGGTCCCCGGCTCCGAACTGGTGGGCGAGGTCTGTGATATCTCCGACCTGGAGGCGGTCGCGGCCTGGACCACTGACTTCGCCAACCGGGTGGCCGCACTGGACGGGCTGGTGCACAACGCCGGACTGATGCCCAGGGAGCGCGGTGTCACGCGGCAGGGTCATGAATTGCAGCTGGCCACCCACATTCTGGGTCCGCACCTGATGACCGAACGACTCTTGCCGTTGCTGCGGGCGGCCGGCGGAGCGTCGGTGGTGTTCGTGTCCTCGGGCGGGATGTACAGCACCCCGCTGGTCATCGATGACCTGGAGTCCCTTCGCGACTACAACGGGGTGCGTACCTATGCCCGCACCAAACGGATGCAGGTGGTGCTGGCCGATGCGTGGGCACACCGGTTGGCCGGTACCGACATCAAGGTGGAGAGTATGCATCCCGGCTGGGTGGACACCCCCGGCGTGGCCGAGTACCTGCCCCGGTTCCGGGTCATCACCAGACCGTTGCTGCGCGGGCTCGCCGACGGTGCCGATACCGTGGTGTGGCTGGTGGCCACCCGCCCGCACTCGGAGCCTGGCCACTTCTGGCACGATCGCGCCCAGCGGCCGACCACCTTCGGCTGGCAGCGCACCGAGAACCCGGCCCGGGTACGACGGTTTCTGCAACAGGTCAGCGATCTCACCGGGACACCGAACACCTGGGCCTGACACCTGGCCCTGTGCGAAACCTGGCGGGTGAAACGTGGCCGGGCCTCAAGACCTCACCAGCGTCGGCGTGACGATGCACCCGGTGTCGGTGTCGCCGTAGATCGTCACGTCCCCCGGCCGCTCGCTGGCATACCGGGCCAGATACGCGCACAGCACGGCGTCGACGGGGTCCTCGGCGCGCCGCAATTGGGCCTTGGTGGTGGCGGTCAGCACGGAATGGCGTAACCGGGTCCAGTCGTCCAGACCGAGGTCGAGCCCGGGCCGGGCCGATCGCAGTCCCTCGATGAACTCCATCAGCCGGGTCAACTCCGAGCGCAGCAGGGTCAGGTCGCGCCCCGGTTTCCGCTTGTATTTCAGGGTGCGCGTGACACCGAACAGCGCGACGGTGGCGGCATGCGGATAGACCTCCAAGGCGCGCCGCGCCGCCGATGAGGCGGGGTCCAGGTCCAGGCCGAGGGTGCTGCACAGCCGGGCGCCACGGCCACCATCGGCGAACCAGGCCAGCCCGGTGTTCGCCGGGTGTGCCCCGGCGTCGAAACGCCGGAAATCCTTGTTCAGCGCAGCCTCGCAGGGGCGGTTGCCGGTGGCGTTGGTGACCACCAGCGGTGCGTCGACGGCCACCACGCAGTTGCCCCCGGTATAGGGCCGCAGCGCGGCGAGCAGATCAGCGTCATCCCCGGCGACCCCGATGTGGCACAGCGTCCCGGTCTCGTCGAGGGCCGCCACCCCGGTCGGGTTGCGCTGCCCCCAGGCCAGATCGACGCCGACGAAGTACATGCGCTCAACCGTAGGCCGCCGAACCGTAAGCTCTCAGTTCGTGACCATCCCCAATGTCCTGGCCAGCCGCTACGCCAGCGCCGACATGGTGGCAATCTGGTCCCCGCAGGCCAAGATCATCGCCGAACGGCAGCTGTGGGTCGCTGTGCTGCGGGCGCAACGTGAACTCGGGGTGGACGTCCCCGAGGCTGCGATCGCCGATTACGAGCGGGTTCTCCGCCAGGTCGATCCCGATTCGATCGCCGCCCGCGAACGGGTGCTGCGCCATGACGTCAAGGCCCGGATAGAGGAGTTCAACGCCCTGGCCGGACACCAACAGGTGCACAAGGGCATGACCAGCCGCGATCTCACCGAGAACGTCGAACAACTCCAGATCCGACGGTCGCTGGACCTCGTCCACGCCCACGGTGTGGCCGTCGCGGCCCGGCTGGCTGAACGGGCCGTCGGCTATCGCGACCTGGTGATGGCCGGGCGCAGCCACAACGTTGCCGCGCAGGCCACGACGCTGGGTAAGCGGTTCGCCTCAGCGGCTCAGGAGACGTTGATCGCGCTGCGTCGCATCCGGGAACTGATCGACCGCTACCCGCTGCGTGGGATCAAGGGCCCGATGGGCACCGCTCAGGACATGCTCGACCTGTTCGACGGAGATATCGGCCGGCTCGCCGAACTCGAGCGCCGCGTCGCCGGGCACCTGGGCTTCACCGCCGTGTTCGACAGCGTCGGCCAGGTGTACCCGCGGTCACTGGACCATGATGTCGTCTCCGCGCTGGTCCAACTCGGCGCCGGCCCGTCATCACTAGCTCATACGGTCCGGCTGATGGCCGGCCACGAACTCGTCACCGAGGGTTTCGCGGCCGGTCAGGTCGGATCCTCGGCGATGCCGCACAAGATGAACACCCGCAGCTGCGAACGGGTCAACGGTCTGCAGGTGGTGCTGCGCGGCTATGCCGCCATGGCGGCGGAACTGGCTGGGGCGCAATGGAATGAGGGTGACGTGTTCTGCTCGGTGGTGCGCCGCGTGGCGCTGCCGGACGCGTTCTTCGCGATCGACGGTCAGATCGAGACCTTCCTGACGGTACTGGCGGAATTCGGCGCTTATCCGGCCGTCATTCAGCGTGAACTCGACCGCTACCTACCGTTCCTGGCCACCACCAAGATCCTGATCGCCGCGGTGCGGGCCGGGATGGGCCGCGAAGCAGCCCACGAGGTGATCAAGGAGCAGGCGGTGGCGGTGGCGCTGGCCATGCGCGAAGACGGGGCCGAACCGGACCTGCTTGACCGGTTGGCCGCCGACCCGCGATTGCCCTTGGATCGCGCCGATCTGGACGCCGCGCTCGACGACCGGAGCTCGTTCACCGGAGCGGCCGCTGAACAGGTGGACCGGGTGGTCGTGGCGGTCGGGGAGTTGGTGGACGGTGATCCGGAAGCGGCCCGCTACGTCCCGGGGACGATTCTGTAACCGGCGTCGGCAGCGCGGCCGGCCGTGCCGGATACCGTGACAAGGTAATCCGAGGGCGGTCGGACACCGACGCACGTTTCACGGATATCGGTTCCGGCCGAGCCATCGCCCCATGATCGAGACCCTCGCCCGCGCATCTCGATCGGGATGGATTCGGGATGCATGGGGTGCCGAACCGCCGAGCAGCGCCCGCTAGCGCGCCGACGTCACCCGCGCAACGCCGGCGGAGCGAAGTTCCAGGGCGGCCAGGCCCCGCACGGCCACCGGATCCTGATGCCGCCAGGCACCGACCGGGTCGTGGCTGACCTCGGTGAGTCTGCGCAGTGGGCGGTTGGCCAGCGCCCGCAGTGCCAGCAGTTGCTCACCGGCCGGAGTCTGGGCCAGCGCGATGACCGTCCACTTGCGGCGGAAGAATCGGATTCGCAGGAACAACCAGGGCATACCCACCGCGAGCATGGGCG
This sequence comes from uncultured Mycobacterium sp., assembly GCA_964555915.1. GTDB lineage: Bacteria > Actinomycetota > Actinomycetes > Mycobacteriales > Mycobacteriaceae > Mycobacterium. Next base: position 26,157 of record CAZKUK010000010.1, read on the forward strand.
GCGCCGCCACGGCGATCGCGAGCAGCACCGCCAGCCAGGTGGCGGTGCTGTTGAGGCTCTGGCCCGCCCCGGCCAGATCCAGTGCGGCCTCGCTGGCGGCCCGCAGGGGTTTGGCGACCGCATCACCGACCAGGGGCAGCCGGTCGGCACTATCGCCGGCTGAATTGAGGTTGTCGGAGATCCCGTTGGCCCCGCTCTGCACCTGGGTGCCGACCGTTGCGAAGGTTGCGATCGCGTGATGCACGGCCAGGCCGACCAGGACCCAGACGGTGAACCACGCCGCGATCATCAGGTCACCGACGAGTTGGGCGGTCAATCGTGCGGGCGTGGTGGCGTAGGGCAGGAAGCGCGACTTCATGCATCCGATCCCAGCACAGGCCGGGCTCCGGCGGCCGATAGTCTGACCCGGTGCGTCCTGCCCTGACCGACTACCGGCACCTGGCCAGCGGGAAAGTACGTGAGCTCTACGGCATCGATGACGAGCATCTGCTGTTCGTCGCGACCGACCGCATCTCGGCCTTCGATCACATCCTGGACACGCTGATCCCGGACAAGGGCCGGATTCTGACCGCGATGAGCGTCTTCTTCTTCGGGTTCGTATCGGACCGGGCGGGGGTACCCAACCACCTCGCCGGTCCGCCCGACGATCCGCGCATCCCGGCGGAGGTTCTCGGCCGCGCACTGGTGGTCCGCCGACTGGAGATGGTGCCCGTGGAGTGCGTCGCCCGTGGCTACCTCACCGGCTCGGGTCTGCTGGACTACCAGCGCACCGGTGCGGTGTGCGGTATCGAACTCCCGGACGGTCTGGTCGAAGCCAGTAGATTCGGCAGCCCGCTGTTCACGCCGGCGACCAAGGCCGAGATCGGGGCGCACGACGAGAACATCACCTTCGGGCGGGTCGCGGAGATGGTCGGCGAACCCCGGGCCGGCGAGCTGCGCGATCTGACATTGCAGACCTATGACCATGCCGCCGACTACGCGCTGACCAAGGGAATCATCATCGCCGACACCAAGTTCGAATTCGGTGCCGACCCCGACGGTCGGCTCTTGCTGGCCGACGAGGTATTCACCCCTGATTCGTCGCGGTACTGGCCGGCCGACACCTATGCCGAGGGGGTGGTGCAGCCGAGTTTCGACAAGCAGTTCGTCCGGGACTGGCTCACCGGGCCGCGGTCGGGCTGGGATCGGCACGGTTCGACACCGCCCCCGCCGTTGCCCGCCGATATCGTCGAGGTGACCCGGACACGCTATATCGATGCCTACGAGCGGATTTCCGGGTATCGGTTCGCCGACTGGATAGGTCCGAACGCATGACGGCTCCGGTGCCCAAGCGGGTCGACACCGAACGTATCCACCACGACGATGTGTTCGTCGATCCCTATGAGTGGATGCGGGACAAATCAGACCCGGAGGTGATTGCGCACCTCGAGGCGGAGAACGCCCACGTCGAGGAGGAAACCGCCTACCAGGAACCGTTGCGGCGGAAAATCTTCGACGAGATCAAATCGCGTACCAAGGAGACCGACCTGTCGGTTCCGCTGCGCCGCGGCGACTGGTGGTACTACGGGCGAAGCTTCGAGGGCAAGCAGTATGCGGTGCATTGCCGGGCGCCGGTGGCCGGGCCCGACGACTGGGACCCGCCGGTGTTCGACGAACATACCGACATCGCCGGCGAACAGGTCCTCCTCGACGAGAACGGTGAGGCCGAGGGTCACGATTACTTCGCGGTCGGCGCAGCTACCATCAGCCCGGACGGCACCATGCTGGCGTACTCGGTCGATGTCGTCGGCGATGAGCGATATACGTTGCGCTTCAGGGATATCGGTACAGGTTCGTTCCTTCCCGATCGGGTAACCGGGATCTCCGCCGGGGTCACCTGGTCAGCCGATAGCACCTGCGTCTACTACACCACGGTCGATGAGTCGTGGCGGCCCGATACCGTCTGGCGTCACCGTCTCGGAGCCGAGGGTCACGACGAACAGGTGTTCACCGAGCCCGACGAGAGATTCTGGGTGGCGGTGGGCCGCACCCGTTCGGATGCCTACATCCTGATCGCGGTTGGTTCGGCAGTCACCTCGGAGGTCTGGGTCGCCGACGCATCCGACCCGCAGGCCGAGTTCACCTCCGTGCTCCCGCGCCGCGAGGGGGTTGAGTACGCCGTTGAACATGCGGTGGTCGACGGTCAGGACCGCTTCCTGATCCTGCACAACGACGGGGCGCCGAATTTCACTCTCGTCGAGGCTCCGGTGGATGACCTGCGAGCGCCCCGGACCCTGATCCCTCCGCGCGATGATGTGCGACTCGAGGGTGTCGACGCGTTCTCCGACCACATCGTCGTGCACTACCGCCGGGAGGCGTTGCCCAGGCTGCAACTGTGGCCGATCGTCGACGGACAGGGCTACGCAACCCCGGGCGAGATCACCTTCGACTCGGACTTGATGGCATCCGGTCTCGGCGGTAACCCGAATTGGATCTCGCCGCGGCTGCGGATCGGGGCGACATCCTTCCTGACCCCGATGCGCATCTACGATATCGACCTCAACACCGGGCAGCGCACGCTGCTTCGGGAGCAGCCGGTCCTCGGTGGTTATCGCCGCGAGGACTATGTCGAGCGACGAGACTGGGCCCTGGCCGAGGACGGCACCCGCATCCCGATTTCGCTGATCCACCGCGCCGATGCGGAGTTCCCCGCGCCGACCGTGCTGTACGGCTACGGGGCCTACGAATCCAGCGAGGATCCCCGGTTCTCCATCGCGCGGCTGTCACTGCTGGACCGGGGCATGGTGTTCGCGATCGCCCACACCCGTGGCGGCGGCGAGATGGGCCGACTGTGGTATGAGCGTGGCAAACTGCTCGAGAAGAAAAACACCTTCACCGACTTCATCTGTGCTGCAGAACATCTCGTCGATATCGGATTGACCGTGCCACGGAAACTCGTCGCTCTCGGGGGCAGTGCGGGCGGGCTGCTGATGGGGGCGGTGGCCAATATGGCGCCGCAGTTGTTCGCCGGGATCCTGGCCCAGGTGCCCTTCGTCGATCCGTTGACGACGATCCTGGATCCGTCGCTTCCGTTGACCGTGACCGAATGGGACGAATGGGGCAATCCGCTGCAGGACCCCAGCGTCTACTTCTACATGAAATCCTATTCGCCGTACGAGAATGTGGAGGCCAAGGATTATCCGGCGATCCTGGCGATGACTTCCCTGCACGATACCCGGGTGTTCTACGTCGAACCTGCGAAATGGGTTGCTGCGCTGCGTCATACGAAGGTCGACTCGAAACCGGTGCTGTTGCGCACCCAGATGTCGGCCGGCCACGGCGGTATCAGCGGACGTTATGAGCGATGGCGCGAGACGGCCTTCCAGTACGGGTGGCTGCTGGCCACAGCGGACCCGGACCGATTCGGGCCCCCCGCCGGGTGATGACGGATCGGCAGGTGCGCTCCGGTGGAGACAGGCCGTGGCACTGTCGTTGACATGAGGGCAAAACACCATGTGCCCGTCAACTTCTGGTCACCGGCTGGACACCCGGGTCGCAGATGATCGTGAACATGTCAGCGGAGTTGCTTCTGTCCATCTCGGGGATCAGCGATCGGACGCTATCCGACGTCGAGGAGTTCCGGGGGGCTCTCGACGGCCGTGGGGTACCGGTCTCGCTGCTCGTAGCGCCCCGTCGCGCACACGGTTACCGGCTCGAATCCGATCCGGTCACTGCGCAGTGGCTGCGATCCTGCCGCGCCCGCGGCGATGCGATCGTGCTGCACGGCTTCGACCAGGGGGCCGGCAAACGGGGACGCCGCGAATTCGCCGTCGCTGCCGCGCATGAGGCGAATCTGCGGCTGATCGCGGCGGACCGCATTCTGGAACGGATCGGGCTGCGGACCCGGTTATTTGCCGCCCCTGGCTGGACGGCGTCCACTGGCACCGTCAGGGCGTTGCCGCGCAATGGGTTCCGACTGCTGATCGGTCGAACGGAGACCACGGACTTGGTCTCCGGGATGTCCCGGCGGAGTCGGATGATCGGCATCGGTAGCGGATTCCCGAAGAAATCATGGTGGTGTCGCCGGGTGGTACCGCTCGCCGATCGGACGGCGCGCGGCGGGGCAACCGTACGCCTGGCAATCGCCGCAGGCCGCCTCGGCAAGGGCGATACCCGACAACTGGTCCTCGATGCCGTGGACACCGCCCTGGATCATGGTTGCGTGCCGGCGGTGTACCGCTGGGAGTCGCGTCCGGCGCTCAGGGGTGCGGCCTGAGGTCACTAGCGGCTGGTTCCGCCGGCAGTGGTGGCGATCCCGCCATCGACCGGGATGACCGCCCCGTTGACATAGGAACCAGCGCGGCTGGACAGGAACACCGCGGTACCGGCCATATCGTCATCGCGACCTATCCGCCGCAACGGGGCCGCTGCGGCGATCGCCTCGCCGAACGCCTCCAGAGTGGCGGCCATCATCTTCGATGGAAACGGCCCGGGTGCGATTGCGTTGACCGTCACATGCTGCGGACCGAGCTCCTTGGCCAGCACCCGGGTCAACTGGTGCACGGCGGCCTTGCTGGCAGAGTAGGAGTAGGTCGGCATCGGGCTGACCTGGATACCGTCGATGCTTCCGATATTGATGATCCGGGCCGGATCCTCCGGGCTGGCTGCCCGGCGCAACGCCGGCAACAGTTCCTGGACCATCCAGAACGGTGACTTGACGTTCAAGTCGAGCACCCGATCCCACGCTGCTGCGGGAAAGGAGTCCAGCGGCTCGCCCCAGGTGGCTCCGGCGTTGTTGACCAGAATGTCCAGGGAATCGGTGTCCGCGAGCACTTCGGCGGCCAGTCGCGCGCACTCCTGTTGACGGGACAGGTCGGCGGGAACGGCGCGAACCGGCCCGAACTCTGACAATGCTGCCACCGCCTGGTCGCATCCGTCGGATTTGCGGGAACTGACCACCACGGAGGCACCGGCTTGAAGCAGTCCGCGAGCGATCATCATGCCGATACCGCGGGTGCCGCCGGTGACCAGCGCGGTCTTGCCGGTGAGGCCGAAAAGCCGGTCCAGATGCGGTGCGCTCATACGAGTATCCCTTCAACGGTCAGAACCGTACCGAGTTCTCCTCGGTCAGCACCCGGAAGTCGGTATCGGTCATCTCGGCCAGGCGACCGTAGTAAATCCCCCGGGCCTCCGGCGCGATGATGCCCTGATGGATCGGCACGGCGTGCCGCGGGGCCACCGCGCGCAGATAGTCCACGGCTTCGGAGATCTTCATCCACGGGGCCGCCGCGGGTGTGGCCAGCACCTCCACCGGTTCCTCCGGTACGAACAGCGCGTCACCGGGATGCATCAGCTTCGCGGGGTGTTCGCGATCTCCGACCAGGTAGGACATGTTGTCGATCACCGGGATCTCGGGATGGATAACGGCGTGGCGTCCCCCCACGCCGCGGATGGTGAGGCCGTCGACGGTGAAGCGGTCACCGACTTCCACGGCGCGCCACGCACCGCCGAGTAACGCGGCGGTCTGCGGGTCTGCGTACAGGGCCGCCGTCGGGTTGGCCTCGACCAGGGCCGGCAGCCGTTGTGGGTCGGCGTGGTCCGGGTGCTGATGGGTGAGCAGGATCGCCGAGAGGCCGGTGATGCCCTCGAACCCGCGGGAGAAGTTGCCGGGATCGAACAGGATCCGCGCGACACCAAACTCCGCGAGCAGACATGAATGACCGAAATGCGTCAACTCCATGGTTACGATTGTGCGCGCACAGGAGGCGGCGCATGCGGATGGCCCTCACCACGCTTTCGGCGTTGGTCGTGGCGGCGGGCGTCGCCGTCGCCCCGCCGGTGGGCGCCGAACCGGCCAACACCTGCCCGCCGACCTGCAACCGCATCCCGGCGGCCGCGTGGGTCGCCCCGCCGGCCATCCCGTTGGACTCCAGCTACGACTGGCCGCAGCTCGCCGGGCTTGCGGTGACCGCCCGCACGCCGCGCTTTCGCTTCGAGGAAATCTGCGCCACCCCGGCCGACCCCGCCGACCCGCGCAACTACGCGATCGCCGAGCGGGCGGTGGTGACGAATCCAGCCGGTCAATGGCAGTTGCAGGCTCAGGTGGTGCACTGGAGCGGTGAGACCTGGCGCGGTGGCCAACTCGCCGAGGAGCTTTTCGCGGCGGCCGCATCGCAGTTGCGCGCCTGCCAGGCGACCAACGGTGAGACCTCCCCGTCGCTGATCGTGGATCAGCCCAACCGGCTGGCCGCTGTCATCAGCGGCCCGGTGATCCTGCACCAGTATCTGCTGGCCGATCCGGTCAACAGCACCATCACCGAGTTGGCACTCTGGTCGCAGTCGCCGCCGCAGGATCCGTGGCCGCTCATCACCGACACCGGCGTCCTCGATGCCCTCGCCGCGCCTCTGTGCACCGCCTACCTCGGTTCCTGCCCGTGATCCGCCGGTAGGATTCAGCCCGCACCATCCGCCGACGTCAGAGGAGCTTGGAGTGGCTCGGGTAACAGTGATCGTGATGCCCAAAGCCGAGATTCTTGACCCGCAGGGTCAGGCCATCGTCGGCGCTCTGGGTCGACTCGGCCACGCCGGCATCTCGGATGTGCGGCAGGGCAAGCGATTCGAGTTAGACGTCGACGAAAGCGTCACCGATGATGAACTGGCCGAGATCGCCGGTTCGCTGCTCGCCAACACCGTGATCGAAGACTGGTCGGTCATCCGGGAACAGATATGACCGCCAGGGTGGGGGTCATCACCTTCCCCGGCACCCTCGACGATGTCGACGCAGCCCGGGCCGTCCGGCTGTCGGGGGCCGAACCGGTGAGCCTCTGGCATGCCGACGCCGATCTGAAGGGGGTGGACGCGGTCGTTGTGCCGGGCGGTTTTTCCTATGGTGACTACCTGCGCTGCGGTGCGATCGCGAAGTTCGCTCCGGTGATGGGAGAGGTCCTCAACGCGGCCGGACGCGGGATGCCGGTGCTGGGCATCTGCAACGGTTTTCAGATCCTCTGCGAGGCCGGGTTGCTGCCTGGCGCACTCACCCGCAACGCGGGACTGCACTTCGTCTGCCGGGACGTGTGGCTGACGGTGGAGTCCACCACCACGGCCTGGACCGCACGATACGAGTCGGGTGCGGAGTTGCTGGTTCCGCTCAAATCCGGCGAAGGTCGTTATGTGGCAAGTGAATCGGTGCTCGACGAACTCGAAGCCGGCGGGCGGGTGGTGTTCCGGTACGCCGAGAACCCCAACGGCTCCCTGCGTGATATCGCCGGAATCAGCTCGGCCGACGGCCGGGTCGTCGGGCTGATGCCACACCCCGAACATGCTATCGAGGCGCTGACCGGACCCTCAGATGACGGCCTGGGCCTCTTCTACTCGGCCCTCGACGCGGTCCTGGCCGCCTGATCATGACAGGGGCCACGGCACGCGGACTGTGTGAGTTCGTCGATGTCTCCCCGTCGCCGTTTCACGTCTGCGCCACCGTGGCCCAACGGCTGCGCTCGGCCGGCTACACCGAACTCGCCGAGACCGAACGCTGGCCCGAGGCCGGGGCCGGACGGTATTTCACCATTCGGGCCGGGTCGCTGATCGCCTGGCACACCTCGGCCGGTCCGGCCCGCCCGTTCCGGATCGTCGGCGGTCACACCGACAGCCCCAACCTGCGGGTCAAGCAGCGTCCCGACCGTGCCGTCGCCGGCTGGCAGGTGGTGGCACTGCAACCGTACGGCGGCGCGTGGCTGAACTCCTGGCTGGATCGTGATCTCGGTGTGAGTGGCCGGCTATCGGTTCGCGATCCGGATGCGGCCGGCGGGGTCGGGAATCGGCTTGTCCAGATCGATGAGCCACTGCTGCGGGTTCCGCAGTTGGCCATTCATCTCGCTGAGGATCGCGCCGCGGTGAAACTCGACCCGCAGCGGCACCTCAACGCCGTCTGGGGCGCCGGCGAACAGCCAGGGTCGCTATACGCCTATGTCGCCGAACGGGCCGGGGTGGCACCCGCCGATCTGCTGTCGGCCGACCTGATGACCCATGATCTCGCACCGTCTCGGCTGATCGGTGCCGACGCCGACCTCGTCAGCGCACCCAGGCTGGATAACCAGGGCACCTGTTATTCCGGCCTGGAGGCCCTGCTGGCCGCCGAACCGGGCGCCTACCTGCCGGTTCTGGCACTCTTCGACCACGAGGAGGTCGGTTCCACCTCCGGCCACGGGGCTCAGAGCGATTTCCTGCCCGCCACCCTGGAGCGGATCGTGCTCGCCGCCGGCGGGGACCGGCAGGACTTCCTGCGACTGGCGACCGCCTCGATGGTGGCCTCCGGCGACATGGCCCATGCGACCCACCCGAACTATCCCGACCGCCACGAGCCCGGCCACCCCGTCGCAGTCAACGCCGGTCCGGTGCTGAAGGTTCAGCCCAACCTGCGCTATGCCACCGACGGCCGAACGGCGGCGGCCTTCGAACTGGCCTGCCGTCAGGCCGGGGTGTCGCTACAGCGCTACGAGCATCGCGCCGACCTGCCGTGCGGATCGACAATCGGCCCGATGACCGCCGCGCGCACCGGAATCCCGACCGTCGATGTCGGGGCGCCGCAGTTGGCCATGCACTCGGCCCGCGAGCTGATGGGTGCCGCCGATGTCGGGGCGTATGCCGCGGCGTTGGCGGCATTCCTGTCACCCGCTTGAACACGGGCGTGCCATGGTGCCGTTCTGGGCGGCCGGTCCATGTCGCCGTTCTGTGCCGCCGCACCGGTGATTGACGCTCACTAGACTCGATCCCCGTGAACTCCGTTGACACCGTCGACCATGCCGCGGCCAGCCCCGATCAGCCGCAGCCTTACCGGGAACTCGGCCTCAAGGACGACGAGTACCAGCGCATCCGCGATATCCTCGGAAGGCGTCCCACCGATGCCGAACTGGCCATGTACTCGGTCATGTGGAGTGAGCACTGCTCGTACAAGTCCTCCAAGGTGCACCTGCGCTATTTCGGCGAGACCACCACCGACCAGATGCGTCGCTGCATGCTGGCCGGCATCGGGGAGAACGCCGGGGTGGTCGACATCGGCGACGGATGGGCGGTCACCTTCAAGGTGGAGTCGCACAACCACCCGTCCTATGTGGAGCCCTATCAGGGTGCGGCCACCGGGGTGGGTGGCATCGTGCGCGACATCATGGCCATGGGGGCCCGGCCGGTGGCGGTGATGGACCAGTTGCGGTTCGGCGCGGCCGACGCCCCCGACACCCGCCGGGTACTCGACGGGGTGGTGCGCGGGATCGGTGGCTACGGTAATTCGCTGGGCCTGCCGAATATCGGCGGCGAAACGGTGTTCGACCCCTCCTACGCGGGCAACCCGTTGGTCAACGCGATGTGTGTCGGGGTGCTGCGCAAGGAGGACCTGCACCTGGCGTTCGCCTCCGGCGCGGGGAACAAGATCATCCTGTTCGGGGCGCGCACCGGCCTCGACGGGATCGGCGGGGTGTCGGTGCTGGCAAGTGACACCTTCTCGGGCGATGAATCAGGAACGGGCCGCAAGAAGCTCCCCAGCGTCCAGGTGGGCGACCCGTTCACCGAGAAGGTGCTCATCGAGTGTTGCCTGGATCTGTATGCCTCCGGCCTGGTGATTGGCATTCAGGATCTCGGCGGCGCCGGATTGTCCTGTGCCACCTCGGAGTTGGCTTCCGCCGGGGACGGCGGTATGGCGATTGAGTTGGACAAGGTGCCGCTGCGTGCGGCGAATATGACGCCGGCCGAGGTGCTCTCCAGCGAGTCCCAGGAACGCATGTGCGCGGTGGTCTCGCCGGAGAATGTCGAGAGTTTCATGGCGGTGTGCCGCAAGTGGGACGTGCTCGCGACCGTGATCGGCGAAGTCGCCGAGGGGGACCGGCTGACGATCACCTGGAACGGCGATACCGTCGTCGACGTGCCGCCGCGCACCGTCGCCCACGAGGGCCCGGTCTATCAGCGGCCGCTGGCCCGTCCGGAGAGCCAGGACGCCCTCAACGCCAGTACCTCCGGCGGGCTGCCGCGGCCGAGGACCGGGGAACAATTGCGCGCCACAGCACTTTCGCTGCTGGGCAGCCCGCACCTGTGCAGCCGGGCGTTCATCACCGAGCAGTACGACCGCTACGTACGCGGCAACACCGTGCTCGCCGAGCACGCCGACGGCGGTGTGCTGCGCATCGACGAACAGACCCACCGAGGCATCGCGGTGTCGACCGACGCCTCGGGCCGCTACACCCAACTCGACCCCTACAGCGGAGCCCAACTGGCGCTGGCCGAGGCCTACCGCAACGTCGCGGTCACCGGTGCCACCCCGGTGGCGGTCACCAACTGCCTGAACTTCGGCTCTCCGGAGGACCCCGGCGTCATGTGGCAGTTCGCCCAGGCGGTGCGCGGACTGGCCGACGGCTGTGTTGCGTTGGGCATCCCGGTCACCGGCGGCAACGTCAGTTTCTACAACCAGACCGGGGCGACGCCCATTCTGCCCACCCCGGTGGTGGGTGTTCTCGGTGTCCTTGATGATGTCCGCCGGCGGTTGCCCACCGGATTGGGTAACGAGCCGGGGGAGACGCTCTATCTGCTCGGTGACACCCGTGACGAGTTCGACGGCTCGATCTGGGCCCAGGTCATGGGCGACCATCTCGGCGGTCTTCCGCCGGCCGTCGACCTGGCCCGGGAGAAGTTGCTCGCCGAGGTCCTCGCCGCGGCCTCGCGCGATGGGCTCGTCTCGGCCGCGCACGATCTCAGCGAGGGGGGGCTGATGCAGGCCGTCATCGAGGCGGCCCTGGCTGGTGAAACCGGTTGCCGGCTTGTGCTTCCGGCCGATGCCGACCCGTTCGTTCTGCTGTTCTCCGAATCGGCCGGCCGTGTTCTGGTGGCGCTCCCCCGGACCGAGGAGAGTCGCTTTGTGGCGATGTGCGAGGCGCGCGGGTTACCCGCGACCCGTATCGGGGTTTCCGATGAGGGATCGGATGCGGTCGAGGTGCAGGGACTTTTCACCGTCACGCTGGAGGAACTGCGTCGCACCTCAGAAGAGGTGCTGCCCAGGCTCTTCGGATGACACGCGAGTCGGCGGTTGCCTGGGTATGGAGCTTGGTCCGCCTTGACTTCACCGGGGTTGCGGTTGCCGCGCTGTTTTTCTGTCTGTCGCTGACCCCCTCATTGCTTCCGCGGGACTGGGTCACCGGCGGAATCATCGGCGGGATCAATGCTGCGATCGGATACGGGATCGGGGTGCTGATCGCAGCCATCGGCGCTAAATTACTGCCGGGTAACCGTCTTCGCGGCCTACGGCGGCCTCGGGTCCGGACATTGCTCGCGTCGGCCGTGGTTGTCTTGTCGATCGGCGCGAGCGTGCTGATGGTGGGTCCGGCGGCGGCCTGGCAGCGTGAGGTGGCGGCGCTGATGGGTATCGAGGGCCCGGAGACATCGGGCTATCTGCGCGCTCTGGCAGTGGCGGTTGTGACCGGCGGACTGCTGATCGCCGCGGCCCGGGCGGTCAAGGACGCGATCAGGTTGCTGGCCAGAATGATGATCCGTCGCTGGGATGTCAACGACGAGGTGGCCATGTTCATCGGTACCGCGATCATGGTGATCCTGATCGTCACCCTGGTCAACGGTGTGCTGGTGCGGGGTTTCATCGCCGGGGCCCGAACGGTTTTCCAGCCGCAAAACCTCGCTACCCGGCCCGGGGTGGAACAACCCCTTCAACCTGAAAGGTCGGGCAGCCCAGCATCATTCGTAGCCTGGGACACCCTGGGATTTCAAGGAAGGAATTTCGTCGGCACCGGTCCGACGGCTGCAGAACTCGCTGAACTCAATGGCGGCCCGGCCACCGAACCGATCCGAATCTACGCAGGACTGCAGTCCGCGGACACCATAGAGAGTCGGGTGGCGCTGCTGCTCTCGGAGCTGCAGCGCACCCGGGCCTACGAACGTCAATTGCTGGTCATCGTCCCGACCACCGGGACGGGATGGGTGGATCCGGTGGCCGCCCGCGCGATCGAGTCGATGTACAACGGGAATACCGCGCTGGTGGCCATGCAGTACTCGTATCTGCCGAGCTGGATCTCGTTCCTCGCCGACCGGCAGAAATCGGTTGAGGCCGGCCGGGCCATGGTCGACGGTATTCACCAACGCTGGCAACGCTGGTCGCCGGCGAGCCGGCCGAAACTGGCCCTCTACGGCGAGAGCCTCGGTTCCATGGCCGGCCAGGGGGCGTTCGGCTATCTGCCGGACGTGGTCGAGAAGAACTTCACCTCGGTGCTGTGGGTCGGGCCGCCCAACGCGAGTCGGCTGTGGCGGGCGGTGACCGATCGGCGCGATCCGGGCACCCCCGAGGTGCAACCGCGCTACGACAATGGACGCACCGTCAGGTTCGCCCAGGCCTCCGGATCCGCGGAGATCGCCGCGATAGCCGCCGCGCCGCCGTGGAGCCGGAACCGGGTGATGTTCCTGCAACATGCCTCCGACCCGGTCGTGTGGTGGTCGCCGGATCTGTTGTTCCGCAAACCGGACTGGCTGCGTGAGCCGCCGGGTTTCGATCGCAGCCCATCGATGCGGTGGTATCCGATCATCACGTTCTGGCAGGTGAGCGCTGATATGGCCGGTAATGTCACCAATGCCGCGGGTACGCCGGACGGACACGGTCACAACTACGGCGACAGTCAGCTCGACGGCTGGGTGGCCGTAGCCGCCCCCGAGGGGTGGACAGACTCCGACACCGAGCGTGTCCGCCGATCGCTGGAGACGGTCATCGCGGCCCGCGGACCGGAGTTCTGGTGAGCGCCGCGCGGGCCGCCGGCAGCGCCATGTTCCCGGGATCACCCGGCGAGGCCCCGGGGCCCGGACCCAGACCAGCCCGCTACCGGACAGTCGCTTTGGCGACGGCTCTGGTGGGGTGGAGCTTCACCGCCGGTCTCCAGCACCCGTGGCGACGGCACCCGGTGGCCCAGGCCGCTCTCGGCACCCTATTGGCGGTGGCGGCCCGGGCGCCGTTGGGACTGCGCCCGCCGCAGGCCGGCACCGGGTTGCGGCTCGGTTCATCGGTAGCGGGACTGGTGGCCGCCGGAGTGGCCGCCGGCAGCATGCTGCCAGGGGTCCGGGGGGCGATGGCCGAACGGGAGTTGCCGGATCGGCCGGGGCACTGGCTGGTCGTCGAGATTCCGATTGGCACGGTGTGGTCGGAGGAGACGGCCTTCCGCGGCGGGTTGGCGAGTGTGGCAGCCGCGGGCTTCGGGCGCACCGTCGGGCGGCTGGTCCAAGCGGTCACGTTCGGTCTGAGCCACATCCCCGACGCACGGGAAACCGGCGCGCCGATCTTGGGCACCATCGCGGTCACCGGTCTGGCCGGGTGGGTTTTCGGCTTGCTCGGTGAGCGCTCCGGCAGCCTCCTGGCCCCGATGCTGGCGCACCTGGCGATCAACGAGGCCGGCGCGATCGCCGCACTGGTGGTCCAGCGACGGCGCGCGTACCGGGTCAGCGGGCGGGATCGCTCTGACATCGATGACCGTCATCGACGGTGTGGTGTGTACGGCGCCGCACTGGCGTTCGGGCAGCGCTGAGCCGATGTCCAGACCCCGAGGATCCGATCCGCAGGCCGTCCGCGAGGCCGTCCTGGCCGTGGCGGCGTGGCTCCGGGATGACACCGTCCCCGAACCGGACCGGACGGCGATCGCCACAGCCGTGCGATTGACCGCTCGAGCGCTGGCCGCCATGGCCCCGGGGGCCAGTGTCGAGGTACGGGTGCCGCCGTTCGCGGCGGTGCAATGTGTCTCCGGTCCGCGCCACACCCGGGGCACACCGGCCTGCGTCGTGGAGACCGACCCGCGGACCTGGCTGCTGCTGGCGACCGGGATGACCTCGTTCGATGACGCCGCCGCCAACGGCGCGCTGCGGTTGTCCGGGACCCGCGCCGGTGCCATCGCACTGTGGTTTCCGCTGGTCAAGGTGGGTCAGCTAGGGGATCGGTGAATTCCGCCGGTCAGTTCCCGATTTGGCGGCGGCTGCCCGTAGACTGATGCCGTCGCCGACAGTGGAGATGCCCATATCGTGACTGATCGACCAGAAAACCCCCCTCGGGAAGAGTGTGGCGTCTTCGGCGTCTGGGCTCCCGGCGAGGAAGTGGCCAAGCTCACCTATTACGGGCTCTACGCGCTACAGCACCGCGGTCAGGAGGCCGCGGGTATCGCTGTGGCCGATGGTTCGCAGGTATTGGTCTTCAAAGACCTCGGCCTGGTCAGCCAGGTCTTTGATGAACAGACCCTGGGCGCTATGCCCGGCCATGTCGCCATCGGCCACTGCCGCTACTCCACCACCGGATCCACCACCTGGGAGAATGCCCAGCCCGTGTTCCGCAATACCGCAGCGGGCACCGGAGTTGCGTTGGGGCACAACGGCAATCTTGTGAACACCACCGAACTGTCGAACCGGGCCCGGGCGGCCGGGTTGATCAACCACAACATGCCCGGCGCGGCCACCACCGACTCCGATATCCTCGGCGCGCTCCTGGCCGGCGGAGCGGCCGACACCAGTATCGAGCAAGCGGCGCTGGAGTTGCTTCCCGGCGTCCGCGGGGCGTTCTGCCTGGTCTTCATGGACGAGACCACCCTCTACGCGGCCCGAGATCCGCACGGTGTGCGCCCACTGTGCCTGGGCAGGCTGGACCGGGGATGGGTGGTGGCCTCCGAGACCGCCGCGCTGGATATCGTCGGGGCCTCTTTCGTGCGCGATATCGAACCCGGGGAACTGCTGGCCATCGACGCCGACGGCGTCCGATCCAGCAGGTTCGCCCCGCCCACCCCGAAGGGTTGTGTCTTCGAGTACGTCTACCTCGCCCGCCCGGACAGCGTGATCGGCGGCCGCTCGGTACATGCCAGCCGGGTGGATATCGGCCGGCGGCTGGCCCGGGAGAAGCCGGTCGACGCGGACCTGGTGATCGGTGTTCCGGAGTCGGGCACACCGGCTGCGGTGGGCTACGCACAGGAATCCGGCATTCCCTTCGGCCAGGGCCTGATGAAAAACGCGTACGTCGGGCGCACGTTCATCCAGCCGTCCCAGACCATCCGCCAGCTCGGGATCCGCCTCAAGCTCAACCCCCTCAAGGAAGTCATCCGGGGTAAGCGGCTGATCGTCGTGGATGATTCGATCGTTCGCGGTAACACGCAGCGCGCGCTGATTCGAATGCTGCGCGAGGCCGGGGCGGTCGAGGTGCATGTCCGCATCGCCTCACCGCCGGTGAAGTGGCCGTGTTTCTACGGTATCGACTTCGCCACCCCCGCCGAGTTGATCGCCAACGCGCCGGGTACCCAGGCCGATGCGGGGGAGATGCTGGAATCGGTCCGGCAGGCGATCGGGGCGGACTCGCTGTCCTACATTTCCCAGCAGGCCATGATCGCGGCGACCGAACAGCCGGCCAGCAGGCTGTGCTGCGCCTGCTTTGACGGCAACTATCCGATCGAACTGCCCTCCGCCAACGATCTCGGGAAGAACGTGGTGGAAAACATGCTCGCAGCGGTGCAGGCCGACAGCGATAACGCCGCGGCGTTCAGCCGGCCCTGACCGCTGCCGTCACCCGACGGACCCGACGGTCAAGGGCGACCGCCTGCAGCGGGCGACCGGCGTACCAGTACACCCGGCCGAGCAGGCCGCGCGGATAGAAGATGGCGCGCTGCTCATAGCGACTTCCGTCACCCTCCGGGCTGATGCTCATCTCCAGCCACCGTTCCCCGGGGCCGCGCCGCTCGGCACGTAATTTCAGCAGCTGACCCGTTTCCCGCTCTTCGACCCGCCAGTGCCGGGGGACGCTGCTCTCGACGGCTTTCCAGACCTGCTCGGAGCCGGCCGGGATATGCCGGGAGCGGGCGTCGGTGTAGACGACTTCGCCGGACCATTCCGGATCGCTGGGCAGATGTGCCGCGGTGCCGGTGTTCCAGGTGGTTTCCACATCACCCCGGGCGATACGGGCCAGGGCCAGCGACACCGACCGCTTGTAGGGTGTCAGGCCACCCTCCGGTGGAGCGATGATCTTGTCGATATCGTGGTTGGCCATCACCGCGTCACAGTGCAGGGACTCCACCAGCGGCCGCGCCAGGCCGGACGGGATCGGAGTCACCAGTCCCACCCAGAGCGCGGCGATTCGCGGGGTGAGAACCGGCAGCACCAGGATCCGGCGTGGCCGCAGACCTGCCACCTCGGCATAGATCTGCATCATGTCGCCGTACTCAAGAACATCGGGGCCGCCGATATCCCAGGTTCGTGACGCCGGAACCGGGCAGGTGGCGGCCGCCACCAGGTAGTGCAGCACATCGCGGATCGCAATGGGCTGGATTTTGTTGTGCACCCACTTGGGAGTGGTCATCACCGGCAATCGGTCGGTCAGATGTCGGACCATTTCGAATGAGGCCGAACCGGAGCCCACCACCACTCCGGCCTGCAGCACGATGGTCTCGATACCGGAGGCAATCAGAATCTCGCCGACGGTGGTCCGCGAGGACAGGTGGGTGGACAGCTCGGAGCCTTCCGGGTGCAGACCGCTGAGATAAATGATGCGACGAACACCCGCGCCGCGAGCCGCGCTCACCACGTTTTGCGCCGCGCGCCGTTCCTCGGCGGCGAAATCCTTTTCGAAGCCCATCGAGTGGACGAGGTAGTAGACGACGTCCACACCGGCGAAGGCGGCCTCCAGCGATGCCAGATCACCGAGATCCCCGCGCGCCACCTCGATGCGGGTCCGCCACGGGACGCCGGCCAACTTGTCGGGGTTCCGGGCCAGCGCCCGTACCTCGAAGCCGCTGTCAAGGAGGCGGGGAACCAGCCGTCCGCCGATGTATCCGGTGGCACCGGTCACCAGACACCGTTCAGACACGGTCAACCTCCTCTTGTCGTCCCAATCCTAGTGAACCCACCCGGTGCGGTCGGCCGCAGCCGGTACGGCGCCTATGTCACAGCGCTGTCAGAGAATCGGCAGTTCGCAGGCCCGGGTACCGCGACCGCCAAGGGCGCGCCGGCGGGATTGATGTACACGATCTCCATCACCAGTGACACGGTGCCCTCATTGCGTCCCAGGTGGATACAGCCCGGGCCGGTGCCCTCCTTGATCGGGGCTCCGGGCGGGTAGACGCCATCGACGGCGCAGCCTTCGGCGCTGTCGGCGACCGCGGCATAGTGCGTCATCGTGCCCTCGGCGATATACCCGAACACCTCACCGGGATGGTAGTGCCAGCCGGTGCTCGTCCCGGGTGCCATGGTGATCCGGGTGACGATGTAGTCGGTTCCCCCCGTGGTGTTCTTCGACAGCATCTGCACCTTCACGCCCGGCTGCCGAACTACCGCCACGGGCACCATGGTGGCACAGCCCCGTCCACAATGGAGGTCATGGAAACCATGCCGTTCAGCGGATGGCCGATTGAGGCCGTCGAGTTCTACGAGGGTTTGCGTGCCGACAACTCGAAGGTCTACTGGCAGGACCACCGGGATGTCTACGAACGTTGTGTCCGGGGTCCGATGGAGCGGTTGCTGTCCGAACTCGCCGACGAGTTCGGACCGGGAAAAATCTTCCGGCCCTACCGGGATGTCCGGTTCAGCGCCGACAAGAGCCCCTACAAGACCAACTGCGCCGCCCAGATCGGGCGCGGCTACGTCTCCTTCGATGCCGACGAATTGTTCGCCGGCGGTGGCCTGTACATGCCCGACACAACGACGTTGCAGCGTTACCGGGCTGCGGTGGACAACGAGAGGTCCGGGGCTCGGCTGGCCGAGATCGTCGCCGAACTGCGCGGGTCGGGCTACGAGATCATGGCGCACGACGTGCTCAAGACGGCGCCGCGCGGATATCCCAAGGACCACCCCCGGATCGACCTGCTCCGGCACAAGGGCATCGCGATGATGAAGAAGTGGCCGGTGGGCCCGTGGCTGGGCACCGCGACTGCTAAGAAACGCGTGGTGAGCGCGTTGCGGGCCGGTGCACCGCTCGACGAGTGGCTGACCCGGTACGTCGACTGATTTGGCACGGGTAGCCTTAGCGCCGATGTCCGGGGAGTCGACAAGTCAGGAACGCGGGGCGGGCTTCCGCGTCTCCTACGCGTCCGCCGGAGTCGATATCGAGGCCGGCGACCGCGCCGTCGAACTCATCAAGCCGTTGGCGCAGAGAGCCACCCGGCCCGAAGTTCTGGGCGGGCTGGGAGGATTCGCGGGGCTGTTCGCGCTGCGCGGCGATTACCGGGAACCGGTGCTGGCTTCGTCCACCGACGGCGTCGGCACCAAACTGGCGGTCGCTCAGGCCATGGACAAACACGACACCGTCGGACTGGATCTGGTGGCCATGGTCGTCGATGATCTCGTCGTCTGTGGGGCCGAACCGCTGTTCCTGCAGGATTACATCGCGGTCGGACGCACCGTTCCCGAGCGGGTCAGCGCCATCGTCTCCGGTATCGCTGAAGGATGCGTCATCGCCGGGTGCGCGCTGCTCGGTGGTGAGACCGCCGAACATCCGGGACTGATGGAGTTCGATCACTATGACGTCTCAGCGACCGGAGTCGGTGTTGTGGAGGCCGATGACGTGCTCGGACCGGATCGGGTTCGTCCCGGCGATGTGCTCATCGCCATGGGCTCCTCGGGTCTGCACTCCAACGGCTATTCACTGGCCCGCAAAGTGCTTCTGGAGATCGACCGGATGAGTTTGGCCGGCCACGTCGAGGAGTTCGGCCGGACCCTCGGCGAGGAGTTACTCGAGCCCACCCGTATCTACGCCAAGGACTGTTTGGCGCTGATCGCCGAAACCCGGGTCCGGACCTTCTGCCACGTCACGGGTGGCGGACTGGCCGGAAACCTGGAGCGGGTTATTCCGCACGGTCTGGTGGGCGAGGTCGAGCGCGGAAGCTGGACCCCGGCCCCGGTGTTCGGGCTGATCGCCCAACGGGGCCGGATTGACCGTGCCGAAATGGAGAAGACCTTCAACATGGGTGTCGGAATGGTCGCAGTCGTCGCCCGCGAGGACACCGACCGCGCCCTGGCGGTGCTCACCGCTCGTCACCTGAATTGCTGGGTCCTGGGTGCCGTCACCAAGGGCCGGGACGGCCCGAGGGCCAACCTGGTGGGTGAGCACCCGCGGTTCTAGCGGTCAGCGACGCCAGTCGTCTTCATCGTCGTGCCCGTCATCGAAACCGTGCCCCGGTTGCCCGGGTTCACCGGAACCAGGTCCGGCCAGCTCCTGGCGGAGCCGTTCGAAATCGGTTTGCGGAGAACTGTATTTCAGCTCTCGGGCAACCTTGGTCTGCTTTGCCTTAGCCCGGCCGCGGCCCATGGGGGAACCCCCTCGCACAATTACGGAGCGGCCCGGGAACAGGCGGCTCCGATCTAATGTCGTTTCGTCCTGTCCACACTTTACCGTGCCGCGCCGCGAAGTGCGGGCAGGCCCGGTCACCCGGCGGTGGACGTCGCCGACGGCCCGCGCCTCACCCGCGGCGGCCGCGCAGCTTTTCCACCGCAAGCCGACCCGCCCCGGTCGAGTCGGCCGCCGGCAGCGAATCGGCGTCGATGCTCGCTCCGGCCCCGGGCTCGCCGCCGGTGCTCAATGCGGTATCCGCGGCTAGGCCGCGTTTGACCAGGGCGAGTGCGATAGGCCCGAGGTCGACGTGCTCGACGACGGTGCCCAGCCGGCCGACCTGACGACCGCCGGCCAGCACCGGATCCCCGGTCACCGGCCGCTCATCGGATCCGTCCAGATGCAGGAGAACCAGCATGCGTGGCGGTCTGCCCAAGTTGTGAACCCGGGCGACCGTCTCCTGTCCGCGGTAGCACCCCTTGTCCAGGTGTACCGCGCGACCGATCCAGCCCACCTCGTGCGGGATGGTCCTCTCGTCGGTGTCCACCCCCAGACGCGGACGCAGGGCCGCGACCCGGTGCGCCTCGTAGGTCCAGATTCCGGCGGGGCGCACACCGGCGTCGGTCAGCCGCTTCCACCACTGGTCACGACGCTCGCGTGGAACCAGCATGTCCAGTTCGATCTGGTTCGGCGCTGACGGTGTCCGGCGGATGAATCCCCCGCCGGCCAGCGCTGTCGCCGTCGACGCCTCGGGCAGGCAATCGAGCCCGAGCGCGACCAGTATCCCCGGTTCTGCCAGCTTGGGCCCGATCAGAGACAGCACGGTGAGGTCCGCGGCGGCCGGCTGCACATCCGACCAGAAAACCATCTTCTTCAGGTAGGCCAGTAACGGTTCACCGCGCCATGGTTCGGTGTCCAGGTAGGTCACGCCGTCCAGTTCGGTCTGCTGCCAGTGGTCCTCGACCCGGCCTTGACCGTCCAGGCTGAGGTTCTCGGTACAGGCCCCGTCGGGGAGCTGGGCAACGTGCTGGGTGGAGATCGAATGCAGCCAGCTGCGCCGGTCTGCCCCGGTCAGGGTGATCACGGCGCGGTTGGAACGGTCGATCAGCACGCTATCGCGGATGGCTGCGCTCTGTTCGCCCAGCGGATCGCCATAGTGCCAAATCGCTCCGGCGTCGGGCGAACTTTCGGGTGCTGGCACGGCTGACACCCCACAACTGTACGAGCCCGCACGTAGGCTCATGGCTCATGTCGGGACGGCCGTCGGTGCTCGTCACCCTCGAAGGCGGGGTGGGCGACCCCGCACAACCGCTGCTGTTCGCCGATGACTTGGCGGCGGTACGTGGCGATGGTGTGTTCGAGACGCTGCTGGTGCGTGATGGCCATGCCTGCCTGCTGGAGTCCCATCTGCGTCGGCTGGCCCAGTCGGCCGCGCTGATGGATCTTCCCGAGCCCGATCTGGCCGCCTGGCGGGTAGCGGTCGGCACCGCGGTTCGGCAGTGGGTCACCCACTCGGCAGGCGAGGGCGTGCTGCGCCTGGTCTACAGCCGCGGCCGGGAGAGCGGCTCGGATCCGACGGGCTATCTGACCGTCGGCCCGGTGGCGGCGCGGGTGGCGGTGGCCCGACGGGACGGAGTGACGGCGGTGCTGCTCGGCCGGGGCCTGCCGGCGGAGGGCATCGGGTCCATGCCGTGGCTGCTGGCGGGAGCCAAGACGCTGTCCTACGGGGTGAATATGGCCGCATTGCGATATGCCGCCCGTCACGGTTCCGACGAGGTCATCTTCGTCAGCGCCGACGGTTTCATCCTGGAAGGCCCGCGGTCGACGGTGGTGATCGCGGTGCCCGGTACCGGCGGACGGCCTTGCTTTCTGACCCCGCCGCCGTGGTACCCGATCCTTCGCGGCACTACCCAGAGGGCCTTGTTCGAGACGGCTCGAACGCGTGGCTATGACTGTGACTATCAGGCCCTGCGTCCCGCTGACCTTGCTGCCGCCCAGGGTATTTGGCTGATGTCGAGCATCACCTTAGCGGCCTGGGTGCGGAACCTGGACGGTCGGCCCATCGGGCAGCCCGAGCTGCAGACCGAGATGGCCGCGCTCGTGGACGCCGCCATCATCGGTGATCGATGAGTGGGCTTGAGCCGTGATTCGCTCAACGCGAAAACGCCTCGGCGTCGAACCCGTGGCGGACCGGCACCGCTGGCGGTACCGTCATCGGTACACAAGGAAGGAGGTGGTCCGGAACTTTGAGTACTTTTTGGACATGTGAGGTGGCTGCCCGCTAGCAGCTTCAGGTGCCGGAAATCACCTGCGCCCCAGAGCGCTGGCGAATTCCAGGCAGCTACCCGGCCCCCGAGCCCCCGGTCCGTCCAGCTGTGGATGCCAAGGCTCGGGGGCCGTCCCATGTTCGCCTGCCTTATCGGAGCCGGCCAGGGGATTGGTCAGATCACCGCCGATCGGGTTGGGCGCCGGATCGCCGGCCAAGCCCGGCCGCTCGTTCCAGTTCACCCAGCGCCGGCTCGATCCCATCCGCCAATCGCTCGATATCGTCGGCGATCTCCGGGGTGGTGAGGAACCCGAAGTCCATCCGGCCCCGGTAACTGAAACAGGTGATGTTCAGCCCGACATCCATGAGCAGCGGGCCGATCGGAGTGAACCGCTCCAGCACCGCCCCCGCCACATAGAGCGGAACCGGTGAACCCGGGACGTTGGATACCACCAGGTTGATCGGGGGCGCGTTCTCGCCGAGTCGGCTGGCGGTGAAAGCGCGTGCGGCCAGCCGGAACAGCCCGGGCGGTGTGGTCTCGGTCAGACCCATGATCTGATGGGCCGTCATCGCCTCGGCCATCTGTTTGGCGGCCTGTGAGCTGCGGTACACGCTGCGGATCCGTTCGCCCGGATCGGCGGTTCCGATGGGCAGGTTGACTGTCATCGATGCGATGGCATTGCCCACCGCGGTGCGGTCGGTGCGGGTCGATACCGGTACCTGTGCGACCAGAGGCCGGTCCGGCAGTTCTCCGGTCCTGTCCAGAAATGACCGCAGCGCGCCGGTCACCACCGCCAGCACGACATCGTTGACCTTCACCCCGTAGGCGTCCTTGACCGCTTTGACCCGCTTCAGCGACAGCCGGGCGGAACCGAACCGGCGTTGTTGTGAGATGGGCGCGTTGAAACGGGTGTGCGGCGCCTCGAAATAACCGGGCGGCTTGGCCGGGATGTTTCGTGCCGCCCGCTGTTGTCGCAGCGTCTGGCCGACCAGACGGATCAGCCGGTAGGGAGTCATGATCGCCAGATCGGCCGCTGCGCCCAGCAGCTGAATCTCCGGCCTGGGCAGCCCACTCGACCTGCCAGAGTCAGGGGTGTCGGCCGGCGGACGGGTTTCGGGGGTGGTGTCGAACAGGATCTCGGTGATCCCGGCGCCGGAGACCCCGTCGACCAGACAGTGGTGAATCTTGGTCAGCAGCGCGACCCGTCCCGCCGCGAGGCCCTCGATAAACCACATCTCCCACAATGGTTTTGAACGGTCCAGTTTGTAGGACCACAAGCGTGCGACGAGTTCGTCAAGTTCGGCGCGGCCGCCCGGTGAGTGCAACGCGATGTGGCGGATGTGGAAGTCCAGATCAAGAGAGTCGTTGTCAACGTACCAAGGCCGATCCAGTCCGAACGGGATCTCCGAGACGCGGTATCGCAGCTGCGGCAGCTGGGCCAACCGGTCGCCGACGATCCGTCGTAAGCGTTGCACGGAGAAGTCCGGCACCCCACGCGGATCGCAAATTGCCAACGCCCCGATATGCATGTGCCAGGCCGGCGTCTCAGCGAACCAGAACGCCGCGTCCACACTGGACATCCGGGGCACATGGCTCAGCGTAGGTCAGGGCGCGGCCGGCCCGGGGGCTAATGTCGAGCACGCGGCCATGGCCGCATCCCAGGTGCGCTCATCTACGCCGGCAGGGGGGCCCAGCACGGCCGAGCCGGCATCGGACTCGGGCACGCCATTGGCTTTCAGGCACTCCGCGAGAGACCCGTGGCCGGCCGGCGATGGTCCCGGGGGCGGGGTCGCGGGGGGCGCCGGCGTCGACGAACACCCGGCGAGCAGTAGCGCGGTGGTCGCCGCCAGCACGGCCCCCCGCCTCATCCGATGTACCGTGACAGCCGCGCGGACAGATGTGGGGCCAGTCCGCCGTCGGCGTCGATACGTTCCTCCACATAAGCCAGATCGCCACCCTCGACGATTCCGTAGAGGCGCTTGGCTCCGCCGACCAGGACACCGGACTTGCTGCGTGCGAGGGCGTCGGTGACCAGTTCCCACGAGGACTGGGTGATGGGGTGGCCGTAGAACAGTTCGACGTAGCCGGCGGAGTTCGCCAGCAGAAGTTCGATCGCCTGCGATTCGCCGGGGTCGTTGGGATCGTCGACGAACCGCCAGAAGCCGGTTTCGCGAAGATCCCGGCTGTCGTACTCACCGGCCTCGTCGAGCCGCCAGGAACGCGCCTCCCAGTTGAGGTAGTCCCCGCCGTCATGTGAAACGGTGATCTGCTGCCCGAAGCGGTAGTCGCCGTGCGGGTCCCGGCCCTCGCCTTCCCCGCGCCACACCCCGACCAGTGGCAGGAGGGCCAGCAGGGCGTCGTTGAGATTCGCGCCGATGCGCAGGTTTGCGGTATCGGTGAGCGGGAGATCCTCCAGGACCGGGATGTTGCGACCCGCAGTCTCCTTGGCACGTTCCGCCGCGGCGGCCACGGCCCGGTCGCCGCTGCCCTTGATGTCCTCGGTGCCCACCCCGGCCACTCAGGACTCGTCGGTGATCAGTCGGTACACGGCGTAAACCGCGAACCACGTGATGACGATGACCGCGATGACGAGCAGAATCTCGAAGAAGAGCACCACAAAGGGAGCTTATCGCGATCTCGTCGCTATGCGACCTTGATGTCGATCTGGTGGATGCCCGCGCCGGTGGGTGCGACGGTGACCGCGCCGTTGCCGGCCCCGGACAGTGCCCGAACGGTCCAGGTGCCGGGTGCGGCGAAGAAACGGAAATCACCGGCGGGCGTGGCGAATAACTCGGCGGTGAACTCCTCGGCGGCGTCCAGCAGGTGTACCGATGCACCCCCGATGGTGTGACCTGCGTCGTCGACGACCCGTCCGGTGATCACCGTCTCCCGTTCAAGGTCGACGCCGGGAGGGAGCGACGGACGGAGATCGGTCGCGATCTGGGTTGGGGCTTCGGGAAGGCGTGCGGCCTCGAGAGGACTGGTCTGACGAGGGCTGGTGATGTCGATCGACATGAAAACTCCGGTTGTTGTCAGGGCTGGGCGGGAAAGACCAGGGAAAACTGCGATAGCGGGCGGCGCGACAGCGCGGCTAGTCAGCAGCTACGACAACAACAGCAACAACCCGCAGTGCGGCACAGATCGACTGCGCGGCGCTTGGTGAGCATCAGCTCGGGGCGGGACGTCACGGATAGGACAATACCCAACGATCAGGCCGTCACGTCAATAGGGGCGTCGGGGCCGCTCTCGGGTCGCAGCGATCACCGCTGGTTGAAACCATCCAGTCGGACCGTGATCTCCTCGGTGATGCCTTCGATGATGATGTCCGATCCCCGCGCCCCCTCAGCGGTGGGCCGCAGCCCGAACGGCAGTCTCTGCCCGGGCATGGTGGCGCCGAAAGCCCCGAGGACGGCGGCCCGCTTCTCGGCGGGTACCTCCTGATCGGCGGTATTGGGCCCGGTGGCGATCCCGGTGGGGGTGAGGACCAGCGTGGTCTGCTCCGGGCCGGCTATGGACAGGTCCACCGTCACGCTGACAAGCTTGTCGAAGCCCGCTGCGGTCGGGGTGCCGGTGAACACCAGCCCGGTGTTGCCCGAGATACCGGACTCGGTGGTGCCTCCGGTGGCGTCGTTGGTGTCTTCGGCCGGAGGCTCGACGCTGAGGTCCTTGATCCCGATGAATCCACCGATGTGGCGTGAGTCGATGATGATCCGGCTTTCCAGCTTGCCCAACGGCAGATCAGCGTCCGGCCTGATCAACCAGGAGGCCTGCGACAGACCGATATCGTGCATGGTGGCCTCGAGGGTGACTTTGCCCACCACCGGGTGCTCGACGCCGCCGGCTTTGATCTCCAACTCGCTGTAGCGGTGGCGCAGGGCCTGCGGGGCGAACGGGAAGCCCAGGATCGCCACCCACGGATCGAAACGCAGGTCGGCCGCGGCGCGGACATGGCGCGCCAACTGGTACTCCGCGTAGATGGCGGCCCCGGTGTCGGCGCCGACCAGACCGAGGACGACTGCCAGCGCGGCGGAACCCGTCACCGTGATCAGCTTTCGCACCCGGCTATTCTGAACCACTGCGACGGGCTTCCGTTCGGATCGGCGAAACAGCAGGTCGCGCGTTACAGTGTCAACAAACCGGGAGAGTTCGTTGGACCTGTTGCTTCTTACTTCCGACCCCGACCCGGAGTCGGTGCTACCCGCGTTGGCCCTGCTCGCGCACACCGTGCGTGCGGCGCCGACCGAGGTGGCGTCGCTGCTCGAGGCGGGGTCGGCCGACCTCGCGATCGTCGATGCGCGCAGCGACCTCGCCGCGGCCCGCGGCCTGTGCCGGCTGCTCGGCACCACCGGAACCCCGGTGCCGGTGGTCGCGGTTGTCAACGAGGGCGGCCTGGTAGCGGTGAACATCGACTGGGGTATCGACGAGATCCTCCTACCCGGGACCGGTCCGGCTGAGATCGACGCCCGGTTGCGGCTGCTCGTCGGTCGGCGCGGCGGATCAGCGGCCCAGGAGAGCGCCGGCAAGGTCAGCCTGGGGGAATTGGTAATCGACGAGGGCACGTACACGGCGCGACTGCGGGGCCGCCCGCTGGACCTGACCTACAAAGAGTTCGAACTGCTGAAATACCTCGCGCAGCATGCGGGTCGAGTGTTCACCCGGGCCCAACTGCTCCAAGAGGTCTGGGGCTACGACTTCTTCGGCGGCACCCGCACGGTCGATGTGCACGTGCGCCGACTGCGGGCCAAGCTCGGACCTGAGTACGAGGCGCTGATCGGAACCGTTCGCAACGTCGGGTACAAGGCGGTGCGCCCGACCCGCGGCCGCTCGGGCAACCCCGGTGGCGAGCCCACCGACGGCGAGGCCGAACTGGCCGATGATGTCGACACCGGCTCCATGTCTGCGTTGTTGCCCGGTTCGTGACGGTCCCGGACTGGCGCCGCGCTCTGTTACCGGCCGAACAGGATGCGGTTCGCGGTCTGGTCGCGGAGGCGCGCCGCGCCGATGGTGTCGAACCGGTGGGTGAGCAGGTGCTGCGTGAACTCGCCGGGTGCTGCGCCGAGCATCTGCTGTTCGCCGATGGTCGGGGAGTGCTGGTCGGCTATCTCGGCCTCGTGTCCGGGACTGCCGAGTTGGCGGTGCATCCGGATTCCCGCCGGCGGGGTATCGGGACGGCGCTGACGCGCGAGGCACTCGACCACGGCGTTGGCCCCATGCGGTTCTGGGCGCACGGGACCCTGCCCGCGGCCCAGGCCCTGGCCGCCGCGTTGGACCTGCAGGCGGTGCGGGAGCTGATCCAGATGCGCCGTACGCTGGCTGATATTCCCGAACCCTCTGTCCCGCAGGGCATTTCAGTGCGCAGCTATGGCGGTTCGCCGGATGTCGCCGAGCTATTGCGGGTGAATAACGAGGCATTTTCCTGGCACCCGGAGCAGGGCGGCTGGACGGCTTCCGACATCGCCGCCCGGACCGCGGAGCCGTGGTTCGACCCGGACGGGCTGTTGCTGGCATTCGATGACGCCTCCGGCTCGCTTCTGGGTTTCCACTGGACGAAAGTGCACTCCGACGGGACCGGCGAGGTGTACATCCTCGGGGTCGATCCCGCTGCCCGGGGCAGGGGGCTGGGCCGCGCGCTCACGGTGGTGGGCCTGCGCTACCTGGCCGATCGGCTCGGGTATCTCGAGCAGCCCGTCGTCATGCTCTACGTCGAATCCGACAATCCCGCTGCGATCAGGACTTATGCGACGCTGGGCTTCACGGTGGCGGCGGTGGACACCGCGTACGCCCCACGATGAGCCGGGGTTGTTCACCTTCCGTTAACCAGCCATCCCCGATCCGTCCACCCCCTGCGCATACGTTTCGCTGCGGACGTTACCCAGTGAGGAAGTAGGAATTCAGTGACCAGTTTCGGCACAGTGCTCGTCGCAACGGCTTCCGCGACGGCGATCGCCGCGCTCACCGCGTGTGGCAGCGATAACAACGCGCCGTCCGCGGGTTCTGAGGCCGTCGGGACGGTCGACTGCGGTGGGACGAAATCATTGAAGGGTAGCGGCGCCACCGCTCAGGCCAACGCCATGACCAGGTTCATCACCGCCTACGAGGCGGCCTGCCCCGGCTTCACGCTCAACTACACGTCCAGCGGTTCGGGCGCCGGGGTATCGGAATTCGTCGGCGGTCAGACCGATATCGGGGGTTCTGATTCCGCGTTGAACCCCGACAAAGGCGAGGTGGAGAGGGCGAAGGCGCGTTGCGACGGTGCCGACGCCTGGAATCTGCCGATGGTGTTCGGGCCCATCGCCATCACCTACAACGCGCCGGGTGTCGACAGGCTCATCCTGGATGGACCGACGGCCGCCCAGATCTTCAACGGCAGCATCACCGCATGGGATGCCCCGGAAATCGCGGCGCTGAACCCGGGCACGACGCTTCCGGCCGAACCGATCGTGGTGATCTTCCGCAGCGACGAGTCCGGCACGACTGACAACTTCCAGCGCTATCTCGACGCCGCCTCCGACGGTGCGTGGGGCAAGGGCGCCGGTAAGACGTTCAACGGCGGCGTCGGCGAGGGGGCGAAGGGTAACGAGGGCACCTCGGCCGCGATCAAATCCACGCCCGGGTCCATCACCTACAACGAATGGTCCTTCGCCAAGGCGCAGAACCTGACCTTCGCGGAGATCATCACCTCGGCGGGCCCGGATCCGGTGCAGTTGACCGTCGAATCCGCCGCCACATCGATCGACGATGTCACGATCAAGGGCATGGGCAACGACCTGGTGCTCGACACCTCGTCGTTCTACAAACCGGTCGACGCCGGGGCGTACCCGATCATGCTCGCCACCTACTCGCTGGTCTGCTCGAAGTACCCGGACAGCGAAGTCGCCCCGGCGGTGCGGGCGTTCCTGACGGTCGCGCTCGGGAAAGGGCAGGAGGGTCTGACCGATAACGGTTACATTCCGGTCCCGGACGCGTTCAAGGGCAAACTCACCACGGCGATCAACGCGATTTCCTGAGCGTGACCGAGCCTTGCGATGACGATCAAGCCTGAACCGGCCGCCGTGAGTTCACCGCCGAGGTCCACCCGGCCGGGGCATACTGCCCCTGTGACGCCACAGCCGCCGCCGAGTGGCCTGCGTTCCGGCGGCCGTCGGGGTGACCGGATATTCGGCTCGGTCGCCATCGCCGCCGGTGCGACGATCATCGCGGCCATCGCGTTGATGGCACTGTTCCTGATCATCCGGGCGGTGCCCTCGCTACAGGCGAACAAGGCGAACTTCATCACCAGTTCGGAGTTCAGCACCACCGACGAGACGAATATGCGGTTCGGCATTGCCGAGCTGTTTCAGGTGACGGTTCTCAGCTCGGTCTTCGCGCTGCTGATCGCGGTTCCCATCGCGATCGGTATCGCCGCTTTCCTGACCAATTATGCTCCGGCTCGGTTGGCGAGGCCGTTCGCCATCCTCGTCGACCTGCTTGCCGCCGTACCGTCGATCGTGTTCGGCCTGTGGGGGATTTTCGTCCTGGCGCCGTGGCTGGAGCCGGTCGCCCGGTTCCTCAACGACCATCTCGGCTGGTTCTTCCTGTTCTCCGACGGCAACGTCTCGCTGGCAGGCGGCGGGACCGTCTTCACCGCGGCAGTGGTGCTGGCGGTGATGATCCTGCCCATCATCACCTCCGTGACCCGGGAGGTCTTCAGCCTGACCCCGCGGGGCCAGGTGGAGGCGGCTCAGGCCCTCGGCGCCACCAAATGGGAAGTGGTCCGGATGACGGTCTTCCCCTACGGTCGCAGCGGAATGATCGCCGGATCCATGCTGGGCCTCGGACGCGCGCTCGGCGAGACGGTGGCCGTTCTGATCATCCTGCGGGCCGCGGCAGCACCCGGGCACTGGTCGGTGTTCGACGGTGGATACACCTTCGCCTCCAAGATCGCCTCAGCCGCGGCGGAGTTCAGTTCCAAGCTGCCAACCGGCGCCTATATCGCCGCCGGTTTCGTCCTGTTCGTCCTGACATTCATCGTGAACGCACTCGCTCGTGCGGCAGCCGGAGGAAGGGTCAGCGGAGGATGATCGGCGAAGCGCTTGAATCACCGGTCAAGGGGCCGACATTCCACCCGATCAGCACCAGCCGAAAGGTCAGGAACAGGCTCGCCACCGTTCTGTTCGCGACATCGTTTCTGATCGCCATGGTGCCCCTGGCGTGGGTTCTCTACACCGTCGTCGAACGGGGAATCACCGCGGTCCTCAGTGCCCAGTGGTGGAACCGTTCGCTGTCGGGCGTGCTGCCCGATCAGATGGCCGGTGGTGTCTACCACGCGATATACGGAACCATCGTGCAGGCCGCGATCGCAGCGGCCATCGCGGTGCCGCTGGGGGTGATGGCGGCGATCTACCTGGTTGAGTACGGCACCGGCCGGTTCGCGAAGGTCACCACCTTCATGGTCGACATACTCGCCGGCGTCCCGTCAATCGTGGCGGCACTGTTCATCTTCGCTCTGTGGATCTCGACGCTCGGCTTTCCGCAGAGCGCGCTCGCAGTGGCGCTGGCCCTGGTGCTGCTGATGCTTCCGGTGGTGGTGCGCAACACCGAGGAGATGCTCAAGCTGGTCCCCGACGAACTGCGCGAGGCGTCCTACGCGCTCGGCGTCCCGAAGTGGAAGACCATCGTGCGTATCGTCGTGCCGACCGCGCTGCCCGGGATGATCAGCGGTGTGCTGCTGGCACTGGCCAGGGTGATGGGCGAGACCGCCCCCGTCCTGGTGCTCGTCGGCTACGCCCGGTCCATCAACTACGACCCGCTCGACGGCAATATGGCGTCGTTGCCGCTGCTCATCTACACCGAATTGATCAACCCCGAGGCGGCCGGGCGGTTGCGGGTCTGGGGCGCCGCGCTGACACTCATATTGCTGGTTGCAGCACTGTACGTGGCCGCCGCGTTCATCAACCGTTACCTCACCCGCAACCGGGTCTAGCCCTCGAGGAGCAAACCATGGCCAAACGGTTGGATCTCAAAGACGTCAACATCTATTACGGCGCATTCCACGCTGTCGCGGATGTCTCGGTGGCCGTCCCGCCGCGCAGTGTCACGGCCTTCATCGGACCCTCGGGGTGCGGGAAGTCGACGGTGCTGCGGACCTTGAACCGGATGCACGAGGTTATTCCCGGGGGCCGCGTCGAGGGCTCGGTCCTGCTCGACGGCGAGGACATCTACGGATCGGGAGTCGATCCGGTCAGCGTGCGTAAAACCATCGGGATGGTTTTCCAGCGGCCCAACCCATTCCCGACCATGTCGATCAGGGATAACGTCATCGCGGGTCTTCGACTGCAGGGCGTTCGCAGCCGGGATCTGCTGGATCAGACCGCGGAGCGGTCGCTGCGGGCGGCCAACCTGTGGAACGAGGT
The DNA here is from genome assembly GCA_964555915.1 of uncultured Mycobacterium sp. Classification (GTDB taxonomy): domain Bacteria; phylum Actinomycetota; class Actinomycetes; order Mycobacteriales; family Mycobacteriaceae; genus Mycobacterium. The sequence continues at coordinate 57,110 of CAZKUK010000010.1, forward strand.
CAAAGACCGGCTCGACAAACCCGGCGGGGGGCTGTCGGGGGGGCAGCAGCAGCGGCTGTGCATCGCCCGAGCGATCGCGGTGCAGCCTGATGTGCTGCTGATGGACGAACCGTGTTCGGCCCTCGACCCCATATCCACCCTGGCGATCGAGGACCTGATCGCCGAGCTCAAACGTGACTACACCATTGTGATCGTCACCCACAACATGCAGCAGGCCGCGCGGGTGAGCGATCAGACCGCCTTCTTCAACCTGGAGGCCACCGGTAAGCCAGGACGGCTCATCGAGGTCGATGACACCGAAAAAATCTTCAGCAATCCCACCGAGAAGGCGACCGAAGATTACATCTCCGGCCGGTTCGGCTGAGATCGGCTCTGGCCCCTGCCGGCCCCGGACCAGGGTCAGTAGGTGGCAATCTCCTCCTCGTCGGGCAGGTGTCCGGTCACCTGGAAGATCACCCTCCGCGAGATTTCCACCGTGTGATCGGCGAAGCGCTCGTAGAACCGGCCCAACAGCGTCACATCCACCGCGGCGGCAACGCCATGGCGCCACTCCCGGTCCATCATGACCGAGAACAGATGGCGGTGCAGATCGTCCATCGCATCGTCCTCTTCGCGGATTCGCCGGGCTTTATCCGGATCGCGGGATATCAGGACGTCGCGGGCACTGTTGGCCAGGTCGACCGCCACCCGGCCCATCTCGGCGAAATAGCCGTTCACCTCTTCGGGAAGCGCGTGCTGGGGATGGCGACGACGGGCGATCTTCGCGACGTGCAGTGCCAGCGCCCCCATCCGCTCGACATCGGCGACGATCTGGATGGAGCCCACGATGGCCCGGAGGTCGCCGGCCACCGGTGCCTGCAGGGCCAGAAGCACGAATGCGGCCTCTTCGGCACGGGCGCTGGTGGCTGAAATCTTCTCGTGATCGCCGATCACCTGTTCGGCCAGCACCAGATCGGCCTGCAGCAGGGCCTGGGTTGCGCGCTCCATGGCCACACCGGCCATTCGGCACATCTCAGCGAGCTGGTTATTCAGTGCATCGAGCTGGTCGTGGTACGCGGTGCGCATCGTCCCAGCTTACTGTCAGGACGGCGACAACCACGCTGCGCGGAACTGAACGGGCGGTGAACCCGGCTAATCGCAGCTGATATCCGCTCCGTTGATCACCGCCAGGTCCGATGGCAGTTCGGCGGGGGTGCTGTCACCGGAGTGGGTGACGCTCACATTGAGGGCAGTGCCGCTGGCCTGCGGATAGGTCACCGCGGTGAAATCATCGCCAAGCACCACCTGCACCAGTTCCCCGAGGCCGTCGATCCGCTTGATGCGAGCTCCCGGCAACGTGGCCGCCACCGTCGCGGCCGCCTGCTCGTTGCCCAGCGAGTAGTACACCGTGGTGATCGGCACGGCGCTCCAGGTGGAGTAATAGTCGGGTTCGCGCACATCGAACCGGTACAGGTCGAACTCCTCGGTGGCCGACGTGGCCAGACCGGTGCGCTCGGTCGGATTCGCGACCTGGACCGTGACGTCGCGGGGGTCGGCCGCCACCGCCCTGACCTCTTCGACGGTCGTCGTCGGCCCGACGGTGGTCCCGGTCGTCAGTTCGGGGGACGCCAGGTACTCCTCGGAGCCAACGGCGTCGGCGTCGGCAGTCTCGCTGCCTTTCGCCTTGACCGTGAGCGGACTCAGGGTTTCGTTGAGGTCGTTCTCCCCGGCGAGCGGTTCGTCGTCGATGATCGCGTCGAAGAGCGCTCGCACCCCCTCGGTGTTGGGGATCTCGTTACCCTCCCAGTCGGTGATACCGGTGGTCGGCACGGTGACGAAAGTGATCCGACCGGCGTTGATGCCCTGGAGCGACTGGCCCAGCCGGACAAGATCGCGGGTCTGCACATTATCGACATAGCTATCGTCGATGAACGTGTTGACGACCTGGTTGAGCCTGTCCAGGTCGAAGAACGTGGCCGAGGAGATCATCGAGCGCAGTAGCGATGACAGGAACAACTGCTGGCGTTTGATGCGGCCGTAGTCGCCGTTGTACTCGGTGGTGACAGATCTGGCCCGCACGTAGTTCAGTGCGGTGTGGCCGTCGAGGGTCTGGCGGCCCGCGGTGGCCAGCACGACCCCCAGTTCGGCGTCCTCGAGTGGGGTGGTGCTGCACACCTCAACCCCGCCGACGGCATCGACCATTTTTTCGAAGCCGACGAAGTCCACCGCCATGAACCGGTTGATGGCCAGCCCGGACATCTTTTGGATCACCTTGACCAGGCACTTCGGGCCGCCCAGAGCGTAGGCGGAGTTGAGTTTCGTCATGGTGGGGCGCTCGTTATCGCTCCACTCGTCATTGACCCGGTCGTAGACCGGCCCGTAGTTGCCGGTTTCCGGGTCCCATGCCTGACAGTTCATCGGGGTGATCGCGAGATCGCGGGGAAAGGAGACCGCGACCACGCGTTTCCGGTTGGCAGGGATGTTGACCAGCATGATCGTGTCGGCGCGGGCGCCCTCGACGATGCTGGTATCACCTGCACCGATCTCGGCGTTGGCGCCGATTCGGCTGTCCACCCCGATGATGAGGAAGTTCTCGTCGCCGGTCTGGGCGCTCGGGTCCCGGATATCGCTGGAGTTCGGGTCGAGTGCGGCGATGGTGTTGAGCAGCTTGTTCTTGGCAGACTGCCACTGCCAGGCGGCTCCGGTGAGGGCCAGCGCGCACACTGCGATGAGTGCGGCCGCCGTGCGGCCGGCCAGCAGTGCCGGACGGTGCCGACGTGTGCCCCGATCGGCTACGGGTGGGGCTGAAACGGGTTCGCGGTGAGCGGCCAGTGGACGGCGGGTCCGCGCCAATGCGGCCAAGTCCGGGATCTCGTCCGGGATGGCGCCGATCGGCAGGGGGACGGTGGCATCCGATTCGGTGCCGGCATCAGTGCCGTCGATATCGGCACTTCGCCGGTTGACCGGGTTGATCCGCTGGTCACCGGTGATTTTCGCGATCAGGTCGGCGACTGCGACACCTTCAGGGTGATTATCGGCGTGCCTGCGGGGCCCGGGCGTAGAGGTGCGGCCGGGCCTGGTTGCCGCATCGCGTTGACCAGGAGTGGCGTTCCCGCCTTCGTCCATGGTCAAGTGGGCCTCCGAGTTAGGGGTGCGTCGTGAACCCGCCGACGCGCTATGCAGCCGTGGTGCAGGTCGTTCGGGTACCGGACCAGCGCATCGAGCTTACAATTCGACCTGACGATACCGATCCAACCTGAGAGTTCTCTGGGATCCGGCCCGGTGGATCAACCGCCGGAATTGACCATATCCGCGCCGAGGGGCACCGTGCAGTCATCAGGGTCATCGAGCCAGCCTGCCGGTAGTGAGACCGCGGCCGCCGAGCCTTGGCGCCCGCGGGCGCCAAGGGCCGCGGCGGGGAAGGCGATATCGCGGTCGAGTTGGTTCAGCAGACGATCCAGTTCTTCGAGGGTGCCGACCAGGGCCAGCCCCCGCCGCAACTCGGCGCCGGCCGGAAAACCATGGAGGTACCAGGCGATATGCTTGCGAATGTCACGCATTCCCTTCTCCTCGCCGAAGTGGGCGGCCAGCAGGGCGCCGTGCCGGCGAACGATATCGGAGACTTCGCCGAGCGTCGGTGGAGCAGGTGCCGGAGCTCCGTTGAACACCGCGGAAAGCTCGGCGAACAGCCATGGCCGCCCCAGACAACCGCGGCCGATAACGACCCCGTCGCAGCCGGTCTGGGCCATCATCGCCGCGGCGTCGGCGGCCTCGAAAATATCGCCGTTGCCGAGTACCGGGATGGTGGTGACGGCTTGTTTGAGCTCGCTGATCCGACTCCAGTCGGCGGTTCCGGAGTAGCGCTGAGCCGCGGTACGGGCGTGCAGTGCCACCGCCGCCGCGCCCTCCTGCTCGGCGATCCGTCCGGCGTCCAGGTGAGTGCGGTGGGCGTCATCGATACCGACACGGAACTTCACCGTCACCGGGACCGGGGACCCGTCGGCGGCGCGGACGGCTGCCGAGACGATCTGGCCGAACAGTCGGCGCTTGTACGGAAGTGCGGCCCCGCCGCCGCGGCGGGTGACCTTGGGCACCGGACAGCCGAAGTTCATGTCGATATGGTCGGCCAGGCCCTCCTCGACGATCATCTTCGCCGCCTCGTAGGTGGTGGCCGGATCAACGGTGTAGAGCTGCAACGACCGGGGGGACTCCTGCGGCCCGAAGGTGGTCATATGCATGGTGGCCGGGCGGCGTTCCACCAGGGCGCGCGCGGTCACCATCTCGCACACATAGAGGCCGCTGACCGTGCCGGCCCGGGCTATTTCGAGCTCGCGGCATAGCGTCCGGAAGGCGACGTTGGTCACACCGGCCATCGGCGCCAAGACAACCGGGCTGCGCAGGGTCAGGGACCCGATCCGCAGCCCGGTGGCGGACGGTTGTGCCGGTCGGTCGATAACGTGTCCTGGGACGCTGGCCTGGGACGTTGCCCCGGTGTGGAGCAGAACTAGGATGCCGCCCCGGCGAGGGCCTTGGCGGCCCGCTTCTCGGCGAGTTTCGCATCGCGTTCGAGTTTGCGCGCCTTGGCCTCGTCGAACTTGTCGCAAGTCTCCTCGAGTTCGGCGATGAGCTTGCCCAGTTCGTCGCGCAGCCGGGCACCCTCACCGGTGAAGTCGTCGCGTTCGAAGATCCGCCACTTCTTCAGGACCGGCATCACGACGTCCTCGAGGTGTATCCGGGGGTCGTAGACGCCGCCGGTGGCGATGATGACAGCTTTGCGCCGGAACTCCGGAACCGTGTAGCCGGGCATCTTGAAGTTCTTCAGAATCCGGTACAGCGACTGCATCGCCATATTCGGGGCGATGTCCAGACCGGCCGCGCTGATATCCCGGTAGAAGATCATGTGCAGGTTTTCATCATTGGAGATCCGGGCCAGTAACTGTTCGGCGACGGGCTCGTGGCAGGCCTTGCCGGTGTTTCGGTGCGAGACACGGGTGGCCAGTTCCTGGAAGCTGACATACATCACCGAATCGAACAGACTCTCGGCGAAGAGGTCGCCCTGCTGGTTCTGCCCCGGCGAGAAACCGCGGGTCATCTGCTCCACCCGCAGCTCCTCGAGCTCGACCGGATCGCAGTTGCGGGTGACCACCAGGTAGTCGCGGATGGAAATACCGTGCCGGTTCTCCTCGGCGGTCCACCGGTTGACCCAGTAACCCCAGGGGCCGTCCATCGAGAAGTTCATCGCGATCTCCCGGTGGTAGGCCGGCAGATTGTCCTCGGTCAGCAGGTTCTGCACCATCGCCACCCGCGCGACCTCGGAGAGCTTGGCCTGATCCGGATCCCAGTCCTGACCTCCCAGGGCGTAGTAGTTCTTGCCCTCCTGCCAGGGGATGTAATCGTGCGGATTCCACTCTTTGAACATCGACATGTGCCGGTTGATGAGTTTCTCGGCGACGGGTTCGAGCTCGCGCAGCAACTCGACGTTGCTTAGGTCTTGGGACATTGGCCCTCCGGTCATCGGTACCGCGTGTCCCGTCAATATATCTGTGTCTGGCAGTGACATTCAAGTTTGCCCGGCTGGCCGGCATGTTGATCGCTGCTGCGTTCGTCGGGACGTGTCGGTATATTCACAGTTTGAGTCGGACTTGATGCGAAGGATTGGCAGCGGTGAACAAAACCCTCACCCGCAGTGTCGGCGTATTCGGAAGTGCGGTCGCAGCGGCGGCGCTCTTCGGATCCGGAACGGCGGCGGCTGTCGACGAGTACAAAGGCCTGACCTACGAGCAGGTGTTGCAGTACACCTCCAACGTGAAAGTCGCGAGCCGGGTGGGGCAGGAGTTGCCCACTCCGCAGTGTCTGGTGACCGGGTCACGCAACTCGAACTCCCTGGACACCAGCGGCAACTTCCGCGGCGGTGTGCTGCTGGATCTGAACTGCAATGACCCCATGTCCGATTACTCGGTGATGACGCCCCAGGGCAAACAGGCGCAGGCGTTGAAGGAAACCGGCGAGGACATCAGCACCAACTACGCCCAGTCACTCGAGGCCGGTCAGCCGTCATGGTGTGAGAACAACGGCGACCAGTGCGTGGACTTCTGTCAGCGCTCGGGGACCTGTTCCCCCGAGGTTCTGGACTTCCTGGGCCTGTAGGAGCCGACGGCCGGTGCCCGCCCAAACGTTCGCGTGATGCGGTGAGTGGCGGACCCGGCGAGACCGTCGGCTGTCCGGCGAGTGGGGGATACCGTCATCAACCACTCGGATCTGATTCGCTGACCTGGAGACTGTTCGGGGACTGGCGGGGGCTGCTCCAGGGGCCGTGGGCCGGTTCGATGCAGAATATGCATCCGCAACTCGGTGCGGCGGTCAAGGACCACTCGATCTTCTTCACCGAGCGCATTCCCCGGCTGTTCCGCTCGCTCTACCCGATCGGCGGGGTGGTATTCGACGGTGACCGCGCCCCCGCCACCGGCGCGGAGGTGCGTGATTACCACATCCCCATCAAAGGAGTTGACGAAAAGGGCCGCCGCTACAGCGCCCTCAATCCTGAGGTCTTCTACTGGGCCCACGCCACGTTCTTCATGGGCACCATCCTGACGGCCGAGCATTTCGCCGGCGGACTGACCGACGCCGACAAGCGCCGCCTGTTCGACGAACACCGCACCTGGTACCGGATGTACGGCATGAGCATGCGTCCGGTGCCCGGCAGCTGGGAGGATTTCCAGGTCTACTGGGATCGGATGTGCCGCGAGGTACTGGAGGACACCTGGGCCGCCCGTCAGGTGCTCGATCTGTCGACGATGCCGAAACCTCCCACCGCGCAGTGGATTCCGGATGCCCTCTGGTCGGCATTCCTTACCGTGATGGAGCCGTTCGTGGTGTGGGTCACCGTCGGGCTCTATGACGAGCCGGTCCGCTCGCTGATGGGCTACACCTGGTCGGCGCGCGATGAGCGGCTGCACCGACTGTTCGGGCGCGGGGTCAACGCGGCCTTCGCGTTGCTGCCCCGGCGACGGCGGATGCACCCGCGGGCGCGGGCCGGATGGGACCGTGCCGAGGGGCGCCTGCCTCCTGATGCGCCGCTGCCGGAAACGCCGGCCCGCAACCTTGCCCCCATCGCCGAACGGGACAACGGGATCCACTACAACCCCATGGTGTGAGAGACCCAATTGGTGTGGGAGACCCAACGGTGTGAGAAGTCCGGTGGTGTGAGAACCGGCCGGTGTGACCATGCGGCGGCGCAAAGCCGCGCACCGACACGAACTCCCGGTGCCCCCACCAGGGCTCGAACCTGGGACCTGCGGATTAAAAGTCCGTAGCTCTACCAACTGAGCTATAGGGGCGTGCCGCTCCGAAGATGCGACGCGATAAGGATACTGCCCGCCCTCCATCCGTCCGTTTGGGGATTGGGCTGGCGATACCCTAGACTCATCGTCGCTCCACCAACACTCGTCATGAGTGCCCCGGAGAGATTCGGCTCTGGCCCCCTTCGTCTAGCGGCCTAGGACGCCGCCCTTTCAAGGCGGTAGCGCGGGTTCGAATCCCGTAGGGGGTACGCAGGACGTGGAAACACGGAGTGACAAGCAAGGCCCTGTGGCGCAGTTGGTTAGCGCGCCGCCCTGTCACGGCGGAGGTCGCGGGTTCGAGTCCCGTCAGGGTCGCCGATGCGGCGAGGCACCCCGTTGTTGCCATTCAACTGGGGCCGTCCGGCCAGGTAGCTCAGTTGGTACGAGCGTCCGCCTGAAAAGCGGAAGGTCGCCGGTTCGATCCCGGCCCTGGCCACCGAAGAAACTTCGACCATTCGCTCTCCGCCTCAGACGCGGACCACCGGGGGTGGTTCCCAGGTGCCGTCGAGTGCCGCGGCCTCGGGCCAGTAGATCCGCATCGCCAGGTAGAAGGGCCCCGGCGGCGCGGGCAGCCAGTTCGCCTTGCCTTCGGGCGTGTCAGGCTCGTGGTGTTGGATGTGGATCGTCAGCGAGCCGTCCGGACCCAGTGCGAGGCCTGTGGTGGTGGAGTTGATGAGATATCGCCCGATCTTGTTGTCCACCAGGTAACCGGCGACTCCGTCATAGGAGGTGTCGTAGATCGTGACCGACCAAAACGCCTTGGCCGGCGGCCGGGTGTCGAAACGCAGCCGGTACGCGTGGTCGCCGGACAGCGGTTCACCCGCGGCGTCTTCGCGGGCGAGGGGGTAGTAGGCCTCAATCTTGTCGTTGCCGCCCCAGCCGGCCATCGCTCCCGCCGCCCGGAGCAGGTAGTCGCCGTCGAAGAAGTCCCGGTTTCCGAGTGCTTCGACGGCCGACCAGCCGTTGATCTTGTCGCCCAGGCTCTGGGCCCGATTTGCGATCTCGCCACGTGCGCGGTCGACCCCGGAGCGCAGTGCCGCGCGGACGCCATCGTCGAGGCCCTCATGGTCGAACGGCAGGCCGGCGCCGATGCCGGCCAGCGCGAAGCGGTCGAACATCGCCCTCTCGCTCGGGTGTGTGAGATCGCACCATTCGAGGAGACGGTTGACGTAGCCGATGAACCGTTCGTCCCGCGACGCCTCGTCATTCCACACCGGCCAGTCGAACGCCGGAGCGGTGCCGGCTGCGCCGCCTGTCCGCGCCGAGAGTGGTTCGAGGTGGTAAGCGGCCATAATCGGCCGCAGGGCCTCGACGTCATCCGGGCCGATGAGCTGTGTCCGTCCGATCACGAACACCAGGTCGGTCTCGAATCGCAGAACATCGCAGAACCCTTCGGGATCCTCACCAGTGAAGGAGGGGCCGACCAGTAGGTAGGAGCCGCACCCCGAACCGGTGGCGCGGGAGCCCACGTAATGCGGATTCGTGCCGAAAAGATCCTCGAATTGCATCACGTAGTAGCGGTCGGTCACCGCGGGCACGTCGAGCACCATCGGCTCGGCGCGCAGGTCGAGCGCCGCCATCGAGTAGGGGGTGTCGGCGTTCGGGGTGATGACATCTTTGAAATTGTGATCGAGCGTCACAGGATCACCGTGCATCTCGTTCATCGGACCGCGGTACGACAGTAGGGACGGGACCAGGAATGTCGCAAAGCAGTAGCGGTAGCCCATCAGCATGGGGAACGAGAAAACATAGGCTTCCCGCGCGATCTCCGAGATTGTCGCGAGCTCCTCGGCGGTTCGGCCCGCCTTTCCAAGACCTGTCATCAGGAAACAGTGACACCGCCACCGGTAAAGAGGTAGGGCACTAAGTCAGCGCGGCGACCGCGCCGCCTTCACCAGGGCGCCGCCGATGATCAGCCGCTGGATCTCGCTCGTGCCCTCGTACAGACGCAGCAGTCGGACATCGCGGTAGATCCGTTCCACCGGAACACCTCGGATGTACCCCGCGCCGCCGTGGACCTGAACCGCGAGATCGGCGACGTTGCCGACCATCTCGGTGCAGAACAGTTTGGCGACTGAGGGCGCGACGCGCCGGTCTTCACCGGTCAGCCATTTCCGCGCGGTATCGCGCACCAGGGCACGACCGGCCAGCACACCGGTCTGCTGATCGGCCAGCATGGCCTGCACCAACTGAAAGGTGCCGATCGGATTCCCGCCCTGGGTAGCGGTGGCGGCATAGCTGGTCGACTCGTCGAGAGCCCGCTGTGCGGTGCCGACGGCCAGAGCCGCGATGTGGATGCGTCCGCGCGCCAGCGATGTCAGCGCCGCCCGGTAACCGATGTCCTCCTCGCCGCCGACGAGGGAATCGGGCCCTACCCGCACATCGCTGAGGTAGACATCGGAGGTCCAAGCGCCTTCGTGGCCCATTTTGGCGTCCTTGGCGCCGGCTGCGACCCCCGGTGCGTCGGCTGGGACCAGGAATACCGCGATACCCGCCCCGTACTCGTCGGCGGGCCGGGTGCGGGCGAACACGATGAACAGATCGGCGATCGGGGCGTTGGTGATGTACTGCTTCTGGCCGGTGATGATCCAGTCGGCGCCGTCGCGAACGGCTTTGGTCCGCAGGCCGGCGGGGTTGGATCCGGCCCCGGGTTCGGTCAGGGCGAACGAGGCCACGACATCGCCGGTCGCGATTCGTTCCAGCCAGCGGGCTTTCTGCTCACCGGTCCCGAAGCCCACCAGTACCTGCCCGGCGATGCCGTTGTTGGTGCCGAACATCGAACGCACCGCCAGTGACGTGTAACCCAGTTCCAGCGCCATTTCGACATCCTGAGTGATGTCCAGGCCCAGGCCGCCCCACTCCTGGGGGATCGCGTACCCGAACAGCCCCATCGTGCGGGCCTGCTCACGAACCTCGTCGGGTACGGCATCGTCGGCGAGGATCTCCGACTCCCGCGGGATCACGACCGAGCGCACAAAGGTCCGCGTCGCAGCCAGGATCTCCCGGAAGTCGTCGTCGCTGACCGCAGGCCCCGGTGTCATGAAACCATCAAATACGATGGCGGAATCGGCGACGCGGGAGGGTGATCGGATGGCTCTGCTATCAGGCCGCACCGCGATCGTGACCGGCGGGGCGCAGGGTCTCGGATACGCCATCGCAGAGGCGTTCGTCGCCGAGGGTGCGCGGGTGATCCTCGGCGATACCGATCTCGGCCGCACCGAAGCGGCCGCCGAGACCCTCGGCGGCCTCGACGTGGCCCGTCCGGTGCGCTGTGATGTGACCTCCACCGCTGAGGTCGAGGCGCTGGTCGGGGTCGCGGTGCAGGCCTTCGGGCGCCTGGACGTCATGGTGAACAATGCCGGCATCACCCGGGACGCCACCATGCGGAAGATGACCGAGCAGCAGTTCGATGATGTCATCGCGGTGCACCTGAAGGGGACCTGGAACGGGACGCGCGCGGCCGCGGCCGTCATGCGCGAACAGGGCGGTGGCGCAATCATCAACATGTCGTCGATCTCGGGCAAGGTCGGTCTGATCGGGCAGACGAACTACTCGGCGGCCAAGGCGGGTATCGTCGGGCTGACCAAAGCCGCCGCGAAGGAACTCGCCCATCTCGGCGTCCGGGTCAACGCCATCGCACCCGGGCTCATCCGATCGGCGATGACCGAGGCCATGCCGCAACGGATCTGGGACGCGAAGCTGGCCGAGGTGCCGATGGGCCGGGCCGGTGAGCCGCGCGAGGTAGCGGCGGTGGCGCTGTTCCTGGCCTCGGACCTGTCGTCCTATATGACCGGGACGGTGCTCGAGGTGACCGGTGGACGCCACCTGTGACCAGGCTCGCCCAAACCCTCGGGTTGACCGAGTTTCAGACCGAAATACTCTCGGCGGTAAGGCAGTTCGTCGATAAGGAGGTCATCCCAAACGCACCGCAGCTCGAACACGCGGATACTTATCCGCAGGAGATCGTTGACCGGATGCGGGAGATGGGCCTGTTCGGGTTGATGATCCCCGCCGACTATGGCGGCCTGGGGGAGTCGCTACTGACCTATGCGCTGTGCGTGGAGGAATTGGCCCGGGGCTGGATGAGCGTCTCCGGGGTGATCAACACCCATTTCATCGTTGCCTACATGATCGGCCAGCACGGCACCGAAGAGCAGAAACACCGCTTCCTGCCGAGGATGGCGACCGGTGAGACCCGCGGTGCCTTCTCGATGTCCGAACCCGAAGTGGGCTCCGATGTCGCCGCCATTCGAACCAGGGCCGTCCGCGATGCCGATGGCGGTTACACCATCACCGGACAGAAGATGTGGCTGACGAACGGGGGCAGTTCGACCCTCGTCGCCGCACTGGTGCGCACCGACGAGGGCGCGGACTCCTCACACGCCAACCTGACCGCCTTCCTGATCGAAAAGCCCACCGGCTTTGGGGAAGTCGCGCCCGGACTGAGCGTGCCCGGGAAAATCGACAAGCTGGGCTACAAGGGAATCGACACCACTGAATTGATTTTCGACAGCTATCCGGCCCGCGCCGAGGACGTCCTCGGTGGCCGGTCGGGCCGCGGCTTCGCCCAGATGATGGATGGCGTGGAAGTGGGTCGGGTCAACGTCGCCGCCCGGGCCTGCGGGGTGGCATTGCGGGCCTTCGAGCTCGCGGTGACCTATGCGCAACAACGGCGCACCTTCGGCAAGCCGATCGCCGAGCATCAGGCGATCGCCTTCTCACTGGCGGAGATGGGGACGAAAGTTGATGCGGCACATCTGATGATGGTCAACGCCGCACGGCTGAAGGACTCCGGGCAGCGTAACGATGCCGCAGCGGGAATGGCCAAATACCTGGCCAGTGAGCTGTGCGCCGAGGTGACCCAGGCCAGTTTCCGCATTCACGGTGGATACGGCTACTCCACCGAATATGAGATCGAACGGCTCATGCGCGATGCCCCGTTCCTGCTCATCGGTGAGGGCACCAGCGAGATCCAGAAGACCATCATCAGTAAGCGACTTCTCGAGGACTATCGGATATGAGCGCAACCGGCCCGGCGCACCGACGTCTCGACGAACTCGGCTACTACCTGCTGGCCGGTGCGGGTGGCGAGGGACCATCGGTTCTGGTGGACGAGGCCCGCCGGGGTGAGGAACTGGGCCTGGGGACGGCGTTCATCTCCGAGCGCTGGAATGTCAAGGAGGCCGCCTCCCTGACCGGGGCCGCGTGTGCGGTCACCGATCGGATGCAGATCGCCACCGCCGCAACCAATCACAACACCCGCCACCCGCTGATCACCGGATCGTGGGCGACCACGATGCATCGGCTCTCCGGGGGCCGGTTCACTCTCGGTATCGGCCGCGGTATCGGCGCGATCTACGGAGCCTTCGGCATCCCGCCGGTGACGACAGCCCAGATGGCGGATTTCGCCGAGGTGATGCGCAGGCTGTGGCGCGGGGAGGTGATCGTCAACCACGACGGCCCGATCGGCCGGTACCCGATTCTGGTGCTCGATCCGGACTTCGACGAGGAGATTCGCCTGGCCCTGGTGGCCTTCGGCCCCAACACGCTTCGACTCGGCGGCCGGCTGTTCGACGATGTCATCCTGCACACCTACTTCACCGCCGAGACCGTGATGCGCTGTGTGCGCACGGTCAAGGACGCCGCCGAACAGGCCGGCCGCGACCCCGCGCGGGTGCGGGTGTGGTCGTGTTTCGCCACTGTGGGCGATCACCTGCCCGAAGAGTTGCGGCTGAAGAAGACCGTCGCCCGGCTGGCCACCTACCTGCAGGGTTACGGGGATTTGATGGTCAGCACCAACGGCTGGGATCCGGCGGTGCTGGAGCGGTTCCGGGGTGACCCGGTGGTGCAATCCGTCGGCGGCGGTATCGACCACAAGGCGACCGCACCGCAGATCGAGCACATCGCCACCCTGATTCCCGATGACTGGCTCGAACCCGCGGCCACCGGTTCGGCGACCCAGTGTGTGGACCGGATCCGGCGTGAATTCGGCTATGGGGCCGACGCGGTGATCCTGCACGGCGCCACGCCCGACGAATTGGAACCGGTGCTGGCCGCGTACCGGGAAACCGGGCCGTAGACCGGGGCGGGCGGGCTGGCTACTGTCTGGTGATGGCAGTCAACGATTCCCGGGAAGTGGTCATCGAAGCCGCACCGGTGGACATCCTCGACGTGATCGCCGACGTCGAGTCGGCCCACACCTGGTCGCCGCAGTACCAGAGCGCCCAGGTGCTCGACACCTACCCCGACGGCCGGCCCAAGCGGGTCCGGATGAAGGTGAAGGCCGCCGGTTTGACCGACGAGATGGAGGTCGAGTACCGCTGGGGTGAGAACACCGCCGCCTGGAGGCTGATCAGCTCCAGCCAACTAAAGGCCCAGGACGCGACGTACACCCTGAGCCCGGTGGGGGACACCACGAAAGTCCGTTTCGATCTCGCCGTCGATCCGTCGGTCCCGATTCCGGGCTTCCTGCTCAAGCGCACCCTCAAGGGCGCTATGGAAACCGCCACCGACGGTCTGCGCAAACAGGTGCTGAAGGTCAAGAGGGGCTGAGAGTCACAAGGCAGGTCACGATGCGGCAGGTCACGATGCGGCAGGGCTGAGCGAGCCCAGGCGCCGGAGCGACTCCTTCAGGGTCGCCTCCCGTTTGCAGAAGGCGAAACGCACCAGATGGTTCCAGGCCGCCGGTGCCCCGCCCGGTTCGCAGAACGCGGCCATCGGGATCGCCGCGACGCCGGCGGTCTGCGGTAGTTCCTCGCAGAATCGGGTGCCGTCGGTGAAGCCCAGTGGCCGCGGATCGGCGCAGAGGAAGTAGGTGCCGGAGCACTCCTGCACCCCGAAACCGAGGGCCCGCAGTCCGGTTGCCAGAAGGTCGCGCCTGACCTGCAATGAGTCGCGCAGCGCGGCGACCCAGGCGTCTTCGTGGCTCAGTGCATAGGCGACCGCGGGCTGGAATGGCGCTCCGCCCACATAGCTGAGGTATTGCTTGGCGGCCCGCACCCCGGCGATCAGTTCCGGCGACCCGCAGGCCCAGCCGATCTTCCAACCGGTGCAGTTGAACATCTTGGCGGCACTGGAGATGGTCACCGTGCGCCGCGCCATACCGGGATAGGTGGCCGCCGGGCGGTGGCGCCGGCCATCGAAGGTGAGGTGTTCGTAGACCTCATCGGATATCACCAGCAGGTCGGCCTCGACCGCCAGTGCGGCCAGCGCGGTCAACTCGGCGTCATCGAGGACCATCCCGGTCGGATTGTGCGGGGAATTGACGATCAGCGCACGGGTGCGCGGGGTGATCGCCGCCCGCACCGCATCGGTGTCGAGGCCGAAACCGCCGGCCCGGGCCGCCAGCGGAACCGCCACCCGGTGCGCACCGGCCATCGCGATCACCGGCGCGTAGGTGTCGAAGAACGGCTCGATCACCAGCACCTCCGAGCCCGGCTCGACCAGGCCCAGTACCGACGCGGCGATGGCCTCACTGGCGCCGACGGTCACCAGAATCTCGGTCTCGGGATCGAACTCCATGCCGTAGTGGCGCTGACGCTGACCGGCGATTGCCTCCCGCAGTTCCCGGACACCCGCTCCTGGCGGGTACTGGTTGACCCCGTCGGCGATGGCCTGCCGTGCCACCTCCAACATCGCGGCCGGCCCGTCTTCGTCGGGGAAGCCCTGCCCGAGGTTGATCGCGCCCAGGCGCGCGGCGAGCGCTGATGTCGTCGCGAAGACGTTCACCGTGAAGGGACGGAGTCGTTGCACGGTCATGGGCTCCGAGCGTAGGCCGCACCACCGGCCGGCCGAGCGGCAAACCCCCCGACCAAGAGGTTGGCCGAGGGTGTTTGCGAGGGGCCGGCGCGAGCGGACTAGGGTGGATGTCAGTGCTGGAAACGGCACCTCAATCCTGAAGCCGAAGAGGAATTCCACCATGTCCGAAGAAGCCTTCATCTACGAGGCCATCCGTACCCCGCGCGGCAAAGGCAAGAACGGCTCGCTGACCGAGGTCAAGCCGCTTAACCTGGTCACCGGCCTGATCGACGAACTGCGCTCGCGTCACCCCGGGCTCGATGAGAACATGATCAGCGACGTTGTCCTGGGCTGCGTCTCGCCGGTCGGCGATCAGGGTGGCGATATCGCCCGCACCGCCGTCATCGCCGCGGGCCTGCCCGACACCGTCGGGGGTGTGCAGCTCAACCGGTTCTGCGCATCCGGTCTGGAGGCGGTCAACACCGCCGCGCAGAAAGTCCGCTCCGGCTGGGACGACCTGGTGATCGCGGGTGGTGTCGAGTCGATGAGCCGGGTCCCGATGGGCTCCGACGGTGGCGCGATGATGTCTGACCCGGCCACCAACTATGACGCGTTCATCGTGCCGCAGGGTATCGGCGCGGACCTGATCGCCACCCTTGAGGGTTTCACCCGCGAGGATGTCGACACCTACGCCCAGCGCTCCCAGGAACGTGCCGCTGCCGCGTGGTCCGGCGGTTATTTTGCCAAGTCGGTGATCCCGGTGCGTGACCAGAACGGCCTGCTGATCCTCGATCACGATGAGCACATGCGGCCGGGAACGACGGTGGAGAGCCTGGGCAATCTCAAGCCCGCCTTCGAGGGGCTGGCCGCCATGGCCGGTTTCGATGATGTGGCGATGCAGAAGTACCACTGGGTCGAGAAGATCAACCACGTCCACACCGGCGGTAACAGCTCCGGCATCGTCGACGGCGCCGCCTTGGTGCTCATCGGCTCCGAAAAGGCGGGGCAGACCCAGAATCTGACCCCGCGGGCCCGTATCGTCGCCACCGCGACCAGTGGCGCGGATCCGACCATCATGCTGACCGGCCCCACTCCGGCCACCGAGAAGGTGCTCGCCCGGGCCGGACTGACGGTCGACGATATCGACCTGTTCGAACTCAACGAGGCCTTCGCCTCGGTGGTGCTGAAGTTCCAGAAGGACCTGAACATCCCCGACGAGAAGCTGAACGTCAACGGCGGCGCGATCGCGATGGGCCACCCGCTGGGCGCCACCGGCGCCATGATCGCCGGCACCATGGTCGACGAGCTCGAGCGACGCGGCGCCAACCGGGCCTTGATCACGCTGTGCATCGGCGGCGGTATGGGTGTGGCCACCATCATCGAGCGCGTCTGAGACCCGGAAATTCCAGAGGAGCAAAGACCATGGCAGAGAACACCATCACGTGGGATAAGGATGCCGACGGCATCGTCACGCTGACCCTCGACGACCCGACCGGCGGGGCCAACGTCATGAACGAGCACTACAAGGAGTCCATGCACAAGGCGGTCGAACGTCTCGTCGCGGAGAAGGACTCGATCACCGGGGTGGTGATCACCAGCGCCAAGAAGACCTTCTTCGCCGGCGGTGACCTCAAGGCGATGATCACCGCAGGTCCGGAGAACGCCGGCGAGATCTTCGCCGAGGTGCAGGACATCAAGGCTGACCTGCGGGCGTTGGAGACCCTCGGCGTTCCGGTGGTGGCCGCCATCAACGGCGCCGCACTCGGCGGCGGACTGGAGATCGCACTGGCCTGTCACCATCGCATCGCCGCCGACGTCAAAGGCAGTCAGATCGGTCTGCCGGAGGTGACCCTGGGCCTGCTGCCCGGTGGCGGCGGCGTCACTCGCACCGTGCGGATGTTCGGAATCCAGAACGCCTTCGTCAATGTGCTGTCCCAGGGCACCCGGTTCCGGCCGGACAAGGCCAAGGCCACCGGCCTCGTCGACGAGATCGTCTCCACCGCCGAGGAGGTGGTGCCGGCCGCCAAGGCCTGGATCAAGGCGAACCCGGAGGCGCACACTCAGCCGTGGGACGCCAAGGGCTACAAGATGCCCGGCGGAACACCGTCGAGTCCCGCCTTGGCGGCCATTCTGCCGTCATTCCCGTCGCTACTGCGTAAGCAGATCAAGGGCGCGAATATGCCCGCGCCGCGGGCGATCCTGGCCGCGGCCGTCGAGGGTGCGCAGGTGGACTTCGACACCGCCAGCCGGATCGAGAGCCGCTACTTCACCGAACTGGTCACCGGTCATGTCGCCAAGAACATGATCCAGGCGTTCTTCTTCGACCTGCAGGCCATCAATGCCGGTGGGTCGCGGCCGGAGGGCATCGGCAAAACCCCGATCACCAAGATCGGGGTGCTCGGCGCCGGCATGATGGGCGCCGGTATCGCCTACGTCTCGGCCAAAGCCGGGTTCGACGTGGTGCTCAAGGATGTCACCATCGAGGCTGCGAACAAGGGCAAGAGCTACTCGGAGAAGCTTGAGGCCAAGGCCCTCGAGCGCGGCCGGACCACCGAGGAGAAGTCCAAGGCGCTGCTGGGCAGGATCACCCCGACTGCCGACCCCGCCGATTTCAAGGGTGTGGACTTCGTCGTGGAGGCGGTCTTCGAGAATCAGGAACTCAAGCACAAGGTGTTCCAGGAAATCGAGGATATCGTCGAGCCCAACGCCATCCTGGGGTCCAACACCTCGACCATGCCGATCACCGGGCTGGCTGCCGGGGTGAAGCGGCAGGACGATTTCATCGGGATCCACTTCTTCTCCCCGGTGGACAAAATGCCCCTGGTGGAGATCATCAAGGGCGAGAAGACCTCCGATGAGGCGCTGGCCCGGGTGTTCGACTACACCCTCGCGATCGGCAAGACCCCGATCGTGGTCAACGACAGCCGCGGCTTCTACACCAGTCGGGTCATCGGCACCTTCATCAATGAGGCGCTGGCCATGCTCGGCGAGGGTGTCGAGCCGGCCTCGATCGAGCACGCCGGATCTCAGGCCGGTTACCCGGCACCGCCGCTGCAACTCTCCGATGAGCTCAATATGGAGCTGATGCACAAGATCGCCACCGCCACCCGCAAGGGTGTCGAGGACGCCGGCGGCACCTATGTGCCACACCCGGCCGAGGCGGTCGTGGAGAAGATGATCGAGATCGGGCGGCCCTCGCGGCTCTCCGGCGCCGGATTCTACGAGTACGCCGACGGCAAACGGGTCCGGCTGTGGCCCGGTCTGCGGGAGACGTTCTCCTCGGGTTCGGCGACCCCGCCACTGCAGGACATGATCGACCGGATGCTGTTCGCCGAGGCGCTGGAGACCCAGAAATGCTTCGACGAGGGCGTCATCACGACGACGGCGGATGCCAACATCGGCTCGATCATGGGTATCGGTTTCCCGCCCTGGACCGGTGGGGCCGCGCAGTTCATCACCGGCTATCCCGGCGGGAAGACGGCTTTCGTGGCCCGGGCCAAGGAACTCGCCGAGCGCTACGGTGACCGGTTCAACCCCCCGACCTCGCTGCTGGGGTAAGCGGCAGGCTGCCGAAAGCCCCTGGAGATCGCCCGATTTCCAGGGGCTTTCGCATGGGTAGAGTCGGGTCATGCGCTTCGGATTGTTCATCCCCCAGGGTTGGCGTCTCGACCTGGTCGGCGTCCCGGTCGACAACCAGTGGCCGGTGATGCGTGATCTTGCCGCTTACGCCGACAGCGGCCCGTGGGATTCGCTGTGGGTCTACGACCACTTTCACACCGTCCCGATGCCCACCGATGAGGCCACCCACGAGGCCTGGACGCTGATGGCCGCCTACGCGGCCAGCACCACGCGAATCAAGCTCGGTCAGATGTGCACCGCGATGGGCTACCGCAACCCCGCTTATCTGGCGAAGGTCGCGGCGACCGCCGACATCATCTCGGCGGGGCGGTTGCAGATGGGTATCGGCGGTGGCTGGTACGAGCACGAGTGGCGGGCCTACGGGTACGGCTTCCCCTCCGCCGGGCAGCGCCTGGCGCGCCTCGATGAGGGCGTGCAGATCATGCGGGCGGCCTGGCGGGATGGCCGGGTCAGCTTCGAGGGCAGGCACTATCAGGTCGACGGGGCGATTGTGGCGCCGACACCGCTGCAGCCCGGCGGGCCGCCGCTGTGGATCGCCGGGGGCGGGGAGAAAGTGACCCTGAAAATCGCCGCCAAGTACGCCCGGTACACCAACTTCACCGCCGCCCCGGAGGAGTTCGCGCACAAGTCCGAGGTGCTGGCGGGGCACTGCCGGGAGGTCGGCACCGAGTTCGGCGAGATCGTGCGCAGCGCCAATGTGAACGCGGTGCTCGGCGCTTCGGAAACCGATGTGCGACAACGGCAGAACAGAATCCGTGACCGGCTGGCCGGGGTCTGCGGTGACGCGGCCGCCGAGGCGATGGTCGCGATGAATGAGGCTCCCGGCAACGCGACCGGGACCCCCGATCAGGTGATCGAAACCCTGACGGCATTGCGGAAACTGGGCTGCGAGTACGTCATCTGCTACTTCCCCGAAGCGGCATACGACCGCTCCGGTATCGAAATGTTCGAGCGCGAGGTCATTCCGGCGTTGGCGTAGCCTGTCATCGGCTGATGCCGGGACGTTCGACAGCGGTTCCACTGGCTGAGGTCAACGGAATCTCATCCGGGTGTCGGGCCGACAACTTCGCGGCCACGGATTGCCGTGGAACGGCCCTTCTCGGGGGCCTCCTGCGTTTTCGATGAGGCACCCTGCCCTTGTCGCCCTTGCCGCTGTCGATCTACTCCAGCGTGAAGATGCCAGTGATGGCGTTCGCAACGACCAGCACCTCGATCAACGCGGCGGTGGTGACCAGGC
>CAZKUK010000011.1:0-74498 GCA_964555915.1 uncultured Mycobacterium sp.
GGGCGGTGGCCTGGACCCCGCAGGACTGGGTGGACAACACCCTGGACACCTGGAAACGGCTGTGCGACCCGATGGCCGAACAGATTTCGACCGTATGGTCCTCGGCGCTGCCCGAGGAGGCCAGGGCGATGGCCGGGCCGCTGATGGCGATGATGACCCAGATGGGTTCGATGGCGTTCGGCTCCCAGCTCGGCCAGGCGCTGGGCCGGCTGTCCCAAGAGGTGCTGACCTCCACCGACATCGGACTTCCGTTGGGTCCCAACGGGGTTGCCGCACTGATGCCGGCCACCATCGAGAAACTCTCCGATGGGTTGGAACAGTCCCGCTCGGCCGTCCTCACCTTCCTGGGGGCCCGCGAGGCCGCCCACCACCGGCTGTTCACCGGGGTGCCGTGGCTGTCGTCGCAACTGCTGGGTGCGGTCGAGGCCTACGCCAAGGGCATGAAGATCGACATGAGCGGCATCGAGCAGCTCGGGGCGGGCCTCGACCCGTCCGCGCTGTCGGATCCGTCGAAGATGGAAGAGCTGCTCTCCCAGGGAATGTTCGAACCCAAAGCCACCCCGGAGCAGACCGCCGCTCTGGAGCGGCTGGAAACCCTGCTGGCGTTGGTGGAGGGCTGGGTGCAGACGGTGGTGACCGCCGCCCTCGGTGACCGGATTCCGGGCACCGCCGCGCTGAGCGAGATGCTGCGCCGTCGCCGCGCCACCGCCGGACCGGCCGAGCAGACCTTCGCCACCCTCGTCGGCCTTGAGTTGCGGCCACGCAAGATGCGCGAGGCCGCGGTGTTGTGGGAGCGGCTGACCGAGGCCGCCGGGATCGACGCCCGCGACGCGGTGTGGGCCCACCCCGACCTGCTGCCGTCCTCCGACGACCTCGACGACCCGGCCGGGTTCATCGACCGGGTCATCGGCGGGGATATCAGCGGAATCGACATCGACACCGCGATCGCCGAGTTCGAGAAGGACGCCCGCGATTCCCGCGAAGGCCCCGGTGAGGACTCCGGCACGGGGCCTGTTAGCAGCTGAGTCGCCGGCGGCCCCGCAGATGACACAGTCACGGGGTGCTGCACACGGATCTGACCTATGTGCTCGACCCCGGCATGCCGGTGCTGCTGCGGCCCGACGGCACG
This sequence comes from uncultured Mycobacterium sp., assembly GCA_964555915.1. Taxonomy (GTDB): domain Bacteria; phylum Actinomycetota; class Actinomycetes; order Mycobacteriales; family Mycobacteriaceae; genus Mycobacterium. The sequence goes on from CAZKUK010000011.1 coordinate 1,130, forward strand.
GTCCAAATCGGCTGGGATCCGCACCGCGCGGTGCTGGTGCGCCCGCCGTCCGGGCTCAGCCCCGGCGGGCTGGCCGCGGTGCTGCGGGCCCTGTCCGCCCCGCTGCCCGCGGCTGAGCTGCACCGATTGGCCCGTGCGCACGGTCTCGACGACACCGCCGGGTTCGACGAGATGCTGTCCGGGTTGCGCGCCGCCGGTGTCCTGACCGAGCACGACCGCCGTCCCGTCGGGCGGGCCCTGTCGATCCGGGTGCACGGCAGCGGGCCGCTGTCGGAGCTAGTGGCCGACGGGCTGCGCTGCTCCGGGGCGCGGGTCGGGCGCAGCAACCGGGTCGGTGCGGGGGTGCCCGCCGGGGTGGGTCTGGTGGTGCTGGCCGATCAGCTGGCCGCCGATCCGCGGCTGGTGCGGGACCTGCAGGGCGCCGGGGTGCCACATCTGCCGGTGCGGGTGCGCGACGGGGTCGGGATCGTCGGGCCGCTGGTCATCCCGGGTCTGAGCAGCTGCCTGTGCTGCGCCGATCTGCACCGCACCGACCGCGACCCGGCCTGGCCGGCGCTGGCCGCCCAGCTGCGCGAGGTGGTCGGCACCGCCGACCGGCCGACGCTGCTGGCTACCGCCGCGCTGGCCCTGGGACAACTGCAGCAGATCATCGCCGCGGTACGCGCCGGGTCGGTATCGGAGCCACCGGCCCCGGCGACCCTGAACGCCACCGTCGAGGTCGACGTCGCCTCCCAGAGCATCCGGGCCCGGCGCTGGAGCAGACATCCGCTCTGTGGTTGTTGGCACACCTCGTTGACCAGACCGGCGGATCGAGGATGATGGTGAGCGTGGCCGATGACATCAAGCGTGGATCTGCCCGCCGGAACGCCAAACTGGCCAGCATCCCGGTCGGCATGGCGGGCCGGGCGGCCCTCGGCGCGGCCAAACGCCTGACCGGGAAGTCCCGCGACGAGGTCAACGCCGAACTGATGGACAAGGCCGCCAACCAGCTTTTCAGCGTGCTCGGCGAGCTCAAGGGCGGCGCGATGAAGGTGGGCCAGGCGCTGTCGGTGCTCGAGGCCGCCATCCCCGAGGAGTTCGGGGAGCCCTATCGCGATGCGCTGACCAAACTGCAGAAGGACGCCCCGCCGCTATCGGCGGACAAGGTCCACCGGGTGCTCGACGGTCAGCTGGGCACCAAGTGGCGCGACCGGTTCCGTTCCTTCGATGACACCCCGGTGGCGTCGGCCAGCATCGGGCAGGTGCACAAGGGGGTGTGGGCCGACGGTCGCGCGGTAGCCGTCAAGATCCAGTACCCCGGCGCCGACGAGGCGCTGCGCGCCGACCTCAAAACCATGCGCCGGCTGACCGGTGTGCTCAAACAGCTCTCCCCCGGCGCCGATGTGCAGGGTGTGGTCGACGAGCTCGTCGAGCGCACCGAGATGGAGCTGGACTACCGGCTGGAGGCCAATAACCAGCGGGCTTTCGCCAAAGCCTACGAGGGCCACCCGCGCTTCTTCGTCCCGCATATCGTCGGCAGCGCACCCAAGGTGATGGTGAGTGAGTGGATCGACGGCGGGGTGCCGCTGGCCGAGATCATCCGCAACGGCACCCCCGAACAGCGGGATATTTGCGGCACAAGGCTTTTCGAGCTGACCTTCGATGCCCCGGGCCGGGTCGGGATGATGCACGGTGACGCCCACCCCGGCAATTTCATGTTGCTCGACGACGGCCGGATGGCCGTGCTGGACTTCGGTGCGGTGGCCCCGCTGCCGAACGGGCTGCCGGTGGAGATGGGCATCATGATCCGGCTGGCCCAGGAGAAGCAGTACGACCTGCTGCTGCCCACCATGGAGAAGGTGGGCTTCGTCCGCAAGGGTGAGCAGGTCTCGCTGGAGGCCATCGACGAGATGCTGGCCCAGTACGTCGAACCCGTCGAGGTGCCGGTGTTCCACTACACCCGCAAGTGGTTACAGGGCCACGCCGCGGCCAGCATGGAGCGCACCCCGCAGAACCTGAAGATGGCCCGGCAGATGGATCTGCCCGCCCAACTGGCGATCCCGCTGCGGGTGATCGGCTCGACGGTGGCGATCTCGTGTCAGCTGGACTGCCACGTACCGGTGCGGGAGATGGCTGAGGCGCTGATCCCCGGCTACGCCGAACCGCATCCGGCGCTCTGAGCTGATCAGCCGGCCGGAAGCGAGCGTTCCACGGGCTCAGGTCACGGGGTCGACACGGGCGGGCACACCGGCTTTGTCGCCGGGTTCGCCGGGATCGGCGCCGGCCTCATCGGTGTGCAGTAGTTCGCGCACCGAGGGACGAGTGCCGTACGGCCGCAGCATGGTGCTGGCCGGGCGCGGGCGCACCTTCAGCGGCCACCAGAACCAGCGGCCCATCAATGCGGCGATAGACGGTGTCATGAAGGACCGCACGATCAGGGTGTCGAATATCAGGCCGACGCCGATGGTGGTCCCGATCTGGGCCAGCACCATCAGGTCGCCGACGACGAAACCGCACATGGTGAAGGCGAACACCAAACCGGCGGCGGTCACCACCGAACCGGTGCCGGCCATGGTGCGGATCAGACCGGTGTTCAGCCCCGCCCCGATCTCCTCCTTGAACCGCGAGATCACCAGCAGGTTGTAGTCCGAGCCCACCGCCAGCAGGATGATGATGGCCAGCGCCAGCACGATCCAGTACAGCTCGATCCCCAGCAGGTGCTGCCAGATCAGCACCGAGAGCCCGAACGAGGCGCCCAGCGACAGCACCACGGTGCCGACGATCACGAGAGCGGCCACCACGCTGCGGGTCACGAACATCATGATCAGCAGGATCAGGCTGATGGCGGCGATCACGACGATGATCAGGTCATAGTTCGCCATGTCCCGGGCGTCCATGAACCCCGACGCGGTGCCGGCGATGTAGATCCCCGACCCGGCCAGCGGGGTGCCCTTGAGGGCTTCCTGCGCGGACTGGCGGATCGGTTCGATATGCGAAATGCCCTCTGTCGTCGCGGGATCGGTGTCGTGGGTGATGATCATCCGGGCGGCCTTGCCATCCGGGGACAGGAACAGCTTCATACCGCGCTTGAACTCGGAGTTGTCGAACACCTCGGGTGGCAGATAGAAGGTGCTGTCGTCCTTGGCCTGGTCGAAGGCCTGTCCCATGGCGTCGGCGTTCTTGAGCGCCTCCGCGGACTGCGCGAATAACCCTGACTGGGTGGCGTAGTTGCGCTCGGCGAGGGTCTTGTTGCGCTCCTGGATGGCGATGTTCTCCGGGATCAGCGCCATCTGTTCGGGGATCAGCGCCAGCAGTTGGGGCTGCAGGGCGTTGAGCTTGTCCAGGCTTGCGGTGACCTGGTCGAACTGTTCGGTCAGCGAGTCCACTCCGTCCAGAGCGTCGAACAGCGAGCGGAACGTCGCACACAGCGGGATGTCGAAACAGTGCGGCTCCCAATAGAAATAGTTCTTGATCGGGCGGAAGAAGTCGTCGACGTTGGCGACCTTGTCGCGCAACTCCTTGATCTGCGCGGAGGTCTCACGGAAGGCCGTCACCTGCTCGTCGGTGGCCTCGGTGGCCTGTCGCTGGAGTTCGTACTGCCGTTCCTGCAGCGCGTACTGCTCCTGCAGCAGGGTGATCGAGCGGGAGATCTCGGCTACCTGCTCGACCAGATCGTCGGCGCGGGCCTGCTGGAATGGCAGGTTCTGAATCTGCGCGGAGGACTGCGCACTCATCTGGAAGCCCAGCGAAGTGTGCTCCAGTGGGGTGCCCAGCGGCCGGGTGATGGACTGCACCATCGCCACCCCGGGGGTGCGGAACACCTCCTTGGCGATGCGCTCGAGCACGATCATATTGGCCGGGGTGCGCAGATCCTGGTCGGTTTCGACCATCAGAACCTCGGGGTTGAGCCTTGCCGCCGAGAAGTGCCGTTCGGCCGCGGCGTAGCCGATCTTCGACGGCGCCCAGTCCGGCTGGTAGTGGCGGGCGTCATAGGAGGTCTTGTACCCGGGCAGGGCCAGCAGACCGATGAGTGCCACCGCGATCGAGGCCACCAGGACCGGCCCGGGCCAGCGGACGATCGCGGTGCCGATGCGCCGCCAGCCGCGGGTTCGCATGGCGCGCTTGGAGTCGAACAACCCGAGATGGCTGCCCATCGTGATGACCGCCGGCGTCAGGGTCAGCGAGCCCACCAGGGTGACCAGGAGGCCGATACCGGCCGGGATTCCCAGGCTGTTGAAGTATGGCGTGCGGGTGAATACCAGGCAGAACACCGCGGCGGACACCGTCAGGCCCGAGCCGATGATCACATGCGCGGTGCTGCGATACATCGTGTAGTAGGCGGCTTGGCGATCCTCACCGGCCTGGCGCGCCTCCTGGTAACGGCCCAACAGGAAAATCGCGTAGTCGGTGGAAGCCGCGATCGCCAGCAACGTCAGCAGGTTGGTCGCATACGTCGACAGCGGGATGATGCCGGTGTGACCCAGGAAGGCGACCAGACCGCGGGCGGCCGAAACCTGGATGGCGACCGCGAAGAGAGTGAGCAGCGTGGTGGTGATGGACCGGTAAACGATCAGCAGCATCACCGCGATCACACCGAACGTCAGCGCGGTGACCTTGATGTGGCTGCCCTCACCCACCGCGAACTCGTCGGCGACCAGAGCCGCCGGGCCGCTCACATAGGCCTTGATACCGGGCGGGGCCGGAGTCTGGTCCACGATCTCGCGGACGGCGGCCACGGATTCGTTGGCCTGACTGCTACCGGCGTCGCCGACCAGATAGACCTGGATCAGCGCGGCCTTGCCGTCGCTGCTCTGCGCACCGGCGGCGGTCAGCGGATCACCCCAGAAGTACTGGACGTGCTGGACATGCTCGGTATCGGCCCGCATGCGCTCCACCAGGACGTCGGCGAAGCGGTGGGCGTCATCGCCCAGCGGCTGATCGCCCTCGAGCACCAGCGTGACCAGGCTGTCGGAGTCGTACTCACCGAATACCGCGCCCACCCGCTTGGAGGCGATCAGCGACGGCGCATCCTTGGAGCTCTGGGCGACGTTGTGGACCCGCCCGACCTCCTCCAGCTGCGGGATCAGCGCGTTGCTCGAGGCGGCCAGTGCCAGCCAGAGAATGGCGATCGGTATCGCCAGCCGGCGGATCAGCTGCGGAATACGGGGCGGGGTGCCGTGGCGGTTACTCATCCGGATTTGTCCAGGCAGAAGACGTACGCGCTCGCGCCGCTGGCCAAGCGCTCCACCTTGACGACCCCGTCGATGGTGATCCGGCAGCCCAGGCTGCTGCCGTCACCCTGGGCCTGAACGTTGACCAGGACCGCGGGGACGGTCGTGGAATCCTCATAGGCCCACGGCAGGGCCACATCGTCGACCCGCTGCGGCCGGGAGTTGACGTCCATGTAGGTGATGGTCGCTGTGGCGCCGGGCTGGCCGAACACCTGCAGCAGAACCTCTTTGGGATTGAACGGCACGATCTGGTCGGCGACGCCGTCCATATTCGCCGTATTGACCTCGGATTTGAAAGCCCCTTGCAGCCGGTGCACCGCGAAGCCGGCCAGCACGACGATGCCGATCGACACCCAGACCAGCCAGACCCGGCCGAGAGCCGAGGTGAGCGTGCGCTTCACCGGTCAGCTTCCACCGGCAGTACGGTACCGTACCGTTTCACTGCGCGCCCCGCGTCAGGCCCGGCAGGATCATGTCGTCGACGAGAGTGCGGACCGTACGGCGGGTTGCCGGCCGGTTCTGGATCACCGCGCGGTAGATCAGGTAGCCGGGCAGCAGATCCCACAGTTCGCTGTCGACGACCTCGGGACAGATCTCGCCGCGGTCGACGGCGTGTGTGAGCACGTCCTTCATCATCGCCCGGCGCTGATCGAACAGCTGCTCCTGTAGGGCGTCCCCGAGGTCGGTGTTACGCGAGGCCTCCCCGAGCACGGCCCGCAGCGTGCTGCCGTGCTCCTTGACATGGGCGCAGACGGTGTCGCCGATGGCGATCAGATCCTCGCGCAGACTCCCGCTGTCCGGCGGCACGGCGTCCTGGCTGACACCCTCGATGAACGCGGCCAGGACCAGTTCGGCCTTGGTGGGCCAGCGCCGGTACATGGTGGCCTTGCTGGCCCGGCCGGTGGCGGCGACATCATCGAGGGTCAGCCGCTCGTAGCCGTGCTCCTGGAGCAGACCCAGCGTGACCGCGAGCAGTTCGCGTTCCCGGTCCGACCACGTCACGGGCGCAATGCTAACGCCGGGCGGGTCAGACCGGGGCGGCCACGAGCAGCCCGGCCAATGTGAGTCCCCATACGCCGCTATCGGCGGGTTGCGGATAAAACCGCACGCTCGGCGGGGCAGGTCGCGGATACTGGGACGACGGATGCCACGAGAGCCGGCACCGAGACGAGAGGAGTACGCCACCGATGGGCGCAGCGGACAAGCACGGCGAGGGCTCATGGACTGAACTCCAGGAGCGAGACGACGCCCGTCGGTTGCGGGAGTTGCCGGCGTTCGAGAAGTTCTCCGACGACGATCTGAATCACCTGGTCCGAGCGGCACACCACGACTCGACCTCGGGCCCGTGGCCGCTGATCCACGAACAGACTCCGTCGGACTCCTGCTACATCCTGCTCAGCGGGGAGGTCGGGGTCTACGTCGGCCGCGAGCACATCGCCTCTCTGGGACCGGGTGAGGTGATCGGCGAATCAGCCCTGCGGAGCGGCAAGCTGCGCTCCGCCACAGTGACGACGACCGGGCCGACCGAAGTGCTGCGCATCGAGGCCGAGGATCTGACCGGCCTGCTCCGGCAGATCCCGGCTCTTCGCGCCGTCATCGAGGCGAGCGCCGCGCGGCACACCCCGGTCTCCACCGGTGATTCGCCGGAACCGGCCGGTCCGAAACGGGTGAAGGTCGATGCCTCGGTCCCCGCCGAGTTGGTCGAGCGATTCGAGCAGACCGCAGGCGCGTCGGGCCTGACCGTCGCGGCCGCGCTCGAGGACGCGCTCAGCAGGTGGCTCGACAGCAGGGGCTGAATCAGCCGGCGGCCAGGACCACCCGGCCGAGCATGACCTGGCCGGCCACGATCAGGCTGGCGAAGGCGAAGATCAATGCCGATGCGGTCCAGGCCAGTGCCTGCCCGGTCTGGCCGTAGAGTTCCGGCACGAACCCGATCGCCAGGCCGTCGAAGGTCATCGCCCCGGCCGCGCCCCAGAGGAACACCGTCCGCTGATCGAGCCTGCGCAACCGGGCGACCCACTGCAGGAACCACACCGTGGGCGGTGCGGCCAGTGCGACGGCGACATAGACCGCCACCCGCCGGGGTGTCTGGAGAAAAAGCGATTCCGGTAGCAGGCTGATGACGATGGCGAATCCGAGCGCGACCAGCGCCCCCACCACGAATCCGGTTAGCACTGCGGCGCTTCGGCGTTCATCCATCTCGGCACTCCCCTTTTTGTAGCGGCAACTACAAATAATGGTAGACAGTGCGCCCTCTAGGATCAAGGGGTGGGCTACAAGCACTCCCGGGAGGATCTTCTGAAGGCCGCCGCCCGGCTGGCCGCCACCTCGGGGATCGGATCGCTCACGTTCGGGTCGGTCGGCGCGAGCCTGGGCATCAGCGACCGGACCGTCGTCTACTACTTCCCCACCAAGGCCGAGATGATCACTTCGGTGATCGCCGCACTCGGCGAGCAACTGCAGAGCGCGCTGGCCGACGCCTTCGGCGAGCAGGCCCTGCCAGTTCTCGACCTGCAGCGCCGGGCCTGGCCGACGCTGGCCTCTCCAACTGCCGATCCGATCTTCGCGGTGTACTTCGAGATCGTCGGACTGGCCAGCGCGCGCCGCGAGCCCTACGCCAGCCTGGCGCCGGCACTCATCGGCGGCTGGGTGGACTGGATGGAGCCGCGGATCGCCGCCCCGACGGCCGCCGAACGCCGGTCGCAGGCGCTGGCCTCGGTGGCCCTGCTGGACGGACTGCTGCTGCTGCGGCGGATGTCGGGTGCGCGCGCGGCCAACACGGCGGCCCGTGCACTCGGCGTCATGTAAGGACCGCTAACTGCGGGCCCGCACTAGGTCCAGGACTTCGGCGCCGAACTGCTCGAGCTTTCGGGCGCCGATCCCCGGGATCGCCACCAGCGCGGTCTCGTCCGCGGGCAGCGACTCGGCGATGGCGATCAGCGTGTTGTCGGTGAACACCACATAAGCCGGGACGCTGAGCTCCCGGGAGGTGGCCAACCGCCAGTCCTTGAGCTGGGCGAGCAGTTCCTCGTCGATATCGACCGCGCAGGTCTCGCAGCGCCGCAACATGATTGCCGGGGCGCTGGTGAGTACGGCATTGCAGACCCGGCAGTGCGGCGTGGCGCCCCGTTGGCGGCGCGGTTTGGCCGGCCCTCCGGCGGTCGGCCCGGCGCTCGCCTGCGGGGCGATACCGTTGAGGAAGCGCGACGGCTTTCTGCCCTGCCGACCTCCCGGCGCCCGGGCCAACGCCCAGCTGAGCTCCAAATGCTTTCTGGCGCGGGTGATTCCGACGTAGAGCAGCCGCCGTTCCTCCTCGACGGCCTCACTATCGGGGCCCTTGGCCACCGCATGACTGATCGGCAGGGTCCCGTCGGCCACGCCGACCAGGAACACCGCATCCCATTCCAGACCTTTGGCGGCGTGCAGCGAGGCCAGCGTGACACCCTGGACGGTGGGCGGGTGCCGCGAGTCGGCCCGCACCCGCAGTTCGGCGACCAGAGCAGCCAGGTCGATCTCCGGGCGGGCGGCGACCTCCTCGTCGACGAGTTCGGCCAACGCCGATAACGCCTCCCAGCGCTCCCGCGCCTTGGTGCCCGTCGGCGCCTCGGCGGTCAGGCCCAGCGGTTCGAGCAGTTCGCGGACCAGTTCCGACAGCTCGCCCCCGATCTCCCGGTCGGCCGCACGCTGTAGCGCGACGAGTGCCTGGCGGATCTCCTGGCGGCTGAAAAACCCCTCACCGCCGCGCACCTGGAATCCGATACCCGCGGCGGTCAGCGCTTCCTCGTACACCTCGGACTGGGCGTTGATGCGGTAGAGCACCGCGATCTCCGCGGCCGGAATACCCTTCCCGAGCAGTCCCTTGATCGCCCGCGCCACGGCAGTGGCCTCGGCCACCTCGTCGGGGTGGTCGCGGAAGGTCGGCTCCGGTCCGGGCGGTCGCTGGCCGATCAGGTGCAGCTTCGAGCCGGCCATCCGCCCGCGCGCCCCCGCGATCACCCGGTTGGCCAATGAGACCACCTGCGGGGTGGAGCGGTAGTCGCGCTCCAGGCGCACCAGGGTCGCCTCCGGAAAACGTCGCGAGAAGTCCAGCAGGTAGCGCGGCGAGGCGCCGGTGAAGGAGTAGATGGTCTGGTTGGCGTCACCGACAACGGTCAGGTCGTCGCGTTCGCCGAGCCAGGCGTCCAGCACCCGCTGCTGCAGCGGGGTGACGTCCTGGTACTCGTCGACGACGAAACACCGGTAGCGGTCCCGGAACTCCGAGGCCACTGCCGCATCGTTCTCGATGGCCGCAGCGGTGTGCAGCAGCAGATCGTCGAAGTCCAGCAGCGCCACCCCGTCGCGGTTCGCCTTCAGCGCCTCGTAGCCGGCGTAGACCGCCGCTACCTTCGAGGCGTCCATCGGGATATCGCGGCCGGCCTGCGCGACCGCACCGGCATAGGTCTCCGGGGTGATCAGCGAAGCTTTGGCCCACTCGATCTCCCCGGCGAGGTCGCGGACGTCCTCGGTACCGGCCTGCAACCGCGCCCGGTTGGCGGCCTGGGCCACCACGGCGAACTTACTGTCCAGCAGCTGCCAGCCGGTGTCGCCGACCACCCGCGGCCAGAAGTAGTGCAACTGGCGCCGGGCGGCGGCGTGGAAGGTCAGCGCCTGCACCCCGCCGATCTGCATACCGCGCAACCGGCTGCGCATCTCCCCGGCCGCTCGGGAGGTGAACGTCACCGCCAGCACCTGACCGGCCGCGACGTGGCCGTTGGCGATCAGGTGCGCGATGCGATGGGTGATGGTGCGGGTCTTACCGGTACCGGCCCCGGCCAGCACGCACACCGGCCCGCGTGCGGCCAGGACGGCCTCGCGTTGTTCGTCGTCGAGGCCGACGAGTTCGGCGGCGGTCGCGGGCATGGCCTCCATCTTGGCAGCCTGCGGGGACAGCGGGTTATCGACTGTGGGATATCTTGGGGCCCTTATGACAGAACCTCAGGTCACCATGTATTCCACGGTGTGGTGCGGCTACTGCAAACGTCTCAAGACCATGATGAAGGCTGCCGGTATCTCGTTCACCGAGGTCGATATCGAACACGACCCGGCGGCCGCGGAGTTCGTCATGACGGCCAACGGCGGGAATCAGACCGTGCCCACGCTGCGCTTCGCCGACGGATCGGCGCTGACCAACCCGAGCATCAACGAGGTCAAGGCCAAGCTGGGGGTCTAGCGCGCCGCCCGGTTCTCCGGGTTCCCGGGTCTCCGGGTCTCCGGGTCTCCGGGTCTCCGGGTTCCCGGGTCTCCGGGTTCCCGGGTTCCCGGGTCTCCGGGGGTGTAGTACTTTTGCCCAGCTCTGAGCGACAACCCGTCGGGGTATTGCCCGGTGCGTAGTCACTCGTCCGGCGCGGCTCAATCCCGGGCCACTCGCCGCGGCAGCGCCCGCTACCCGGCCATCCGCCGAGCTTCCTCCCGCAGCGCCACCACCCGCCAGATGATCCGGTGTTCGGTCGAGCGTGGCATACCCCCGGCACGGTAACGGCCCCGATCGATCCGACGGACCCGGTCGCGCGCCCGTTCCCATCGCAGTGCGTCCGAAATAGTCTTCGACGGCCGGCCGCCGACGGCAAAACCCCACCGCTGCAGACCCTCCGCGAGCTCGGGCACCGTGGCGGGCCCGAGCAACTGCAGCAACCGGACCAGGACGTAACGTAATTCAGTACCGCGCAGCAAACGGCCGTGCGGCGGGGTCGTATCAGTCATAACGGCAACGTCGCATACGGCTCTGACATGAGCCGCGCCGCCGGGCTCAACGCGAGGCTCCAGCCCAGTTGTCGCTCAAAGGTGGGCAAATGCACTGGGGGTAGACAGACACGTGCACCGGTGGTGCTGAAGCAGAAACTGCCAGCGGTTCGGAGCGCGGTGGGCGGTGGGCGGTGGGCGGTGCACAGGATATGGCCGGTGCGTGGACGGACCGAGCGGTCAGCCGCCGTGGTACGCCCAGGACTCGATGATCTCCCGGGCGATGGAGATGGAACCGGGTAACAGCAGCCGGGATGTGGAGTCACTGCTCCAGTCGCCCTCCTCCAGCGCGGCGCGGACCTCGGCACGGGTGAACCAGGCGGCTTCGGCGATCTCCCCGTCGTTGAAGGCAAAATCCTGCCCCGGGTCGGCGACGGCGTGGAAACCGACCATCAACGACCGCGGAAACGGCCATGGCTGGCTGCCCAAGTAGTGCACATCACGCACGGTAAGCCCGATCTCCTCGGCAACCTCGCGCACCACACAGGTCTCGAAGGACTCGCCGGCCTCGACGAAACCGGCGATCAGCGAGAACAGCCGCGGCGGCCAGACGGTTTGCCGGGCCAGCACCGCACGGTCGGCGCCGTCATGCACCAGGCAGATGACGGCGGGGTCGACGCGGGGAAAGTCCTCCTGCCCGGTGAGCACGTTGCGCCGTGCCCAGCCGGATCGGACCGGCCGGGTCGGGGATCCGTCGGTCGGCGAAAAACGAGCGCTGTCATGCCAATTCAACAGAGCCAGCGCGCCGGCGACCAACTGGGCACTGACATCGTCGAACGGCACTGCGGAACGGCGCGGGTCGATCGCGCGGGCCGGGGGTGCGGGACCGTCCGGGTGCGCGGGGCCGTCCGGGGGCGCCGCCAGCGGGGCGCGCACCGCCCAGACATGACGGCCGTCGGCGATCCGGCCCAGGAAAACCGCATCCGGCGGCGGGACGTCACCCAACTCTGTCGCCGGGGCGAGCACCACACGCTGATCGACGACAAGCACCTGATTGCGATCATCGACGCGCAGCAGAGCGGCCTCGCCCCATCCGGCGACAGCGGCGTTGACATCGGTGCGAAGGTGGTCGGCTCGGTCGGCCCCGACCCGCGACAGCAGAGGGACATTGCGCAGCCGGAAGCTCACCGGTTTGGTCACTCGTCGTCGGCGGTGCGCACGTAGAGCACGCGGTCGGACCGCTCCAGGGCATCCATTTCGGCGTCGTCGAACCGCAGCAACCGCCCATCGCGGACCACACCGAGCACGACATCGGACAGATGCCGGGGAGAGCCGCCGACCTCTTTCTCCTCCACCTCGCGCTCGGCGATCACCACCCCGGAGTCCGGGGTGATCAGATCCTCGATCATCCCCACCACCGTGGGCTTGGAGGTGGCCAGGCCGAGCAGCCGGCCCGCGGTCTCCGAGGACACCACCACCGAGTCGGCCCCGGACTGCAACAGCAGATGGCGGTTCTCGGCTTCGCGCACCGAGGCGATGATGGTCGCGTTGGGCGCCAGTTCGCGCGCGGTCAGGGTCACCAGCACCGCGGTGGGATCGCTGTTGGTCGCCACCACGACGGCGCTGGCGTTCTGGGCTCCGGCCAACCGCAGCACATCGGATCGGTTGGCGTCACCGCGCACCGTCACCAGACCGGCCGTCTTGGCCAGCTCAAGGGCGGATTGCTCGGTATCCACGACCACGATTTCGGCGGGTTTGACGCCGTCGGCGATCATGGCGCTCACCGCGGTGCGGCCCTTGGTGCCGTACCCGACGACGACGGTGTGGTTGCGCACCTTCCTCCTCCAATTCTGGATCTTCAACGTCTGCCGCGACGCCGTGGTCAGCGTCTCAACGGTGGTACCGACCAGAACGATCAGGAAGGCCACCCGCAGCGGGGTGATCATCAGGATGTTCACCAGCCGGGCCCGCTCGGTGTACGGCGCGATATCACCGTAGCCGGTGGTCGACAGCGACACCGTCGCGTAGTAGAAGCAATCCAGGAGCGTCAACGGCTTTCCGGTGGAGTTGCTGTAGCCGTCGCGGTCGAGGTAGACGATGAACACCGCGGCGAACAGTGCCGCGAGGGCGTAGAGCACCCGCCGTGCGATCCGTCGCCCGGGGCTGACGAATTTCGTCGGGATGTGCAGGTATTCGACCAACTCGGAGTCGGGTTTGGCGGCAAGGTTCTCGTTGATCGCGTCGAGGTTCCGCCGCACCCGCCGGTTAGCCACGAGAATCCGTCACGAACTCATCCGATGCGTTTCGCCCGAGGGGATGGCAGCACACCGCCATTATGTAACCATGCCGCAGACCCCCACAGAACGCTCAGCCGAACCAGCCAGTCAGCGCCCCGCCTATCGGATGGCGGCAATGTTGATCGGAATCGGCGCCGGACACTTCCTGGCACCGAAGCCGTTCGACACCATCGTGCCCACCGAGTTGCCCGGCAGCCCGCGTTTCTACACCTACGCCTCGGGAGCGGCTGAAGTGGGTGTGGGCGCGATGCTGCTGGCGCCGCGCACCCGCCGGGCCGGGGCGCTGGCCGCCGTGGCGCTGTTCCTGGCGGTGTTCCCGGCCAACCTGAACATGGCCCGGATGTGGTGGAACAAACCGGGCGTCCAGAAGTGGCCGATGCGGATCGCCGCGTTGGCGCGGCTGCCGATGCAGGCGCCGATGATCGCCCAGGCGCTCAGGATCCGGCGTGACGCTCCGCGTCGGGTCTGAGCAGGGCGGCCAGTTCGGCAGCCTCCGGCAGGGTGTCGGGGGCGACGGTCCGGCCGGCACGCACGTAGTGGAACACCGCCCGCACCTGCGACACCGGGCGGCCGGTCAAACCGGCCCAGGCCAGGCGGTACACCGCCAACTGGACCGCGGCGTGCCGGCGGGCCGCATCATCGGCGGGCGGCGCACCGGTCTTCCAGTCGACGACGGTGCACCCGCCGTCGGGGTCGGCGAACACGGCATCGATGCGGCCACGGACCACGGTTGCGCCGAATGCCATCTCAAAGGGCACCTCGACGTCTACCGGCGTTCGGGCCGCCCACGGTGAGGCGTTGAACGCATCCTGCAGCACCGCCAACAGCTCGACATCGGCGGTCTGCGGATCCCCAGCGCCGGGCAGGTCGTCGAGGTCGAACAGCCGCTCGGCGCCGTAGAAACGCTGCACCCAGTCGTGGAAGGCGGTGCCCAGGATCGCGTGCGGATCCGGACGGGCCGGCAGCCGCCGGGTGAGCCTGCGGGCCGCATCCTCCCGGTCCCGGTCGAGATCGACCAGGGCGCTGACCGAGAGCTGGGCCGGTAACGCCATCGGTGCGGGCTGGGCGGCCCGGGCTCGTTCGGCCAGCAGCGCATCGACATCGGCGATCCAGCCGTGCGGATCGCCGGAGTCGGCCGGCACCGGTTTCGCAGCGATGGCCGCGGCCACCAACTGCGCCCCCCGCTGGACATCGCCGCGACGCGACCCCAGCGGGTCGACCGGCCACGGCACCTCGACAGTGTTGTCCCGCAACGGGTTAGCCTCCCCCGCGGCCGGTTCGGGTTCCCAGTGCTCGATGACCCCGCACGGTTCACCGGCAGCGGCGGCGGCTTCGATGATGTCGCGGATCTCGACCAGGAAGTCCGAGGGGCCACGCGGCGTGCTCTCGGTGGCGCCCCAATGGTGCCCGGACAGCAGCAGGGTGTCCTCGGTGCGGGTCAGTGCGACATAGAGCAGCCGTCGCTCCTCGTCGTACCGGCGCGCGAGCAGCTGATCGCGGTGGGTGTCGATCACCTCCGAGAGCGCCTTCCGATCGGTGACCGCCGAGGTGTCCAGCACCGGTATCCCCGGTGCGCCCGCCCCCGCCTGATCGCCGGCGCGGTCACCGCGCAGCAGGGGCGGTAGATCCCCGGCGTCGTTGAGCCAGGTCCGCTTGGACGCCGTCGACGGGAACACCCGTGCGCTCAGGTGCGGTACCGCCACGAGTTGCCATTCCAGTCCCTTGGCGGCATGCACCGTCAGGACCTGAACCCGCCCGGGCGCCGGGCTGATCTCGGCCGGGGCCAATCCGTTCTCCACGGCCGCGGCCGCGTCAAGGTAGGCCAGCAGGCCCGCCGGATCGGCGCCGGGCCGCTCGGCGTAGCGGGCCACCACATCGCCGAAGCGGTCGAGGTGCTCACCTCCGGTGCCGGCCGCTGCGGCCGGGCGGGCCGCACGCACCTCGGCATCGATGCCAAGCACCCGCCGCACCTCGGCCACCAGGTCAGTCAGCGGATGAGCCAGATAGCCGCGCAGCCGGGCCAGTTCGGCTCCGGCGGCCACGATCCGGCGGTGGCCCTCCGGCGAGTAGCTTCCGGCCGGACCCGGATCGGCGATCGCATCGGCCAGGGACGCGGCGTCGGCGGCCTCGGCGGCAGCGACGACGATCTGCTCGGCCGACACCGCGGTCGGCCGCTGTCCGTCCAGCTGCACCGCCCGGCGCCACAATGCGGCGAGGTCGGCAGCGCCCAGCCGCCAGCGCGCACCGGTCAGAACCTGCACGGCGGCGGTCCCCGCAATGGGGTCGATGACCAGCCGCAGCACCGAAATTAGCTGCGCCACTTCGGGAACCGAGAGCAACCCGGCCAAACCCACCACTTCGACCGGGACACCGCGGGCGGACAGGGCCGCGGCCACCGGACCCGCGTCGGCGTTACGACGCACCAGCACCGCAGCCGTCGGCGGCTCCTGCCCGGCCGCGGCGGCGGCGCGGTACCGGGTCGCAATGTGGTCGGCAACCCAGTGCCGTTCGCCGGCTACATCCCGGTGTAAGGCGCACAGCACACTGCCGGGTTCCGCCCCCGGCCGCGGACGCAGTGGCCGGACCGCCACCGATCGGCGCCGCGCCTCGGCGGACACCGCGTTGGCCAGGTGCAGTGCCCGCGGCGGATTACGCCAACTGGTCCGCAGCTCCAGGGTGGGCGCCGGGCTGCCGTCCCGGCGCGGGAAGTCGGTGGTGAAGCGCGGAAGGTTGGTCGCCGAAGCTCCGCGCCAGCCGTAGATGGACTGGATCGGGTCGCCGACGGCGGTCAGCGCCGGCCGATCGCCGCCGGAATCACCGCCGGGGTCACCGCCGCCAGCACGCCGGGAATCACCGTCGTCGCCGCCACCGAACAGCGCCGACAGGGCGATGCGCTGGGCGTGGCCGGTGTCCTGGTATTCGTCGAGCAGCACCACCCGGTATCTTTCCCGCAGCGTTTCGCCGACCTGCGGGTGCCGGGTGGCCAGCCGGGCGGCCGCCGCCATCTGGGCGCCGAAATCCAGTACGGTCGCCGCCCGCATCCGGGTATGCAGCGCATCGATCAGCGGTATCAGCGCGGCCCGTTCGGCCTGGGCGTCCAGGATGGCCAGCAGCCCCCGGGTGGGCCCGGTGTCGCGCTGGCGGGGCCCGGGCGGCAGCGCGTAGACCAGCCGCTCCAGCTCGGTGTGGGTCGCGCGAAGCTGATCGGTGTCGACGAGGTGCTCGGCCAGTTCGTCGGACAGCCGCAGCACCATGGCGGTGACCGCGGCCGGGGTCTTGCCGATCGGCAGCGGCCCCGGGTGCCCGCAGACCACCTCATAGGCCAGCTGCCAGCGCTCGGTCTCACTGAGCAGCCGGGCATCCGGCTCGACCGGCAGTAACACACCGAACTCGCGCAGGAGTTGTCCGGCGAAGGCGTGGTAGGTGCTCACCAGCGGGGAACCGGCCGCATCCGCGGCCCCGCCGAGATGGCCGGCCAGCCGTGCCAGCCGGGACCGCACCCGCCGCAGCAGCTGCCCGGCGGCCTTGCGGGTGAACGTCAGGCCCAGCACCTGCCCCGGATCGGCGTAGCCGTTGGCGACCAGCCAGACCACCCGGGCCGCCATGGTCTCGGTCTTGCCGGCCCCGGCGCCGGCCACCACCACCAGCGGCCCCGGCGGGGCGGCGATCACCGCGGACTGTTCATCGGTGGGAGACGGAACACCCAGGGCGGCAGCGAGTTCGGCGGGACTGTGGGTCATGACGACTCCTGGGTGTGGGCCGGGCAGGACGGCCGCAGCGGGCAGTGTTGACAGCCGTCGTTGACCCGGGCGACGAACTGCGGCCCGGCGGTGGCCGCCGCGGCGGCTTGTACCGCCCGCTGCCAGCCGGGGATGTCCTCGGGCCCCAGCGCGGTCTGTTCACGTTCGGTGGCCCCGGTGGCGGACGGTTTGCCGACGTAGACCAGCCGGCCGCCGCCGGGATGGTCGCCGTCTGCCAGCAGACCTGCCGAGACGGCCAGTTGGTAGAGGCCGAGCTGGGCGTGGCGGTGAGCGTCGTCTTTGCTGACCGGGGTCTTGGCGGTTTTGATGTCGACGACCACCAGACGACCCTGCGCATCGCGTTCCAACCGGTCGATGCGGCCGCGCACCCGCACCGCCGGCAACCCGTCCGCCGCCTCGGCGACGACCCCGTCCAGGGCCACCTCGGTGCCGATCTCGGTCAGCTCGTGGCGACCGGCGGAGTGCCACGCCACGAATGCGGACAGCATGCTTCGGTGCCGTTCGAGCTCATTGGCGGCATACCAGGGCGAGTCGAACGGTAAAGCGGCCCAGACGTTTTCCAACTCGGCGATGAGCTGGTCACCAGTCTTTGCCGAGTCGGCGACCAGGGCGTGCAGCACCGATCCAAGGGTGGAGTTGAGGGCCCGGGCGCCGGTGCCGCCGTGCCGTTCGGCCAGCCAGCGCAGCGGGCAGTCCGATAGTGTCTGCAATGTCGACGGGCTCAGGTCGACGATGTGCTGGGCTCCGGACCATAGCGGTTCCTCGGTGCTGATATCGGCAAGACCGTGCCAGTGCGCCGGATCGGCGCCGGGCACACCGGCGGCGGCCAGCCGGGCCAGTTGCGATGCCGCGCAGGCCCGCTCGGCCTCCGAAACGGTCCCGTCGGGTGCACACACCGCGGCCCGCAGCCGGCCGACCACCGCCGACGGTGACAGCACCGGCGGGGCGGGCTGCGGACACGGTGGGTCTGCGGTGTCACCACCGGCATGGGCGGCCAGCTCGGCGACGAACGGCGACGGCAGGCTTACCGCATCACCGGAGTCACTATCGACGGCGGTGATCAGCAGCCGCCGTCGGGCCCGGCCCATCGCGGCGATGAGCAGCCGACGCTCCTCGGCGAGCAGCGGGGCCCGCGCGGACACCTCATCGCCGAGACCGTCGAGGACGTCCAGTAACTGCTGGGTCCCGAGCACCCCGCCGCGCGGGGTGGTGTTGGGCCACAGTCCATCCTGCAACCCGGCGATGACGACCATCTCCCAGTCCCGGTCCAGGGCGGCGTGCGGGCTGAGCACCGCCACCGCCGCACCGGCCGGCCCGGCCTCGGCGACCGGCGGCAGCTGCAGCGCGGCGATATGGTCGAGCAGGCCGGTCAGCGTGGCCCCGGTGGTGCGGGCGACATAGTCCTCGGCGATATCGAACAGTGCGGTGACCGCGCCCAGGTTCCGCTCGGCGAGGGCGCCGTCGACACCCCCGCGCTCGGCGGCGCGCACCCAGCGCCGCTGCAGACCGCTTCGCTCCCACACCTGCCAGAGCGTGTAGCGGGGATCGCGATGGCGGCGGTGGCTGCGGATCGCGGCGGACAGCACCGCCCGGACCCGGTTGACCGGTTTGGCCAGCGTCGCCGGCAGCGGCGGGGCCGTACCGGTGAGCGCATCGGTCAGGTCGGCGTCGCGCCGGCGTAGGGCCCGGCGAAGCTGGCGCAGCGACACCGGGTCGATCCGGCCGATCGGGCCGGTCAGCACGGCCTCGGCCCGCCCGCCGTCCAGGCCGGCGGCGGTCGCCTCCAACACGGTCAACAACGCGCGGGCCGCGGGCTGGTCGCTGATCGGACCGCCGGCGGCCGGGACCGTCACCGGCACCCCGGCCACCGCCAACGACCGCGCTAACGCCGCGGCGGCCGATGCCGAACGTACGATCACCGCCAGCTCGGACCACGGCAGGCGGTCGACGAGGTGGGCACGCCGCAGCGCATCGGCCACCATGGCGGCCTCGGCGTGCGCCGACTCGGCCACCCGAACGGTGACTGAGCCGGTATCGCCGTCATCGTCCGCGCGGCAGTCCAGGGTGGGCCAGCCGGCACCGGGCAGCCCCGCGGCCATCCCGGCGATGGCGCGGGCGATCGCCGGGGCGCAACGGTGCGACCGGGTCAGCCTGATCGTCCGGCCGGCCCCCGCACGCAGTAACTCCGGCTCGGCCCCGCGGAACCCGAACACCGCCTGATTCGGGTCGCCGGCCAGCATCGTCAGATCGGCACCGGCGGCCAGGACCCGCACCAGCTCGGCGGCCTGCGGGTCCAGATGCTGGGCATCGTCGACGAGCAGCAGCCGGACCCGGGCCCGCTCGGCGGCCAGCAGCTCGGTATCGACGGCCAGCGCCTCCAGGGCCGCACCGACCAGCTCGGCCGCGCCGAGCGCCGGCACCGTCGCCTGCGGGGCGGCGGTGCCGACCGAGGCGCGCAGCAGCATGACCTGCTCGTACTGGCTGGCAAACCGACCGGCGGCCACCCACTGCGGCCGGCCGGAGCTCCGGCCGAGTCGCTGCAGGTGCGCCGGGTCGACCCCGCGCTCGGCACAGCGGGCGAGCAGATCACGCAGTTCGGTGACGAACCCGGCGGCCGACAGCGCCGGCCGCAGCTCCCGCGGCCAGCTGCGGGCCCCGTCGGCGATATCCCCGTCGAGCAGCTCGCGGATGACACCCTCCTGTTCGGCACCGGTGACCAGGCGCGGCGGCGGATCACCTGCCCGCTCGGCGGCCTTGCGCAGCACTGCGAAGGCATAACTGTGCAGCGACCGGACCAGCGGTTCGCGCACCACCGGCAGATCCGACGGGGTCTCACCGAGCAGCCGCGCGGTCAGCGCGCCGCGGGTGGCCGCGGCCACCCGGCCCGACCCGGTCAGCAGCAGCACCGACTCCGGGTCGAGCCCGGCGGCGATGCGCGTCGCGGCGGTCTCGATGAGCAGGCTGCTCTTCCCCGTCCCCGGACCGCCGAGCACCCGAACCGTCGCCATGCGGATATGACACCACCGGGGTACGACACGATCGACTCCCCTACAGGTCGAAAACCTGACCGGGCCGTGACACCGTCGCCGGCCAGCCGAGCTCCCTGCCCAAACGCCTGCGCAGGGTGTCGGCCGGCCCGGATTCTCCGTGCACCACGAACACCTGCCGGGGTTCGGTGGTGAAACCGCGCGCCCAGCGGATCAGTTCCTCGGCATCGGCGTGCGCGGACAGCATCTTCAGATTCGCCACCTGCGCGTTGACCGGGATCCACTCGCCGTGAATCTTGATCTCACGCTCACCGGCGGCGATCGAGGCCCCACGGGTTCCCGGCACCTGATAACCGGTCACCACGATGGTGTTCCGCGGATCCGGCGCGAATGCCCTGAGGTGGTGCAGGATCCGGCCGCCGGTCGCCATCCCGCTGGCCGAGATGACGATCTTGGGCTCACGGCCCGCCGAGATCCTCTTGGACTGTTCGGCATCCCGGGTGTAGGTGGCCATGGCGCACATACCCTCGTACACCTCCGGGGCGAGCCGGTGGTCACGCTGATGGGTGTGCAGCAACTCGCTGGCATTGATCGCCATCGGGCTGTCCAGGTAGACCGGGACGGCCGGGAGCCGGCCGGCGGAGTGCAATTGCCACAGGTAGTACAGCAGCGCCTGGGCCCGGCCCACCGCGAACGCCGGGATCACCACCGTGCCGCCGCGCAGCACCGTCGCGGTGACGATCTCCTCCAGCGCGGCGGCCGGATCGGTGGGCTCGTGCCGGCGGTCACCATAGGTGGACTCCATCACCAGGTAGTCGGCGGCCGGCACCGGCTCCGGGTCGAACATCAGCGGGTCATCGTAACGACCCAGGTCGCCGGTGAAGACGATGCGTCGGCCGTTCCAGGACAGATCGACGGTGGCCGCCCCGAGAATGTGACCGGCCCGCCGGAATGTCACCACCGGCCCGCCGTCGAACACCTCGAACTCCTTGCCGAACGGCCGGCTGCTGAACAGTTCGACGGCCCGACCGGCGTCGGCACCGTCGTAGAGCGGCAGCGCCGGGTGATGTTTGGTGGCCCGGTGCTCGTTGAGAAACGCCGCGTCGCGCTCCTGCAGGAAGGCACTGTCCCGCAGGATGATCTCGGCGACCGATGCGGTGGCCGCGGTGGACAGGATCGGCCCACGGAAGCCGTTCCGGACCAATCGCGGCAGATAGCCGGTGTGATCGAGGTGGGCGTGGGTCACCACGACCGCGTCGATGCTGGACGGTTCCACCGCCAACCGTGCCCAGTTCAGCTCGCGAAGGTTCTTCACCCCCTGGAACAGACCGCAGTCCACCAGGATTCGCCGCCGACCGCTTTCCAGCAGGTGTTTGGAACCGGTGACCGTGCCCGCCCCGCCCAGGCTGCACAACGTGACCGGTTCCATCCTGGCAGCATAGGGCGGATGATCCACGGCCTTCACCTGAACCGCTTCGGCCCGCCCGGCCCGGCCCGGGTCCTGATGATCCACGGGCTCACCGGGCACGGCCGCCGGTGGCACACCCTGGCCGAACGGCACCTGCCCGACACCGCGGTGCTCGCACCGGATCTGATCGGGCACGGCCACTCGACGTGGTCGGCGCCCTGGACGATCGAGGCGAACGTCACCGCGCTGGCCGGGCTGATCGAGCAGGAGGCCGCCGGCCCGGTCCTGGTGGTGGGCCACTCGTTCGGCGGCGCGGTGGCACTGCACCTGGCGGCCGCCTGCCCCGACCTGGTCTCCGGCCTGGTCCTGCTCGATCCGGCGGTGGGGCTGGACGGACAGCGGATGCGTGAGGTCGCCGAGTCGATGATGGCCTCCCCGGACTACACCGACCCCGCGGAGGCGCGGACGGAGAAGTCATCCGGCGCGTGGGCGGATGTGCCCCCGGCCGAACTGGATGCCGAGTGCGCGAACCATCTGATCGCGCTGCCGAACGGGCGGTACGGCTGGCGGGTCTGCATACCGGCCATGATGTCCTACTGGAGCGAGCTGGCCCGAGATATCGTGCTGCCGCGCAACGGAACTCCGACCGCGCTGATCCGTGCTGCATTCAGCGACCCGCCGTATGTGACCGAGGCGCTGATCGACGGCCTGACACAGCGGCTGGGGCCGGACCTCGCCCTGAGCGAGTTCGGTTGCCGGCACATGGTTCCGCTGGCCGACCCCGCGGCAACCGCCGTGGTGATCCGCGACATGCTGGGTTGATGATGGCCCGGATCACCGCGGGACAGGTGGAGTCGGTGCGGGCCCTGGTTGCCGCGATCCCGCCGGGCCGGGTCGCCACCTACGGTGATATCGCCAGTGCGGCAGGGCTTTCCAGCCCGCGCATCGTCGGCTGGATCATGCGTACCGATACCGCCGATCTGCCCTGGCACCGGGTGATCGCCGCGAGTGGGCGACCCGCACCGCACCTGGCGGCCCACCAGTTGGAGCTGCTGCGCACCGAAGGGGTTTCTGCCGTTGACGGCAAGGTCGAGCTGCGGCCGGTCCGGTACGAATTTCAGCGCTGTGCTCCGGGTCCCGTTGACGGTGCACGGGATCGCGAACGGCCGGACCGCCCGAGCCGGCCGGTGGGCGATCTCCGGTAGGTTCCGGAAGTGACAGCGATCAGCTTTCCCGGGTGGACGGCGGGGCGATCGGCCACCGCGATCCGGGTGCCGAAACTCGAGGCCATCGAGGACGCTGTCGCCGGGATGCCGCTACAGGCCGCTCGACTGACCGCCGAGGACGGCTCGGTGAGTATCGTCCGCCTGGACCTCAGCAGCATGTCGTTGGTGATCGGCTCGTTCGGCTTTCCGGTGGCGACGTTCGGGCAGATGAGACCCGGCGCCATCACCGCGGCGCTGCCGTTGACCCGGGGTCTGGGCAGCTGGAACGGCGTGGAACTCGACCCGCGTTCGCTGTGGGCCTACGGCCCCGGAGCCGAGCATGAGGGTGGCGCCGCCGGGCCGCCGGCGTTCGCGGCCATCACGGTCTCCGCCGACGAATACGACGGGCTGTGCCCCGGAGGGCCGCTGACGATCCGGACCGGTCACGAGATCACCCCGGCTCACCTCATCGGCGCGAATCGTCCATTCCTGTGTCGGGCTGACCCGCCAGCTCGGACCCAACCTGCCGCTGGCGGCCATGGCGGAGCTGCTGGACGTCTCCGACCGATGGATCCGGGCGGCATTCCGGCGGGAGTACGGTCTGCCGCCGTCGGCCTTCTTCCGCGCCTGGCAACTGCATCAGGCCCATCGCGACCTACGGCTGGCCGGCGGAGACGACACCACGGTCACCGATATCGCGATGAAACGCGGGTTCTGGCATCTGGGCCGCTTCGCCATGCTCTACCGGCAGCGTTTCGGCGAGCATCCCCGCGAAACGCTGCGCCGGCAGCCGTCCTGAGCAACCCGTTCCGATATTGGATAGTTTCCGGTGCCGCCGCCGGGGGAACATCGACGTTCGACAGTCGCGAAGCGCACCCGCTTCCCGAACCATCCGCGCACCAGGAGCCCCATGACCCGGCCAAGTAACCCCTACGGCGCTCGACCCGGCGGCGGTATCAGCCTGCCCGACTACTACCGGCCGATGACTTCGATCAACAACCGGAACTTCTACGCACCGGGAACCGAGATCCTGCCCGAGGGGGAAATGCGAATCAGCATTCTGGGCAGCACCCCCTGGCCACCGACCCGGAGCCAGGCGGGAACCTGCATCCTGGTGGAGTGCGGGAACGGCCGGCCCCAGCCGCGGCGGTTCTTCTTCGACATGGGCAACGGCAGTGTGAAGAACGCCCTGGCCATGCAGGTGCCGCCGATGTTCATCAACGATATCTTCATCAGCCACCTGCACGGCGATCACTACGCCGACCTGCCCTATATGTACCCGTTCACGGCCTGGTCCGGCCGGTGGCACCCGCTGCGGCTTTACGGCCCATCGGGTGCGACCCCCGAGTTGGGGATCAAACACATGGCCAAGCACATGCGCGAGATGCTGCGCTGGCACGAGGAGAACTTCCTGCATGCCACGGTTTCGGCCGGCTTCGAGATGGACGTCACCGAGTTCGACTGGAAAGAGGAGAACGGCGTCTGCTACGACCAGGAGGGAATCGTGGTCAGGCACTGGCCCCGCTCGCACGTGAAGGACGGGGCGTCGGCCTACCGGCTCGACTGGGAAGACGCCGGACTGTCGGTGGTGTGGACCGGGGACGGCCGACCCGACGAGAAGACCGAGAAGTACGCCGCCGGATGCGATGTGTTCATCACCGAGGGCCAATTGGATACCCCCGGCCTGCAGTCGCTGAAATTCGGCATTCCGGAGGACCTGCTGAAGTTCACGATCGATTCGTGGCACACGATGTACTACGCGGCGGGATATCTGATGAACAAGGTCCAGCCGCGGATGGGCATGATCGTCCACTATGAGGCGGGCGGGGCGGCACTTGATGCCGAAGCGGTCGCCGAGGTCCGGGCGAACTACACCGGGCTGTTTCAGTTCGGCGGACCCGACGTTCAGGTGGTCAACGTGACCAAGGACCGCATCTGGTCCAGGGAGGCCGCGCTGCCGGAAGGTGCCGCGATCCCACCGATGGACCCGCGGTGGTTCATGCCGTCACCGCTGCCGTCCGAGCTGGAACTGCCGCGTCCCGAACTGCCCCGCGAGCAGCAACAGGAACAGTTCCTTCGGGATATGGAGATCGATCCGCACAAGTACTACCCGCCCGACGTCGACCGCGAACCCGTCCAGAGCTGGCCGGCCGACGGTTTCACGATTGACCCTCGCGAGATGCTGCGGTCCCGGGGAATCAACCCGGATCAGCCTTGATGCGGCGGCCCGAGCCGATCCCGCTGACGATTCTCACCGGTTTTCTCGGGGCCGGTAAGACCACCCTGCTCAACCGGCTGCTCAACGGCGAACAGCCGCTGCGGGCTGCCGTCCTGGTCAACGACTTCGGTTCGGTCAACATCGATTCCGAACTGGTCGTCGGCGTCGAAGACGATATGATAAGCCTGGCCAACGGCTGCGTCTGCTGCGAGATCCGCGACGATCTGCTGGCCGCGGTGGAACGGCTCGTCACCTCACCCGCCCCGCCCGAGCACATCATTCTGGAGGCCAGCGGGGTGGCCGACCCGGCGGGTATCTGGGCGACGTTCGCCGGCTCCCGAAGTCCCGACTGGGTGCGCCTCGACGGTGTGACGTGTGTGGTGGACGCCGAGCAGATCTTCCGCCACCTCGACGAGGCCCCCGAACTGCTGATGTTGAAGACCCGTCAGATCGGCTTCGCCGATATCGTCGTGCTCAACAAGATCGATCTGGCCGGCCCGGAGACGGTGGCCTGGGTGCGCCGGTGGATCGACACAATGATGGATCGGGTGCGGGTGATCGAGACGGTCCGGGCCGACGTGCCGGTCGAGGTCCTGCTGGGCGTCCAGCGCGACGCCCGGAACCCGGCACCTGCCCCGCCGGCCGGCCTGTCCGGCCATGGTGGCCGGTTCAGCAGTTGGACCTACCGCACCGAGCGGGTCTTCGACCTGGCGCTGTTGCAGGAGATGATCCGGCGGGATCTCCCGGGCTGGGTGTACCGGTGCAAAGGTCTGGTCAACGTCGGCGGAGCCGACCCGGCGCGGATGGTGCTGCAATCGGTTGCGCGCCGCTCCGAGCTCACCCCCGCGCCCGACCGGCCGGCGGCGGCCGAAAGTCAGATCCTGGCGATCGGGACTCCTGAGCTTGACGCCGATGTCCTCCGGGAACTGTTCGACTCCTGCCTGCTCCCCGACCGC
Organism: uncultured Mycobacterium sp.; assembly: GCA_964555915.1. Classification (GTDB taxonomy): domain Bacteria; phylum Actinomycetota; class Actinomycetes; order Mycobacteriales; family Mycobacteriaceae; genus Mycobacterium. The sequence goes on from CAZKUK010000011.1 coordinate 26,890, forward strand.
TGCCCGGACGGGCCCGTCGTGGTCTAGAGCGCCATCCGCACCACCGCGGCCGTCCGCAACAGCCCCGGAAACGCCTCCGCCGTGGACCGCGGATGCAGGGCGTGCACGGCGAGCCGGAAGATCATGGCGCGCAACACCATCTGTCGCCACTCCGGCAATTCCTCCCAGCGCTCGATCAGCCCGTCGTCGGCGCCACCCCAGGACAGCGCGTCGACGACGGCAACCCCGGCCGCCCATGAAGCCGGCCGCCAGTACGGGGTGATATCGGTGATACCCGGTGCGGCGGTGCCGGTGAACAGCACTGTGCCGTACAGATCCCCGTGTACCAGCTGGCTGGCGGACCTGGTCGGCGTGCGCAGCCCGGCCAACTCGGTGACCAGCTCGACCGACCGGGCACGGTCCTCGGACTCCGGCAGCGCCGGTGCGCCCAGCGGCAGGGCCTGCAACGGCCGGTCCTCCCAGGCCGCCCGGTCGGCGACGGTGAACACATCGACATCGGTCCAGGGCGGCACCGGGGCCCGGGTCAGGAATCGGGGACGCTCCAGCGTGGCGGTGGCCTCGTGCAGCCGGACCCCGGCCGAGACCACCTCATCGTGGCGCGGTTCCGGCTCACCGGAGACGAATGTGTCGGCCCGCCAGCCCGACACCACATACCGGCCGTCGGTGGAACGCACCGGCCGGGCCAGCCGCAGCCCGTCGACGAACAGGGTTTCGCGCACCTTGGCCGACCAGGCGGCGCGGGCGTGGTCGGCGACCATCGACAGCACGATCTCCCCGGTGCGCCAGCCGCCCTCCCAACTGCCGCCCAGGAGCTGGGGATCGCCGCCCTTCTGCCCGAACGCCGCCATGACATGCTCCGGCGGGCATTCGTCGATCACATGGCCAGGGTAAGGCGCGGGACCGGTAACGGGCGGCAACCGGCCGTCAGTAGATCGCCATGTCGGGGTCGAATTGCCGCGCCCAGGCGACGATCCCGCCCCGCAGGTGCATCGCGTCGGTGAACCCGGCCTGCCGCAGGGCGGCCAGCGCCGCCGCGGAACGGACGCCGCTGGTGCAGTAAAGCACCGGGGCGGCGTCCCGTGACAGCCCGGCCAGTCCGGCACCGGAGCGGATCGCCGAGATCGGGACCAGCACCGCCCCGGGGAGGTGGTTGACCTCCCACTCGGCCGGTTCGCGCACGTCGACCAGGGCGATCGCGGCCCCGGTGTCGAGCATGTCGCGCAGCTGCCCCGGGGTGATTCCGCCGGTGTCGCCGGGAGCGCTGTGGGCCGCGGCGGCGCCGCAGAACTCCTCGTAGTCGACCAGTCCGGTGATCGGCGGGGCGGCCGGGTCCTTGCGCAGGTTGATGGTGCGGTACGACATCGGCAACGCCTCGTAGATCAGCAGCTTGCCCAGCAGTGGCTCACCGATACCGGTGATGAGTTTGATGGCCTCGGTCCCCATCACCGACGCAATCGAGGCGCACAGAATGCCCAGGACGCCCCCTTCGGCGCAGGACGGCACCATGCCCGGCGGCGGCGGTTCGGGGTACACATCGCGATAGTTCAGGCCGCGCGTCTCGCCGTTCGGCCCGTCCGGGGCGTTCTCCCAGAACACCGACACCTGACCGCAGAACTGCTGAACCGAACCCCATATGCAGGGTTTACCGGCCAGCACCGCGGCATCGTTCACCAGATAGCGGGTGGCGAAGTTGTCCGTGCCGTCGACGATGAGGTCGTACTGGCCGAACAGGTCGACGGCGTTGCCGGGGGTCAGCCGCGTCTCGTGCAGGCGAACCGCCACCAGCGGGTTGAGCTCACCGATGGAGTCCCGCGCGCTGCACGCCTTGGACCGGCCGATATCGGAGGAGCCGTGGATGATCTGACGATGCAGGTTGGACTCCTCGACCACATCGAACTCGACGATGCCGAGCGTGCCGACACCGGCGGCGGCCAGGTACAGCAGCGCCGGGGAACCCAGGCCGCCGGCGCCGATCACCAGCACGCGGGCGTTTTTGAGCCGGCGCTGCCCGGCCGCGCCGAACTCGGGGATGATCAGCTGCCGGCTGTAGCGGGTGATCTCCCCGGGGGTCAGCCCGGCGGCGGGTTCGACAAGCGGTGGCAGCGGCATACCGGCTAAGCGATCGGATACGGCCACGGGTTGAACCGGCAGGTCTTGCCGTCGGGTTTGACCGACTCCGGATCGAACCGGGTGGCGTCGTTATCGGCCGTGGAGAAGGTCTGCTGCATCATGATCGGCGCCAGCCCGCCGTCCCGTTCGCACGGCTCGTGGGTGGTGTAGCCGATGGCGTGACCCACCTCGTGGTTGATCAAATACTGCCGGTAGGAGCCGATATCACCCTGGAACGGCATTGCGCCGCGCACCCAGCGGGCCAGGTTGATGAACACCCGGGGCTCGGCGTCGGGGCCGTAGATCGGGTTGTAACACGATGTCTCCAGCTCGATCTCGTAGCCGCACCCCTCGCGCACCGTCATCGGCGCGGTCAACGACACCCTGAAATCCGGTTCGACGTCCGGGTCGTCGATCCGCTCGAAGGCGAACTGCGGGTTGTGCGTCCAGCTCTTCGGGTTGGCCAGGGTCTCGGTCACCATCCGGGCGAAAGCCTCTTCCCCGCCGAATGACGACGTGTCGATACCGTCCTCGACCTCCACGGTGTAGGTGAACGTCTTGGCGGTGCCCTCCCCCACCTTGGGCGAGGTACCCGGAATGATCCGCCAGGTGGCGTCACCGAACTCGGTGAACGGTCCGCCCGCCGGCAGCACCCCGGTGGGCAGGCTGGCGTCGAACTCGGTCAGCCCACGCGGTGGCGCCCCGATGATGGCGGTGCCGGCCGATCCGATGGTCGGCGGGCCTTTGACCGGATCGTCGGCCACCGGCGCCGCCGTGGTGGTCAGGGTTTGATACAGAACGACACCGGTCAGCACCACCAGGACCGGCAGGGCGTAGGCGCGCCACCCGTAGGTGCTCAGGAAACGGCCGAGCCCACTCTGTTTACGCAGTTGCCGATGCTCGTCGCGGTTTGACCGGGGCCGGCCGTTCTCCCCGGCCATCGGGTCGCGGAGCGCGCGCAGCGGCTGATTCCACTCGCTGTGCAGCACCGGCACGCGGCCACCCGCCGGTGGCCCCGTCTCATTGGTCACCGACCCAGGATGGCACAACGAATCAGCCGGGGACCATCCGGCGACATCCGGGCCGACCCCGTGTCGGGTGGCCGGGCGGGCACCCGAGCCGCGGGATGGCCGGGTAGTACTGTCGGATCGGTGGGGAACCTGACTGGGACGCCGGCGCGTAAACGCGCCCGTGGCGGGCGACTGCCCCGCGGGGAACGTCGCGACCAGCTGCTGGCGACCGCCAGCGAGATATTCGTCCACCGCGGCTATCACGCGGCCGGGATGGACGAGATCGCCGACCGGGCAGGCGTCAGCAAACCCGTCCTCTACCAGCACTTCTCCAGTAAACTGGAGCTCTATCTGGCGGTGCTGCAACAGCATGTGGACATTCTGGTGGCCGGGGTCCGCCAGGCACTGCGCACCACCACCGACAACCGCAAACGGTTGCGCGCCGCGGTGCAGGCCTTCTTCGACTTCATCGAGCACGACAGCCAGGGTTACCGGCTGATCTTCGAAAGCGACTTCGTCAGCGAGCCGCAGGTGGCCGCCCAGATCAAAGTTGCCACCGAGGCCTGCACCGATGCGGTGTTCGACCTGATCAGCCGCGATTCCGGGCTGGAGGCGCATCGGGCGCGGATGATCGCGGTCGGCCTGGTGGGTATCAGCGTGGACTGCGCGAGGTACTGGCTGGACGCCGACCGGCCGATCTCCAAGGACGATGCCGTCGAGGGCACGGTGCAGTTCGCCTGGGGCGGGCTGTCACATGTGCCGCTGGCGCGCGGCTGAGCCGCCGGCGACACCCCCGCCGACACCGGCCCGGGGGCCCTCAGGCGAAGCCGACCCGGCGCACATCGGCCGCGCCGATCTCGACATAGGCAACCTTCGCGGTCTGCACCAGGAAACGGCGGCCCTTATCGTCCATCAGGCTCAGGACGTCCTCGTCGCCGTTGGCCAGCGCCGCCTTGATCAGGTGCTCGACCTGCTCGGGCGTCTGATCGCTGTTGAACACCAGCTCGCGCGGGCTGTCCGAGATACCGACCTTGACCTCCACCGGCGGCCCCTTTCCTCGTGCGTGTCTGGGAGAAGGCTAGTGGACGCCGATTCGGCCCGGCCGCGCCGGTCAGACAAACAAGTGGATCAAGCTGCGGTAACAGCATCGCAACTGCTGCGTGCGCCGGGGCCGCCCCGGACCGGGACCGGCCCAGACTGGCCGGGTGATCGAGGAGACGTACCGGCAGGCCCCTCGTTGGCCCCGGATCGCCATGGCCGTTCTGGGCCTGGCATCGACCGTCGCGGCCACCATGTGTGTGATCAAGGCCGGCGGCGCCGCCATCGCCTCCGAACTCACCGGGGATATCGCCGACGGCACGCCCCGGACGGTGATCGCCACCGCCGCCGCGAACGGCCCCGGGGCGGTGTCCGACGAGGTGCCGGTTCGCATCCAGACCCACGGTGCCGCCGGTGCCCAGCCGCAGGACCTGCGCGAGATCGTGTACACGATCGCCGGTAACCAGCGGCCCGACGATCCGGTGACGGTGGTCTACGCCGATGAGACCGGCACCCTGCAGACGCTGCAGAACGTCACATTGCCGTGGACGATGTCGCTGATCCCGAACCTGCCGGTGAACTATGTGACCGCCAACAGCGCCGGCAGCCAACTGAACTGCTGGATCACCGATGCCAGCGGCGCGACCGTGGCGCGGCAGACCGACTACGCCCCCAGCACAACCTGCAACCGCTGACGCCGTTGCGGCCGTCCGGGCCGGGCCCGGCCCGGGCTAGGCCAGCCCGAGCTGATGCATCCGATCGTTGTGGGTGCGCTGAACCCGGTCGTACAGGTCCGTCACCTGGCCCAGACCGCCGCCCGCGAGCACCAGATCGACCAGCTCGTCACGTTCGGCCAACACGTACTGCGCCTGGGTGATGGCCTCCCCCAGCAGCCGCCGCGACCACAGCGCCAGCCGGCTGCGCTGCCGGCCGCTGGAACTCACCGCCGCGCCCACCTCGGCCACCACGAACTGCGAGTGGCCGGTCTCAGCGAGCACCGACCGCACCACACCGGCGACCTCATCGGGCAGCGAACCCGCAATCGCCAGGTAGAGATCGGCGGCCATGGCATCGCCGACATAGGTCTTGACCAGGGCCTCCAGCCAGGTGCTCGGCGTGGTCAACCGGTGGTACTGCTCCAGCGCCGGCGCATAGCGGGTCATCGCGGGCAGCACGTCGATACCGCGGGCCTCCAGCGTGCCGCGCAGCACCTCGTAGTGCCCCATCTCCGCAGCGGCCATCCGGGCCATGTTGATGCGGCCACGCATGTCCGGCGCCATCCGCGCCTCCTCGGTGAGGCGGTAGAAGGCCGCAACCTCGCCGTAGGCGAGCAGCGAGAACAGTTCATTGATCCCGGGGTGATCGGCGGCGACCGTCGTGGACGAAACCCGCTGCGTCGCTTCCATGCGGCCACTGTAGTCGGCTGCCCGCCGGTCGAAAACGGCTGAGCGGGTATGCTTGATCGCGGTAATGTGCGTGCACGCAGTGGCCCGCCCTCCTCGGCGCGGGGCCCCATTTCCGAAGTCGACAGCTCGTGCGCGCGTGAAGCACATACGAGGAAACGACACCGGAAGTTAGCCTGTGACACATCTGCATACCCATGACGAGATCAGTTTCGCCCAGCTCGGGGTCCGCGACGAGATCGTCCGCGCCCTGGCTGAGCAGGGCATCGAGAACGCCTTCGCCATCCAGGAACTCACACTCCCGCTCGCGCTCGCCGGCGATGACCTGATCGGTCAGGCCCGCACCGGGATGGGCAAGACCTTCGCCTTCGGCGTGCCGTTGCTGCACCGGATCACCGCCCCGGGGGAACCGCCGCTGGACGGCACCCCGCGAGCACTGATCGTGGTGCCCACCCGCGAGCTGTGCCTTCAGGTCTTCGACGACCTCACCGGTGCCGCGAAACACCTGCGGGCCGGCCGGGACGACGGCCGGGCACTGTCGGTGGTGTCCATCTACGGCGGCCGGCCCTACGAACCGCAGATCGAATCGCTGCAGTCCGGCGCCGACGTCGTCGTCGGCACCCCGGGCCGGCTGCTCGACCTCGCCCAGCAGGGTCATCTGCGCCTCGGCGGGCTGTCGGTACTGGTGCTCGACGAGGCCGACGAAATGCTCGACCTGGGCTTCCTGCCCGATATCGAACGCATCCTCCGGCAGATCCCGGCAACCCGGCAGTCCATGCTGTTCTCGGCGACCATGCCGGATCCGATCATCACCCTGGCCCGGACCTTCATGAACCAGCCGACCCATATCAGGGCCGAAGGGGTGCAGGGGGCGGCCACCCACGACACCACCGAGCAGTTCGTCTATCGCGCCCACGCGCTGGACAAGGTCGAGATGGTCGCCCGCATCCTGCAGGCCGACGGCCGCGGTGCCACCATGATCTTCACCCGGACCAAGCGCACCGCCCAGAAGGTGGCCGACGAACTCGCCGAGCGCGGTTTCAAAGTCGGGGCCGTCCACGGCGACCTGGGCCAGATCGCGCGGGAGAAGGCACTCAAGGGGTTCCGCGCCGGCGATGTCGACGTGCTGGTGGCCACCGATGTCGCCGCCCGCGGTATCGATATCGATGACATCACCCATGTGATCAACTATCAGATCCCCGAGGACGAGCAGGCCTATGTGCACCGCATCGGCCGCACCGGCCGGGCCGGCAAAACCGGCATCGCGATCACCCTGGTGGACTGGGACGAACTGGACCGCTGGTCGATGATCAACACGGCCCTGAACCTGGAGTGCCCGGATCCGGCCGAGACGTACTCCAACTCGCCGCATCTGTACACCGAATTGGGTATTCCGGCCGGGGCCGGCGGCCGTATCGGCGCCGCGCGCAAGCGCTCCGATCCGAAGGGCTCGACCCGGATCAGTTCCAAAGATTCCACGTCGGATTCCAAGTCCGACCGGCCGTCCCGCAACCGCTCAAGGCGACGCACCCGCGGCGGCCAGGCATCCGACGGGCGTAACGGAACACCCTCGGCCGCAACTCGTTCCGCCAACGCCGAGGACTCGCCGCCCACCGAGGACGGTGCCGGCCGGCCCCGCCGGCGTCGCCGCCGCGGCCCCCGCAAGGCGGCCGGAGCGGGCGCAACCTCCGACTGAGCCGATGATCCGACCCCGATGATCCGACCGGAGCGCCGCACCAGAAACGATCTGGTCGCGGCAGCGGCGATCGCCGCCGTGGTGATCCTGGTCATCGGCTTCTTCTGGTGGCGCAGTTCGGCCCGGGCCACGATCAGCCGGCCGGCCGCCGAGCCGGCACCGGCGGCCGCCAAGGCCGAGTCGGTACCGGCGGCCCTGCAGCAACGGTGGACCGCCGACAGCTCCCGGACCCTGAACCCGGTGGTCCTCGGCGGCGTGGTGGTCACCGGTGACGGCCGCACCGTGGCCGGACTCGACCCGCAGACCGGTGATCAGCGCTGGAGCTACGCCCGCGACACCGACCTGTGCGGGGTGTCCTATGTCTACAGCCTGGTCGTGGCCGTCTACCCGGACCGGCGGGGCTGCGGTCAGGTCAGCGGCCTGCAAGCGGCCACCGGCCAGCGCGGGCCCACCCGCACCAGCTACGCCGACCGGGTGGTGGTGGTGACCTCCGATGGCAACGCGGTGCTCTCAGCCGGTGCGACCCGGCTGGAGTTGTGGCGTTCGGACCTGATCCGGATGCTGTCCTACGGCGAGATCGACGCACCGGTCAAGCCGGTCAACACCAAGCTGGGCAGCGGATGCGTGCTGATGTCGGCGGCCGGCGGGGAAAGCGCCGTGGGCGTGCTGGAGGCTTGCCGCGGCGCCGAGGATCTGCGGCTGACCCTGCTCAAACCGGCCAAGGAGGAGGACGAGCCGGAGGTCAAACACGTGGCGCTGCCCGGTGTGGCCATCGATGCCGAGGCCCGCGTGCTGGCCATGGCCGGCACCACCGCCGCGGTATACCTGCCGACTCCGCGGCCGCGGGTCGTGGTCTATGACGACACCGGTACCCGGGTGTCCACGACCGAGCTGCCCGCTCCGCCCGAGCTGACCGGCGCGACGCCGGCCGTCACCCGGGCCGGTGAACTGATCACCTGGTGGACCGGCAGCACGGTGGTGGTGTTCGGCAAGACCCTGGATTACCGCTACACCCTGGACGCCACCGGGCCGCTGGCACCGCTGGGGCCGGCCACCCTGATGGCCGGCCGGCTGCTGGTCCCGGTAGCCGCCGGCCTGGCCGTCTACGACCCGGCCGGCGGCCCCGAGCAGCGGATCATCCCAGTGGACCACCCGCCCGGTACCGGACCGGTGCTGCCCGCGGTCAGCGGTTCGACGGTGATCGAGCAGCGCGGCGGGATCGTCGCCGGGTTCGGTCCGGTCTGACCGGGACCGGTCAGGTCCCGGCGCCGAAGGTGGGCAGCGCCTTACCGGAGCGCCAGTGTTTGAGCAGCGAGTGGGCCAATTCGCGATAGGCGACGGCACCCTTGTTCTTCCGGCCGGCCAGTGCCGACGAACCCGACGCGCTGGCCTCGGCGAACCGCACCGTGCGCGGGATCGGCGGGGCCAGCACCGGCAGGTCGTAGCGGTCGGCGACATCGAACAGAACGTCCCGGCTGTGGGTGGTGCGCGAATCGTAGAGCGTGGGCAACGCTCCGAGCAGCGTCAGGTTCGGGTTGGTGATCTGCTGCACATCGGCGACGGTCCGCAGGAACTGCCCGACGCCGCGGTGTGCCAGGGTCTCGCACTGCAGGGGCACGATCACCTCATCGGCGGCGGTCAGCCCGTTGAGGGTGAGCACACCCAGCGACGGCGGACAGTCGATGATCACGATGTCGAACTCGCCGCCGACCTTCTCCGAGGCTGCCAGTTTGGCCAGGGCCCGCTTCAGCGCGTATTCGCGACCGGCCCGCATCAGCAGCATGGCCTCGGCACCGGCCAGGTCGATATTGGCCGGCAGCAGGCTCATCCCCTCCGGTGTTTCCACCACCGCCGCATCCGGTTCGACCTCCCCGAGCAGCACCTCGTGCACCGACACCGGCAACTTGTCCGGATCGGTTCCCAGCGAGAATGTCAGGCACCCCTGCGGATCGAGATCCACCAGGAGAACCCGTTTACCCTCGCTGACGAATGCCGCCCCCAGCGAGGCAACCGTGGTCGTCTTGGCCACCCCACCCTTTTGGTTGGCCACTGCCAGTACTCGCGTCACGCCGACCATCCTTACAGGTTCGGGCAGAATCGGTGAGCGTGAGCGTCGGCAACCATCGTCTCGTCCTTCTCCGGCACGGCGAAACGGAATGGTCGCTGAGCGGTCAGCACACGGGGCGTACCGATATCGAGCTCACCGAAAATGGTCGCCAGCAGGCAAAACTGGCCGGCCTCACACTCGAACGCCTGGCTCTGGAGAACCCGATGGTCATCAGCAGCCCGCGCCGGCGGGCGGTGGCCACCGCCGAACTGGCCGGCCTGCGGATCGATGAGATCTCCCCGCTGCTGGCCGAGTGGGATTACGGCGACTACGAGGGCCTCACCACACATGAGATCCGCACCGAAACCCCGGGCTGGCTGCTGTGGACCTACGGTTGCCCGGGCGGGGAAAGCGTCGACCAGGTGAGTATGCGCGCCGATCAGGCGGTCGCCTACGCCCTGGACCATATGCCCGACCGGGATGTGGTGTTCGTCAGCCACGGCCACTTCTCCCGTTCGGTGGTCACCCGGTGGGTGGAGCAGCCACTGCGGGAGGGGGCACGCTACGGGTTCGGAACCGCGGCGGTATCGGTCTGCGGATTCGAGTACGGCCTGCGCCAGCTCTCCGCCCTGGGCCTGACCAGTCACCCGGTCACCGGCACGTGAGGTATCCACCCTCCTTCGTGCTGACCGCTCCGGCTGGCAGGGAGCTGGGCACAACCCTTGTCGCCGAGGGCATCCGGACCGGCTACCGGGATACCGACGCTGCTGCCGCCGCGCTGGCCGACGGATCAGCCGGGATCGTGGTGGGTGCGCTGCCATTCGATCTTCGGGCCCCGGCGGCCCTGCTGGTGCCGCACGGTATCGGAACAACGCTGCCCGGTGCCGGCACCGCCACGATGCCCGCGGTGCGGATCGACCAGACCCGGCCCGCCCCCGCGCTCCACCGATCCCGGGTCGAGTCGGCATTGCGGGCGCTGCGGGATCCGGGTAACCCGTTGCAGAAGGTGGTTCTGGCCCGGGCGCTGCGGCTGGTCGCCGACCGCCCGATGGACCCGTTGACCATCCTGCACCGGCTGATCGAGGCCGACCCCGCGGCTACCGGCTATCTGTCCGACCTGTCCCCGGCCGGCGGTGCGCACCTCGGGAGCGTTCTGGTCGGGGCCAGCCCCGAACTGCTGGTGGCCCGGACCGGTGATCAGGTGCTGTGTCAGCCGTTCGCCGGATCGGCCCCGCGGTCTGCCGACACCGACGCCGATGCGGCCAACGGAGCCGCCCTGGCCGCATCCGGCAAGGACCGGCACGAGCACCAACTGGTGGTCGACACCATGCGCGACTGCCTCGAACCGCTGTGCACCGGCCTGCGGGTTGCCACCGAACCACGGCTGAGCAGCACCGCCGCGGTCTGGCACCTGAACACTCCGATCCGTGGCACGCTGCGCCACCCCGGCACCACGGCCCTGGATCTGGCGTTGGCCCTGCACCCCACCCCGGCCGTCGGCGGAGTACCCACCGATATCGCCGTCGACACGATCGCCGAGGTCGAGGACGACCGCGGCTTCTACGCCGGGGCGGTCGGCTGGTGTGACAGCCGCGGCGACGGCCGCTGGATGGTGGCCATCCGCGGTGCCGAACTGTCGGCCGACCGCCGCACCGCGCTGGCCCGGGCCGGCGGTGGGATCGTGGCCGAGTCCGACCCCGATGACGAGGTCGCCGAGACCACCGCCAAATTCCGCACCATCCTGACCGCTTTGGGGGTACGCCCGTGAGTTCCGGCCCGAGAACGCTGATCCGGCCCGCCCGCCCCGGCGACGAGGCCGCCATCGTGGCGATGATCCACCAGCTCGCCGAATTCGAGCGGGCTGTCGAGGAATGCACCGTGACCGAAACCCAGATCACCGAGGCACTTTTCGGCGCCGATGCGGTGGCCGGCTGCCATCTCGCCGAGGTCGACGGCGAGACGGCGGCGATGGCACTGTGGTTCCGGAACTTCTCCACCTGGGACGGTGTGGCCGGCCTGCACCTGGAGGATCTGTTCGTCCGGGAGCCGTTCCGCCGGCGGGGGCTGGCCCGCGCGTTGCTGTCCACGCTGGCCCGCGAATGCCTCCGGCGCGGCTACAGCCGACTGAGCTGGGCGGTACTGGACTGGAACACCGACGCCATCACGCTTTACGACGCGGTGGGGGGCCGACAGTTGTCGGAGTGGATCGCCTACCGGGTGTCCGGCCCCGAGCTGTCGGCGCTGGCCGGGTCGTAGACCAACCAGCGCAGGGTCGCGGGTGCGAACAGCAGCACCAGCGCTGCCGCCGCGACGACGGCGATCGGAATCCCGTAGAACCAGCGGTGCGAACCGACGGCGACGTACCAGGTCACCGGGAGCAGCAGCAGCTGGGCGAACACCGCGATACCGCGGCCCCAGCGCCGCCCGGTCCACAGCGCCCAGGCGGCCGTCAGCAACGCCGACCCGATCACCGCGAACCAGGCCGCGTTACCGAACCCGTTGACGATATGACGGTCGGCCCCGGTCAGTCCGCGGATCAGGAACACCACCGCACCCGTCACGCCGGCGGCACCCTCGAGCCCGACCAGGGCGGCAGCGGCCCGCACCGTCGTCGGGGGTGATGAGCTCATGGAGGCTTAAGCCGCCTTGGCCCGGCCGGTGATCTGCTGCAGCACGGCGGTGGCGATCCGGTCCGAGTCGCCGAACTGGGCCGCGTCGACTCCGATCAGCACCGGCCCGGTCGCGCGGTAGAGGGTGGAGCACTGGGCCTCACAGACCGCGAACGTCGCCCGGTCGAGGACCTGGGCGGTGATCGCCATCCCCGGTACTCCCAGCTCCGAGCAGGCGTTCAACGCCTTTCCGAGCCGGGTCAGGGCGGCCCGGGCGTCCGCCGAGGTCGGATACACCGCGACCGCCTGGGTGACGGTACGGTTCGCCGGACCGGGATAGGAGACCGACCGGAACTGGCTGTAGCCACCGGAGAAGGCGACGTCCTGGTTGTACACACCGTGGCACTGGCTCGGGTACTGCGCGTCGTACTGGTGCTGGCCGCCCGGCCGGTCGACCGGGGCGGCCGCCGCGAGATCGGCATTACCGGCGATCACGCGCACCTCATCGACACTGAGGAGCAACGGGTCGATGTCGGGGGCGGCGTTGGCCGCCTGCGCCGCACCAAGCTGCAGGCAGGCCATCATCACCGCCGCGATGACCAGAGCGAGCAGGCGGGGCGCTGTGTTGCTCACAGCCGTACTTTTCGCAGCCACATGCCATCTCCCTCCGGGGCAGCCCCGAGTGTAGTTGCACCCCACGAGCACCCGATTGATCACTAGGCTGACCATCCGTGCGCGCCGTGCTGATCGTGAACCCGAACGCCACCTCCACCACGCCGGCCGGTCGCGATCTTCTCGCCCATGCGTTGGAGAGCCGCCTGGACCTTTCGGTCACCCACACCGACCATCGGGGGCACGCCATCGAGATCGCCGAAGCCGCCAAGCGGGACGGAATCGACGTGATCATCGTGCACGGCGGCGACGGCACGGTGAACGAAGTGGTCAACGGCCTGCTGGGGGCACCCGGCCCGAGCCGGCCCGCCGCCGACACCCTGCCCGCCGTCGCCGTCGTCCCCGGCGGGTCGGCAAACGTCTTTGCCCGCGCCCTCGGTATCAGCCCGGACCCCATCGAAGCCACCAACCAGCTGATCGACCTGCTCGGAGAGCACCGGCCGCCCGGCCCATGGCGACGTATCGGCCTGATGGACTGCGCTGAGCGCTGGTCGGTGTTCACCGCCGGACTTGGTGTCGACGGGGATGTGGTGGCCGCGGTGGAGGCCCAGCGGGCCAAGGGCCGGAAGGTGACCGCGGCCCGTTATATCCGCATCGCGGTGCGGGAGATGCTCGGCAGCGTCCGGGCCGAACCACTGCTGACGCTGGAGCTGCCGGGGCGCGACCCGCAACCGGGGGTGCATTTCGCATTCGTCTCCAACGCCAGCCCCTGGACCTACGCCAACGCCCGGCCGGTGTGGACCAATCCGGGCACCACCTTCGAGGGCGGGCTGGGTGTTTTTGCCGTCACCGGTATGAATGTCATCGCCAACCTGCTGGTGGTACGCCGGATGCTGGCCCGTCAGGCCGAGATCAAAGGCCGGAACCTGATCCGCGAGGATGACCTGCCATGGGTGCGCCTCACCTCCGCCGAACCGATCGCCTGCCAGGTGGACGGTGATTTTCTCGGGACACGCACCGAGATGACATTCACCGCGGTTCCGGAGGCTCTGATGGTGGTGGCACCGCCGCCCATTGCCGACTGACCAGCGTTTTTGAACGGACGTGAGTCGAAGTTTAGTACACTGCGGGGTGGCCCTTCACACCGGCCCGGGAAGTGACATTGCCCACGGTTCGTTTAAGCCCCATTGACTTCCCTCGGACCTGTGACAACATCGTCATAACAGTGCAACAACGATTGTGTGTGCGCGGGTTAACAGTTGGAGACACGGGGCTTGCCCCTGGTTTCAGTGCGCACAGACCAGAAAAGGAGTAGCGACAGATGGATTGGCGCCACAAGGCGGTCTGCCGGGACGAGGATCCGGAACTGTTCTTCCCCGTCGGCAACAGCGGTCCTGCTCTCGCTCAGATCGCCGATGCGAAAATCGTCTGCAACCGCTGCCCGGTGGTCACCGAGTGCCTGTCCTGGGCACTGGAATCCGGACAGGATGCCGGGGTGTGGGGCGGTATGAGCGAGGACGAGCGTCGCGCCCTCAAGCGCCGCAACGCCCGGACCCGGGCACGCACGGGCGTCTGATCACACCGACCTCATCGCGGCCCCGGCATCAGCCCGGGGCCGCGATTTTTTTGCGGCCGATCGGCACCTGCAGCACCGCGTCGGTGCCGCCACCGGGCGCCGGCCGCATCTCCAGCCGGCCGTCCAATTCGGCCGATACCAGAGTTTGAACGATCTGCAGGCCAAGCCGGTCGGAGTCCTCCAGCCTGAATCCGGCCGGCAGCCCGCACCCGTCGTCGTGGACGACGATGTCCAGCGACCGCGCCGATCTGTTGGCCCGGATCACCACCCGGCCGGGCTCAGCAGCCCGATCGGGCACCTGTCCGAAGCCGTGCTGGACAGCATTCTGGACCAACTCGGTGACCACCATCACCAGCGCGGTGGCCCGCTCGGCGTCGAGCACTCCCAGCACGCCCTCCCGGTTGATCCGGATCGGGCTGCCGAGGCGGACCACATCGTTCATCACCGGCAGAATGCGGTCCACCACCGCGTCGAGATCGACCTCCTCGTCCACCGAGATCGACAACGCCTCGTGGACCTCCGCGATGGCCGCCACCCGGCGCAGCGAGTCCAGCAGGGCGTCGCGACCCTCGGGATTGGCGGTGCGCCGGGATTGGAGCCGGAGCAGCGCGGCGACGGTCTGCAGGTTGTTCTTGACCCGGTGATGGATCTCCCGGATCGTGGCGTCTTTGGACAGCAGCGCGCGGTCGCGGCGTTTGATCTCGGTGACATCGCGCACCAGCACCGCCGCTCCCGCAGACTCCCCGTCGGTGATCAGCGGCAGAATCCGGAACAGCACGGTCGCGCCACCCGCGTCCACCTCCAGCCGCATACCCGACCCGCCGGCCAGGGCCGCACCGATATGTTCGGCCAGTTCCGTGGCCTCGAACGGGTCGGAGATCAGCGGGCGGGTGGCGGTCAGGAGGGCATGTCCCTCCAGTTCGGCGGTCAGACCCATCCGGTGGTAGGCCGAGAGCGCATTCGGGCTCGCGTAGCTGACCACACCATCGACGTCGAGGCGGATGAAACCGTCTCCCACCCGCGGACTGGATCGTGACACCGCCGACTGCCCGATATTCGGGAAGGTGCCTTCCGACACCATGTCCAGGAGTGTCGCCGCACAGTCCAGATAGGCCGTTTCCAACCGCGATGACGTTCGTCGGCCGTCCGGTACGGTCTGCCGGGTCAGCAGCGCCACCACCTCACCGCCGTAGCGCACCGGGACCGTTCCGAGCAGGCCCGCCTCGCCCACGACGGTGCCCACCGAATCGGTGATCAGCATGGTGGGGGCGGTATTGGGTCGGCACTGCGCCACGCAGACCACCGCGCCGTTCCCGCCATCCCCGCGACGGACCCACATCAGCAGATCACCGAAGGACATATCGGCGAGCAATTGCCACTCGCCGACCAGAGCATGCAGGTGGTCCACCACCTCGCCGGGCAAATCGGTGTGCTCGGCGAGTAGCTCACCGAGGGTGGACATCGCGGTCGGCTAGTCGTCGATGACGGCGATCAGGTGACCGGCCTGGATGACATCGCCCACCGCCACGTTGACCTCGGTGATGGTGCCGGCTATCTCGGCCAGCACCGGAATCTCCATTTTCATCGACTCCAGCAGAACCAGGACCTCGCCGGGACCGATCCGGTCGCCCTCGCTGACCACGACCTCCAGCACACTGGCCACGATCTCGGCGCGCACATCCTCGGCCATGTCATCCTCACTCGAAAGCTCAGTCGAAAGCTCATTCGAAAGCTCTGCCCTGTGGCTCTATCGAACCACAACACCGGTTCGGCGACCGGTTCCGCCGCCGTGCGAGAATGGGAGAAATTCCTGATCATTCGGAGGTAGAACCATGGCCAAGCGCGGCCGGAAGAAGCGTGACCGTAAGCACAGCAAGGCCAACCACGGCAAGCGGCCCAACTCCTGATTCTCCCGGTCAGCCCCGCCGGATGATGGTGGTGCGGCTGATCTCCAGTCGCACCCGTTCGACGAGGTGGGCCGGTGCCCTCTCGCCGCTGCACTTGGTCGCGATCAGCTTCTTGATGCGCTCCTCCACGCCGTAGTGGCGCAGGCAGGCGGGGCATTCCTCGAGATGCCGGCGCAGCTCTTCCCGGCTGCCGTCGGTGACCTCCCCGTCCAGCAGGGCCCAGACCTGGCGGATCACCAGCGAGCAGTCGGCGTGGCCGGGGTCCGGGTCCAGGTGGGGATCGTCGATGCTCACGGAGTCACCTCCTGGGCCTCGTCCTGGGCCTCCCCCTGAGCCTCGTCCCGGCCCCGGAGGAAGCCGCGGTCGCGGGCCACATCGCCGAGCAGCGTCCGCAACTGGCGCCGACCCCGGTGCAGGCGGGACATCACGGTCCCGATCGGTGTTTCCATGATCTCAGCGATCTCCTTGTACGGCAGGCCCTCGACGTCAGCTAGGTACACCGCGAGCCGGAACTCTTCTGGTAACGCCTGGAGCGCCTCTTTGATTTCGCTGTCCGGCATATTTTCCAGTGCCTCGACCTCCGCCGAGCGCAATCCGGTCGATGAGTGCTCGGCGTTGGCGGCCAACTGCCAGTCGGTGATCGCCTCGGTGGGGTACTCGGCGGGCCGGCGTTGCTTCTTGCGGTAGGTGTTGATGTAGGTGTTGGTCAGAATCCGGTACAGCCAGGCCTTGAGGTTGGTGCCCTCCCGGAAGGACCGGAACGCCGCATAGGCCTTGACCATGGTTTCCTGCAGCAGGTCCTCGGCGTCGGCGGGATTGCGGGTCATCCGCAGGGCGCCGCCGTACAGCTGGTCCATCAGCGGGATCGCGTCCCGCTCGAACCGTGTGGTCAGCTCCGCATCGGATTCCTGGCGGCCCTCGTCGGCGGGCTCCTCGTTTTCATCCATTGGACACTGATCCTAGGCTGTGGGGCATGGCAACGTTCACCGGCAAGACCATGTTCATCTCCGGCGCCAGCCGCGGTATCGGCTTGGCGATAGCCAAGCGCGTCGCCGCTGACGGCGCGGCAGTCGCCCTGGTGGCCAAGACCACCGAACCGCATCCCAAACTTCCCGGGACCATCTACACCGCCGCCAAGGAGATCGAGGAGGCCGGCGGTCAGGCACTGCCGATCGTCGGCGATATCCGCGACGGCGACTCGGTGGCCGCCGCGGTGGCCAAGGCGGTGGAACAGTTCGGCGGTATCGACATGTGTGTCAACAACGCCAGCGCGATCAACCTCGGCTCCATCGAGGACGTCCCACTGAAACGCTTCGATCTGATGAACGGGATCGAGGTGCGCGGGACCTACGCGGTGTCGCAGGCCTGCATCCCGCATATGAAGGGCCGGGCCAACCCGCACATCCTCACCCTCTCCCCGCCGGTCCGGCTGGAGCCCAAATGGCTCAAGCCGACCCCCTATATGATGGCGAAATACGGTATGACGTTGTGCGCGTTGGGCATTGCCGAGGAGATGCGCGACGCGGGCATCGCCTCGAACACGCTGTGGCCGCGCACCATGATCGCCACCGCGGCGGTGCAGAACCTGCTCGGCGGCGATGAGTCCATGAAACGTTCCCGCAAGCCGGAGGTCTACGCCGACGCCGCCTACGCGGTGATGAGCCGCCCGGCCCGCGAGTACACCGGGCACACACTGCTGTGCGAGGACGTACTGCTCGAAGCCGGTGTCACCGACCTGTCGGCCTATGACTGCATTCCCGGTTCGGACCTGGGTGTGGACCTGTGGGTGGACAGCGCCAACCCGCCCGGCTACTCCCAGCCCTAGCCCCTCCGGCCGAAGCGACGCCGGCCGTGGCCGGCGAACGCCCGCATCACCGCCAGGGCGAAGCGGCTCTGCTTTTTGGGCGAGGAGTACCAGAGCAGCTCTGAGCGCTGGGCGGGCAGTCGCGGGGCGGTGATGGCCTGCTGGCGGCAGAACTTGATCAGCCCGGCGGCACCGCCCCCGCGGTAGCCGATACCGGAGTCCTTCCAGCCGCCCATCGGCAGCGCATGACAGAAGACATTGGCCATCGCGTCATTGACGTTGACCGCGCCGGCCTCCAACCGGCGGGCGATCCGCTCACCGCGCTCGGTATCGCCGGTCCACACCGATGCCGACAGCCCGTATACCGAGTCATTGGCCAGCCGGACGGCCTCCTCCTCGTCGGCAACCTTGACCACCGGCAGGGTCGGCCCGAAGGTCTCCTCGGCCATACACGTCATGGCCGGGTCGGCGTCGGCGAGCACGGTCGGCTGGAAGAAGGTGCCGACCCCGGTCGGTTTACCACCGGCCACCACCCTGGCGCCGGCCGTGGTGGCCTCCGCGACGTGCCGCTCGACGATATCGCGCTGGGCGGGGGTGGCCATGGCGCCGGTGTCGTAGCTGAATCCGCCCCCGGTTTCCTGGCCCTGCGCTACCGAGCGGACCTTCTCGGCGAGCTTCGCGACGAACTCGTCGTAGATCGGGGCCTCCACGAAAACCCGTTCCACCGAGATGCACACCTGACCGGAGTTGAACATCCCGCCCCAGGCGATACCGTTGGCGGCCCGCTCCAGATCGGCGTCGGACAGCACGATCGCCGGGTCTTTTCCGCCCAGCTCGAGACTGCACGGAATCAGCCGCTCGGCACAGGCCACCGCGACCTTGCGGCCGGTCGCCGTCGACCCGGTGAAGTGGACGAAGTCGCAGTTCTCGATCACCGCCGCACCGGTATCGCCGTACCCGGTGACCAGTCCGAATACCGGCGGTGCGCCGATCTCGGTCCAGCCCCGGGCGAGTTCGACCGCCGACAGTGGCGTGACCTCCGACGGTTTGAGCAGTACCGCGGCCCCGGCGGCCAGTGCGGGCACCAAATCCAGTGCCAGCATCGCCAGCGGGAAATTCCACGGCTCGATCATGCCCACCAGCGGGTAGGGCCGGAAGGCGGTGGTGAGTTTCTTGACCCGGAACAACGGGCTGTGCGCCTTGGGATGCCGGTCGGCGAGGAACTCCTCGGCGTGTCCGGCCCAGTAGTTGATGGAGTCGGCCAGGGTGATCGGCTCGATGGCGGCGTCGATCCTGGATTTGCCGGTTTCCGACATCAGCACGTCGGTGAGGTGGTCGGTGTTGTCGAGGATCCAGTCCTGCCATTTGAGCAGCCAGGCCTTGCGGCCGCGGGGGCCGATGGCCTCCCACTCGGTCTGGAACAGTCGCAGTTCGCGCGCCCGTGCGGCCACCGCGTCGCGACCGTCGATGGGCACCGAACCGGTGATCCGGCCGTCGGCTGGGTTGTGCACCGTGATGGTGTCGGCCTTCGGTTCAACTGCGGTCATCGCGCCGGGTCCTCTCGCTGGTCAGCCTGACCCGATGCTATCCCCACCCCGGCCGCTAGAACAGACCGACCGGTTGGTTGCCCCGGTCGGCGGGGGCGATGAGCTCCGGGCCGTTGTTGCCCACCTTGTTGACCAGTGTCGAGACCTCCCGCATTCCGATACCGCCGATATCCGGCGGTGCCGCCAGCAGGTCCGCGGGGGCCGGGGCGTCGGGATCCAGCCAGCGGTCCCAGTCCCGTTCGGCGACGACCAGCGGCATCCGGTCGTGCACTCGGGCCAGCTCGCCCACCGCGTCGGTGGTGACGATCGCGGCGGTCAGCGCCGGTGCCCCGGCGCCGGGATCTGATCGGCCGGGTCCCCAGGCCGACCACACCCCGGCCACCAGCAGCGGCCGGCCGTGGGTGCCGAACATGTAGTACGGCGTCTTACCCGGCCGCTCGGCACGACGCATCCACTCGTAGTAGCCGTCCATCGGCACCAGACAGCGCTGAGACCGGGCCGCCGAACGGAACGCCGGCGAGGTGGTCAGCTTCTCGGCGCGGGCATTGATCAGCTGGGCTTTCACCCTCGGCCTGCCGTCGGCGCCCGCCTTCACCCAGGTCGGCAGCAACCCCCACCGCATCAGCCGGATCCGCCGGGTGGCCCGGTCGTCGGGCTGGTCATGGCAGGCGACCACCGCAGCGATGGCGGTGGTGGGGGCGACGTTGTAATTCGGTGTCCAGTTCGCCGCCCCGATCTCGTCGGCGGCGCCGATCCGGGCGGCCAACCGGGCCGGATCGGTGGTGACGGCGAAACGTCCGCACATGGACCCATCATGACAGGGCAGGATGGTGTCCTGTGAGCGCGCAATTGTGGACGGCACCCTACGCCCCGGATGGTGTCCGCGCGACGGTCTCGATTCCGGGTTCGAAGTCGATGACCAATCGCGCACTGATCCTGGCCGCGCTGGCCGCTACGCAGGGCGGCGGACCCTCGCATATCGGCGGAGCGCTGCGCAGCCGCGACACCGATCTGATGATCGGCGCGTTGCGGACGCTCGGTTTCACCGTCGACGGTGGCGGCTCCGATGTGACCGTGGGTGGCGCCCCGCAGCCCGGGCCCGCGGTTCGCATCGACTGCGGGCTGGCCGGCACGGTACTGCGGTTCGTACCGCCGCTGGCCGCCCTCGGCGGGCGGGACGTGGTTTTCGACGGTGACGAACAGGCCCGCGCCCGGCCCATCGCCCCACTGCTCGACGGTCTGCGCGGGCTCGGCGTCGAGATCGACGGCGCCGGACTGCCGTTCACCGTGCACGGCCGCGGTGGCGCATCCGGCGGCACCGTGCGTATCGACGCCTCGGCCTCTTCACAGTTCGTCTCCGGGCTGCTGTTGAGCGGGGCGGCGCTGCGCGACGGGCTGACAGTGGTCCACACCGGCACCTCGGTGCCGTCCGCCCCGCATATCGCGATGACCGTCGCGATGCTGGCTGAGACCGGGATACCGGTGGACGATACGGCCGCCAACCGGTGGCGGGTGCCTCCGGGCCGGGTGGCCGCGCACAACTGGGCGATCGAACCGGACCTGTCCAATGCGCTGCCGTTCGCCGCGGCCGCCGTGGTGACCGGCGGCCGGGTCCGGATCACCGGCTGGCCGACCCTCAGCGTCCAGCCGGCGCCGATCATCCTCGCCATCCTGCGACTACTGGGTTGCACGGTTGTCCATGAGGGTGGGCCTACCGACCCGGAATCCGGTCTGGCGGTCTACGGCCCGGACGGCTATCCCGGCTTCGATATGGATCTGCACGAGGTCGGCGAGCTGACCCCGTCGGTGGCGGCGCTGGCGGCGCTAGCCGAGCCCGGTTCGGTCTCGCGACTGACCGGTATCGCCCACCTGCGCGGCCATGAGACCGACCGGCTGGCCGCGCTGACCGCGGAGATCACCGGCCTCGGCGGTAACTGCACCGAAACCGACGACGGCCTGGTGATCACCGCCGGGCCACTGCACGGCGGCGTCTGGCATTCCTATGCCGACCATCGAATGGCCACCGCCGGGGCGATCATCGGGCTGCGGGTACCCGGGATCCTGGTCGAGGACATCGGCACCACCGCCAAGACCGTGCCGGATTTCCCGGGCCTGTGGGCGGGCATGCTGGCCGGCCCGCGGCCGGAAGGACACCGTTGAGTTCCCCTCGCCGGCAACGCGAGTACGACGAGTCCGATGTGCATATCCGGGCCGGCCGCGGATCCCGTCCGCGCACCAAGACCCGGCCAGAACATGCCGACGCCGAACCGGCCATGGTTGTCACGGTGGACCGCGGCCGCTGGGGCTGTGTCCTCAAACGCGACCCGCAGCGCGGGGTGACGGCCATGCGGGCCCGCGAACTGGGCCGCACCCCCATCGTCGTGGGCGACGAGGTCGAGGTGGTCGGCGATCTGTCCGGGCGTCCCGACACCCTGGCGCGGATCGTCCGCCGCGGCCACCGCCGGACGGTGCTGCGCCGCACCGCCGACGACACCGACCCGACCGAACGGGTGGTGGTGGCCAACGCCGACCAGATGATGGTGGTGGCGGCGCTGGCCGACCCGCCGCCGCGCACCGGATTCGTGGACCGCGCACTGATCGCGGCCTACACCGGGGGCCTGCGCCCCATCCTGTGTCTGACCAAGCCCGACCTCGCTCCGGCGGAACCGTTCGCCGCGCAGTTCGCCGATCTCGACCTCGTCGTGGTCACCGCCGGCCGCGACCGGCCGATCGACGAGATCCGGGGGCTGCTGACCGGGCATGTCACCGTGCTGCTGGGCCACTCCGGGGTGGGCAAGTCCACCCTGGTCAACCGGCTCGTGCCGAGCGCCGACCGGGCCATCGGGACGGTATCCGGTGTCGGCAAGGGCCGGCACACCTCGACCCAGTCGGTGGCGCTTGCGCTACCCGGCGGCGGCTGGGCGGTCGACACCCCCGGGGTACGGTCGTTCGGTCTGGCCCATATCCGGCCCGACGACGTGCTCCTGGCGTTCTCGGATCTGGGTGAGACGATCACCGACTGTCCGCGCGGGTGCGGACACCTGGGACCGCCGGCGGACCCCGAATGCGCCCTCGACGCCCTGACCGGACCGGCGGCCCGACGGGTCGAGGCTGCCAGGCGCCTGCTCGGGGCGCTGGCCGAACAGAGGAGAACCATGTGAGCACCACGGTCGGGAACGTCCCGCTGATCACCCTCAACGACGGAAACCGGATCCCGCAGCTGGGCCTCGGGGTGTTCCAGATCCCACCCGAGGAGACCGCCGCTGCGGTCCGCAACGCGCTGGAGGTGGGCTACCGCCATATCGACACCGCGCAGATGTACGGCAACGAACAGGGCGTCGGTCGGGGTATCCGCGAGTCCGGCGTGGATCGGGCGCAGGTGTACCTCACCAGCAAGCTCAACAACGGATTCCACCGTCCCGACGACGCCCGCCGCGCCTTCGATGAGACGCTGGCCGCACTCGGCACCGACTACGTCGACCTGTTCCTCATCCACTGGCCGTTACCGACCCGCTACGACGGCGACTTCGTCTCCACCTGGCAGACCCTCGAGGAGTTCAAGACCGAGGGCCGGGCCCGCAGCATCGGGGTGTCGAACTTCCAGATCCACCATCTTCAGGAACTCGCCCGGGAAACCGCGACCACCCCGGCGGTCAACCAGATCGAGGTGCACCCGTACTTCGGTAACGACGAGGTGCGCGCCTACGGCGTCGAACACGATATCGCCACCGAGGCCTGGTCGCCGATTGCCCAGGGCAAGGTGCTCGGCGATCCGGTGGTGGCCCGGATCGCCCGGGCCACCGGCGCCCACCCGGCCCAGGTGGTGCTGCGCTGGCATATCGAGCGCGGCGACATCGTGTTCCCGAAAACGGTTCACCCGCAACGGATGAAGGAGAACTTCGAGATCTTCGACTTCGAGATCAACGATGAGGAGATCGAGGCGCTCACCGCGCTGAACCGGGGCGGGGCCGGCCGACTCGGACCCGACCCCGATACCTTCGACTACATCCCGAGCTGACGGGCCCCGGCCTGAGGTTCCCGGCGACGGCTGCGCACCGCCGCCAGCGCGGTCTTCAGCCCGCGCCCGCGCTCCTCGACGGCAAGCACATCGAACATCCGCTCGCTGTGTGTCTCCGGGGCGTCGTCGGCGGTGGCACGCAGGAAGCGGTCCGGTAGCGACAGTTTGGCGATGGTGCGCCAGGTCTTGGCGTACTGCACCAGCATCGGCCCGCTGGTGTAGGGCAGGTCGTACTTCTCACAGAGCTGCCGGACCCGCACCGAGATCTCGGCCAGCCGGTAGCTGGGGAGATTCGGATAGAGGTGATGCTCGATCTGATAGGACAGGTTGCCGGTCATGAACGCCATGGCCCGGCCGGCGTTGATATTGGCGCTCCCGAGCATCTGGCGCAGATACCACTGCCCCTTGCCCTCGTCTTCGAGGTCGGCGGCGGTGAACTTCTCCGCTCCGTCGGGGAAGTGTCCGCAGAAGATCACCGCGTTGGCCCAGATATTGCGGATGACGTTTGCCAGCGCGTTGCCCTTGGCGGTGGCCGCGAAACCCGACCGGCCCCGCACCCACGGCGACAGCGCGGTCAGCGCCGGATAGATCAGATAGTCCTTGGCCAATTGGCGACCGGTCTTGACGCCGAACTCGCGTAACCGCACCACCGTCGCGGCCCGGGTTTCGGGTGCCAGGATCTTGCGGACCTCCAGATGCTGCATACCGATTCCCCATTCGAAACCGGCGGCCAGCACGGTGTTGATGGGCAGGTTGAGAATATTGCGCGGTTTCCACGGCTCATCCCGGGTGACCCGAAGCACCCCGTAGCCGACGTCATCGTCCATACCCAGCACATTGGTGTACTTGTGGTGGGCCACATTGTGGGTGATCCGCCAGTGTTTGGCCGCCCCCACCATGTCCCATTCCCAAGTCGAGGAGTGGATCTCCGGGTCGTTCATCCAGTCCCACTGCCCGTGCAGGACGTTATGGGCGATCTCCATATTCTCGATGATCTTCGCCAGCGCCAGCGTGCCGGTGCCGGCCCACCACGCCAACCGCCGTGAGCTGAGCGCCAGCAGTAGCCGGCCGGCCACCTCCAGGGCCCGCTGGGCGACGATCGCCCGGTGGATGTAGCGGGCATCGCGTTCGCCGAGGGACTCCTCGACATCGTCGCGGATGGTGTCGAGTTCGGCCGCCAGGGATTCGATATCGGCGTCGGTCAGGTGGGCGAAGGCCTCGACATCGGAGATCGCCATCAGATATCCACCACACAGTCTCCGCTCGGTGCCGTCACACAGGTTTGCACCCGGCTGCCCGGCTCGTAGTCGACGCCGGTCCGCAGATCGCGGACCCGTCCTTCCACCAAGCTCACCACACAGGTGTGGCAGATGCCCATCCGGCAGCCGAACGGCATGAGAACACCCGCCTGCTCGCCCGCGTCCAGCACCGAGGTCGCCGCATCGCATACCCGGGTTGTCGCGCTGCGGGCGAAGGTGACGGTGCCACCCGCGCCGGGGCGGGCCGGCCGCGCGGCGGCGAACCGCTCCAGGTGCAGCCGATCACCGAGACCCGCACCGGCCCAGTGTTTCTCGGCGGCGGTGAGCAGACCTTCCGGACCGCAGGCCCAGGTGTGCCGGTCGCGCCAGTCCGGCACCGGCCCGGCGATACCGGAAATATCGAGACGGCCCCGGCTCCGGGTGGTCCGCACGGTGAGCCGGTACCCCGGTTTCTCGCGCTGCAGCGCGGCGAGCTCGTCGGCGAACATCACGTCGGCGGCGGTCGGGACCGAGTGCAGGTGCACGATATCGCCGATGGTGTCCCGGCGGCGCATGGTGCGCAGCATGGACATCACCGGGGTGATTCCCGAGCCCGCGGTCAGGAACAGCACCGCCTCGGGCGGGGGATCCGGCATGACGAAGTTGCCCTGTGGTGCGGCCAGCCTGATGACGGTGCCGGGACGGACACCGCCGACGAGGTGGGTGGACAGGAAGCCCTCCGGCATCGCTTTGACGGTGATGGTGACGGTGCGCGACCCGCCGGGCCGCGCGGCGGTGCGTGGCGCCGAGGTCAACGAGTAGGACCGCCACCGCCAGCGGCCCCGCACCGGTAACCCGATTCCGATGTACTGACCGGGCCGGTGGTCGAAGCCGAAGCCCCAGCCCGGTTTGATCACCAGGGTGGCCGAATCCGGCGTCTCGGGATTGACCTGCACGATCCGCCCGCGCAGCTCGCGCGCCGACCACAGTGGGTTGACCAATTTGAGGTAGTCATCGGGTAACAGCGGCGTGGTGGCCGGGCCGAGCAGGGCCCGCATCGCCGCGCCGAGATGAACCCGGGTCTTCACAGAACCGACGGTACCGCAATCCGTGGCGGCGCCTCCTTCAGAGCAGCTCCAGCAGGAACGGCAGCTCCTGGGTGGCATACCAGGCCAGGTCGTGGTCCTGGGCATCTCCCACGGTCAGTTCGGCATCCTCATCACCGAGGTCGGCCTCATCGATCACCGCGATGGCGGCGCGCACCGCCGGCTCGGCGGCGGGATTGTCCACATAGACGGCCGCCACCTGATCCACAACCACCGGCCCGCTCAACCGCACGACGGCATCGTCGAGATCGGGTCGCAAGGTGGCGGTGCCGGCCGGAGCATCGGCCACCACCACCGCACGGCGCAGCGGCATCACATCGTCGGCGTCGGCGCAGAGCAGCCGCAACGACGCCCGGGCGGCCTCACCGAGGGCCACCTCGGCGAGTTCCTCGTCATCACCTTCGGCATAGGACTCCCGCAGTGTCGGGGTGACCGCGAACGCGGTACCGCTGCGCGGCTGCCAGGATCCCTCGGCCACCAGCTCGGCCAGCATCGGCAGTGTCGCCGGGATGTAGACCCGCATCGCGTCAGACTAACGGCCGTTCTCCCGGTCGCCCACCAAGGTGGTGGCGAAATCAGGCACGTAGGTGGCCAGGTCACGCGGCGGCCGCCGGTAATTGCCGATCTGCGGCCGCTTGGGCAGCTCCACCTTCTCCGGCTCGACATCCGCGTAGGGGATGCTGGACAGCAGGTGCGAGATCATGTTGAGCCGGGCGTGTTTCTTGATATGGGACTCGACCACGAACCAGGGACTCGCCGGGGTGTCGGTGTGGATCATCATGTCGTCTTTGGCGCGGGAGTAGTCCTCCCAGCGGTAGATCGACTCCATATCCATCGGGCTGAGCTTCCAGCGCCGCAGCGGATCGTTCAGCCGCGACTTGAACCGCCGCAGCTGCTCCTCCTCGGACACCGAGAACCAGTACTTGCGCAGCAGGATTCCGTCGTCGATGAGCATCTGCTCGAAGATCGGGCACTGGCGCAGAAACAGGGCCTCCTCCTGGGGTGTGCAGAACCCCATCACCCGCTCCACCCCGGCGCGGTTGTACCAGGAGCGGTCGAACAGCACGATCTCCCCACGGGTGGGCAGATGCTCGATATAACGCTGGAAGTACCACTGCCCCCGTTCCCGATCGGTCGGGGCGGGCAGCGCGGCGATGCGGACCGAACGCGGGCTGAGGTATTCGGTGATCCGCTTGATCGTCCCCCCCTTGCCGGCGGCGTCACGGCCCTCGAAGACGACGACCACCCGGGCGCCGGTCGCCCGGACCCACTCCTGAAGTTTCACCAGCTCGATTTGCAGACGGAAAAGCTCCGCTTCGTACACCCCGTTGGAGATTTTGCGGGCTTTCGTCTTGGAGGACGGGTTCTTCGCCATCGGCGAATCCTACGACGCGGGACGCCTCACAGAGCGGCCTCGGTGAACTCCCCCAGGGATTCGCCGAGCAACTCGGGGAACACCTCGACATCGGACATCGCGTCCCGGTCGGCGTTGATGCCGAAGTACACCATCCCGCAGTACGACGTCACCCCGATCGCCAGCACCTGATCGTGGAGCAGCGGCGGGACAGCGTAGGTCTCCAGCAGTTTCGCGCCGGCGATGTACATCTGCGACTGCGGTCCGGGAACATTGGTGATCAGCAGGTTGAACTGCCGCGGCGGATACTGGGTGGCCACCCGGGTCCCCATCGCGTGCAGGGTGGGCGGGGGGAAACCGGACAGTGTCACGATGGTGCGCGCGTCCACCAGACTGGCGACCGCGGAGTGCGACTCGGTGAGGTGTGCGACCTGGGACAGCCGGACCACCGGGTTGCTCTCGCCGACCGGCAGGTCGATCAGGAAGGGATCCACCTCGCTGATCGCCTGGCCGGGGCCGGCCGGGAACTCGTCGTCGGGGTAGACCGATGTGGGTGCCATCGCCCGCACGGTCAGGTTCGAGGACACCGGCTCGCCCCGGGACAGCAGCCAGTTGCGCAGTGCCCCGGCTATCACCGTCAGCACCACATCGTTGACATCGCAGTCGTAGCGGACCCGGAGCCGGCGGAAGTCGGCCAGCGGCGCGGAGGCGACGGTGAAGCGGCGATGCCGGGAAACCTTGGTGTTCAGCGGACTCGGCGGGGCGTTGCGCCGAGCCACCCGACCGGCCACATCGGCGGCCCGGCGCACCAGTTGGGCGAGTTCACCGGTGTTGGTCGCGATATCGACGGCGGTCGAGCGCAGCGCCTGCAGCTCCTGACCCGGGCGGGCCAGCCAGTCCGCCAGCGCCTCCGCGATGAGACGCCCGTCCGACGGCTCCCGGACCGGAAGCCAGATGTCCTCGTCCATCTCAGCCGGGCGACGGCTGCGGTCGGCGATGACATGGCCGATCTCGCAGGCCGTCATTCCGTTGATCAGCGCCTGATGGGATTTGATGAACAGGGCCAGCCGGTTCCGTTCCAGACCCTCGATGAGGTACATCTCCCAGAGCGGCCGGGTCCGATCCAGCGGTCGGCCGGCCAGCCGGGACACCAGATCGTGTAGTTGGGCGTCGGTTCCGGGAGACGGCAGGGCCGACCGCCGCACGTGGTAGGTGATATCGAAGTCGGGGTCGTCGATCCACACCGGCCGCGCGATGCCCAGCGTGACCTCGCGCACCTTCTGCCGGTACCGGGGCGTCTGCGGCAGCCGGCGCTCCACGGTCTCCAGCAGCGTCTCGTAGCTGAGCCCGCCGCGCGGGCGCCGCAGGATGGACAGCGAGCCCACGTACATCGGCGTCGCGGTGTTCTCCCGCTGGTAGAACGCCGCGTCCGAAGGCGACAGCCGGGTCACCATGGCCCCGGCATATCCTCAGTCACGCTGCCACGGTAGCGGCACCGTGGGGGGGCGGATCAGCGAACTCCGCCCGGAACGAGGGCCGAAGCGATGAGAAGCAATGAGTTGCCCTTCCCCGTGGAGACGCCTGCTGGGATGGCCATATACTGCGCACGACCATACTACGTTCGACCGCCGTGAGCCGGGCACGTGTCGGGCGGGCCCACAGTATCGAGATCCCCGTCCGATTCGGGCGGCCACGGTATGTGACCTATTCCAGACGGACAGGACGGACGGCGGCAATGGACACCCAATCGGGCGACGCGGCCGCCACTACCGGCCGCAAACCGGTTCCGGACGTGACCGTTTCAGCCGTTGTGTGTGCGTACACCGATGCCCGCAGAGCCCTGCTGGACAGCTCGATCGACGCGATACTCGAGCAACTGGGCTCCGAGGACCAACTGGTGGTCGTCATCGACTACAACGATCAACTCCTGGAACGCATCCAGCGGAAATACGGTCGGCGGGCGACGGTGGTTCCCAACACGAACGATCGGGGCATCTGCGGTGCAAGGAATTCCGGCATCGCGGCCTCAAAACGGGCCGTTGTCGCGTTCGTCGATGATGACGCACAGATACAGCCCGGTTGGCTGGAACGTCTCCGCGAGGATTATCGCGATCCGACTGTCGCCGGGGTGGGCGGTAACGCGCAACCGGTTTGGCCGGCCGAACGGCCACCATGGTTCCCGGCAGAGTTCGATTGGGTGGTGGGGTGCAGCCACCGGGGCCTTCCGGTCACACCGACACCGGTCCGCAATCTGCTGGGTTGCAATATGTCGTTTCGCCGGACCGCACTGAACGATGTCGGGGGTTTCAATTCGCGGATCGGACAGGTGGGTACCAATCTCGTTCGGTGTGACGAGACCGAGCTGTGCATCCGGCTCAATCAGACCTCGCCGGCCTCCCTGCTGCTGCTGGACCCGGCGATCAAGGTGCGCCACTGGGTGACCGACGACCGCACCACCCTTCGGTATTTTCTGCGCAGATGCTTTTGGGAAGGTATCTCCAAACAGCAGCTCAGCACGATGGTCGGACGGTCGGATGCGCTGAGCACCGAGCGCAGGTACGTGTTCTCCGTCCTGCCGAGCGCTTTCGCGAGGGGACTGATCGCCGGTGTCAGACACCCCGGCAACCGTCTGGCCGGCGTCGGCCGCAGCGCAGCGCTGGTGATCGGGCTCTCGGCAACGACAGTCGGATATGCGTTCTCGCTGATCAAATCCCGCCTGCGGCGCTGATCCGGTCACGTATTCGTCGGGAATCAGGTTGGGAACCGTTAGGTAGGGTCGGGCCATGAAGGCAGTTCTGCGCAGACTCGGCGCGTGCGCCGGAGCGACTGTCGCACTCACCTGGACACCCGTGGCGGCGGCAGAGCCGACCGATGCGGATCCGCCCCCCGCACCGGTCGTCGACCCGGCCGCCGCCGGTGTTCCCGCCGCGCCCCCGGTGCCTCCCGGCGCGACCACTCTGGCGTTATCCGATCTCGGATCGGCGAACACAATCTGGTTCGACGCGCGCCGGGACATCACGAGCAGCACCATCTCCTTCACGGTTCCCCGGGGGCTGGTTCCGGCGACCTTGAACGCGACGATCGAAATACCGGTCGACCTGCGATTCGGATCACTGACGGTGACCCAGGACGGCCGCACGATCAGCAGGCTCCCGCTGCCGGTCAAGGACCAGGCTCCGATGACCATTCCGCTGGCCGGGGTGCAGCTCTACGACGACTGGGCAACCGTCACGCTGACGGTGAGCGCTCTGCCGTTCGAGGACTACTACTGCTGGGACTCACTGGCCCCGATCAGGCTGGTCAACAGCTCGGTCACATTCACCGGGCGGGATTCCGAACCGACTACCGTCGCCGCGTTCCTACCGCCCGCACTGAGCACACTGACGATCGC
This sequence comes from uncultured Mycobacterium sp., assembly GCA_964555915.1. Taxonomy (GTDB): domain Bacteria; phylum Actinomycetota; class Actinomycetes; order Mycobacteriales; family Mycobacteriaceae; genus Mycobacterium. The sequence continues at coordinate 57,355 of CAZKUK010000011.1, forward strand.
GATACCTCCGCAACCCTCACCTGCGGAGTCCCAGGCGGCAATCCAACTTGCCGCCTCGATCTCCACCCGGGGTACCTGGCGCAACACCCGGATTGCCGTGGTGCCGCTGCCGGAAGGCGCCACCTCACTTCCGGAATCCGCCCCTCCCCGGGAGCGGCAGATCATCATCAAGGAGAGCACCGACGAGGGACTTCTGGGCCTGTCCCTGCAGACCGGTGAGGGCCTGCCCGCCCTTCTGATCTCCGGGCCCGGCGACGAGCTCACCAATCAGACCCGGCTCTTGACCGATGCCTCGCTGCCGTTCGCGCTCAGCCCCAAGGCAGTCGCCGGGCCGCTGACCACCGAACAGAAGCGGGCCCGCACCACCACCACCCTCAAAGAGCTGGACCAAACCGGGCTCAGCGCGGAATCGTTGCGGCCCGAGGTGACCATCAAGCTGGACCAGACGCTGTTCGCCCAACCCTTGGAGGGAATCCGCGTCCACCTGATCGGGTCGTACACGCCGCTGCCGGAGAACTTCAACGGTGAGGTGATCGCCACCGTCGACGGTGAGATGATCGAGCGCTGGCCGGTCACCGAGCAGGGCATCATCGATCGCTGGGTCGATATCCCGAACACAATGGTCAATCGCTCGACGAACCTCAAAATAAGGCTGCACACCGACGGCGATCCCGGGCACTGCAACGACTACCTCAACATGGTCCTCCGCATCGACGACAGCACCGTCATCCAAGCGCGCCGAGCCAGCCCGCCGGTCCCGCCGGGTTTTCGGTCCCTTCCGCAGGCGCTGATGCCGCGCGTGCAGATCGGTATCGGTGATGACGCACTGCGCGATACCGTTCGCGCCGCTGAGATCGTCGTCGGCCTGCAACGCAGCAGCGCCATGCCGCTGGTGACCACGGTGACCACCGTCAAGCAGGCGGTCGAGAGTCAGGATCCGGCGATCGTGATCTCCGCGGACGGCTGGACCGACCAGCCGTTTGCGCTTCCGTTCAGCGCAGATCTGGGGCGCGTCACCCTCGAGGCCTTCGATACCAACGGCGACTCAGTGTCCATGGACCTGGATCCGGCGATCAAGTACGGGTCCCTGCAGACTCTCTTCGATGGCCGTCGCTCGATATTGATCGCGACATCGAACGGCGCGCCAGCGCAACTCGACGAGTTGCTGCGATGGTTGTCCGAGGGACCGGGCCGCTGGTCGGGCCTGGACGGCCGGGCAATCATTTCCGTGCCGGGTAACCTCCCCGTGACCGTCCCCAATCGCCGGACCGATCTGCCCACCGACGACTCCGCGCAGACGACCCAATCCGGCACGGGGTGGGCCTGGTGGACCGCCGGGGGCATCGGCGCGCTGGCACTCATCGGCGCTGTGTGGATTCTGTTGAAATCGAATCGGACCCGCGCGGCCCAGACCGGTACAACCGAGGAGGACTAGCCGCCGGTCTCCGACCCGATCCCCGTTATCGGGCCGGTTCCCAGTGCACGTAGTCGACCAGCATGGTGGCGGGAAACCTTGTCGATTCGTCGGGTGGGCCGGCCCACTCGCCCCCGACCGCGAGATTCAAGATGACGCAGAACGGCTTGTTGTACACCCATTCGGCGGTGGGCGGGAGCGAGTCCGGCGTGAAGGTTCCCCATACGGTGTCATCGATGCCGACGGTGATCGCGTTCTCTTTGCGGATCACCCAGTAGTCGTGGAAGTCGGCGCTCAGATCGGGACCTTCGCCGCGCAGCTGTGCCTGCAGATAATCCGGGACCCCGGAGATCGGTCCGTGGATCGAGCTGTACCAAGTCCGCGGGTCTGAAACAAGTTCGACCACATCGATTTCCCCGGCTCCCGGCCACGGATTGCGGTCCTCGTCGGCCCCCATCAACCAGAACGCGGGCCACAGGCCCGCGCCCGACGGCATCTTGATCCGAACGATGAGGGTTCCGTACCCGAAGTTGGCCTTCCGCCTCGTCTCGACGCGACCGGAGGAGTAGCCGGTATCGGATTTCTGGGCTCGCAGCATCAGGTGGCCCTGCCCGTCGAGAACCGCGTTGTCCGATGTGTACTCCTGGTCCCCCCTGTCCCAGCCCTTCCCTTCGACGACGGTCCACCTATCCGGGTTCGGTGGTGCGCCCGCAGGACCGTCGAAACTGTCGAAAATCTCGGGCATCTGCCCGGTGCCATCCGTCCCGGTCGACGTTGAGGCGGCATCTGCTCGGGCCGCGGCCGCCGGCGGCCCGCCGTCGACACCCGAGTCACCGGCCCATGGCTCACTACATCCGTGGTGCCGGGAATCCTCGACATCCGCAGGATTGATACTCGCAACCAGCCCGGTCGACGCCACTAACGCCGCGACCAGAATGACGCGACCCGCGGTACCCACTGCAGCACTCCCAATCGCTCGATGGAATAAATCCTCCCACGGACACAGCCGACCATGGGCAGGCGGTCAGCTGGGCATCGCCCGGTGGTCATCACCCTGCCACCGCGTCCTCTCCACCATTCCTTCTTACTGGGGCGGCCACGTCGAGTCGTCCGCGGTAGGCCTGCCAAACCCGTGGTGTGCAGACCAGTACCTCCAGACCCACGGCTGCCAGCCAACCCAGACTCAGGCCGATGAGACCACCGCGCGCGGCACCGGCGGCCGCCCCGACAAGTTCGGCCGCCCCCAGCGCCAGCATTAGAACCGCTTCGCGTCCGACACGGCCGGTGATCCGGGCAACGGCGACATGGTGATCTCTGATGACCAGCCCGATACCGCCGATACAGAGCACGATCAGCAGCAGCCGGCCGTTCTCGACGTAGGCCGGGCCGAAGATACCGAGCACCACACCGCCCAACGGCAGGATGACCAGGTTGGCAGCGGCACAGGCGGCCATCGAATAGCGCAGCGAGAAGCGGAACTCCCGCCGGATCGTGCTCGAATCTCTCGCTCCGGCGGCGAACAGGGCCGTCGACATCGCGATCGGCAGAACGAACACGAAGCCGGCAAGCGACCATGTGACGTAGAGATATCCGGCGTTCTCGGAACCGAGAATGACATTGGCAACAATCGGCATGGCGAAGTAGGGCACTGTGAGCGACAGGTTGAGCACATGGTGCTGGGCGGCATGCAATCGCAGCACCCGAAGAGCGGAGAAGCGCGGCCAGATCCGGCGCAGCGGCGTTCGGGCCTGCCGGAGCAGGAGCACACCCACCACGCCGATCGACAGGACGCTGGCGACAAACCAGCTGGCGTAGATGCTCAGCGCTCCGTACCGGGACAACGTCAGAGCGAAGACGATCAGAAGAATCAGCTTGACCACCGCGTGAACCACGTTGCGCCTGAGTTGAATACCTCCCCCCACGACACTCAGCAGCGCCGAGTCGAGCATCATCGCCACCGAGTGCGCCGCCACTCCCCCCACGAAGAGCGCCGTGGTGCCGAGATCATGACCGATACCCGGCAGGCCCAGGAAATCGGCGGGCAAGACCACCGAACACATCAGAGCGACCAGGCCCCCGACTGCCGCACAGACCACCGCCGCGGTCGAGACCAGCTGCGCGCGGCCGGAAGTCATCGTCGGCAGCCTGAAAATCAGCGCAGTGCCGAAGCCGAGCAACGTGAAGGGTGCGATCAAACTCATCGCCGCAATCGCTGTCGCCGACTCCCCCACTTCCGCCGCCGAGTACAACCGCGCGGCGACGGACCAGAAAAGGAACCCCAGACCGGATGTCACCACCGATGTCGAGACCAGCGAGGCCGCGCTGCGGACCAGAAAGCCGGCCTTTCGCCGTGGCTCGTCACGCAAGGTCTTGCCTCCCGAGCCGGTCATATGGTTGCCTTCCCGCCCCGAGACTGCCGCACCGCATCATCCCTCGGAGGGGTTCGGCGAAACATGAATTGCCGCAGGATCTTCGAGAATCTGCCGAACGTGATCGATGTCCTCGGTCGCGGCATCGAGAACTGCCAGGGCAATGATTGCGGCCAGGGCCGAAGCCAGCAGTCCCGCACCAGCCGCCCGCCGCCAGGTCAGCCCGGCGGTGGCGCGACGTACGAGGCCGACGGCTTTGTCCGGGTTGGCGAGCGCGACCACGCTCACGGCTGACAGGATGGTTAGAGGGGTCAGCCAGACGTGCACCAGCAGCAGCAGAACCGAAGCCAGGCACACGCCGGCCAACACGACTGCGGCCATCAGGGCGGGGCCGAAAGCCCGCCACAGACTCAAGGCCTCACCGGAGATGCGGGGCCACAGCCACCGACTGCGGACCACCCAGGCCAGCAGCAGCCCGACCATCAGGCCAACCGCCAGTTGGGCCGGCGGACGCACCACCGGCGTCGGGCCGACCCACCCGTTCCGGAATTCCGACAAACCGAGCCCCTTCAGGTCGTAGATCGACACCGGACCGTGTCGGTACACCAACTTGATGGCGGGCACCCGGTCGAACTTGGTGAGCTGACCCTCGGTCAGCTGCTCGCCCTCGTTGATCTCCCCGGTGGCAAAGTAGTAACCGAATGGGGGAAGGTTGTCGGCCAGCCGCCGATCAACGTAGAGATAGCGAATTTTCAGCGCTCCGGCCAGGTCCGTCTCGGCAAGTCCCCACTCCGGGGCGACGTACAGCTCGGGTGTCTTGACGCCCCCCAGCCCTTCGTAGACCGGCCAGAGTTCCGCCCGGGCGGCAAGCAGAACGGAACTGACCCGGTCGGCCCCTATCCGGCTTCCCGCGGGTATTTCCTGGCCCGCCCAGGTGACGGCCGCGAGCGTCTCGGCGTCCATCGAGCGCGAGTCGGCCGCGGGCAGATAGCTGCCCGGTAACCGGGCCCAGCTCGGCCCGCTACCGAGCACATAACCGCCCAGGAAGACCGTCGATGCCACGATGACCACGAGGAACTCGGCTACCGTTCGCCGCCTGTTCCACTCCGGCCTGAACTCCCCGCCCAATTCGACCGGATCCGGCCCGTCCGGGTCGACCAACCACGCCCCGATATCCCTGTGCGGTGCGGGCGGCCGTTCCAACCACGGCGCCATCTGCCACCAATCCAGCCGGACGAGATAGTTGACCACCACGAAGCTGAGCGGGAGAAACAGGAAACTGCTCGAACGGGTGAAGATCTCCACCCCTTTGGGGATCACCCGGGACGCGAGCAGAATCGGGATCGCCAGGCTCAGCGCCAGGACCAACAGCTGCGGGCTCCAGTAGTAGAGATCGTGTTGCCTGCGTCGCTGCCAGTACAGGGTGAGCAGGAGTAACGCCAGCGCGGTCAGTGTCAGCACTGCCGCGTATTCCAGCAGCAGGAGCTTGTCCACCAGCGGCGTCGCCGTTCCCGCCGAGTCCTCGAACGCCTGGCGTCGCACCCCGCCGCTGAGCTCGGCGCCCAGATCGTCGATCATCGGGCCGAAGTACTGTTCCAGCGTGGAACGCTGCACAACCGCCCAGGCCACCGTCGAGAATATTCCCGCCAGCGCGCCGTAGACGACATGGACTCTGGCCGCGCCGCGTTCCGCCACCGCCCACACGAGCAGAAATGCCGCGGTGAGAACGCTCGTCACGTGGTGGGTCACCGCGACCCCGAGCAGGCAGACGGTGGCGCCCCCCAACAGCCCGAACGGTTTGTCGGCCGGCCGCGCGCGGCCGATGAGGCTGATGGCGGCCAGCGCCAGCGGAATCGACAGCGTCTGATAGGAGAACTGGGAGTTGAACCACACGAACTGCGGCGAGACCGCGTAGACCGCGACTGCCAAACCACCCGCGCGGGCACTTCCGGTGAGCTGCTCGACGGCATCGCACAGCACCGTCACCAGAACCAGTCGCGCAGCCAGGATCACGGCGAGCGCCGCGATCAGGGGGGGCATGCCGAGCTGATGGAACACCACCGCAACAGCTTCCAGACCCGGGTACCGCGGGCTGATCTCCAGCACCGGATTACCCTCGAACAGACGATGCGACCCGATGATGTCGACAAGTGTGCGCATGTGGAGCTGCTCGTCGAAACCGGTCAACAGCAACGGATCGGTCGCGCGGACCATCAGGGTCGGAGTCACCGCAAGACATGCCACCGCGATATTGCGCGTCACCCGGGTCAGGCGCGGATGAGTCAGCGCCCACACCGCGGCGCCGAACATGACGGCCATACTGGAATTCGACACTAACTCCGCGATCCCGCCGCGGCCCTGCCGTGCCAGGTGAACCGCTGATACTTGGCCGGCCAGCGCCAATAGCTGCCACGCCAGCAGCAGAGCCGGCCCAAGACCGTAGCGAGGCGCATCCGCGGTGGGATTTGCCCTCCTGCCGGGACCGGAGTTTCGGCCCCCGAGCCCGGACGTGAAGACTCGCTTGATCGAGCTCATCGGGGACACCAGACGGGCCTTCGGGTACGCAATCCGGTTCTCCCCTCACATGGTCGGCCGTGCCCATCATCGGGTATTCCGGCCTCGCGGTTTCAGGTAGACCGCCCGTTAGGCTCGAACCTATCGACCGGCTGCCGCCGGCACACGTTCCCGAGGGATTTCATGCGAATCTTGATGCTCATCGACTCCTACCCGCCGATGATCGGAGGTGCCCAGCAACACGTTCGCAACCTCAGTATCGCCCTCGCGGCACGCGGGCACGATGTCGCCGTTGCCACCCTCGCCGGCCCGGGAATGAAGTCCTACGAAGAGGACGGCGGCGTGCGCATCTACCGCCTCCGCGGCACTCTGCAACGCGCCGAGACGATCTTTCGCGATCGGACCTATGCGCCACCACTGCCCGACCCCGAACTCGTCCGTGCGATCCGGGCAGTCGTCATGCGGGAGCGGCCGACGATCGTCCACGCTCACAATTGGATGGGTCGCTCCTTTCTGCCGATCAAACGCTGGTCTGAGGCCAAACTCGTCGTCACCGTTCACGACTACAACCTCTCGTGCGCCACCTGGATACTCATGCGCAACGGCGAACCGTGCAGCGGTCCCGGTCCGGTGAAGTGCCTGACGTGCGCGGGGGCGAACTACAACGGCCTCGCCAAGGGTGCGGCTGTGGCACTTGGCAATTGGGCGATGAACAAACCCGAACGCAGCCTTGTCGATATGTTCATCCCGGTGAGCGCGGCGGTCGCGACCGGAAATCGTCTCACCATGGGCAAATACCCGTATCGGGTAATCCCGAACTTCATCCCGGACGATATCGCCGACACCCCGGAGGCTCCTTCCGACTACCGTTCACAGCTTCCGGCGGATGGCTATCTTCTCTTCGTCGGCTCCCTGACGCGCCAGAAGGGCATCGAGACACTTCTGGAAGCGTACGCAGGCCTCGCGGGTGCGCCCGCGTTGGTGCTCGTCGGGTACACGCTGCCCGAGTCGCCGACAACGTTCCCGCCGAACGTGGTGGTACTCAAGAACTGGCCGCACGCCGCGGTGATGACCGCATGGCGTCACAGCCTGGTCGGTATCGTCCCCTCGATCTGGCCGGATCCATGCCCCTCGGTGGCAATGGAGGCGATGGCTGCCGGCAAGGCGGTCATCGCCTCTGATATCGGCGGGCTGCCCGAGATTGTCGAGGACGGGAAGACGGGAATTCTGGTACCGCCGGGACGGCCCGAGGCGTTGCGCAGGGCGATCGCGCGATTGGTGGACGACCCCGATCTGGCGGCTCGCATGGGTGCCGCCGGGCGCGCCCGCGTCACCGCGTTCCATGCCGGTACGGTCGTCGGTCACATCGAATCACTGTATGCCGAGGTGAGCGCATGACCGCCGCGGTGCCGGATTTCAGCCCGATCCGGATGCTCGACGTCGAGATCGGGGGCCCACTGCCCGATATCGAGCCGACAGTCGACCGGGCCGGATCTGTCTATACCCGCGGCTGGGTCCTGGTCCGACTGCACGACGAACCGCTGGGAATGGTCGAAGTGCCGCTCCCAGGGGGGGCACTCGGGGCGGGGCCACTCGCGCAGGCCATCTGGGAAGCGCTGAGAACAAGGATCAGTGAGCATCTTCAGGCCGACGGGATGCCGGCGATTCCCGAACTCGTGGCCGACGGAGTTCCCGGTGGAGACTCCCCACCCTGCCTGGCGGAACGGGATCGCGCCATTGCACGCAATCCCCTCATCAGCGTCATCATCGCGACGCGGGACCGCACGGAAAGCCTCGCGGCCTGCCTGCAGTCGTTCGACGATGTCGAATACCCGAACTACGAGATCATCGTCGTCGACAATGCCCCCGCGACGCAGGCCACGGCCCAGCTGATCGAGTCGCGGTTCTCCGGAAATGAGCGAATCCGGTACACATGCGAGCCACATCCCGGCCTCGGTTGGGCGCACAATTGTGGATTACGTTATGCGTCAGGTGAATTCATCGCCTTTACCGACGATGACGTCACCGTCGACCGGCATTGGCTCAGTGAGCTGTTGGTCGGCTTCGCACTCGGAAACGACGTCGGGTGCGTCACCGGACTCGTTGTCCCGGAGGAGATCGAAACTGCCTCGCAGTACTGGTTCGATGTCCACAGCGGCTTCAACAAAGGCTTCCGCCGGCGGCTGTTCGATCTGCACGGGAACAGGCCCGCCGACCGGCTGTTCCCGTACCGCACGAGCATGTGCGGTACCGGCGCGAATATGGCTTTCCGGGCCTCGGCACTGCGTCATCTGGGCGGATTCGATCCTGCTCTGGGTCCGGGAACGAAGGCGAAGAACGGCGAGGACCTCGACATCTATTTCCGGATCATCGATGCCGGATACCAACTCGTGTACCAGCCGCGGGCTTTCGTACATCATCGGCACCGCTCGGATTACGCAGCGCTGCGCGACCAGTTCTACACCTACGGCGTGGGATTCACCGCCTATCTGACCAAGCTCGTCGTCCGCGCTCCACTGGACGGTCTGCGGCTTGTCCTGCGCATTCCGGCCATCGTGGCATTCGCCCGGCACACGCGGACGGTGGACGATTCCACCCGGGAAATGCCGTATCCAGCCGAGTTGACGAAAGTCGAACTGAGGGGCCGGTTTTACGGACCGGTAGCCTATGCGCGCAGTTGGTGGCTCTACCGCCGCACCCTGAGCCGTGATCGGCTCAGGCGTGGCGAGCGGGCCTGACCTGGCCGGGGTAGCCGTCGGGGTTTTGTTTCTGGAATCTCCAGCTGTCCCGGCACATGTCGCCGAGGTCGTGCTGTGTTCGCCAGCCCCAGTCGCGCTCGATTTTCGCGGCGTCCGCCACCAGGCTGGCCACGTCGCCCGGTCGCCGATCGACCACACGGTAGGGAATGTTCCGCCCACACGCTTCGGAAAAAGCCGCCACGAGTTCCAGGACGGAGACACCCGACCCCGTTCCGAGGTTGAAAACCCGGAAGCCCGCCCGATCGTCGAGATGGTCGAGCGCGATCCGGTGCGCGGCCGCGACATCGACGACATGGATGTAGTCGCGGATCGCCGTGCCATCCGGTGTGGGGTAATCGCCGCCGAAAACGCTGAGCTCGTTGCGCCTGCCGACCGCGATCTGCGAGAGATACGGCATCACGTTGTTGGGAACCCCGAGTGGGTCCTCCCCGAGCAGCCCGCTGACATGTGCGCCGATCGGATTGAAATAACGCAACGCGATCACCGACAGTTCCGGCAGCCGCCGGCACGTCTCGGAGATCAGCTGCTCACAGATCCATTTGGACAGGGCATAGGGATTCGTCGGCTGCGCCGGGTCCCGCTCCGAGAGCGGCGCCGCGGGACTATCGCCATAGATCGAGCAGGACGACGAAAACACCAGCCGCGAAACCTGATACCGGCCCATCGTTCTCATCAGATTCGTCGTGCCGCCGACATTGATATCGAAATAGTCGAGCGGAATTCGCATCGATTCGCCCACGGCCTTTTTCGCCGCGAAGTGGATGACCGCGTCTATCGGATGCGCCTCGAACACTGCTGACAACGCGGTGCCGTCGCGGAGATCGAGGTCGTAGGCGACCACCGGCCCGCCGGCTATCTCGCGGACTCTGTCGAGGGCACTCGGGTGACTGTTCGAGTAGTCGTCGACAACGACGACACCGTGTCCGGCGGCCATCAACTCCACGCAGGTATGGCTGCCGATGAATCCGGCGCCGCCGGTCACCAGGACGGTTTGCGGGCTCATCTTCCAGGAAATTCCTCACCGGTATCGGGCCGGCAACAGCCGTGGCGATTGATCGCGGTGGGGTGGCTGCCTCCGGATTGATAGCGTAACCCGCATCCTCCCGCGGTCGGCCCAAGCGGGAAGTCCAGGTCAAGGAGGGTTCGATGCGACCACATGCGGTATTGACCGGCGGGGCGGGTTTTCTCGGCTCACATATCGCGGAAAGTCTGCTGGCGCGGGACGTGGAGGTGACGTGCCTGGACAACTTTTCGACGGGCTCGGAGGCGAATATCGCCCACCTGCGGGGGCGCAACGGCTTCCGGCTGATCAAGCTCGACGTCACGAATTATATTTCGATCCCGGGGCCCGTGGACTACGTCCTGCACTTCGCCTCCCCGGCGTCACCCGTGGACTACGCCGAACTACCGATCCAGACGCTGAAGGTGGGCGCGCTGGGAACGCTCAATACCCTCGGCCTGGCCATGGAGAAGGGCGCCCGGTTCCTTCTTGCCTCGACATCCGAGACCTACGGAGATCCGCTTGTTCACCCCCAACCGGAAAGCTACTGGGGCAACGTCAACCCGGTCGGGCCCCGCGGGTGCTATGACGAGGCGAAACGATTCGCCGAGGCACTCACCACCGCATACCGGACAAAACACGGCGTCAACACCGCGATCATGCGGATCTTCAACACTTTCGGCCCCCGCATGCGCCCGAACGACGGCCGCGCGATTCCGAACTTCATCTCTCAGGCATTGCGCGACGAGCCGATAACGGTCCAGGGTGACGGTAGCCAGACACGATCGGTCTGCTACGTCGATGACTTGGTCAACGGCGCGTTGGAGCTGCTGTTCTCCGACCTTGCCGGTCCGGTCAACATCGGCAACCCGCACGAGATGTCGGTGCTGGAGCTCGCCGAGCTCATCCGCGAGCTCGCCGGGTCCGGTTCTGCGGTGACCTTTATCGAACGAGCCCAGGATGATCCGGCACAGCGGCAGCCCGACATCACCCTCGCGCGCCACGAGTTGCGCTGGGAGCCCCGGGTCGACGTCCGGGACGGCCTGCTACAGACGATCACCTGGTTTCGCGAGCGGGTCGACGGCGCGTATCCGGCCCCTGCTGCGGCCCCGATCGGACTGCCAGACCGGCAATCACAACCCAGCCATCGGGTCGCGGTGATCGGAACCGGCTACGTCGGAGCGGTCACCGCCGCGTGTATGGCCTTCCTCGGGCATTCCGTGGTCGGCTTGGATAGCGACTCGGCACGTGCGGCCCAACTCGGGGAAGGTGCGGTGCCGTTCGTCGAACCCGGACTGCAGGAGCTACTGGCCGCGACACTCTCTTCCGGCCGCCTGCGGTTCACCGACGACCCCACGGTGGCCCTTCCGGACGCCGAATTCGTCATCCTCTGCGTGGGAACTCCGCGGGGCCCGGACGGCTCGCCGGACCTCGAACAGCTCGCGACCGCAATCCAGTCCATGGCTCCCTACCTGCGTTCTGACGCGGTCATCGTCAACAAGTCCACGGTGCCGGTCGGATCCGGAAACTGGACCCGCACCATCCTGGAAGACGCCCTCGAGGGAAATCGGCAGCTGTCCTTCTCCGTGGTGTCCAACCCGGAGTTCCTCCGCGAGGGTTCCGCTATCGACGACTTCTTCTTCCCGGACCGGATAGTTCTCGGCGGCTCCGCCTCCGATGTCAACCGGGTGGCCGAGCTCTACCAGCGGGTGCTGGACCAATCATTCGACGGCGGACGGCGCATTCGTCCTGCGCTGATCACGACCGGACTGACATCGGCGGAGATGATCAAGTACGCCTCGAACGCATTCCTGGCGACGAAGATCAGTTTTGCCAATGAGATCGCAAACATGTGCGAGCTCTTCGGCGCCGACGTGCGTGAGGTGCTTCCCGCGCTCGGGGCCGACAATCGGATCGGCAGCGCCTTCCTCAATCCGGGTGTCGGGTGGGGTGGTTCATGTTTCGGCAAGGATGTCTCGGCCCTGATCGCATCGAGCCAGGAGTACGGGTACACACCCCCCATGCTGGGAGCCACCGTCGAAATCAACCAAGCGCAACGGGCGAGTGCCATCCGCAAACTGCAGCGCGAACTCCACTCGCTGAAAGGGCGTCGAATCGCCCTGCTGGGTTTGGCTTTCAAGCCCGGTACAGATGACCTGCGCGACGCTCCCGCGCTGGACATCGCACGCCGTCTCCTGGCCGCCGGCGCAACGGTCTCGGCCTTCGACCCCGTCGTCAAGGCGCTGCCCGAGGGTTTTGAGGACGTTCGACTCGCGACAGACATCTACGGGGCCGCTGAACGCGCAGATGCAGTCGTGCTGGCGACCGAGTGGCCGGAGTTCCGCCTCATCGATCCCGCCGGACTGCGTCGGGTGATGCGGGGCGATCTGATCGTCGACGGCCGGAACTGCCTGCCGGCGGCCGGCTTCGCCGGCTCGGGTTTACAGCTGGTCGGATTCGGCTGGTGATGACCGCTCAGATCACCGGCCGGGCGACCGTGCGCCCGGGCCGGACACCAGGCCGCGGATAGATTCAGAACACCGATGCTCCGCACTGCCACGTCCCTGTTGACCTGGTTTGCTTTTCTGACAGCTGCCGTGGCGCTGACAGCCAGGGTTGTCCCGGTGTTCGACCACACCGTCCTGTTCCTCGCCGCGCTTTCGCCCTACCTGCTGCTCGGCGCCGGCATACCCGCGGTCCTGCTTCTGCTCGGCCGACGGACCTGGCGGCCGGTTTCTGTCGCGGTCCTACTGGTGGCGGGTGCGGTGTTTGCGTTACTGCCGCGCTTCATCGGGTCCGCCCAGACAGCACCGGGCAACACCCAGCTCCGGGTGTTGACGGCCAACCTCTGGGAGGGCGCCGCCGATACCCGGGCGCTCATCGAGATAGCCCGGGAACGCGCCGACCTCGTCGTCTTCCAGGAGCTCACCCCGGAGTGCGCCGACGGGCTCAGTGGCCTGGTATCGGAGTTTCGGTACCGCACCGTCGATGCCCGGCCCGGTGCCGCCGGCGCCGGAATCTGGAGTCGCTACCCGATCATCGACTCCGGCCGGGACAGCGCGTACGAGCTCAGTATGCTCTCGGCGACCCTCCAGGTTCCGGGCGCGGTAGCGGACCCGGTGGTCCTGGCGGCCCACATCGTCGGGCCCTGGCCCCATCCCATCGGTGCTTGGCGCCGCGAAATGGCTCAGCTCCCGGAGACTCTGCGGTCGGCCGCCGAAATCGCCGGTCCCGGAGCCGTGATCGTCGCGGGAGATTTCAACGCCACCAGTGATATGCGACCGTTCCGTCAGTTACTCAGCGGCGGTTTCCGCGACGCCGTCGACCAGTCGGGGGCGGGCCTCGCCCCGACCTTTCCCGCCAACCGGTCGATACCGCCACTGATCGGAATCGACCACATCATGACCTACAACAGCACCGCGAGCGATGTGCAGACCGTCCGGATACCGGGCTCGGACCACCTCGGACTGATCGCGACCATTCACCTCCCGGTTTAGGCGCAATACGGGCGAATACGGATCTCGTCAGTGTGTGCCACGATGGCCTCAGCTGCGAACCCAGCGGCGGCCCGTCCTCTCCAACGGGATTTTCTACCGACCGTAGGAGAGAAACCGTGCCCAGCCAAACGTTCCCATCCCCGGTATGCACCGTTGCCGACTATGAACCACCGGTGTTCGGCGGCCCGCCGAAACTACCGCCGGCGGTGGTGCCGCAACCCCGCCGGGCCGGCGCCGTGGTCGGGTACCGGATGCCGAGACATGCCGAACGCAGCCGCGCCGCAGCCGCCTTCGCCGACGCCGCGCTGCGGCGGGTGCTGGAGGTAATCGACCGACGCCGGCCGTCCACCCAGCTGCGGCCACTGGTGGCCGCCGGTCTGGTGGATTCGCTACCCGTGGCCGACGGCGCGGACCCGGCGCGACTGCGGCGGGTGGTGGCCCAGATATGCCGGCCTGATGGGACCGCGGCCGAAGTGTCGGCCAGCTACATCAGAGCTGGCCGGCTACACGCCATCGCCTGCCGGGTGGAACAGGACCACACCGCGGCCCGGCCGCACTGGCGGATGGTCGCGTTGCATCTCGGCTGATCGACGGCGGCCGGCAGGATCAGCGTCGCCGCAGCAGCTTTCGTTCCTTGCCCTGCTGACGCGCGGTGGCCCTGCGCTCTTTGCGGCTCGCGGTCCCCGCGGCGACGGCAGCGCCGCGCCGCTGGACCTCGGCATCACCGTCCTCGGACGGCCCGACATAGGTCAGCGGCCGGGACTCGTCGGTATCGATACCCTTGGCCCGCAGACCTTCCGGCATAGCCTGGGCGGCGACCGTCGGCGCTTTCGGCGCGGCCTCCACCTGGACGTTGAACAGGAAGCCGACCGACTCCTCCTTCAGCGCGTCGAGCATACCGACGAACATGTCGTAGCCCTCGCGCTGATACTCCACCAGCGGATCGCGCTGCGCCATGGCCCGCAGACCGATACCTTCCTTGAGGTAGTCCATCTCGTAGAGATGCTCGCGCCATTTGCGGTCCAGCACGTTGAGCAGCACGTTGCGCTCCAACTGGCGCATGGCTTCCGGTCCGGCGATCTCCTCGATATCGGCTTCCCGTTTGGCATAGGCCTTCTGCGCATCGGCGATGAGGATTTCCAGGAGCTCCTCACGGGTCAACTCGCCGGCCTCGCCGACCGCCTCGGAGTCGACGAGATCATGGTGGTCCACTCCCACCGGGTACAGCGCACGCAGCGCACCCCAGAGCTGTTCGAGGTCCCAGTCCTCTGCGTATCCCTCGGCGGTGGCGCCGTCGACATAGGCGGTGACCACGTCGACCAGCATGTCGCTGGCCTGCTGGCGCAGATCCTCTCCCCTGAGGATGCGACGTCGCTCGTCGTAGATGACCACCCGCTGCTTGTTCATCACCTCGTCGTACTTGAGAACGTTCTTGCGGATCTCGAAGTTCTGCTGCTCGACCTGGGTCTGCGCACTCTTGATCGCCCGGGTCACCATCTTGGCCTCGATGGGCACATCGTCGGGCAGATTGAGCCTGGTCAGCAGCGCCTCCAGGGTCGCTCCGTTGAACCGGCGCATGAGCTCATCGCCCAGCGACAGGTAGAAGCGGGACTCGCCCGGGTCCCCCTGGCGCCCGGATCGGCCGCGCAGCTGGTTGTCGATGCGCCGTGACTCGTGACGTTCGGTGCCCAGCACGTACAGGCCGCCGACCTCGCGCACCTGCTCGGCCTCGGCGGCGGCGTCGGCGGTGACCGTCGGCAGCTGCTCGTGCCAGGCCGCCTCGTACTCCTCCGGGGTCTCGATGGGATCGAGGCCGAGCTCGCGCAGCCGTTGGTCGAGCAGGAAGTCGACGTTGCCGCCGAGCACGATATCGGTTCCGCGGCCGGCCATATTGGTGGCCACCGTGACCGCGCCGCGCCGGCCGGCCTCGGCGATGATGCCGGCCTCCTGTTCGTGGAACTTGGCGTTGAGCACATTGTGCGGGATATTGCGTTTGGTCAGCATCCTGGACAGGTATTCGGAACGCTCCACGCTGGTGGTGCCGATCAGCGCAGGCTGACCCTGCTCATAGCGTTCGGCGATATCGTCGGCGACCGCGATGAACTTGGCCTCCTCGGTCTTGTAGATGAGGTCGGTCTGATCCTTGCGGACCATATCCCGGTTGGTCGGGATCGGGACCACGCCCAGCTTGTAGATCTCGTGCAGCTCGGCGGCCTCGGTCTCGGCGGTGCCGGTCATCCCGGACAGGGTGTCGTAGAGCCGGAAGTAGTTCTGCAGGGTGATGGTGGCCAGGGTTTGGTTCTCGGCCTTGATCTCAACCTTTTCCTTGGCCTCGATGGCCTGGTGCATGCCCTCGTTGTAGCGGCGGCCGGCCAGCACGCGGCCGGTGAACTCGTCGACGATGATGACCTCGCCGTCGCGGACGATGTAGTCCTTGTCCCGGGAGAACAGCTCCTTGGCCTTCAGGGAGTTGTTCAGATAGCTCACCAGCGGCGAGTTGGCCGCCTCGTAGAGATTCTCGATACCCAGCTGGTCTTCGACGAACTCCACACCCACCTCGTGGACGCCGACGGTGCGCTTGCGGATATCGACCTCGTAGTGGACGTCCTTCTCCATCATCGGGGCCAGCCGGGCGAACTCGGTGTACCAGGTGGAGGCGCCGTCGGCCGGTCCGGAGATGATCAGCGGGGTTCGGGCCTCGTCGATGAGGATGGAGTCGACCTCGTCGACGACCGCGAAGTTGTGGCCGCGCTGTACCAGTTCCTCGAGGCTGTGGGACATGTTGTCGCGCAGGTAGTCGAAGCCGAACTCGTTGTTGGTGCCGTAGGTGATATCGGCGGCATAGGCCGCCCGGCGCTCGTCGGGGTTCAGACCGGACAGGATCACCCCGACCTCCAGCCCGAGGAAGCGGTGCACCCGGCCCATCCACTCGCTGTCGCGGCGGGCGAGGTAGTCGTTGACGGTGACAACGTGCACACCTTTACCGCTGAGGGCGTTGAGGTAGGCCGGTAACACACAGGTGAGGGTCTTACCCTCGCCGGTCTTCATCTCCGCGACATTGCCGAAGTGCAGCGCCGCGCCGCCCATCACCTGCACATCGAAGTGCCGCTGGGACAGCACCCGCCACGCTGCCTCCCGGGCAACGGCGAACGCCTCCGGCAGCAGGTCGTCGAGCTTCTCGCCGTCCGTGACGCGTGCGCGGAACTCGTCGGTCTTGGCCCGCAGTTCGGCGTCGGTCAGCTTCTCCACGTCATCGGAAAGCGAGTTGACATAGTTGGCCACCCCCCGGAGCCGTTTGACCATCCGACCTTCACCGACGCGCAGCAACTTCGATAGCACTTATTCCCCTGGAGCGGTTGAGGGGAGTCTTCCCCTGCAGATTGGCGGCTGGAGCGCCCCCCATCGTAGGCGACGCGCCGAAGCGCCCTGATCAGGCGAGCCCGATCAGCCCAACCGGATCAATCCGTAGTCGTAGGCATGTCTGCGGTAGACCACCGAGGGCCGGTCGGTCTCCTTGTCGTGGAACAGGAAGAAGTCGTGGCCCACGAGTTCCATCTCGTAGAGCGCATCATCGACGGTCATCGGCTTGGC
>CAZKUK010000012.1:0-4521 GCA_964555915.1 uncultured Mycobacterium sp.
TGGAGCAGTAATTCCTCGCGGTTTCCTGCTGGTTCCTGCTTCAGGGTTCCCCTTCGGCCCGCGGGCCGTCGGGGAGCTTCACAGGCTGTGACCGCAAGCCCTGCGGCCAGTGTGTTGTTGGCAGCGTTGATATCCGCGTGCCCGGAGTATGCGCAGTGGGTGCACCGGAATACCGCTTGGCTCTCGCGGGATTTCGGGTCCACATGCCCACACACCGAGCAGCGTTGCGATGTGAACGCTGCCGGCACTTTCACGACCTCGGTGCCGGTGTACCGGGCCGCCGAGATCAAGGCCAACTCCAACCGGTGCCATCCCTTGCTGAGGATGGACTTGTTCAATCCCGACTTCGCAGAGGCCCCGTTGGGCAGGAACGCCCCGGGGTTGTCGGGGTCGGCGACGGGCTTGGCCCGCCGCGTCATGTTGCGGGTGCGCAGATCCTCCAGGACTACCAGGGCGTGATCGCGGGTCAGATCATGGGCGGTCTTGGCGTAGAAGTCCTCGCGGCGGCGGCGCTCGCGGGCCCGCAGATCGGCCAGCTGCGCACCGACCTTGTTGCGGTTGGCTGAGCCCTTCGCGCAGCGAGACAGCCGCCGCTGCAGCCGTGTGACCCGCCGGCGCTCCGCGGGAGTGCTGAACTCGGCGTCGATGAGCTGCCCGGCGCTGGTCGCCACCGCCACCACCACACCCCGGTCCACCCCGACCGCGCTCTGCGGGGCGGGATGCTCCACCGCGAGGACGCCATCGTCAACCAGCACCGACAGATACCAGTGCCGCCCCTGGCGGGTCAGGGTGGCCGAACGGATGACCTCCCCGTCCAGCCGACGCGAGGCCCGGAACTTCACCCACCCCAGCTTCGGCAGCTTGATCCGGGCGTGCCGGCGGTTGAGCTGCTCGACAGCCATCTTCGACCCCTCGGGGAAACGGAACGACGGCGCCCACCGCCGCCCCGAGCGCCACCGCACCTTCCGGGTGCCATGCTCGCGGCACGCTTTATCCAAGTCCTTCAGCGTCTGCTGCAGGCAATGCCCCGGCGCCTCGGTCAGCCACGAATGCTCCGCCTTGGCCTCAGCCAGCTCCTTGCACTGCGGCACATAGTTCATCCACGCCCCGCGGCGGCGGTACTCGCGGCGCTGCTCCAGGGCCACGTTCCACACCGACCGGCAGGCCGCGCCGATCTGCTCGGCGAACACCCGCTGCTCGGCGGTGAACTCCACCCGGAAACGCCTGCCCGCCAACACCGCTAGCGGTCCTTCTGCGTCTCGACGTAGCGCTTGATCACCGACAACGGCGCCCCGCCCACGGTGGCGACGAAATAGGAGTTCGTCCACAACGACGGCAGCCGTGACTTCAACCACGGGAACTCTTCGCGCAGCACCCGCGAGGACCGGCCCTTGATGGCCTTGACCAGTCGGTGAACCCCGAACTGCGGGTCCACCTCCACCAGCAGATGCACGTGATCAGGCATGGTCTCCACCTCGATCAACCACGCCCCCTTCTCCGCGATCACCTCAGCAACGATCTCCTTGAGCCGCTGCTCCATCCGGCCACCGATCACGCTGCGGCGATACTTCGGGCACCACACCACGTGATACGCGCACTGGAACGCGATATTCGCCTTCGACCGCAACGTAACACCCACAACCGACAACAATAGATAGCCTAGCGCTATCTATCGTCTAGCGACACGCCCGATGCCCGAACCTTCTCCATCTGAAATAGATGCGCTCACCCCCATGCCTAAAGGCAGGAGCACGCCGCGCTACCTACTTCCGGTCGAAGCTGACGCAGCGCAGATGCGGGTGGGCGGTGGCGACGATCCGCGACAGCAGTGCGTCCGCCCCGCCGACATCGCAGAGTCTCTGATAGCGGTTGAAGGGGAAAACCTCGGCGAGGATCGCGAAGTTGCGCCGCGACGACGAATCCATCGCTCCAATGAAGCTTTCCAGCCGCGCCGGGTCGGCGTAGAGGGTCTCGAAGAACGGGCGGGCAGATTGCTTGATCTCGCTCTGCGGCCGGCCCGTTTTGAGCGCCTCGGTGAGATCGGCCCAGAACCGGTAGTTGCGCTGCTCCCAGATGTTCAATAAGCCGCCTTGATAGGCGGGACTGGCCTCGTCCAGGAAATACGCAGTTTCCTCGGTATTGGTATAGACCGCGTCGAGGCCGTCGCCGTCGCGGCTCAGCAGGTCCAGTGACACCAGTGCGTCGAGAAAGTCGCGGGCAGGCCGCGGAACCAGGCCTAGCCGATCGGCAATCTCCGAAGCCTTCAGCGCGGAGTCCCCCAGTTCGGTGAACAGCCGTAACCCGACCGCGGAAAGCAGCACTTTCGCCGCGGAGTAACCTCCGCCGATCGCCATGATCCGGTCCGGCCGTAATTCGCTCATCGCTTCACCTCCGGGTCATCATCGTGCACACCATGACTGACAGCCGGGCGGCGATGCACCGCCGCACCTGGGAGAAACACCTCAGGTGGTCAAGGCCTGCCGCAGATCGGCAAGCAGATCGCCCGGGTGCTCGATTCCCACCGAGAGCCGCACCAGGTCGTCGGGAACCTCCAATTGGGAGCCCGCCGTGGAGGCGTGCGTCATTGCGCCAGGATGCTCAATCAGAGACTCAACCCCCCCGAGCGACTCTGCGAGAATAAAAATCTCTGTACGAGAGCATAATTCGCGTGCAGCCTGCACCCCGCCGCGCAACCGAACCGACACCATGCCGCCGAAGGCCCGCATCTGCCGGGCGGCGACCGCGTGGCCGGGATGGTCCGGCAGACCCGGATACAGAACCTGGTTCACCGCGGGATGACCGGCCAGGAACGCGGCCACCTGAACGGCGTTGTCGCAATGCCGCTGCATCCGCAGTTCCAGGGTCTTGAGTCCCCGCATCGTCAGATAGGTATCGAACGGACCGGGCACCGCGCCGGCACCGTTCTGCAAGAATCCGAACGCGGCGTCGAGTTCCTCATCGTCGGTCACCAGTGCGCCGCCCACCACATCGGAATGGCCGCCGATGTACTTCGTCGTCGAGTGCAGCACGATATCGGCCCCCAGCCTAAGGGGCTGCTGCAGAGCGGGCGAGGCAAAGGTGTTGTCCACCAGCACGATAGCCCCGGCATCCCGGCCGATCTCGGCGATCGCACCGATATCGGCGACCGAAAGAAGCGGGTTGGTCGGCGTCTCCACCCAGATCATCCGAGTGTCGTCGGTGAGCGCGGCGCGGACCGCCTCGAGGTCGGACAGATGCACCGGAGTGTGATGCACACCCCACTGCCGGAAGACCTTGTCGATCAGCCGGAACGTACCGCCGTAGGCGTCGTCGGGTATGACGATGTGATCACCTGGGCGCAACACCGCCCGCAGCGCGCAGTCACTGGCCGCCATCCCGGAACTGAAGGCCCGACCGAACCTGCCCTCCTCGACCGCCGCCAATACGGTCTCCAACGCCGCACGGGTGGGGTTTCCGGTACGGGCGTATTCGAAGCCGCTGCGCAGGCCACCGACCCCGTCCTGAGCGAAGGTGCTGCTCGCGTAGATCGGCGCGTTGACCGCACCCGTCACCGGATCCGGACGGTATCCGGCGTGAATCGCCGTCGTCGCGAACCCGTACCGCCGCCGGTCGTCCGTCATTCAGGCGGACACCGGGGCCACGGTGCCACCGCTGAGCTTGCGGTAGGTGTACACCAGGAACAGGTAGGCCACCGGGACGGTCACCAGTAGTCCGACACCGCAGAGCAGTGCGCCGAACAGAAGCAGACCCACGAACGTCAATGCCGCCAGCAGAACCTGACCGAAGTTGGCTTTGACGATATCGACACTTGCTCGGATCCCGTCGATCGGCGACAGGTTGCGATCGACGATCGAGACGGTGGTGAACCAGGCGAACAGCAGCACGACAAGACCGGGAAGTATGCACAGGAGCAGGCCGACGAATGTGACGATGTCCACGATCAGCCCCGCGACCACCACGGCAACGATATTGCGCGGCCGGAAAAACGAACCGACCGACACCTGCCGGCCGTTGGCGATGTCAAGAAGCCCGCTGTACCCGGCCGAGGCTATCGCCCCCTTCACCAGTATCTGCACGACCGCACCCAAAATGAACACCGCCAGACCAGCACCGGTCATGGTGCGCGTCGTGGTCTCGATCAGGCCCTCGCCGCCGTCATAGGCGATGAACGTTTCCGGCGAGACGGCGTCCAATGCCCGGCTGAACAGATAGTTGAGCCCCGCGCCGATCACCCAGAACACCAGCGTGGCAACCAGCAGTGGAACCGGGTTCTTGGTGAACTTGTTCCACGCCCATGACAGACCCTCGCCGATGCTGTACGCGGGCTTTCCGTACCCGGGAGGCGGAGGTAGGTATCCGCCCTCGGCCGGGGGCGGCGGCGGGTAACCGCCGGGCGGAGGGTATCCCCATCCCGGCGGGGGTGGCGGAGCGCCATACCCACCATGCGGTGGCTGCGGTGGCGGACCGCCCGGGGGCGGGTAACCGCCGGGCGGCGGGGGCGGGTAACCGCCGGGCGGCGGG
>CAZKUK010000012.1:4621-68583 GCA_964555915.1 uncultured Mycobacterium sp.
GCCCGGGGGCGGGTAACCGCCGGGCGGCGGGGGCGGGTAACCGCCGGGCGGCGGGGGCGGGTAACCGCCGGGCGGCGGGTACTCACCGGGGTGGGGTGGCTGCGTCATGGTGTTCCTTTCCGCGCTTTGTCGATCAGATCGGCAGGCAGACGGTGGACATGATCTTGTCGGCGAAGGTTTGCCGCTTTCGGTCCCACAGTGGCCACAGGTAGCCCAGATTGCACAGCATTCCGTCGAGCAGGTGCAGGAACTGCCGCAGCACCGACGGCCCGAAGCCGATGGGTTGCCCCGTCGTTTCGCCGACCACCTTGAACTTCATCACCGACTTGCCGATGCTCGATCCGGTCGTGCCCTGCCGGTAACCGTAGTTCCAGATGAAGAAGACCACCGCGGCCAACCCGAAGAACAGTGCCGAGACCAATCCCAGCGTTGACGGTTCCGATGTGCACGAGACCTCGTAGCCGACGTCAGCGTTGTTCCGCACGCATTCGTTGTGTCCGGTCGCGAGCATGAGCACCGGACCGATCCCGGCCAGCGCAACCACGGGTATCGCATCGATCAGGTAGGCGACAACCCGGATGATCCACGCCGTGTACGCCCCTTTTGGCAGCGCACCGACTGGCGGCGGCAGGTAGTAGCCACTCGGCGGCGGAAAAGCGCCGGGAGGCACAGGCGGTCGGGTCATGGATCCCTCCGGTCTGGAACAGAGCGGTGCCACCCTATCGCGTCAGCGCCGTCGCGAGCCCTCAGAGAGGTAACCGAGCAAATCGTGGCGGGTGATCACCCCGGCCGGCTTGCCCTCCTCGACCACCATCACGGCGTCAGCATCGCGCAGCACCGCGGCCGCCGCACTGAGCTTCTCCCCGGCGCCGATCAGCGGTAGCGGCGGGCTCATGTGCAGAGCCACCGCATCGGCGAGTTGCGCGCGGCCCTCGAACACCGCGGACAACAACTCCCGCTCGGACACGCTGCCGGCAACCTCGCCGGCCATCACCGGTGGTTCGGCCCCGACGACCGGCATCTGCGACACCTCGTACTCGCGCAGGATGCCGATGGCGTCGCGGACCGTTTCCGACGGGTGGGTGTGCACCAGATCCGGCAGGGCGCCGGACTTCCCCCGGAGCACATCGCCGACGGTCGGTGCCGGCTTGGTGTCGTCGAGGGGGGTGCGCAGAAAACCGTAGGACGACATCCAGGAGTCATTGAAAATCTTCGAAAGATACCCGCGCCCGCCATCGGGCAGCAGCACAATCACGAGGGCGTCGGGTCCGGCCTCCTCGGCGACCCGCAACGCGGCGACCATTGCCATCCCGCAGGACCCCCCGACCAGAAGGCCCTCCTCACGGGCCAGCCGGCGAGTCATATCGAAAGAATCCGCGTCGGATACCGCGATGATCCGGTCGGCGACAGCCGGGTCGTAGGCGGCCGGCCAGAAGTCCTCGCCAACACCCTCCACCAGATACGGCCGTCCCGTGCCGCCGGAGTACACCGAACCTTCCGGGTCCGCGCCGATCACCGTCACCCGGCCTCCCGACACCTCTTTGAGGTAACGGCCCGCGCCGGTGATGGTTCCGCCGGTGCCCACCCCGGCGACGAAGTGAGTGATCTTTCCGTCGGTATCGGCCCAGATCTCCGGTCCGGTGGTTTCGTAGTGGCTCGCCGGTCCGTTCGGGTTCGAGTACTGATCGGGCTTCCAAGCGCCGTCGATCTCCTCGACCAGGCGATTGGACACCGAGTAGTAGCTGTCCGGATGGTCCGGCGGCACAGCGGTCGGGCAGACCACCACCTCCGCGCCGTACGCGCGCAGCACGTTCTGCTTATCCTCGCTGACCTTGTCCGGGCATACGAAAACACACTTGTAACCGCGGCGCTGAGCGACCAGCGCCAGGCCCACACCCGTGTTGCCCGACGTCGGCTCGACGATGGTGCCACCCGGTCGCAGCTGACCGGCCGCCTCGGCGGCGTCGATCATCTTTACCGCGATGCGGTCTTTGGAACTGCCACCGGGGTTGAGGTACTCGATCTTGGCGGCCACCGACCCGGAACCCTCGGGCACCACCGAGTTCAGCCGAACCAGCGGTGTGTTGCCGATCAGCTCACTGACGTGGGGCGCTATTCGCATCTCTCTATCGTCGCAGGCTCCCACTCCGGCCGCTCAGCCGGTGGCTTCGCGGATGTACTCCCCGATCTGGCGAAGCGACCGGTTCGCCTCCGGGATCAACGGGGCGGCGAGTTGGAAATCGTGGATCTGGCCGGGCCACACCCGCACCTCGGTCGGTACCCCGGCGGCCGCCAACCGCCGAGCGGCCAACCTGGCGTCATGCAGCAGCACCTCCGAGCCGGAGACGTGGATCAGTGTCTGAGGGAGCCCCGGCTCAATATGGTCCAAGGGCTCGTAGACGTCCTCGGGTTCCCCGTCGACGACATTCTTGGCGGCCGCGCGAGCGACCAGCGCGACCAGCGCATCAAAGGCTTTCGGCGGGAACATCGCATCGGTGTAGGCATTCGGATGCGTCATTTTGGGATCCTTCTCCAACTGCAGCAGCGGCGAGATGGCCACCAGCGCCGCGGGGGTCTCACCCTCGGCCTGCAGCCGCTGCGCCAACGCCAGGGCCAGATAACCGCCGGCCGAATCGCCGGCCAGGACGATCTGGTCAGGCTCATAACCTCGCAGCCGCAGCCACCGGTAGCCGTCGTAACAGTCGTCGATAGCCATCCCGATGGTGTGCTCGGGGATCAGCCGGTAGTCGACCACCAGTACCGGCGAATCCGCGAATTTCGAGAGCGCCACCGAGATCCGGCTGTGTGAGTTCACCCCGCAGGTCAGAAACGCGCCGCCGTGCAGATAGAGCACGACGCGGCGGCGGCCATCGGCGGGCAGCACACCCGGGGCGCGGACCAACTGGGCCGAGGAATTGGGTAGCCCGACAGTGGCCCGCACGGTGCCGGGCGAGGGCAGCAGAGCCCGCGCGACGAAGTCCACCATGCCGAATGGCCAGGGCAGATGCGGGACATGGCTGAGCACCGCAAGGGTGGGCCACATCGTCAGCCGTGTACCGAGCGAGACCAGCCGCGCCGGGAGGCTCGGGCCATCTTCGATGACCTCGGCCGGCGCACCGTCGCTGACCGGGTACCGGCGCGGTCGCGCCGGCCGGGCGGGCAGTGGGACCTTGCTCGGTGCCGTCATGGTGAACACTCCCTACGTCGTTGTAGCGGTGTGGCTGTTGTAGCAAGTCGTTACAACTGGTGTAGCAAGTCATAACAGACTGTGCTGTGGTACTGCGCCGGGGCCCTAAACCCCGTCGCAGGTTCCAGCTTGACAGCTGTGACCGATACCACAATCGGAGATGATGAATTTTTGCTGGAACTGATACCAGTCTGTGATGGCCAACCCGGAGCCCCAGGCTCACACTGATGTCCGTGACCATGCGACTCGGTCCCACCAAAGCACTGGCCGTCGCAGGCGTTCTGGCCTCGACCGGCAGCGCGGTCGTAGGCGCCCGCACCCTGCTGACCGGGCAGGTCGAACAGGCCCGCAGCATTATCCCGAGAGCGTGGGACACCCCGCCCCGCGCGGACGGCGTCTACGGCCCCGGTGGTGGTCCGGCCCGCCGATGGGAGCGCGGCGTGCCGACCGACCTGCATCTGGTGGTGTTCGGCGACTCCACCGCGACCGGGTACGGCTGTGGGCACGCCGACGAGGTCCCCGGGGTGCTGCTGGCCCGCGGTCTGGCCGAGCAGTCCGGAAAACTGATCCGGCTGTCGACAAAGGCGATCGTGGGAGCCACTTCGAGGGGACTGGCCAGTCAGGTCGACGCGATGCTGGTTGCCGGGCCGCCACCCGATGCCGCCTTGATCATGATCGGCGCCAACGATGTCACCGCCCTCAACGGCATCGGCCCGTCGGCCCGCCGGCTCGGCGCCGCGGTCCGCCGCCTGCGCCGGGGCGGCACCGTTGTCGTCGTCGGCACCTGCCCGGACCTCGGGGTCATCACCGCCATCCCGCAGCCGCTGCGCTGGACGGCCAGGTCGCTGGGGCTGAGGTTGGCCCGCGCGCAGGCCGGCGCGGTCCACGCGGCCGGCGGTGTTCCGGTCCCGCTGGCCGACCTGCTCGCACCGCATTTCGAAACCGAACCCGAATTGCTGTTCGCCGATGACCGGTACCACCCCTCGGCAACCGGGTACGCTCTCGCTGCCGCGCAGCTGTTGCCGGCGCTACACCACGCCCTCGGCGAGGCGCCACACCACGCCCTCGGCGAGGAGGGCCCGGCGTCGTCTCCGATGGAAAAATCGACCGGTGTGGCGGCCAGGCTCGCGCCCCTCGGCAGGCTGCTCCACCGGCGCAGCAGCGGGGTTGCGGCCCCCGCGGCCGCCTCTGCGGGCTAGGTTTCTCGGTAGTCCGCGAACCAACCAGGAGCCCCTCATGCCCGAAGCCGTCATCGTTTCCACCGCCCGCTCCCCCATCGGCCGGGCCTTCAAGGGCTCACTGGTGGATATCCGACCCGACGATCTGGCGGTCCAGATGGTGCGTGCTGCCCTCGACAAGGTCCCGGCATTGGACCCGCGCGCTATCGACGACCTGATGCTCGGCTGCGGCCAGCCGGCGGGCGAGGCCGGTTTCAACATCGCCCGCGTGGTGGCCGTCGAACTGGGCTACGACTTCCTGCCCGGCGTAACCGTCAACAGGTATTGCTCGTCATCGTTGCAAACCACCCGGATGGCTTTCCACGCGATCAAGGCCGGTGAGGGACATGCGTTCGTTTCCGCGGGGGTGGAGACGGTGTCCCGGTTCCCTCATGGCAGCGCCGACTCGTGGCCCGAGACCCGCAACGTGCTGTTCAACGAGGCCCGTGAGCGTTGTGATGCCGCCGCCGCCGACGGCGCGACCGAATGGCACGACCCCCGCGAGGACGGCCTGCTGCCGGATGTCTACATCGCAATGGGCCAGACCGCCGAGAACGTGGCACTGCACACCGGCATCAGCCGCGAGGACCAGGACCGCTGGGGTGTGCGCAGCCAGAACCGCGCCGAGGCGGCTATCGCCGACGGGTTCTTTGAGCGGGAGATCGCCCCCGTGACGCTGCCGGACGGATCCGTGGTGCGGACCGACGACGGTCCCCGGGCCGGAACCAGCTACGAGAAGGTCAGCCAGTTGGCGCCGGTGTTCCGGCCGAACGGCACCGTCACCGCCGGAAACGCCTGCCCACTCAACGACGGCGCGGCCGCGGTGATCGTCATGTCCGATACCCGGGCCAAGGAGTTGGGGCTCACCCCGCTTGCCCGCGTGGTCTCCACCGGAGTATCCGGCCTCTCCCCAGAGATCATGGGCCTGGGCCCGATCGAGGCGGTCAACAAGGCACTGGCGAACGCCGGCATGTCGGTCCCCGATATCGACCTGTTCGAAATCAATGAGGCCTTCGCCGTGCAGGTGCTCGGATCGGCGCGGGCGCTGGGCATCGATGAAGACAAGCTGAACGTCTCGGGTGGGGCTATCGCGCTCGGCCACCCCTTCGGTATGACCGGGGCGCGTATCACCGCGACTCTGCTGAACAACCTGGCGGCCCACGACAAGACGTTCGGGGTGGAAACGATGTGCGTGGGCGGCGGTCAGGGCATGGCCATGGTGGTGGAACGCCTCAGCTGAGGTTGATTCGCGCTCACCCCCATGCCACTCGCGGCGTCATAACCCCTGGCACAAAGGGCCAACCAAACCCGCGGGCCACTCCAGCATTCCGGCAACGAAAAAACCCCGCCGAAGCGGGGCTTTCTCGGGCTATTTCGCCCAGTCGTTCCGGAAGTCGCTAGTCGTTCTGGAAATAGCTGAGCAGGCGCAGAATCTCCAGGTACAGCCAGACCAGCGTCACCGTCAGGCCGAGGGCGACGCCCCAGGCGGCTTTCTCCGGCGCTCCGGCCCGGATCATCTGGTCGGCGGCATCGAAGTCCAGCAGGAAGCTGAAGGCGGCGATCCCGATGCAGACCAGCGAGAAGATGATCGCCAGCGGGCCACCGGAACGCAGTCCCATGCCCTCGCCGCCGCCGACACCGAACATCGCCAGCACGAAGTTCCCGAGCATCAGAACCAGCACACCGACCATGCTTGCCACCAGGAACCGGGTGAACTTGGGCGTCACCCGGATAGCACCCGTCTTGTAGACCACCAGCATGCCGAAGAACACCCCGAGAGTGCCGAGGACCGCCTGTGTTATCAAAGCTCCCGCGTTGCCGTTGGCAACCACGACATTGCCGAATACCCATGAGATCGCTCCGAGGAACAGACCCTCCAGGGCCGCGTAACTCAGGACGATCGCCGGATTGTCCTGCTTGCGGCCGAAGGTCGCGACGAGGACCAGGGCCAGGCCGCCGAGCGCGCCGACCAGGGTGAACGGCATCGCGAGACCGGGGTTGCCACCCACGATGAAGTACGAGACCGCCGCCACCACCGAGAGCACACCCAAGGTGATGCCGGTCTTGGTGACCACGTCGTCGATGGTCAGCGGCCGCGAGACACCGGTCTGCGGAGCCGTTGTGTACGGTTCCGCCTGATAGCCGACCTGCCTGGTGGCACCGGCGATACCGGGGCCGAACTGCGCATAGCCGCCCTGCTGCTTGGGCAGCGAGCGAAAGACCGGGTTGCTGGATTCCCGCACCGTCGGATCCTTTCGAGTAAGTCCGTTTAATACTGCGTCAATTATCACTGCGTCAACGGATGGCCGTGCCCATCAGTTCCCAGGAACTGCCCAGACATGGCCGCCGATGACTAGGTTACCCGTGATCCCACCGTCAGGTAACGCAGTTACCCCTGGTAAAACTTGGAGGTCCAATCTTCCAGGGATGGAGATACCCGGTTGAGCGATTTCCCCGACGACGTACTTGCCCGTGTCGAGGGTGGGGTCGGGTTCCTGACACTGAACCGCCCAAAGGCCCTCAACTCCCTGACCCACACCATGGTGACCGCCATGGATTCCGCCCTGACCGCATGGGCGGAGGACTCGGCCGTCCGCGCGGTCGTCCTCAACGGCGCCGGTGACCGCGGGTTGTGCGCCGGCGGTGATGTGGTGGCGATCTACCACAGCGCCAGGGCCGGCGGCGCTGAAGCACGCCGGTTCTGGTTCGACGAGTACCGCCTGAACGCCCGCATCGGCCGGTATCCCAAGCCCTACGTCGCGTGGATGGACGGCATCGTGATGGGTGGCGGCGTCGGGGTCAGTGCGCACGGAAATACCCGCGTGGTGACCGACACCTCCAAGATCGCGATGCCTGAGGTCGGCATCGGGTTCATCCCCGATGTGGGCGGTACCTACCTGCTGTCCCGGGCACCCGGGAATCTCGGCCTGCATGTCGGTCTGACCGGCGCACCCTTTTCCGGGGCGGACGCCATCGCGTTGGGTCTCGCCGACCATTACGTACCCAGCGCCGAACTCGGGGCGTTCACCGCGCGACTCGTCGCTGACGGCCCCGATGCGGCCCTGGCTGCACACGCCCATAATCCGCCGCCCGGTCAGCTCGCCAACCACCGGGAGTGGATAGATCAGTGTTACGCCGGAGCCACCGTCGCCGATATCGTCGCCGCATTGCGCGCCCACGACGAAGTTTCGGCCAGGAATGCCGCCGACATCATCGAAACCCGTTCCCCCACCGCCCTGTCGGTCACGCTGGCGGCAATTCGCCGCGCCGCCGCTCTGGAAAATCTCGAACAGGTGCTGGTCCAGGAATACCGGGTGTCATGCGCGGCGCTACGGTCACACGATCTCGTCGAGGGTATCCGCGCCCAACTGATCGACAAGGACCGCGACCCGCGGTGGTCCCCGGGGTCGATCGCTGCGGTGAGCGAGCATGACGTCGAGGGCTACTTCTCGCCGGCCGATCCGGACCTCACTTTCTGAAAGAGGACACATGAGTTACGAAACAATCCTGGTGAGCCGCTCCGATCGGGTCGGTACGATCACCCTGAACCGGCCTAAAGCGCTCAACGCCCTCAACAGCCAGGTGATGGACGAGGTCACGGCCGCGGCGGCGGATCTCGACGCCGACCCGGGGATCGGCGCCATCGTCATCACCGGATCGGAGAAGGCCTTCGCCGCCGGGGCCGATATCAAGGAAATGTCCTCGCTGTCGTTCTCCGAGGTATTCGAGGCCGACTTCTTCGCCGCATGGGGAAGGCTCGCCGCCGTCCGCACCCCGCTGATTGCCGCGGTCTCCGGCTACGCACTGGGCGGCGGCTGCGAACTCGCCATGATGTGCGATGTGCTGATCGCCGCCGATAACGCGAAATTCGGCCAGCCGGAAATCAAACTCGGCGTGTTACCCGGGATGGGCGGCTCACAGCGACTCACCCGGGCCATCGGCAAGGCCAAGGCCATGGACCTCATTCTGACCGGCCGGACCATCGATGCCGCCGAAGCCGAACGCAGCGGCCTGGTGTCGCGGGTGGTTCCCACCGAACAACTGCTCGACGAGGCCGAAGCGGTCGCCACGACCATCTCGCAGATGTCACGCCCGGCGGCCCGGATGGCCAAAGAGGCCGTGAACCGCGCGTTCGAGACCACGCTCACAGAGGGGCTGCTGTACGAACGTCGACTGTTTCACTCCGCATTCGCCACCGACGACCAGAGCGAGGGGATGGCGGCCTTCACCGAGAAACGGTCTCCGAACTTCACCCACCGCTAGGATTCCCGCCGTGACAGTCGCCGAAGCAGACGCCGAAGTAAACGCTGTCGCGGAAGCTCCCGATGGCGACAGGGACTGGTGGCAGCGCCGCTACACCTTCACCGGAACCGCGGTCGGGATGATCTTTCTGTGGCTGTCGATGACACCGTCACTGCTGCCGCGCGGCCCGCTGTTCCAGGGAATCGTCAGCGGGGCGGCCGGGGCGATCGGCTACGGACTCGGGGTCTTCGGGGTGTGGTTGGTGCGGTTCATGCAGTCCCGCCCCAGCAGCCCGCCGGCGCCCCGGTGGGCATGGCGGATCCTGGCTGCCGCCGGGGTCGTTGAATTGGTACTCGGCGTCGTCTACTTCAGCTACTGGCAGGGTCATGTTCGCGAGCTGATGGGGGTGCCTCAGCTGCGGTGGTTCAACTACCTTCAGGCCGGTGTCCTGGCGGTCATCCTGCTGTTTGTCTTCGTGGAGGTCGGTCAACTCATCGGAAGACTGATTCGATTTCTGGTAGCTCAACTCAATCGTGTTGCACCGCCTCGGGTTTCAGCCGTTGTCGCGGTGATTGCGGTTCTCACGGTAGGCATCGCCACTCTCAACGGTGTGGTGGTTCGCGGCGGGATGAGCCTGCTGAACAAGACCTTCTCGGCGATCAACGACGAGATGGACCCGAACCAGCCCGCACCGACGACGCCGCTGCGCTCGGGCGGCCCGGGCTCGCTGGTTTCCTGGGAATCGCTGGGCCATCAAGGCCGGATCTTCGTCGCCAACGGCCCGACCCTCGAGGAGTTGACGGCGTTCAACGGTGCCCCGGCGACCGAACCGATTCGCGCGTATGC
This sequence comes from uncultured Mycobacterium sp., assembly GCA_964555915.1. Lineage (GTDB taxonomy): Bacteria > Actinomycetota > Actinomycetes > Mycobacteriales > Mycobacteriaceae > Mycobacterium. The sequence goes on from CAZKUK010000012.1 coordinate 14,114, forward strand.
GGGGCTGAAATCCGCCGATGGGATCCGGGAGACCGCCGAACTTGCTGCCGAGGAACTCGAACGCGAGGGCGGCCTGAAACGCAAGGTCATAGCCGTCGCAACAACCACCGGGACCGGCTGGATCAACGCTGCCGAGGCCGATTCACTTGAGTACATGTACAACGGTGACACCGCGATCGTCAGCATGCAGTATTCCTTCCTGCCCAGCTGGCTGTCCTTCCTCGTGGACAAGGAGAACGCCCGCCAGGCCGGCCAGGCCCTGTTCGAGGCGGTCGATGAGAAGGTGCGCGCCCTCCCGGAGGCGCAGCGGCCCAAGATCGTGGTGTTCGGCGAGAGCCTGGGTTCATTCGGCGGAGAGGCTCCGTTCCTGAGCCCGAATAACATCATCGCCCGCACCAACGGCGCACTGTTCTCCGGCCCGACATTCCAGAACACCATGCGCGACGACGTCACCGCCAACCGGGATCCGGGCTCACCGGAGTGGCTGCCGATCTTCGACGATGGAGTCAATGTGCGATTCGCCGCCCGGGCCGATGATCTCGGCCGCCCGGACACCCCCTGGGGCAACCCGCGGATCGCCTATCTGCAACACGCGTCCGATCCGATCGCCTGGTGGACCCCTGAACTGCTGTTCGCCGAACCGGACTGGCTGCGTGAGCCACGGGGCTATGACGTCTCCGGCGATATGAGGTGGATCCCGGTGGTCACCTTCCTGCAGGTGGCCGCCGATATGGCCGTAGCCGTCGACGTACCGGACGGACACGGCCACCGCTATGTCAAGGACGTCGTCAACGCCTGGGCTGCGGTGATGCAGCCGCCGGGCTGGACAGCGGAGAAAACCGAGCGGCTCCGGGGCCTGGTGACACAGGACTACGCACAGTGAGACGACGCACAGTGAGACGACGAACCCCGCCGCGATTGCCCGGATTGACCGGCATACCGGGCACCGGAGGCCCCCTCGCCTGCGCTGCCGCTCTCACCGCCGCGCTGGTGACGGGTTGCTCGGCCGAAAGAGGCGATACGGCGACAACGACGGCACCGGTCCCCGCCAGCGAACAGCTCTCCGCGGAGCCCGGCAGCCGGGGCGTCGGAGTATCACCCGGCGGGGTGACGACCCGGGTCGACGCACCGGCCGAGTCCACCGAGGAGCAGTACGCGCAGGCCTGCATGGTCGCCAAGGAGTGGATGAACAGCCGTGGCGGTGACCCGCAGACCCTGGTCGAGCCGTACCTCAAGGAGGTGCAGTCGTCCACCGAGACCGGCCGTGCCACGTTCCAGAAAACCTGGCCGGAGTTGTCCGGCGCCCAGCAGGCCGCGTTGATCATCGCGGTCCAGGCCGCCGCCGACGGCGGCTGCTAAGGCTCGAATCGGGTCCAACGAACACCACCGGATGACTCAGACCAGAATGGATTCATGGCCAAACGCGTAGCGCTCGCCCTGGGTAGCGGCGGAGCACGGGGCTACGCCCACATCGGGGTCCTGAACGAACTCGGCGACCGGGGTTATGAGGTGGTCGGCGTCGCCGGTTCGTCGATGGGTGCGTTGGTCGGCGGACTGTTCGCCGCCGGCTCGCTCGAGGAGTTCACCGAGTGGAGCACCACCCTGACCCAGCGGGCGATGCTACGGCTGCTGGATCCCTCGATCAGTGCAGCCGGGGTTTTCCGGGCCGGGAAGATTCTCGACGCCGTGCGCGATATTCTCGGCGAGGCCACCGTCGAGAGCCTGCCCATCCCCTACACCGCGGTGACGACGGACCTCATCGCAGGTAAGTCGGTCTGGTTGCAGCGGGGCCCGGTAGACGAGGCGATCCGTGCCTCAATCGCCATTCCGGGTGTGATCGCCCCGCATGTGCTCGACGGGAGACTGCTCGCCGATGGCGGCATCCTCGACCCGCTCCCGATCGCGCCGATCGCGGCCGTAAACGCCGACCTGACCATTGCGGTGAGCGTCTCCGGCACCGAGGCCGACGTCGGCGACGATCAACTCGGCGGTGACACCAGACCCACCCGCGAGCGGTTGAACCGGCTGTTGCGCAGTACTTCCGCATTGTTCGACCGGTTCGGTACCGCCGGCGAACAGTTCGATATTTCCGATCTCGACGCACAGGAGCGATCCACAGACCCGTCCACCGATGACGATCTCGGTGATGCCGGTCGCGGGATTCCCAAGCTGGGGAGCTTCGCAGTCATGATGCGCGCCATCGATATCGCCCAGGCCGCCCTGGCTCGGCACCAGATGGCGGCCTACCCTCCGGACCTGCTCATCGAGGTTCCCCGGTCAGCGTGCCGGAGTCTGGACTTTCATCGGGCCGCCGAAGTCATCGATCTCGGACACGAGTTGGCTGCCAGGGCCCTTGACGGCCTCGGTGGGGATCGGGACGGCGAACAGCCCTGACTGCGGTCGCTACCGCACCGGTCGGCCGAACCATGGTGAGCTACGCGCCGTGCTGATCATGGTGTGCCGGCTGCGCAGTCGGGGTCAGGTCCGCCCGCGCCAGCAGGTGACGGGGTGAATCCGGGAACGCCATCCGACTGGTGATGGCCAGGTCAGCATCGACATGAACCAACTCACCCGGGTCCAGCAGTCGCCAGCCCGGGTCCTCGTCCATGGGTTCGCTGGCGAATACCACCGCCGGGTGCTGTCCAAGATTGCTGGAGCGGGCGTGAATCCGTTTCGTGCGCAGGTCGAAAGCCGCCGGTTCGCGACGATCCAGCACATAAAGCTGATGGGTGTCGGGGTACCGGAGAGCCCACATACCGGTCGCGGTACTCAACAGGACATTGAGCGCGTAGACGGGCAGATTGCGGTCAATCCAGCCCACGGCGTCACGAATGCCCGCGGTCACATCACCTCCACGATGCCGAATGGCTGCGGTGATCAGTGCGAACACGCGCTCCGAATCTGTCTGTCCGTCAACGAGATCCGATACGCCAAGCGTGCGCAGCCGGTCATCCAGCAACCCGAGACCCTGCACAACTCCGTTATGCGCGAAGATCCGGCCGTCCTGCAGAAAGGGATGCGTGTTTGCCGCGTCAAGGCCACCGGTGGTGGCGTATCGCACATGCGCCAGGAACGTCGTGCCGGTCATCTCCTGGGCTTCGCAATGGAAGTCACGGTCGCGCCACGCCGCCATCGGCTGTTTGCGCAGTTCCGGCGCACCGGTGGGACCGAACACTCCGAGGCCGGTTCCGTCCGGGTTGCGATGACTCTGCGCGGACAGGCTGTCAGGAGCGTTCAACAGCCAGAAGGTGGCGGTGACCACACTGCGTCCGGCGTGCAGACCAAAGAGCCGGCACATCGTCGTCAGCTCACCAGATATCGGCCGGAACTGGAGATGCCATGACCTGATGCTACGGCCGGGCGAAGAGCGGCGCGGCCCGGCCGGTCAGCGGCGGCAGGTCGAAAAACCCCTTGACTCCCGGATCCGCGGCGCAGACGGCCGGAATGGCGTTGACGCAGTGCGCGGCAGTGGCCACCACCCCCGGGTTGCTGACCAGACCCTCCTCAGCGGTCTCGGGCTGCCAGCCCTTCACCGTGACAAAGGTGTTGGGATGACCACGTACCTGAATCTCGTAGCGTTCACCGGCGGGCCCGAAGGACCAGGCCGGATCGAGGTTCTCCTCACCCATCAGCCAGTTCACCGCCACGCGCACAACGATCGTGTTGGTCACCACCGCATCCCAGCAGAAACGGCGGCCGGCCACCTCGCCGGGCCGGATCACTCCGATCGGAGAATCGATCGGTGCGGTGGCCACCGCCACCTGCTGGCTGGTACGGATTGTGGGCTCCGCGGCGAATCCCAGTCGGTCGACGATTAGTCGTACCGATTGCAAGAAACCGCCGTTGAGAAGCTTCTGCATCGGTCCGCGCAATGCGGTCTCGGGTGGGGCCCCGAATCCCATGACATGCCGCACCACGTCCGGCGCCCCGTAGCTACGCAGGTCGGAGAACTCCTCGGCCCGGACATGGGTGATCCCGGTTGACATCACCGACAGCAGCAGCGGGAACAGTTCGGTGGCCGCGCCCGGTCCGATGCCGGCCCCGTGCAGCGTCGCGCCGCCCTCCCGCGCCGCGGCCTCCAGCGGCGCCGCCTCCGACTCGGTCGGATAGAACCAACCAACGGGACTTATCACGTTCTTGCCCGAGCGCAGCAGTGCGCACACCTCGTCGGTATCCGGAAGCAGCGGAGCGTAGACGACAGCATCGGCATCCAGACCGATAATCTCCTCGATGCTGTCAGTGGCCGTCACACCCAGCGGGCCGATACCGAGTATCTCCCCAACATCGTTGCCCACCTTGGACTTCGAGTGCACCCAGCAGCCAGCCAATTGCAGTTCGGGATGTTCCAGCACCGCCCTGATCGCGGCTACGCCCACTGAGCCGGTGGCCCACTGCACAACCCGAAACACCATGCCACTTACATTAGCCGCGCCGGGGGCTTACCGGGGCGCGGACCGGTGGCCACACCCTCACATCAGGCGACCGTGATCACCACATAGGCGTTGTCGGCATAGCGCGCGCGGATGGTCTTCTTATCGTACTTACCGACACTGGTCCGCGGGATCTCCTCAAGGATCGTCCACCGCTCCGGCAGCCACCACCGAGCCACCTTGTCGGCCAGGAACTTCCGCAGTTCGGCTGGCGTGATCTCAGCACCGTCGTGGAGCACCACCGTAGCGAGGGGCCGCTCCTGCCAGCGATCGTCGGGCACTGCGACGACTGCGGCCTCACGTACCAGCGGGTGGCCGATGAGGGCGTTCTCCAGTTCCACCGACGATATCCATTCGCCACCGGACTTGATCACGTCTTTGGCCCGATCGGTCAGCGTGATGTAACCCTGCGGGTCGATTCTGCCGACATCGCCGGTGCGCAGCCAGCCGGAAGCGAACTTCGACGGGTCGGTGTTGCGGTAGTAGGCCCCGGTGATCCACGGACCGCGGACTTCGAGTTCCCCCACCGCGACATCGTCGTGTGGAAGCGCCGTCCCGTCGTCGGCGACGATTCGGGTCTCGACGCCGCACATCGGCCGGCCCTGGGTGGAACGGATCGCCCAGTGGCGCTCCATCGTCGTGTCCGGAACGGGCCATGCCAGTGTGGCCATCGGCGAGGTTTCGGTCATCCCCCACAGCTGCCGGATCTGCACGCCGTGGCGCTCCTCAAACGTCTGCATCAGCGATACCGGTACCGCCGAACCACCGCAGGCAACCAACCGCAGCGACGAAATATCGTGCCCTGGTTCACTGTCGAGGAAATTCATCACGTCATTCCAGATGGTGGGGACGGCACCGGCCACCGTCGGCCGTTGGGTCTCGATCAGGTTCACCATCGATTTGGCATCCATGAACCGGTCCGGCAGCACCAGGTCGGCACCGGCCATCAGTGCCGCATAGGGCAGCCCCCACGCGTTGGCGTGGAACATCGGCACGATCGGCAGAGCCTTGTCCGAGAAGCTCAGGCCCATACCGTTACCACTGCATACCGCCATCGAATGCAGGTAGCTCGAGCGATGCCCGTAGACCACCCCCTTCGGGTGACCGGTGGTCCCGCTGGTGTAACACATGGCCGCGGCGGAGTTTTCATCAAGGACAGGCCAGTCGAACTCGTCGGATTCCGCATTGAGGATGTCGTGGTACCGCAGCACTCGCTTACCTGAGGCCGCCAGAGGCTCCACATCTCCGGGCCCCACCGCGATGACGGTGTGGACGGTCTCCATCCGGTGCAGCAGGGGCGCGAGAATCGGCACCAGAGACATGTCGACGAGGACCACGCGGTCTTCCGCCTCATAGGCGACGAATTCGATCTGCTCGGGGAAAAGCCGGATGTTGAGGGTGTGCAGCACCGCTCCCATCGACGGCACCGCGACATAGGCCTCCAGGTGCTCCTGGTTGTTCCACATGAAGGTGGCGACCCGCTGGTCGCCGTCGATACCGAGTCGGCGCAGGGCATTGGCCAGCCTGGCGGCCCGCTGGCCGACCTGCCGATATGTGGCCTGCCGGAATCCGTCATCAGTGGCGGTGGTGACCGTACGGTCACCGTGAACGTTGACCGCGTATCGCAGGATCTCGGACACGGTCAGCGGGCAGTCCTGCATGGTGCTCAGCATTGGGCCCCTTTTCGGTCGCGACTTTGTGGCTGCCCGATCGTATCGCCGCCGCGCTGCACTCCCGGCGGGAACAGGCGGACCGCCGGCTAGTGGTGATATCGGCACCGTTAGCGGATTGTGGAACAACGGGGCACCCGCCGGCGATAGACCAACCGGTATACCGTCACATCACGAAGGGAGGGTCATGCGCGGTACTGCGACCCTGGTGGCCGCTTTGGCGGCCATCGGGGTGCTGGCTGGGCCGGCTGGCCTGGCCCGGGCGGACGATTCTGCCCAGGACACCATCAACGACCTGCAGCGGCAGGGTTATCTGGTGCAGATCGACAAAATCGGGACTGGGCCGATGTCCAAGTGCGTCGTGACCGGCGTGCGCAACCCGCAGACCATGACCCAGTGGCTGCCCTATGTGGGACCCGGATTGGGCAATGTCGACGGAAATTTCCTGGTGCCCGTGGTGACCAGTCAGACCATCTCGGTAACGCTGGATTGCAGCCAGCGCTGACCGAGTCGGTCCGGAACCCGGTTCAGGACGCCACGCGCAGCCCGGCGCTCCGAACCTCGAGCGCGGTGATTGCGCCGTCGTAGTCTCCGACGTACAGGCATGTCCCATCACGGCTGACGGCCAGACAGGACACCGCCCTGCCGATATCGATCCGCTCGACGATCCGGGCCGTTGCGGCGTCGACCACCACGACCTGGTCCCCGTCCGCGAGGTAGGCCGCGCCGGCGGTGACGATGACCTGGGCCGACAGTCCACCCCCCGTTTCGGCGGTTTGCACGACGCGTCCCGCCCCGGTGTCGACGATGCGCAGCACTGCACCCAGCTCGGCGTCCCAGCCGGTAACGAAGATCCGGCGACCGTCGGGATGTACGGCGATATCGCCGATTGAATCGCCCGCGGGGATGGTGCTGAGCACACGGCCGGTCCGAACGTCGATCGTCACCACTGCGGCGCCCGCCGGAGTGCTCAGCGCGGCGTACAGACGATTACCGGCCGCGTTGACCCGCACGGCGTCGATCGCGGCGCCGGACTCGCGGGTGACCGCGATCGTGCTGAGGTGACCGCTCTCGACATCGACGACGGCGATATCGGCGATATCGTCCGTCGAGCGGGCGATGTAGATGAGATCGCCGGACTTGCTGGCCGCCAAGCCACGGGCACCTTCCCCGACCTCCCGGGCAGCAAGCTGGTGACCGGTCTCGAGGTCGACGGCCACAACGTTGTCCTCGCTGATCGACGCGGACCGGACATAGGCACGATCGGAGGCGACGACCGCGTACGGTTCGGCGATACCGGCGACCACCGCACTGACGGTCAACGTCGCGATGTCGATGACCGAGACGGTGTCCTCACCGAGATGAGCCGCCACCAGAGAGCGGCCGTCATGGCTGACGTCGAGATCGGTCACGGCGCCGGACAGACCGGACAGTTCGCCGAGGGCCGGCCGGACGGCCCGGTGAAGATCGGCGGAGGGGCGAGTAAGACCGGCTACGGCAGCGATCCGCGGCGTCGGCAACTTCGACAGCCACACCGAATCTGCCGGCCGTTCGGCCACCGCGGCGCTGCCCGTCGTGTTCGCCATAATCGTTTTACCTCCATAGGACCGGTTTGCACACCGGCCGCGACCGTCAAAAACTGATGACGCAAACCGACTCTCTGCCGGGCTGCATCGACTCTAACGGTCGCCACCGACACCAAATTCCTGCACAATCCTGGTTACTGCCCGACCGCCTCAGCCCGCGCACAGCTACGAGGCCTGCGGCGATGGGTTCCACCATCGCAAAAATACCGAACGTCGCTGCTCAACAGGGTCGTATTGGTCGCGAAGCCGACATTCACCGGTCGCTGAGAATTCTCATTCGGGGGCACCAACTGCGTCGGACATCACATCCGGGTACGCCGTACCCGTATTCCGGGCCGCAGTTACGGCGTCCCCATGGTCCCGACCCCTACGCGACGGCGTGACGCGTCAGTATTGGCTCATAACTCGCCGGCGAGGCCTCGCGGGCGTTCAGGTGACGATGAAACCCTGCGATCAGCAGCCACTGCACAAGACCGATCGCCAGCACCGGCCACAGCATCCCGGCTAGCACCGCAACGGCAATGGCGCCCGGGCGACTCGCCCCAACCGCGCCCGGTTCGCGGAAATCCCGCGCGAACAGGACCGCGGCGACTGCGAAAATCGCCGCCAAGGCCACGTAGAGAGTCAACATTTCGACCCCTTCCGATGTTGGTTGACGTGCTACCGACGTTACGTCGCATATGCTTAGAAAATACTGAATAATTAATCACGAAGCCTGATTCATAGCAGATGCATATTTCTGGCCTTGGGGTCCGGGTCGTGCCTCTGCTGTCACATTCCTCGACCGGGCGCCGAATCAACCGGCTGTAACGCGCTGAGCGCACCCGGTAAGATCAGTGCCCGATTTGCCCTCACCACCGGCCAGCAGCACCTGGCGCACGTAACGAATTTGACGACAGCCATGAGGAGGCATTCGTGACCACGCTCAAGCGTGAGCACGCCGCGGGGGCACGCCCCGGCCCATTGAAGTCTGCACTAGGCAGCATCCACAAACCGGTCTTCATACCGGCATCCCTGCTGATCATCGGATTGATCATCTTCGCGGTGATCTACTCGGCGACGGCAGAGAACGCATTCATCGAGCTCAACCGGACCATCACCAGCACCGTCGGATGGTGGTACGTCCTCATCACCACGGGGTTTGTTCTGTTCGCGCTCTACTGCGGACTGTCGAAAGTCGGCACCATCCGACTGGGCCGCGATATCGAGCGCCCCGAGTTCAGCTTCGGGGCCTGGCTGGCGATGTTGTTCAGCGCCGGTATGGGCATCGGCCTGGTCTTCTACGGGGTCGCCGAACCTCTCACGCATTACGTCAATCCCCCCTCGGCTATGGGCATCGAAGGATCCACTGACGCCGCGGCGAACCAGGCGATGGCCCTGACCATCTTCCACTGGGGCCTGCACGCCTGGGCGATCTACGCCGTCGTCGGTTTGGGCATGGCCTATATGACATACCGGCGCGGCAGGCCGCTATCGGTGCGCTGGCTGCTGGAGCCACTACTCGGCCGCAAGCGCGTGGAGGGGCCCCTCGGCGATGCGGTGGATGTCGTGGCGGTGGTGGGCACGCTGTTCGGCGTCGCGACCTCGCTGGGGTTCGGGATCACCCAAATCGCCGCGGGGCTGGAATACCTGGGCTGGATCACCGTGAACAGCTGGTGGACGGTCGCCATGATCGCGGTGATCAGCGCAGTCGCTGTGGCATCTGTCGTGAGCGGGGTCAGCAAGGGGCTGAAGTGGCTGTCGAATATCAACATGGCCCTCGCCGGCGCTCTGGTCGCTTTCGTCCTGCTGCTGGGCCCGTCACTGTTCCTGCTACAGGCCTGGGTTCAGAACCTAGGCAGCTACGTCCAGTCGCTGCCGGAGTTCGCACTGCGCACCGGACCGTTCACCGACGGGGAGTGGCTGGGCAGCTGGACCATCTTCTACTGGGGCTGGTGGATCAGCTGGGCGCCCTTCGTCGGCCTGTTCATCGCCCGGATCTCCCGGGGCCGGACCATCCGTGAGTTCGTGGTGGCCGTTTTGCTGACCCCCACCCTGATCGGCTCGTTGTGGTTCACAGTCTTCGGCGAGTCCGGAATCCTCCGGCAGCGCGACGAGGGAGACATGCTCGTCGGCGGAGCAGTCGATACCAACACCTCGCTGTTCCGACTGCTCGGCGGCCTTCCCTTCGGTGTCGTCACCAGCCTTATCGCGGTCGCGGTAATCGTCTTCTTCTTCGTCACGTCCTCGGACTCGGGATCGCTGGTGATTGACATCCTGTCCTCCGGTGGCGAACTGGACCCCCCCAAACCGACCCGGGTGTACTGGGCGAGCCTGGAGGGTGTGGCGGCCGCGGTTTTGCTGCTGGCCGGCGGCGCCGGGTCACTGACAGCACTGCAGACCGCGTCAATTGCCACCGCCTTGCCGTTTTCGCTGGTCATCGTGGCATCGTGCGTGGCGATGTTCCGTGCATTCCGCTATGACCTGGCAACTACTCCTCAGCTGATGCACGTGTCGGCGCCTGACCACCTAGCCGACGAGCTCACCAGTGAAGACCAGACACGACACGATGTGTCCGCGACGCTCGCCGGCTTGGTGGCGGTACGGAGCATCCCAATCGACACCTGCGAGGTACACGAGACCACGGGAGCCTTGACGATCAATGAACCGGTCGACCCGCTCGGTCCCGACATCGTCGATATCGTCACCGAAGGCGAGCTCGAGGACGCCGAGGCGCAGTACCGCGCCACTCACAGAAACGGCAGCCGCCCCTGACGGAACCGACGGCGGAGATCACGAAACGGGAACTGCGACACCGTCGGAGGACGCCGATTCCCGGAGGACGAGATTCCGGGGCGCGGCGCCGGCGGGCACGTCGAAGGCGATCTTCACCACCAGGTCGCCGGCTGGACTGATCCTGGTGGACGGGATGGCGAGGTTGCCGTAAATGTTGGCGGCCATACTGGTCTGGAATTCCCGTCCTGCCCTGTCGATGAGGGTCTGATCGCGATCGACGAAGGTCAGCGGCGATTTACTCACGTTCCGGATGCCCAGGGTGATGACGACGAACACGCCCCGCGCGGTCACGAAAAGGCCAGGGTCGTCCAACTCGCCGACCTGATCGGCCCGCGACACGTCCAACACGGTGAACTCGAACCCGCCATCCCGAACCGGTGGCCCCGGGACGTGACCCCCCGAGACCGCGGCCCCACCGAGCGGCGACGGCTCCGGGCGCCCGGTCCCGGCTACGGTCACCGCAGGCATCCCGCAACCGACGGCCGTCGCGGCGGCCGCCAGGGCCGCCACCACAGCGGTCTTCGACTTCCTCACCTGCGTCTCCACCTGCCGTGCCGAGACCGTTTCCGGTGCCCCCAGTGGGACTCGAACCCACACTTGGCGGATTTTAAGTCCGCTGCCTCTGCCAATTGGGCTATGGGGGCGCACCGCACCCGGCATCTCAGCACCGTACCGGTGAGCGCGGGCGGCGACACCCGGCACTCCGGTCTGAAACAACGCCGGTCCGGTACGGTCCAGTCCGGTCCGGCCGGGCGTCGGGCGTCGGGCGCCCAGACCGTTTCCCGTGACACCGGCGGGGTTGCCGAACTATCGTTGATCCGGAGCTCCGCGTGGGGCGGGCCCGAAGGAGATGAATGACATGGGTATTCCTGAGGTCAAGCGGACCGGTGGCTGCACCTGCCGTTGTGGTGCCTGCAGAAGCCAGGCTCACTGCCGGAACATCGGCAGCGGCTGCAAGGTCAAGCTCTGAATTTCAGCTCGGGTCCGCACCCGGCGGATCGCCGGAGTCTGCGGGCTGTCACACCGGCATAGCCGGTATCGACAACGCAATCCCGTCGAGGATGTCGTGTTCGCTGACCACGATCTCATCGATACCCGCTCGTCGTGCGAGCTCGGTGGCCAACTCCTCGACCACGATCGCCCCGCCACCGATGACATCAACCCGGCCCTCGTGCATCGGCCCCAGCGCCGCTCGCTGGCTCCGGGTCATCGCAATCAATCGCTCACACACCGCGAGTAGGTCGCTGAACTGAACCCGGGACAGGTGAATTGCCGCTGGGTCGTAGCTGGGCAGTCGCTGGGCCAGCGCGGCGATGGTGGTGAACGTCCCGGCCACCCCGACCCAGGTCCTGGCCTGCTCCACCGGAACCGCCCGCAACGCCTCGGCGAGCCGCTCGCGAACGACCGAGCGGGCCGCCGCCACCTCCCCGGTGGTCGGCGGATCGGAATGCAGACAACGTTCGGTCAACCGCACACAGCCGATATCGGCCGAATGGCTGGCCCGGACACTACTGTTCAGGGCTCCCGCACTGTTCCGGGATGCCCCGCCCAGCACCACCTCGGTCGATCCACCACCGAGATCAACGACGACGAACGGTGCCGCACCTGGATCTAATTCGCCGATCGCACCCTTGAAGGAAAGCTCGGCTTCCTCGGCCCCGCTGATCACCTCCGCCACCGCCCCGGGAACCACCGCGCCCAGCACCTCGGCGGTCATTGTGAAGAAATCGTCGCGATTGGCGGCATCCCTGGTGGCCGATGTGGCCACCATGCGCAGCTTACGAACCGCATGCTCGCGCAGTAGTCCGGAGTAGTCCGACAGGGCAGTCCGGGTGCGAGCCAGCGCCTCGGAACAGAATTGACCGGTGGCGTCCACCCCTTGCCCGAGTCGGACGACGCGCATCTCCCGATGTCGATCCTCGAGGCGGTTGCCTGACCGATCGGCAATCAGCAGGCGAATCGAGTTGGTGCCGCAGTCGATCGCCGCCACCCGGTCCGTCTTCGGTCTCACGTCCACTCCTCACGATTCAAGACCCCTGCCATCGCCGGGTCGGCGGCAAGCTTGGCCAGCGCCTCATCGCCGAAGGGATTGACGCCACGACCCTTGGCCAGCGCATGGGCCATCACCACGTGCAGGCATTTGACCCGGTCCGGCATTCCGCCGCCCGAGAACGCGGTGCCGAGCGGCTCGATGGCATCCCGTTCGGCCAGATAGGACTCGTGCGCCCGGCGGTAGGCGGCCGCCAGGTCCGGATCGTCGAGCAGCCTTGCCGTCATCTCCCGCATCAGCCCCTCCGATTCCAGTCTGCTCGCCGCGGCGGTCAGCACCGGGTGGGTGAGGTAGTACAGCGTCGGGAACGGGGTGCCATCGGGCAGTCGGGGCGCGGTTGTGACCACGGCCGGCTCGCCGTTCGGACAACGGTAGGCGATCCCCAGCACGCCGCGCGGCCTTCGGCCGAGGTGCCGAGCCACCGTCGCGAGATCGACCGGATCAACCACCGGGAACGGGCGGGGTCGGTGCGGGCGGGGGCACCGGAGCCCCGGGGTGGAGCGGCGCCGGTTCGCCGGGTTCCGGCGGCGCGTCGGGCGGGCCGTGCGGGGTGTCGGCGATGGTGTGCCACAGCGCGGTGTACCAGGGATCGCTGCTGGTGGCCGTCTGGGATTGCGGCCCGGTGTCGGGAGTCACCACCGAGCCCGGCGGTAGCTGGACCTGATAGGGGATATCGCCGGGCTTGACGAAGCCGAGCCGCTCCCGGGCCTGTGCGGCGATGTACACCGGGTCGGCGAGCTTGGCCTTCTGCCCCTCCAGTTCAGCGATCTGGGTGCGCAGCGCTGCCTCACTGGCGGCCAGTTGCTTCATCTCGGTGCGCTGGGCGAAGTAGGTGCGAACCGGCCCTGCGATGGTGAGCGTGAGAACGCACACCACCGCGGCCAGGATCGCGGCACGACGAGCGGTGAACCCGAGGCGCTGTTCGCTCTGCTGCTGGACGGACTCCGAGATCACCTGCCGGATCGGCTCGGTGATGCTGCGGCCCACCGACTCGGCCCGGGCGCGCAGACCGCTGCGGGTCTCGCGAGCACCGGTCCGCGCCGGGCGGGCCCGGGCCCGGCTCGACGCGCCCGGCCGGGAGGCCGGCGCGCGCCGTTTGGCGTCGGCCCGTTTACCCTCTGCCACCGGTTTCTTCGCCTACTCGGGTCGTCCGTTCGGAGTTGACCATCTGCTGTCTATTCGGGTCCGACAAAACGCGGGAAGGCCAGGTCTCCGGCGTAACGCGCAGCGTCACCCAGAGCCTCCTCGATACGCAGCAGCTGGTTGTACTTGGCCACCCGCTCGCTGCGGGCCGGTGCGCCGGTCTTGATCTGGCCGCTGCCCACCGCAACCGCCAGGTCGGCGATGGTGGTGTCCTCGGTCTCGCCGCTGCGGTGGCTCATCATGGTCCGGTAGCCACTGTTGTGGGCCAATGCCACCGCATCCAATGTCTCGGTGAGTGTGCCGATCTGGTTGACCTTGACCAGCAGCGCATTCGCGGCGCCGCGTTCGATACCCTCCTCGAGCCGCTCGGGGTTGGTAACGAACAGATCGTCGCCCACGATCTGAACCCGGTCACCGATCGCCGTCGTCAGCGCGGCCCAGCCGTCCCAGTCGTCCTCATCCAACGGATCCTCGATAGACACCAGCGGATAGGCGTCCAGCAGCCCGGCGTAGAACTCACCGAGCTCGGCGGAGGTCCGAGTCTGGTTCTCGAAGCTGTAGCCGGATCCCGAGGTGTAAAACTCAGTCGCCGCAACATCGAGGGCCAGGGCAACATCGGCTCCCGGCTTGAAGCCGGCCGACTCGATGGCCGAGCAGATCAGGTCCAGCGCCGCCCGCGTCCCGGCGACGTCGGGAGCGAAACCGCCCTCGTCGCCCAGCCCGGTGTTGAGACCCTGCTTTTTGAGCACCGACTTCAGCGAGTGATAGACCTCCGCACCCCAGCGCAGCGCCTCTTTGAAACTAGGAGCGCCGATGGGGGCGACCATGAACTCCTGAACGTCCACCCCGGTGTCAGCGTGCGCACCGCCGTTCAGGATGTTCAACATCGGCACCGGGAGGATATGCGCGTTCGGTCCACCCAGGTATCGGAACAGGGGCAGATCTGCCGAATCGGCGGCGGCCTTGGCGACCGCCAACGAGACACCGAGGATGGCGTTGGCCCCCAGCCGGGACTTGCCGGCGGTGCCATCGAGGTCGACGAGGGCCTGATCGACCAGACGCTGATCGTCGGCGGCCAGTCCGATGACCGCCGGGGCGATCTCATCGAGCACCGCTTCCACAGCCCTCGCCACACCTTTGCCGCCGTAGCGCGAACCGCCGTCGCGAAGCTCGACGGCCTCGTGCTCCCCGGTGGAGGCACCCGATGGGACGGCGGCCCGGGCCATGGTGCCGTCGATGAGGGCCACCTCGACCTCGACCGTCGGATTGCCGCGTGAATCCAGAATCTCGCGGGCGGCCACCTGATCGATGATGGGCACGAGCTTCTCCTTGCTGGTCGGGACGACTGACTGCCGCTTAGCCTAGGTGACTCGCGGCGTCCGCGGTGCCCCAGGCTGCGGGTCGACTAGAGCGGGCGACCGGCTGCGTAGGCGGTAGCCCAGTCCCGCACCGCCCGCGCATAGGTACCGGAGTCGTTGTAGGCCCGCAATGCGTTCATCCAACCGCGCGGCGTGGCCAGATCCTTCCCGCGGAAGCACAGGTAGCCCGCCGCCGACAGGGCCGCGTCGTCGAAATTGTCCGGGCTGATCACACGATCGTTGTTGGCGTCGACGCCGTAGAGCCGCCACGTCTCCGGAATGAACTGCATCGGACCCATCGCCCTGGCGTACACCGGATCGCCGTCCGCGGAAGCCTCCGGGTCGATGATCTCCAGGTTCCCGTTGGTCCCGTCCAGCCGGACGCCGCGGATGGGCGGGCTCACATCGCCGTTTGGCGCGATCTCAGCCCCGCGGTAGGTGCCGTGATGGCTTTCCACCATCCCGATTCCGGCCAACGTCGTCCACGACAAACGACAATCCGGGTTCTCCACCTCAGCCACCCGCGCGGCATAGGCATAGGCCTCCAGCGCCGAAATCGGGATACCGAGCGCCGGAGCGCGTTTTTCTGCCCAGGCCCGCAGCTGATCGGCCGGCCGGCCCGGCGCATAGGTGTTGACGGCCGGCACCGGATCGCCCGCCGGCGGCGGGACACCTGCGGGGATGGGCGGTCCGGGCTGATGCCATGAGCAGGCCGGTGCGATCATACTGAGGATCGCCGCGATGACGGTTACCCAGCGTGACGACAACACGAAGCTCCTGTACTCCCGGTGGTTTCCTGTCCTATCGTTCCACGGCAGGGATTTCGTTAGCGAAACCAAATCGCGGGCGACGGCCCACTACCCCAGGGCGCTGCGCCACTGTTCGGCGCTGATCGGCCCGGAAGCACCGATCGACTGCTCGGCGGCCCGTACCGCGTCCATGAACTCCAGGACCGTGTTCCGCATCTCCTGCTCGGCATCGCCGCCCGGTCGCACCGCCACCGCCGTCAGGGCGGGCGGGATCAGCTCGAACGGCAGTCCGGCAGCCGACACCCGATCGACGACCTTCTGTGCCAATGCGAGCGCCGGCTGTGCGGTGGGCAGGCCGTCGACGCACGATCTCGACCCGGAGCGCCGGGACGACCTCTCCAGGGCTTTGCGCTGTTCCCATTGATCCAGTTGCTCTTCCAGGGTGATCTGTTCACCGGCCAGTACCGCGGGCACCCGGTGACCGAGTTTGCGGACCAGCGCGTCGGCGACATCGTCGATACTGAACGGCTGTTCAGCGGACTCCTCAGCGATGCGCGCGTGGAACAGCACCTGCAACAACACGTCCCCGAGCTCGTCACGCATCTCATCGGGGCTCCCCGCGCGGACGGCGTCGAATAGCTCGTAGGTTTCCTCCAGGAGGTAGCGGCGGAGCGAATCGTGGGTCTGCTCGCTTTCCCAAGGCCCCGCGGTACGCAGCTTGTCCATCACCTCAACCGCGTCGACCAGCCGCTCACCGGGTCTGGCCGCCGGGACCGATATCACCCGCTCTCCGGCGGCCAGCCTGTTCCGCACATCCGGGTGGCTGCGATCGGATGACAGCAGGACCGGCGCCGCCGGACCGATCAGAGCGGACCGGGCCGAGGGCAGCGACCACTGCACCCGGATCGGCATCTCCTCGGTGTACTGGACATCACCGCCGAGCAGTTCCACCGCTTCGACCGGTACCAGGGCCGGCCGGCGAGGATCGACCAGGATGACCGTCATCGGGGCGCCTCCTCACCGCCGGAGGCGGCCACTGTCACATCGGCTGTCATCGCATCGCCCCTCCGTACACCGACCATCGTCACACCGCCGGCTTCAGTCATATCGTCGGCTTTAGTCATATCGTCGGCTTCAGTCATATCGCCGGCTTGAGCCACACCGCCGGCTTTGGTGATGTCGACATCCCCCATCGGCCGGCCGTCAAGTGCGAGAAGCAGATCAACGGCCATTTGGACGAGTTCCAGATCGCGGATCCGGGGAGCGCCTACGGCGTCGGTGGCACGCGGAATCGGCACCTGCACGGCGGCGGTCGTCGCACGGTAGCGGGCAGCGGGATACATCCGCGCCAGCCGGACCTGCGCGGAGTCGGCGAGGGTCAGCGGCGCCACGCGCAGCGTTGCGGCCGAACCGGTTGCGGTGGCCGCGAGTTCGGTCACGCCGTAGTGGCGGCACAGCAGACGCAGCCGGGCCACCGCGACCAGGCGCTGGGCGGGCTCCGGCAGCGGACCGTAACGGTCGACGAGTTCGTCGACTACCGCGGCGACGGCCGCCTCGTCGAGCGCTGACGCCAGCCGCCGATAGCCTTCCAGTCGCAGCCGGTCGCTGCCGATGTAGTCCGGCGGCAGGTGCGCGTCGACCGGAAGGTCGATGCGGACATCTTTGGCCTCTTCGGCGGTGGTCACGGTCTTGCCGTCGGCCGCCGCCCGATACGCCTCCACGGCCTCACCGACCAGTCGGACGTAGAGATCGAAGCCGACCCCGGCGACATGCCCGGACTGCTCGGAGCCCAGGACGTTGCCCGCACCGCGGATCTCCAGATCCTTCAACGCAACAGCCATACCGGCGCCGAGTTCGTTGTTCTGGGCGATCGTGGCCAACCGGTCGTGGGCGGTCTCGGTGAGCGGGGTGTCCCGCGGGTACAGGAAGTAGGCATAACCGCGCTCCCGGCTTCGGCCCACCCGGCCACGGAGCTGATGCAACTGGGACAGCCCGAAAGTGTCGGCCCGCTCCACGATCAGGGTGTTGGCATTGGAGATGTCCAGCCCGGTTTCCACGATCGTCGTGCAGATCAGGATGTCGTACTCCCGGTTCCAGAAGCCCTGCACGGTGCTTTCCAGCGCCTCCTCCGGCATCTGGCCGTGCGCCACGGCGACCCGCGCCTCAGGTACCAACCCGCGGACCCGTGCGGCAGCCTGATCGATCGTCCGCACCCGGTTGTGCACATAGAACACCTGACCATCGCGCAGCAGTTCGCGACGCAACGCCGCAGCGACCTGTTTGTCATCGTGCGGGCCGACGTAGGTCAGCACCGGATAGCGCTCTTCGGGCGGGGTGAGGATCGTCGACATCTCCCGGATTCCGGCCAGGCTCATCTCCAGGGTGCGCGGTATCGGGGTGGCGCTCATGGTCAGCACGTCGACGTGGGTGCGCAGAGCTTTGATGTGCTCTTTGTGCTCGACGCCGAAGCGCTGTTCCTCGTCGACCACCACCAGCCCGAGATCCTTCCACCGCACTCCGGTCTGCAGCAGCCGGTGGGTGCCGATCACGATGTCCACTGCGCCGTCAGCCATACCCTCGACGACCGATCTGGACTCTGCCGGGTCGGTGAAACGCGACAGTCCCCTGACAGTCACCGGGAAGCCGGCCATCCGCTCGGTGAAGGTCTGCAGGTGCTGATCGGCCAGCAGCGTGGTGGGAACCAGCACGGCGACCTGTTTTCCGTCCTGCACCGCCTTGAACGCCGCCCGCACGGCGATTTCGGTCTTGCCGTAGCCGACGTCACCACACACCACCCGGTCCATCGGGACCGGTTTCTCCATATCGGACTTGACCTCCGATATCGCGGTCAACTGGTCGACGGTCTCGGTGAACCCAAAGGCGTCCTCCATCTCGGACTGCCAGGGGCTGTCCGGGGCGAACGCGTGTCCGGGAGCCGCCTGCCGCTTGGCGTAGAGCGCGACGAGTTCGCCGGCGATCTCGCGAACCGCCTTGCGCGCCTTCGTTTTCGTGTTGGCCCAGTCACTCCCGCCCAGTTTGCTAAGGGCCGGTTGCTCGCCGCCGACGTAGCGGGAGAGCTGATCCAGGGAATCCATCGGCACGAACAACTTGTCGGCCCGCTGCCCACGCTTACCGGAGGCATACTCCAGCACCAGATACTCCCGGCGGGCGCCGCCAACCGTGCGCTCCACCATTTCCACGAACCGCCCGATACCGTGCTGATCGTGTACCACCAGGTCGCCGGCGGTCAGCGCCAGCGGGTCGACGGTGTTGCGACGGCGAGCCGCCAGCCGCCGACCCTCCGGGCCGGTGGCCCGGTTACCGGTCAGATCAGTCTCGGTGATCACCACCAACTGGGCGCCGGGTACCACGATCCCGCTGTGCAGCGGACCCTTCAGCACACCGACGACGCCGGGCCGGGGCGCTGCACCCGGTTCGAGCAGCGCTGCGGGGGTGTCGTACTCGCCGAGCTGCTCCACGACCCGTTGCGCGGTGCCGGTGCCGGGCGCCACGACAGCGGCCAGACCTCCGGTCAGAACGTGGGCGCGCAGCATCGCGAAGATCTCCTCGGCACCGGACTGCTGCCCGCGGGCTGCCGGTGCGGGCCGTACCTGGAGATCGACCGCCCCCTCGGAGGACAGTTGGCCGACGGTCCACCACGGGTGGCCACCTGCGCCGGCCGCGGCCCGGACCTCATCGAGAGCCCGGAAGCCCGAACCGCCGAGCTGCTCGATGTCGATCGGGGCATCGCCGCCGATGGCGGCCACCGACCAGGAGGCCTCCAGGAACTCGCGTCCGGTGTTGATCAGATCAGCCGCACGGGTCCGAACCTTCTCTGGATCGCACACCAGCAGGGGAGCCCCGGGCGGCAGGTGGTCGACCAGGAGCCCGAGGTCTTCGGGGCGAAGGACCGGGGCCAGTGCCTCCATACCCTCGACCGGAATCCCTTCGGCCAGTTTGGCGAGCATATCCGCGACACCGCCGGTCACACTGTTCTCGTCGCGGGGAGCGTCGGCAGCCAATTGCGCTGCACGGGAACGAACTTCCGGGGTGAGTAGAAACTCCCGGCACGGTACGGCAATCACCGACCCGGCATCGAGCTCGGGGATCGATCGCTGGTCGGCGACGGAGAACATCCGCATCTCGGCGATCTCATCGCCCCAGAACTCGACCCGGACCGGATGTTCGGCAGTGGGCGGGAAGATGTCGAGGATGCCTCCGCGGACGGCGAACTCACCGCGGCGGGCCACCATATCGACGCGCCCGTAGGCGAGTTCGACCAGCCGCGTCACCAACCGGTCGAAGTCGAATTCAGCACCGGGAGCGAGGATGACCGGTTCGATATCGACGAGATCGGCGGCCATCGGCTGCAACAGCGATCGCACCGTTGTCACCACGACCTGTAGCGGCGGACCCAGGCGTTCGTCGTCCGGGTGGGCAAGCCTGCGCAGCAACATTATCCGGGCCCCGACGGTGTCCACACCCGGCGACAGCCGCTCATGCGGAAGGGTCTCCCAGGATGGGAACAACGCTGCGGCGTCGCCGTAGACCCCGCGCAGTTCAGCGGTGAGGTCATCGGCCTCCCGGCCGGTTGCAGTCACCACCAGGAGCGGGCCGGTATGGGCCAGCGCGCACGCGGTGAATAGTTGAGCGCTGACCGGGCCGACCACCGCCAACTCGCCGGGACGATGGGCTGCACGATCGGCGAGGCCGATAAAGGCCGGTGCGGTCAGCGCCAGCTCGACCAGGCCCGCAAGCGGAGGCTGGGCACGGCGGTGCCCCGGTGCAGTCATGGTGAATCCGTCCTAGGTAGCGACACAAAAAGCTTGCAGCAAGCGGTGATTCGCGCGATGGCTACTCCCCCTGCAACTGCGGGTCGACCTCAAGATTGATCAGGCCGTTCCACATCATGTTGACCAGGTGGGCGGCCACCACCTCTTTCTTAGGCTCCCGGGCGTCCAGCCACCATTGTGCGGTCATTGTGACCGAACCGACCAGAGCCTGCGCGTAGAGGGGTGCCAGCTCCGGGTCCAGGCCCCGGCGGGTGAAATCGCCGGCCAGGATCGACGCCACCTGGCTGACGGCATCGTTGATCAGGCTGGAATACGTTCCCGAACTGATGGCTGCCGGAGAGTCCCGGATCAGCAGGCGGAAACCGTCGGTGCGCTCCTCGACATAGGTCAGCAGAGCCAGCACGACCCGTTCGACCCGGGGCCGGTAACGGTTGTTGGTGAGCGAGGAGGTGATGCCGTCCAACAGGGCCGACATCTCCCGGTCGACAACCACCGCGTACAGCCCTTCCTTACCGCCGAAGTGCTCGTACACCACCGGTTTGGAGACCCCGGCACGCTGGGCGACCTCTTCGATGGAGGTGCTCTCGTACCCGCGTTCGGCAAACAGTGAACGGGCGATGTTGATCAGCTGGTGGCGGCGCTCGCTGCCGGTCATCCGGACCCGTGGTGGCCGCGGCCGACTCTCCGATGCTGCCACGGTTATCAGGGTACCCAGGTCGACTACAGTCTTTGGCGGGCGATCCGCCGTGGTGTAATTGGCAGCACGTCTGATTTTGGTTCAGATAGTTCAGGTTCGAGTCCTGGCGGCGGAGCCATCACCCGCGACTGTGCGGGTAGATACGGTCGCAGCGGCGTGGCCGCGTACGACACCGCACATTCGGAGGTCCGCAATGACGGCGAGATTCCCCGCCACCGACGCCGCGGTTCTGGTGCTGGCCGCCGGCGCCGGTACCAGGATGCGATCCGATACCCCGAAGGTGCTGCACACCCTGGGCGGTCGCAGCATGCTCTCGCATGCACTGCATGCCGTCGCCGCGGCTGCCCCCCGACAGCTGGTGGTGGTGCTGGGGAAAGACCGCGACCGCATTGCCCCGGTCGTCGACGAACTCGCGGCGGGACTCGGATGCTCCGTCGACATCGCCGTCCAGGACCAGCAGTTGGGAACCGGGCACGCAGCACTGTGCGGGCTGTCGGCGCTGCCGGCGGACTTCGACGGTGTGGTGGTGGTCACCTCCGGGGACATCCCCCTGCTCGATGCCGACACCCTGACCAATCTGATTGCCACCCACCGCAGCAAACCGGCCGCGGTGACGGTGCTGACCACGACGGTGCCGGACTCGACCGGCTATGGACGGATCCTGCGCACCCAGGACGGTGAGGTGATCGCGATCGTCGAGGAGACCGACGCCACCCCTCAGCAGCGGGCGATCACTGAGGTCAACGCCGGCATCTACGCCTTCGATATCGCTGACCTGCGATCGGCATTGAGCCGGCTTTCCTCGGATAACGCCCAACACGAGTTGTATCTCACCGATGTCATCTCGATCGTGCGGGCCGATGGGCAGGTGGTACACGCCAACCACGTTGATGACGCGGCCGTGGTCGCCGGTGTCAACGATCGGGTGCAGTTGTCCGACCTCGCCGCCGAACTGAACCGGCGCATCGTCGCCGGGCACCAGCGGTCCGGGGTCACCATCGTCGATCCGGCCTCCACCTGGATCGATGTCGATGTGTCGATCGGTCGCGACACCGTCGTGCACCCGGGCAGCCAACTCCTCGGGGGCACCCGGATCGGGGCGCACTGCCGGATCGGTCCGGACACCACACTCACCGACGTCCGCGTCGGCGACGGCGCCGCGGTGGTACGCACCCACGGCAGCGCGGCGGTCATCGACGCCCGCGCCGAGGTTGGACCTTTCACCTATCTCAGGCCCGGCACCCGACTGGGCGCCGACGGCAAGCTCGGCGCGTTCGTGGAAACCAAGAACGCCTCGATCGGCACTGGCACGAAGGTGCCGCACCTGACCTACGTCGGCGACGCTGATATCGGCGAGTACAGCAATATCGGGGCCTCCAGCGTGTTCGTCAACTATGACGGCGAGACCAAGAACAGGACCACCGTCGGCTCTCATGTGCGCACCGGCAGCGACACCATGTTCGTCGCCCCGGTCACCATCGGCGATGGCGCCTATACCGGCGCAGGCACGGTACTGCGCGGGGATGTTCCGCCCGGCGCGCTGGCCATCTCGGCCGGACAGCAGCGCATCATCGAGGACTGGGTGCTTCGGCATCGTCCGGACAGCGACTCAGCCCGCGCGGCCGCCCGGGCGAAAGCCGAATCTGACGACCCCGAACAGCTCTGAGGCCGGCCGGGCACCGTACGATGAGGCGCGAACCGACCCCCAACCGGTAAGGGCAGCGCCGTGGGCACCGAGTGGATCGACAACCGCAAGAACCTGATGCTCTTCTCGGGTCGCGCGCACCCTGAACTCGCCGAGCAGGTCGCCAAGGAACTCGATGTACACGTCACAGCCCAGACGGCTCGCGATTTCGCCAATGGCGAAATTTTCGTCCGGTTCGACGAGTCGGTGCGTGGCTGCGACGCCTTCGTGCTGCAGTCCCACCCGGCACCGCTGAACAAATGGTTGATGGAACAGCTGCTCATGATCGACGCGCTCAAGCGCGGCAGCGCCAAGCGGATCACCGCGATCCTGCCGTTCTATCCCTACGCGCGTCAGGACAAGAAGCACCGCGGCCGGGAGCCGATTTCGGCGCGCCTGGTGGCGGATCTGTTCAAAACCGCCGGTGCCGACCGGATCGTGTCGGTGGATCTGCACACCGACCAGATTCAGGGCTTCTTCGATGGACCGGTGGACCATATGCGTGGGCAGAACCTGCTCACCGGATACATCAGGGACAATTACGCCTGCGAGAACATCGTGGTGGTCTCCCCCGACTCCGGCCGGGTGCGCGTGGCTGAGAAGTGGGCCGACGCGCTGGGCGGCGCGCCGCTGGCATTCATCCACAAGACCCGCGATCCCCGGGTGCCCAACCAGGTGGTGTCCAACCGGGTGGTCGGCGAGGTGGCCGGCAAGACCTGTGTGCTGACTGATGACATGATCGACACCGGCGGCACCATCGCGGGCGCGGTGAAACTGTTGCGCGATGACGGTGCCGCGGACGTCATCATCGCCGCCACACACGGGGTGCTTTCCGACCCGGCCGCCGAACGTCTGGCCGCCAGCGGCGCACGCGAGGTCATCGTCACCAATACCCTGCCGATCGACGATTCCAAACGGTTCCCCCAGCTGACCGTGCTGTCGATCGCCCCGCTACTGGCCAGCACCATCCGCGCCGTCTTCGACAACGGTTCGGTGACAGGTCTTTTCGACGGGGATGCCTAGGCCGGTCCTGGATCAGTTCTGAGATGACCCACCTTGCCCGATCCCGGCGGATCGCGACCGCCGCACTAGCCGCGGCTCTGGTGGCGGTTGGCTGCCAGGCGCATACCGCCGACTATTCCTCGTTCGCGACGACCAGCCCGCGCAGCACCCCCGAGAGCACACCGGCCACCCCCACCCCGATCGCCCAATACCTGAGCGGTCTCGGCGTCACCGGTCAACAACTGGCCCTGGACGAACTGACCGACCTCACCGTGACGTTGCCCCGACCGCCGGGGTGGAGCACCTACACCAACCCGAACTTCTCCCCCGGCACCGAGGCCATCGCCAAAGGCAACACCTACCCGACGGCGCTGGTCATGGTGTTCAAGCTGGACGGCAACTTCGATGTGGCCGAAGCGCTCGAGCACGCCGACGATGACGCCGAGCTGAGCACCAACTTCACCCGGCTGAACTCCTCCGACGCCGATTTCAACGGCTTTCCGTCAGCGATGATCGAAGGCAGCTACGACAGCGGTCCCACCCGGCTGCACGCCTACAACCGCATCGTGATCCCGGTGACGCCGGAGTTCGATCGCTATCTGGTGCAGTTCACCGTGACCACCTTGGCCGATAAGGCCGCTGCTCAAGCCCCGGACGTGCTGAAAGTCATCGAGGGGTTCTCGGTCGCAGTGCAGCAGTGACGGTGACGTGATTCACTGCCGTGCACACAGCAGGCTGGACGGCAGCTGACGCACCGGAACCGCGGACCGGCCGTAGCCACTGTCCAAGCAGCTCACCGGTATCGAATTTCCGCTCGAGAGCTCTCTCGGCTAGCCTTAAAGCCGCGTCACGGCGAGGGTGGTCCGGCCACCGTTATCGACGAGGCCCGGTGTGACACCCGCCTTCGCTGTGCAGAGCGACCACCCGAAGGCAGGAGAATCGACGATGGCCATCAGCGCCACCACCAACAAACTCGCGGTTGCGGTTCGTAATCGCACTGGTAAGGGTGCGTCGCGTCGTGCCCGCCGCGAAGGTAAAGTCCCCGCGGTCCTCTACGGCCATGGCAGCGACCCGCAGCACCTCGAACTCGACGCTCGCAACTTCGCCGCGGTGCTGCGCAACTCCGGCACCAATGCCATTTTGGCCCTGGACATCGAGGGCCAGGAACAGTTGGCACTGACCAAGGCACTTGCCATACATCCGATCCGGCGCACCATCACCCACGCGGACCTCATCATTGTGCGTCGCGGTGAAAAGGTCACCGTTGAGGTACAGGTCACCATCGACGGTGAGGCCGCCTCCGGCACGCTGGTCACCCAGGATGCCAACACCATCGAAATCGAGGCCGAGGCGCTGTCGATCCCCGATGGTCTCACCGTTTCGGTGGAGGGAGCCGAAGAGGGCACCCAGATCCTGGCCGGCCAAATCCCGTTGCCTGACGGCGTCAGCCTCATCAGCGACCCCGAGATGCTGGTGGTCAATATCGTCGAGGCTCCGTCCGCTGAGGATCTCGAGTCCGAGGGTGGCGGCGAAACACTGGAAGAACAGGCCGCCGGCGCTGCTGCCGCCGAGGCCCAGGCCGAGGCCGAGGCCGAGTAGCGGCCGGTGGCCGAGCCACTGCTGGTCGTCGGCCTGGGCAACCCCGGTCCGCGGTATGCCACGACCCGGCACAACATCGGCTTCATGGTGGCCGAGGTGCTCGCCGGACGGGTCGGCGGATCCTTCAAGGTGCACAAGCGGTCCGGGGCCGAGATCCTCACCGGCCGGCTCGGGCACCGGCCGGTCGTGCTGGCCAAACCGCGCTGCTATATGAACGAGTCCGGTCGGCAGGTCGGTCCGCTGGCGGCCTTCTACTCGGTGCCGCCCGCCGACGTCATCGTCATCCACGACGAACTCGATATCGACTTCGGCCGGGTGCGGCTGAAAATCGGTGGCGGGGAGGGCGGCCACAACGGGCTGCGTTCAGTGGCGACCTCGTTGGGCTCCAAAGACTTTCAGCGGGTTCGCATCGGAATCGGACGGCCGCCGGGCCGGAAGGACCCGGCTGCCTTCGTTTTGGAGCCGTTCAGTTCGGCGGAACGCGGCGAGGTGCCGACAATCTGCGAGTTGGCCGCCGACGCGACCGAATTACTCATCGGGGAGGGTTTGGACACCGCGCAGAACCGGGTGCACGCCTGGTAGCCGCGGTGAACTCGCGGTTCTACCGGCGCGCCCCCGGCATACCCAGCCACGGGAACACCGGCTGGTTGGCCGGTGGCGCTTTCGTCCCCGGCCGGGCCTTGATCGCCACACTGCCGTTGGTCTGGCAGACCGTATTGGTGTCGCCGTCCTGACAGCTGGGCCGGGCGCCGGCGACGGGTGTGGTGATCCCCACCACGACGGCCAACCCTGCTACCAGCGCCGCCGTCCTCGTTGGACCGGTCATCATTCAATCCCCATCCGGACTATCACCCTGATCGTTGCGTGCAAGCGCATCCGATCATTCATCCGGGCAGGCCGAGATGACGACGAAGGCATCCGGTCCGAGGGGAGTCTTGTTGTCCTCGGCCTTTTTGATCGCATCCAGCTTGGCGTCCTCGACCGTCGCCCCGGCACCACCGGCCACCACATCGGTGGCATCCGAGGCGACGGAGGCAATGCAGACATTGTCGTTGGTCACCTCGTCGGCGGTGCACAGCACACCACCGGCATCCTCACAGGCCTTGACCACCTCGGCCGAGGCCTCGTCATTGGTCGGGGCGGTGGCGGTGAAGCCCACGATGGTGTTGGTCGCAGGGTCATCGTCACCTGCGACATCGGTGAACTCCCCGGTGCCGACGGCCACCGAGATGTCCTCGGCAACACTGGCTTCGCCGCCGGGGCTCTCCGATGTGGAGCAGCCCGACAACACCCCCCCGACGAGAACGCCCGCGGTCACGATCACCCACATCCCACGGCCACTTGCCATACCCAACGCCTCCTCGCTCGAAACGTCTAGAACTGTACTCGGTGTACCGCACGCACGCAGCGCAGTCTTGAGGCCCGGTTCAAGTACCCGGCAGAACCAACACACGGCTCATCCCGGAGTGGGATGAGCCGTGTGTCGAGCGAACTGCTGTTACCGGCGGCGCGCTCCCGGCATACCGAGCCACGGGAACACCGGTTGGTTCGCCGGCGGTGCCGTCGTCCCGGGCCTGGCCTTGATGGACACGCTGCCGTTGGTCTGGCAGATGGTCTTGGTGTTGGTGTCCTGGCAGGTGGGCCGGGCGTTCGCGACGGGAGCTGTAAGCCCCACCACGACAGCCAAACCCGTTAACAGAACCGCCGTCTTGGCTGAACCTGTCATCGTCTGCTTCCCCTCTCGGGCTGGTGCCCTGGTCACTGCTCGCTGCGGCATACGGTCGCTCATCAGGGGCAGGCCGATATGACGACGAAGGCATCCGGTCCGAGGGGAGTCTTGTTGTCCTCGGCCTTTTTGATCGCATCCAGCTTGGCGTCCTCGACCGTCGCCCCGGCACCACCGGCCACCACATCGGTGGCATCCGAGGCGACGGAGGCAATGCAGACATTGTCGTTGGTCACCTCGTCGGCGGTGCACAGCACACCACCGGCATCCTCACAGGCCTTGACCACCTCGGCCGAGGCCTCGTCATTGGTCGGGGCGGTGGCGGTGAAGCCCACGATGGTGTTGGTCGCAGGGTCATCGTCACCTGCGACATCGGTGAACTCCCCGGTGCCGACGGCCACCGAGATGTCCTCGGCAACACTGGCTTCGCCGCCGGGGCTCTCGGTCTTGGCGCAGCCCGACAACACCCCCCCGGCGAGTAGGCCCGCCGTTACGATGGCCAAAATCACACGGGTATTCGCCATGCCATCCTCTCTCAGATTGTTCTCAGCGCGAGTGTACGGGAACCCGCGCCATCCCCGGACGGAGCGGCAGGGCTCCGCCGCGATGTCAGTTCACCAGGGTCAGCGAGGTGGAGCGGCGCAGCTTGCCCGATGGAGTCTTCGGAATGGTGCCCGGGCCCAGTACCACCACGTTGCGCGGCCGCACATCGACCTCCGCCACGACCTCGTGGGCGACCTGCTGCTCGATCCGGCGCACTTCAGCGGGATTCTCCCAGTCATTCGACTCCACTGCCACGGCGAACGTCTCCCGGGAGTGACCGGCGTCCAGCCGCACCGCAACCGCGCACCCAGGGCGAACACCGTCAACCCGTGATGCCGCCCGCTCGATGTCGGTGGGGTAGATGTTGCGCCCCGCCATGATGATGACGTCCTTGACCCGACCACAGACAACAACGTGGCCCTCCTCGGTCAGGTAGCCCAAGTCGCCGGTGTCGTACCAGCCGTTGTCATCCTGCGCCGGTACGAAACCGCCCATGGTCAGGTAGCCCGGTGTCAGCGATTCCCCCTTGAGCTCGATGATTCCGACGCCGCGGGGCGGCAGCACGGAGCCATCCTCGTCGACAATGCGCGCCTCGAGGTCGTGCAACAGCGGGCCGAGGGTGGCCAGCCGCCGGGTATTGCCCTTCGTCGCCGGCACGGCGCGGCGCAGCGCGGCCAGCAGGTCGGCGTCGACCTCGTCGACCACCAGCCCGGCGCCGCACTCCGAGAATGACACCGCCAGGGTCGTCTCGGCCATCCCGTAGGCCGGCAGAATGGCATCTGATCGCAGGCCGAACGGCTTGCCCGCGTCCAGCAGGTCCTCGACATCGGCCGGTTCCACCGGCTCGGCGCCGGACAGCGCGAACCGCAAGGTGGACAGATCGAAGTCACCGGCCTTCGCCTGGCGCCGAAGGCGTTTACCGAACAGCGCGTAGGCGAAGTTGGGTGCAGCGGTCATGGTGCCCTGGTACTTGTCGATGAGCTTGGCCCACAGCAGGGTGTCGCGCAGGAAGTCCATCGGAGTCACCTTGACCAACTCCGCGCCGAAGTACATCGGGATGGTCAGGAAGCCCACCATCCCCATATCGTGGAAGCAGGGCAGCCAGCTGACCATCACGTCGGTGTCGACGTCGTACTGGGCGCCGATGAACATGGCCTCGGCATTGGAATAGATATTGCGATGGGTGATGACAACGGCCTTGGGGGACCCGGTGGACCCCGATGTCAGCTGCATGAGCGCGACATCGTCCTCCCCGGTCTGCACCGGCTCGCCCGGCTCAGCGGCCAACAGGTCCGCCACGGTCAGCACCGTCACCCCGCGCTCGGCGAGCACCGGGGCGGCAGCCAGGAACGGGTCGGAGATGACAACCGCCCTGGCCTCGATCATGTCGATGACATTGGTGGTGTCCTCAGCCCAGTGCGCCAGGTCGGTGCGCGGGGTGGGCTGGTGCAACATGGTCAGGCTGGCTCCGCGCATCCACAAGCCCTGGGCGGTGGGGGCGATCTCCACCGGCGCGCCGGCGAGCACGCCGACCGCGTCACCGGGCCCGACACCGGCGGCGGCCAGGCCGCCGGCGATACGCCGGGCGCGCTCGTGAACCTCCCGCCAGGTATGTCTCACGGGTTCCTGAGGCTCCCCGGTGACCATGCCCTTGGTACTGGTCATGGCGTTGTGGAACATCTTGTCGGTGAATCGGCTCACGGCGACCTCCTCGGGTTCCGGTGCGGCGTCAAAGGCGCATTCGCCCGGTTATTGATGCTCCGCCCGACGTGGCCGGTCTCGTGGCCGGCACGCCCGCACAACCAGGGAGCTTTTCGGTCTCGAATCGGTGATCGCCCGCCGTCTCCGGATCGCCTACCCGGCTCGGTAGGCGATCCGCAGGTATGGACTACCCGGCCGCTGATCATCACCGCGACCATCTTAAACTCTCCTTAAGTTTCTGATCAACTTTGGCACCCCTGTCGCGGGTCGTGTCACGGTCACGGTGCCTGCGGGAGCACCCGGGCGCCGTGCACCGGCCCGCTGGCCACCCGCACCGTCCGACACACCCCGGCACCGGCCAGTTCGCTGCCGATATCAAGTGCCGCCTCGGCCGAAGCGCACAGGAAGGCGCACGTCGGCCCCGAGCCGGACACGATGCCCGCCAGCGCACCGGCCTCGACCCCGGCCCGCAGGGTGCGCCGCAGGTTGGGCTGCAGACTCAGCGCAGCAGGCTGAAGATCATTTCCCAGCAGCGCGGCCAGGACATGCGGATCACCGGAGGACAACGCGGTCAGTAGCGGTTCAGGACTTGAAAGCTCCGGCGGGCTTCCGTGGTCGCGTAGCCGGTCGATCTCCCGGTACACCGCCGCCGTGGACAAACCGTGCGCACCGAAGGCCAGCACCCAGTCGAAGGTGCTGCGTGCCAGAACCGTCGTCAGCTCCTCGCCACGCCCGGTTCCCAACGCCGTCCCGCCGTGCAATGCAAAGGGCACGTCACTGCCCAATTCGGCGGCCATGGCGTGCAGGTCCCGGCGCGGCACGCCGAGTTCCCACAGTTCGTTCATACCGACCAGAACCGCCGCCGCGTCGGCACTGCCCCCGGCCATCCCGCCGGAGGCCGGGATGGACTTGTCGATGACGATCTCCACATCCGGTGCCCGCCCGACGTGCTCGGCCATCAGTTCGGCGGCCTGCCACGCCAGATTGCGCTCATCGGTCGGGATCTCGTCGGCGCCCTCCCCGACCAGCTTCAGCGAGAGCAGATCGGCGCTGCGCAGCGTTACATCGTCCGACAGCGAAACGGCGTGGAAGACGGTGGTCAGTTCGTGGTAACCGTCCGCCCTGCGGTGACCGACGCCGAGGTGGAGATTCACCTTTCCGGGGACCCGCACGGTCACCGATGCGGTGGGCACCCATTCCACCGCGGTATTGCCGTCACCTGGCATCAGATGAGGGTAACGGCTGCCGCGGCGGCGGTCAGCGCGCCTGCTCCCGGTGCGCCCGGGCCGCTGCAGCAGGCTCCGCCGCCGATGGCGGGACATTATCGGAGGCCCGGACCGTTCCGGAGCGTTGCAGCAGACGGACGAAGTCGGCGACGGTCAGAGTCTCACCGCGCCGCGCCGGATCGATACTGGCCGACAACAGTCGCTCGGCGGAGGCGTTACCGGATCCCGCCCACTCCAAGAAGGCATTGCGTGCGGTCTTGCGCCGCTGCGCGAACCCGATGTCGATCAGCTCGAAGACCTGACGACGGAAAGCCGCGTCAGTCGGCCAGGGCGCCGTTTCGTAGCGGTCAATGCGAACGAGACCCGAAAACACCCGCGGGATCGGCCAGAAGACCGTCGGCGACACCATGCCGTAGCGACGGACGCCGCCGAAGAACCGTACCTTTGCGCTGGGAACCCCGTATGCCTTGCCACCGGGTTCGGCTGCCAATCGCTCGGCGACCTCAGCCTGGACCATGACCATCGCCGTTCGAATAGAGGGGAATTCGGAGAACAGGTGGATCAGCGCCGGGACCGCAATGTTGTACGGCAGGTTGGCTACCACGGCGGTGGGCTGTGCGGCCAGGTCGGCCGGTTCCAGGTCGAGAATGTCCCGGTTGAGAACGGTCAACCGGTGGATCTCGCTGTGCGAGTGTTCGGCGATCGTCGCGGGCAGGCGCCCCGCCAGCACCGGATCGATCTCGACCGCGGTGACCGTGGCGCCGCGGTCCAGCAGTGCCAGCGTCAGCGAACCCAGACCGGGGCCGACCTCGAGGACGTGGTCGGACTTGGTGATCCCGGACGACGAGACGATACGGCGCAGCGTGTTCGCGTCATGAACGAAGTTCTGGCCCAGTGCCTTCCGGGGCCGGAAGCCCAGGGACCGGGCGATCGCGCGAATCTCGGTGCGGGTTAACAGCCGAATCGTCACGATACCCCTCTTCCGCACGTTGGCCACGCACCCCAGCCCTGCCTGTCCTGCGTCACTTCTGCGATGGCGATCTGCTCCTCCCGCGTTGCCAGGTCCGCCCGTTCAGCGTAACGCAAACCGCCGTTCGCCCTCCAGGTGTTCAGGTCGAACTGCACCCCCCCGTAGTAGCCGTTTCCTGTGTTGATCGCCCAGTTTCCACCGGACTCACAGGCGGCGATGGCATCCCAGATAGCGCCGTTGACGACCGGCGGCACCTCGGTTCCGGGTTTTGCCCCAACGCGGAGCACGGCGTCGCGGGCCGGCGCGACAATCACGTTGGCCACCGGCAGCCGGCCGGTCTCCACGCCGTTAACCGTCGCTACAGCAAACGTGACATCCTGCTGCCCCGGTGCGCCGGGATCCTCTATCACCTGCCGGCTGAAGTTCATGGTGGGGTCTTCGATCCGCCGCACCTCCGGTTCCAGGGGCACCCGTTCGGTCACCTTCTGAACCCGCATCCGGGTCACCTGTATTCGCATACCGTCAACCACCGGCGCCGAGGCTGCCGGCACGCTGGTGTCACGCTGAAGCAGCGGGGCTCCGGCGGCGGCGAGCAGAGATCCGACATCGGGTGCGGCCAGCCGAACCGCGCTGAACCTGCCACCGTCATCGATCTCGACGTTCTTGGCACTGACCAGGGGCAGTGCCATACCGGCCAGCGGCACCCGACTGCTGCGGGACGTCTCCGCCGGCGCGGTGTCTGTCAGGGACAGCTGGGCCAAAGCTTCGTCGACGGTGGCGGCCGTGGTCCAGACCCGGCGCGATTCCCGGCCGTCCAACGAAATCTCCACCGACCGGCCGCGGCGCAGCACAATCGTTTGCATATCGCCGACCCGCCGGCCGGCGGCCGGGGCCAGTTCGTCCCGATCGGAGACGGTGTAGCCGTTTTCCTCGACGATGTCCGCCACCCGGGACTTCATCGTGGTTACCGTCATCGCGGTGCCGTCGACCTCCAGCGTGACGGTCTTGCGAGCGGCGATCGCCAACCCGCCGGCGACGGTCAAGGTGACGAGCAGCGCGGCGATGATGAGACGCAGGGCAGGTGACGGTGACTTCTCCAGTCTGGTCAGAGCATTCATTCGTTGTCCCCGGTCTCGCCTGAAAGCGGAGCCGTATCGCCGGCCCCTGGGTCACAAGACGGTAACGAAACCCTCGCGGGCCGGGCAACCCGGAGGCGGCCGGTCAGGCGCCTTCTCGAGGCAGGCCGTAGAGAGACAGGCCGTAGACCTGCCGTGCCGTCCGGGAAGATTCCTCGGCGAGTTGCTCGGCCGGCCGCTGCAGTACGTCAGCCAGCGCACGCACCGTGTAGGGAAGGCAGTACGGCTCGTTGGGCGCGCCCCGGAACGGGTGCGGGGTCAGAAACGGCGCATCCGTCTCCACCAGGAGTTGACCGGGCGGGATGAGCGCCGCGGCAGCCCGCAGGTCGTGGGCGTTGCGGAAACTGACGGTGCCCGACAGGCTGAGAATCCAGCCGGCGTCGACACAGCGTCGGGCCATCTCGGGGCCGGAGGAGAAACAGTGGAAGATCACCGTGTCCGGCGCCCCCTCGGCACCGAGCACGTCGAGTACCTCCGCGTCAGCGTCGCGGTTATGGATCATTAGTGGCTTACCGCTGCGTTTGGCCAGGTCGATGTGCCAGGCGAAGGCCTCCCGCTGGACCTTTGGCGCGGCGCATCCGGCGAGCTTGCCTGGCCAGTACAGGTCTATACCGGTCTCGCCGACGGCCACCACCCGCGGGTCTGCGACGAGTTCTTCGACCTCGGCGCGGGTGGCCGCGCCGCACTCACCGGTCACGGCGTCGGCCCGGGTGGGGTGCAACGCGACGGCCGCGTAAACCCGTTCGTCCCACTGCGCGGCCCGGGCTGCCCAGCGTGCCGAATCGAGGTCATCGGCGACGGTGACTATGGCCAACACTCCGACCTCCTCGGCGCGGTCGGCGATGGCCCGCACGTCCCCGGCGGTGCGGGCCCCGCACGCGTCCAGGTGAGTGTGCGCGTCGACCAACGGAACCAGCGACTGGGGCGCCGGCGGGGCGGCACGTTGCGAACGCTTCGAACTCACCGCCACACCGTAGACGCCCACCGAATAGGGTGAGACCGCCATGACCGAACCGTTCTACGTGACCACCGCGATCGCCTATCCGAACGGCGCGCCGCATGTCGGGCACGCCTACGAGTATGTCGCCACCGACGCGATCGCGCGGTTCAAGCGACTGGACGGTTTCGATGTGCGGTTCCTGACCGGCACCGACGAGCACGGGCTCAAGATGGCCCAGGCCGCCGCCGCCGCGGGAATGCCCACCGCCGACTTCGCCCGGCGCAACTCCGACGGGTTTGAGCGGCTCCAGGAGATGCTGAACATCTCATTTGACCGCTTCGTCCGCACCACCGATCCGGACCACTACGCGGCGTCGACGGCGATCTGGGAGCGGATGGCCGAGCGCGGCGACATCTACCTGGACACCTATTCGGGCTGGTACTCGGTGCGCGACGAGCGGTTCTTTACAGAGGCGGAGACGGTCGTCAACGCCGACGGCATTCGGGTGGCGGCCGAGACAGGAACCCCGGTCACCTGGACCGAGGAGCAGACGTACTTCTTCCGGTTGTCCGCCTACGCCGAGCGCCTGCTGACCCACTACGCCCAGCACCCTGAGTTCATCGCGCCGGAAGCCCGCCGCAACGAGGTCATCAGCTTCGTCTCCGGTGGGCTGCGCGACCTTTCGGTCTCGCGGACCTCGTTCGACTGGGGAGTACCGGTGCCCGGCGACCCCGAACACGTGATGTACGTGTGGGTCGACGCGCTGACCAATTACCTCACCGGCGCGGGGTATCCCAATACCTCCTCGGCCCTTTACAGCCGGTTTTGGCCGGCCGACCTGCACATGATCGGCAAGGACATCATCAGGTTCCACACCGTGTACTGGCCGGCCTTCCTGATGTCGGCGGGAATCCCGCTGCCGCGCCGGGTTTTCGCACACGGATTTCTGTACAACCGGGGCGAGAAGATGAGCAAGTCGGTGGGCAACGTCATCGACCCGGTTGCCCTGGTGGAGAGCTTCGGAGTGGATCAGGTCCGCTTCTTCCTGCTGCGCGAGGTGCCGTTCGGTCAGGACGGCAGCTACAGCGAGGACGCCATCATCGCCCGGATCAACACCGACCTGGCCAACGAACTGGGAAACCTCGCGCAGCGCTCGCTGTCGATGGTCGCCAAGAACCTCGACGGCGTCGTACCGGCTCCCGGCGAGTTCACCGCCGATGACAATGCGCTGCTGGCAATCGCCGAGGGGCTGCTGCCGCGGGTACGCGCCGCCTTCGAGGAGCAGGCGATGCATCAGGCTCTGGAAATGATCTGGCTGATGCTGGGCGCGGCCAACCGGTACTTCTCCGCCCAGGAGCCGTGGGTTCTGCGCAAGTCAGCCGAAGCCGCCTGCCAGGAGCGTTTCCGCACCGTGCTCTACACCACCCTGGAAGCAGTGCGGATCGCGGCGTTGCTGGTGCAGCCGGTGATGCCGACCTCGGCAGCTCGGCTGCTGGACCTGCTGGGCCAGCCGGCCGACCGGCGCGCGTTCGCGTCGATCGCACGACGGATGGCACCGGGTGTGCGGCTCCCGGCGCCCACCGGGGTGTTCCCTCGCTACGAGGCGCCCTGATTTCCCGGCGCGAGCTATGTCGATGCTGATCGAGCGGCTCGGAGCACTCGGCGCGGCACCTGCTGTCCTGCGCGCGGTCGGCGCCGGGACGCTGCGGTCGGGCCTGGCTCCGCCGGCGGCTTTGGTCGGCGACTGGTTCGGCTCGGCCGCGGTGATCGCTCCGAGCGTTTCGGTGGGGCCCGTCGATCCGGCGGCGGTCTTCGACGTCCGGCCCGGCGACCGCACCGAGGCGATCGGCGGCGGCTGGGTTGGCTACCTCTCCTATCCGGATATCGCCGCCGACCAAAGCCCGCCGCGAATCCCCGAGGCGGCCGGCGGCTGGACCGACTCCGTCCTGCGGCTCGACGTGGAGGGCTGCTGGTGGTTCGAAAGCCTGTCCGGAGCCCGGGTACCGGACTGGCTGACCGCGGCGCTTGCTGCGCAGCCACCCGCGAGATTATGCGATATCGAATGGACCGGGCCGGATTTCGAGAGCCATCACCGCGGGGTGCGGTCATGTCTGGACGCCATCGGCGCGGGTGAGGTGTACCAGGCTTGTGTATGCACCCAGTTCACCGGAAAGGTCTCCGGCTCCGCGCTGGACTTCTTCGCCAACGCGGTGGACCGCAACATGCCCGCTCGGGCGGCCTATCTCGCCGGGGACTGGGGTGCGGTCGCATCGTTGTCCCCCGAGTTGTTTCTGCGCCGATTCGGTGACGCCATCACATCCAGCCCGATCAAAGGCACCCTCCCCCTGCACGCCGAACCGGCCGATCTACGGGAGTCGGTCAAAGACGTGGCGGAGAACATCATGATCGTCGACCTGGTGCGCAACGACCTCGGCCGGATCGCCGATATCGGCACCGTCACCGTCCCCGAACTGCTGGCCGTGCGCCCAGCCCCGGGGGTATGGCATCTGGTGTCCACAGTCGCCGCCCGGGTTCCGGCAGAGGTGCCCACCCCGGCGGTGCTGGCCGCCACCTTTCCGCCCGCATCGGTCACCGGAACCCCGAAAGCCCGCGCCCGCGAGTTGCTCTCACAGTGGGAGGGGCGGCGACGGGGCGTCTACTGCGGCACCGTGGGGCTGGCCTCACCGATCGCCGGCTGCGAACTCAACGTCGCGATCCGCACGGTCGAGTTCGACCTGCACGGCGGCGCGATACTCGGTGTAGGCGGCGGTATCACCGCCGACTCCGACCCGGCGGCGGAGTGGCAGGAGTGCCTGCACAAGGCCGCCCCGATCATCGGTCAGGTCTCCCGGGCGCGCAGCACCGCGTCATAGAGTTCGCGCCTCGACGGTGCGCCGGGGTGAGCGGCCACGACACTCGCGCAGGCATCCTTGACCCGCATCCCGCCGGCCACCAGGGCCGTCACCGCGGCGAGCAGTTCATCAGGATCTGCAACCGGTGTGGCACCGGCCAGCACCACGGTGACCTCCCCGAGCACCCCCCCGGCGGCCCACTCGGCGAGCTCGGCGAGGGTGCCCCGGCGGACCTCCTCGTGAACCTTCGTCAGTTCCCGGCACACCGCCGCCCGTCGCTGCGCGCCGAGCTGGGCGACGGCATCGCGCAGACAGTCCCCCAGCCGCCTCGGCGATTCGAAAAAGACCACGGTGCGGGTCTCTGCCGCCAAACCGGCCAGCCAGCCGAGCCGGGCCGTCGACTTCCGCGGGGCGAAACCTTCGAAGCAGAACCGGTCCGCGGGCAGACCCGAAAGAGCCAGCGCGGTGGTGACCGCCGACGGCCCGGGTAGGCAGGAGACCGGCCAGCCGTCGGCGATACAGGCCGCGACGAGCCGGTAGCCCGGGTCGTTGATCAGCGGCATACCGGCATCGCTGACCACCAGCACAGTGGCCCCGGCGGCGATCTCGGCAACCAGGGCCGACACCCTGGATTGCTCATTCTGATCGAATAGGCTGACCACCCTGCCGCCGATCGCCACACCAAGCGCCTGAGCGAGCATGCGGATGCGCCGGGTGTCTTCAGCGGCCACCACATCGGCACCCGACAGCGCCTCGATCAGGCGTTTCGATGCGTCGGACGGCTGACCGAGTGGCGTGGCGGCGAGGAGCAGGCGGCCGGATGTCATAACGGACACCCTACGATTGGCGGGCAATGACCATGACCGCCGACGATCTCGAGGTGACCGGGCGTCCCGGCCCCGTCATCAGCCCGGGACCCCTGGTTCCCGTCGCCGACTTCGGACCCGCCGACCGCCTGCGGGGCTGGGCGGCGACAGCAGTGATCGCTGCCCTGGCAGCGCTGACCCGTTTCATGAACCTGGGCTCCCCCACTGACGCGGGGACGCCGATTTTCGACGAGAAGCATTACGCCCCGCAGGCCTGGCAGCTACTGCACAACTACGGCGTGGAGGACAACCCGGGCTTCGGTTTGGTGGTGCACCCGCCGCTCGGTAAACAACTGATCGCCGTCGGCGAGGCGTTATTCGGCTACAGCGGACTGGGCTGGCGGTTCAGCGGAGCGGTCTTCGGCGTGGTCCTGGCGGTCCTGGTGATGCGCATCGTTCGGCGGATCAGCCGGTCGACGCTGATCGGGTCTATCGCCGGACTGCTGGTCATCGCCGACGGCGTGAGCTTCGTCGCCGCGCGCACCGCCCTGCTCGACATCTTCATGACCGTGTTCGTCGTCGGTGCGTTCGGTGCCCTGATGGTCGACCGAGATCAGGTCCGGCAGCGGCTGGCGGCCGCCCAACTCCAGGGCCGGATCGCCGACACCCCCTGGGGCCCGAGGCTCGGTGTTCGATGGTGGCGATTCGGGGCCGGCGTACTCCTCGGTCTGGCTTTCGCGACGAAGTGGTCGGGGCTGTACTACATCGCCTTTTTCGGGCTGATGTCACTGGGATTGGACGTCGCTGCACGGCGGGCCTACCGGGTACAGCGACCGTGGGCAGGGATGCTGCGTCGCGATGCGGGCCCGGCCGCCTACGTCCTGGGCCTTATTCCCGCCGGGCTCTATCTGCTTGCCTACGCTCCGTGGTTCGCCTCGGAGACGGCGGTCAACCGTTATGAGGTGGGTCGGTCGATCGGCGAGCGGCAATGGTGGCAGCCCCCCGATGCGATCCGGTCCCTGTGGCACTACACCTACAAGGCATTTCATTTCCACTCCACGCTGACCAACTCCGAGGGCAATCACCATCCGTGGGAATCCAAGCCGTGGACCTGGCCGATGTCGTTACGGCCGGTGCTTTACGCCATCGACAACGAGGATGTGCCCGGCTGCGGCGCGGCATCCTGCGTCAAGGCGGTGCTGTTGGTGGGGACTCCGACGATGTGGTGGGTGGCGGTGCCGGTACTGCTGTACGCGGCTTGGCGAGCACTGGTCCGTCGTGACTGGCGCTACGGGGTGGTGCTGGTCGGATACCTGGCGGGCTGGCTGCCGTGGCTGGTGAACGCCGACCGGCAGATGTACTTCTTCTACGCTGTCCCGCTGGCTCCGTTCCTGATGATGGCGATCGCCCTGATCCTCGGCGATATCCTCTACCAGCCAACCCGCAATACCGAGCGCCGGACCCTCGGCGTGGTGGTCGTCAGCTGCTACCTGGCACTGGCGGTCACCAACTTCGCCTGGCTTTTTCCCATCCTGACCGGCATCCCGGTCTCCCAGGCCACCTGGAATCTCCAGATGTGGCTCCCGAGCTGGCGTTAATCCCGCACCCCCACCCGCCCCGCGAGGTCGCCGCCGGAGGTCAACTGCGCTGGAGCCGCACCGCCGTGGCGTGTACATCGCCAAGGGCGAACGCCGGCAGATGGGCGCCGCCGCAGAGCTAATCGATGCTCAGAGCGGGTCACGCGCGGCAGGGCAGGACATACACCGCGGACCGCCCCGGCCGGTTCCCAGTTCGGACGCCTCGATCGCCAGCACTTCGATACCCGCTTCGGCCAACCGGGCATTGGTCTCGGTATTGCGGTCATATGCCACCACGACGCCCGGCGCCAGCGCCAGGGTGTTGTTTCCGTCGTCCCACTGCTCACGCTCGGCGGTGACCGGATCCAAACCGGTGTCGATGACCCGCAGCCGGTCAATACCCATGGCCTCGGCTGCGGCCAAGACGAAGGGTTTCTCATCGTTGATCCTGACCCCGTCCGGGGTACGCCTCATCGCGAATGCACCCAGCGTGTCCTGGACAGCCGGGTACATCACCACCGCATCGACATCAACCATGGTGCATACCGTGTCCAGGTGCATCGTCGCGCGCTGCTGAGCGATCGGCACGGCAAGAACTGTGTGGGCCAGGTCATCGTCGAACAGACTGCGCGCCAAAGCCTCGGCGCCCGCGGGTGTGGTGCGCTCCCCGACACCGACCGCCACCACCCCCGGTCCGAGCAGCAGAACGTCACCGCCCTCCACCGGGGCGGTGTGCGATTCGTAGGCCCTGCGCACACCCCGGAACCGCGGGTGATGCGCGTAAATCAGATCGGTCAGCGACGTTTCGCGGATCCGGGCCGGTAAGGCCAGCGATGTGATGGCAAATCGGGGCCCGATCCAGAACGATGAGTCGCGGGTGAAGAGCAGGTTGGGCAGCGGGTCGATGACGAAGTCCCCGCCCTGGTGCATACGCCGAACCAGCGAGGAATCACCACCGCCGCCGAACGGCAATTCGGTGAACGTCAATCCGGCCATCAGCACGTTCGCCAACTCCTCGGCCCGCAGCCCGCGAAGGTAGGCCGAAAGCTCCTGGGCCAGCGGATGGCCCAGCCGCCGACTGTCCACGGCCGCGGCGATGCCCTGCATACGCGCCGCCCCACTGGCCAGCGCCTCGGCGAGCAGGTCCGATAGCAGCAAGACCTCGACACCGCGGGACCGCAGCAGCGCGGCGAAAGCGTCATGCTCCTCCTGCGCCCGGGTCACCCAGGGCAGACCGTCGAAGAGAAGTTCGTCGTTATTGCGCGGGGTGAGACGCTTCAGTTCATCGCCCGGCCGGTGCAGGATGACCGCGCGCAGTGTGCCTACCTCGGAGTCGACACCGAATACGGATTCGGTCACAAAGAGCACCGTAGCGCCCCCACGGTGCGGATGCGCGGTGATCGAACGCGTGTGCGATAGGATGGTGCGGTGTCCATGACGGTTCAGGGCCGATTATTCGAGCACAGCGAACGTCGGGATTTGGGCGATGGGGCGTGGATCGACATACGGTCCGGCTGGGCCGAG
The DNA here is from genome assembly GCA_964555915.1 of uncultured Mycobacterium sp. GTDB lineage: Bacteria > Actinomycetota > Actinomycetes > Mycobacteriales > Mycobacteriaceae > Mycobacterium. Next base: position 54,651 of record CAZKUK010000012.1, read on the forward strand.
GATCCCGACACCCTCTTCGGCGATCTGCTGAAAACGGTGGCGTGGCGTTCCGAACGCCGTCAGATGTACGACCGGGTGCTCCCCGTGCCGCGGTTGGTGAGTTATTGCGATCTGACCGCCGGACGCGCGCCGCATCCGGCAGTGGGCCGACTGCGGCGGCGGCTCAACGATGTGTACGCCGGCGAGCTCGGCGAGCCGTTCACCTCAGCGGGTTTCTGCCTGTACCGCGACGGCTCGGACAGCGTGGCCTGGCATGGGGACACCCTGGGACGCGGTAGACACGAGGACACCATGGTCGCGATCATCAGCCTGGGTGCCACCCGCCTCTTCGCCCTGCGGCCGCGCGGCGGCGGAGCTGCACTGCGGCTCCCGCAGCACCATGGCGATCTTCTGGTCATGGGCGGGTCCTGCCAGCGCACCTGGGAACACGCCGTACCCAAAACTGCGGCACCGGGCGGACCTCGGATCAGCATTCAGTTCCGCCCACACGGGGTGCGGTGACGGTGGCGCTTCTCTCCCGGCGAGAGTGCGCACACGGACCGTGGGAACGGCGTGTCGGGGTACCGACACGCACGGTCGCGGCAGATGGAGACACGGGCTGCTTTCAGCGCCGGACGGCGTTCACCCCGGCAATCAGAAGGTCCCGGGCCCGCTGGGTGTTGACCGCCGCAGTCGGCTCATCCGGCAGCACGAGCGGATTGGCGGTGACGATCACCTGGTAATCGCCGAAGTGAGCGGAGTAGTTGAAAACCTCGCCGGTACGGGTCTTGCCGTCGGCTACGGTCTGCACGACCCGGTGCACGCCGATGGTCTTCGCCCCGCTGATCATTGGCACCTCGACCGACTCCACGGTGCCGCGGACCGTGCCGCCACTGAAAGCGACCTTGCGACAGTCCGGTCCCGGCTCGGCGACCGGCACGGGCTCATTGGTCTGCACGGCGATGACGATGAACCGGTTCCCCTCGCCCTCGGCGGCAATGGCAGCCATATTCCCCTCGGTACCGGACGGCACCAACTGGCCGGCGGCGAACCGGGCGCAGTCCGCGGGTTCGAAGGTCACGCCGTCCGGAATCCTCTGCCCGGTCAGGAATTTCGGGTCAATACCGGTCGGGGCGACTTCGGTGACACTGAACTGCGGGCCGAAGCTCGACCTCAGCTCGGCGACCCCGGCGATATCCGCCGCCGGTTCGCCGGGACCGCATGCGGTCAGCCACCCCGCACACAGAGACACCACAACAACGCTGCGGATCGACACCGCCGTTAATCTACCGGAGCCGTTGGGTGGATGATCAGCCGCGAAGCGCCGCGACGGCATCCTTCAGCAACCCCGTCACATACCCGGTCTCCAGCGGCGGGTCCGCCGATCCGGGGTCGGTGACCAGGGTGACGACGACGACATGCCCGTCGACGTAGGCCAAAGCAGCAAACGCATCGGAGTTGGTCTCGCTGCCGGATTCGACGACTGTCCGGGCTGTGGCCCGCCAGGCGATGGTCTCTGCGTCCTCGATGGCGGGCCCCTCGACGCGGCTAACCTCAGCCGTGGTGTGGCCGAAAACCATTGTCCATCGTCCACATCGGTCCAGCAGATTCGCCGTCGGCGGAACAACTGGGCCGCGGGCCGCGACTACGAAGACTGTGCCTCCCGGCCCCGATCCCGAGAGTCCGCGGGCCACACGGTCGGCGGGTGCGGGATCAGCCAACGGCGCGCACTGTTGCGGATCGGCCGACCAGCCGGGACCGAAACCCCACAGGGCCGCCGTACTCACCGGACCGGCCAGGTCACCGACTTCGTAACCGTCCGGCAGTACCGCGCGGACCCGGACGATATTGGCCAGGCTCACCGTCGGCGATGAATCAGCCGACGACGAGGAGATCGATGAGGACACACTCTCCGGCGTCGACCCGCAGCCGGTGAGCGCCGTGACTGCGGCGGTCACCACCACCCATCGGCGCACCCTCAGCGGTTGAGCCGCCAGATATCACCGGACATGACCGTCGCGAAACCGCACCACAGCGGGTAGGGCGCCAGTGCCGCCCCGAATTTGAGGTCGGCATCGGCGGCCCGACGGGTCAGGTCGGCGCTGCTGACCGCGAGCGCGGCGGCGGCCACCACCGACGGGCCCAGTTTGTTCATCTTGAAGAACACCCAGCTCCACCCGGCATTGAGAGCGAGGTTCGCACCCAGGGCCGCGATATATCCGCGGGCCTTCCCGTCCTCGCCGTCGGCCCGGAACCGCTCGATCGCTGCCGCGGAGGTGGTGGCGACATCCACGTAGAGCGCGGTCCAGGCGATCGGGAATACTGCGTTCGGCGGCACATAACCGGGCTTGCGAATCTTGGTGTACCAGTCCTGCACACCCGCCCGGCTCGCCACGCTCCCCGAGACAGCCGCCGCGATGGTGGCCAGGCCGGTACCCAGAAGAATCTTCCGCATGACCCCAACCTACCGCCTCGGCACCAGCCGACAGGGGAACCGGCGAACGATAAACCGGAGTCCGGCGCCAAGGTGATTCGGAGCGATACCCCCATCACCGTCTGAGCGGCCCCCAGCTCAGTTGACCGAAGCTCGCAGAACCCGCCTGGCCATGGTCCGAATGTCGTGCGCAAGTTTCGGGTCGATACGCAGTCGATCCTGGGCAGGCACCTCGAATTCGATTGTCACGACACCGGGTTCGTCGCGTTGCCATTCACCGCCGAAACGGTCGAGGATGGCGCGCATCGGATGGTTCTCGGCCAGCAGTCGGGCGGTGAACCGTTGCACGCCGTCGACTCCGGCGGCGATGGCCAGAGCTTCCATCAGGAAGCTTCCGATTCCACGGCCCTGGTAGTCATCGGCGACGATGAAGGCGATCTCGGCGACCGTCGGGTCCTCGGCATCTCGAACGAATCGCACATCGGCGACCACCGGACCGTCGGCTCCGTCGACCAGCACCCAGACAAAGTGATCGACATAGTCGACCTGGAACAGATAGTTCATCAACGCTGAGCTCGGCGCGCGGGTCGACATGAAGCGGCGGTACAGGGTGTCAGCGGAAAACTCCACGGCCGGATGATTCGACCGCTCGCTGTCCCCGGGCAGCACCGGCCGCAGCATCAGCTCGGCACCACCTGCGAAATCCACCGTGATAGGGCTGATGAAGGCAGCGAGGCGCTGGCGGACCGTCCGCAGCAGTCGCTCGCTGACGCCGGGCAGATCGGCCATCACGCCGAAGGCCTTGTCGTCTCCGAGGTAGCCCGATAGCGCTTCGGTTGCGATGACCGTGGCGGTCCGCGGGTTATCACGCAGCAGCGCTATCTCCCCCACGATCACACCCGCGCCGACCGAATCGAAAAAGACCTCGCCGTCATCACCGAAGTGGTTCACTTCGCAGGCACCGGAATGGACCAGGATGAAGAACACCGCCGGCTCACCCTGGCGCATCAGCACCTGCCCGGGGTCGGCCCGCACCGGTCGCAGCCTCTCAGCCAATGCCATCAGCTGATCGGCCGAACAGTCCGCGAACAACGCCATCTGCGCGAGGCCGCTCGCGCGCAACGCAACCTGTCCGGGGCTGTTCTCCAACGCCGATAGCAGGTTGTTCTCGTCAGTCATTCCCTGTTCAGGCTAATGCCTAGCTCGCCAGCAGATTGACGATACCGCCGAAGGCCGCGGGCACCGCGGCGGCCGCCGGAACGATCATCGAGCGCACCGGAGCCACCCCGCTGGCCACAAGCAGTCCGGCGGTCAACAGCCGGTATCGGCGCGACATCTGCCGCCAGTGCCGGTCATAGTCCTGCGGGCGGTCGGCCAGCACGCTGTCCACCACGAGCTCGGCGCCGCCGAACGCGATACCCAGCCCCTCCCCGGTCAGCGCGTCCACGTAGCCGGCCGCATCACCGACCAGCATGACCCGTCCCGATGCCCGGCCACGTACCCGCTGGCGCAGCGGTCCGGCCGCTCGGTCGGAGGAGGTGTGCGGCGCTCCGGCCAGTCGCGCCGACAGCTCTGGGAATGCCGCCAGCTGGTCATCGAATTTGCCCTGGGTGGAGGTAAGGATGGCCACCCCCACACAATCGTCGGCGACGGGGGTGACGTAGGCCTCGGTGTGCCGGCCCCAGTACACCTCCACGGTGTCACTCCACGGCGCTATTCCGACATGTCGCCGGATGCCCCACCGGCGTCGGCCGCGAGCGGGCCGGTCAAGTCCGAGCGAACGCCGAATCGGCGAGTGCAGACCGTCGGCGGCCGCGAGGTAGCGCGCCTCCAGATCCCCGCAACGGACCGAGTCGGCGTTCTGGGTGACCGTGCCGACATCGCTGCGAACGATGCGCGCTCCGGCATCTGCGGCCGCATCGTGCAGAGCCTCCGAGAGAGCGGTACGCCGAACCCCCATCCCCTTGCCCGACCGGAAGTCCGCGTCGACCCGGCGGCTGCCGTCGAGGTAGGTGATTCCCCGGAATGGTTTGCCGGACAGTGCGACACCCAGCTTCTCGAGTTGGCTCACGGTGTGTGGCATCAGCCCCTCGCCGCAGGCCTTGTCTATCGGGCCGCGTCGGCGGTCGATCACCACGGTGTCCAGGCCGGCGCGCGCGGCATAGGTGGCGGTGGCCAGCCCGGCCGGACCCGCCCCTGCGACAATCAAATCGGTCATGTCAACTTCTCCAGAGCAGTGTTCTCGGTGCGGATCCGAGCGGTGAGCAGGGCGGCGTTGAGCACCGTGAAAACACCTGCGGTGATCCAGGCGCTGTGCACCAGCGGTAGCGCGATTCCCTCAGCCACCACAGCGACGTAGTTGGGATGACTGAAAACCCGATAGGGGCCGCCGGTGATCCTCGGAGCGCCTGGAATGACGATGACCCGGGTGTTCCAGCGGTGACCCAGCGACGTTATGCACCACCATCGAAGCGCCTGCGCCGCAACCAGAACCGCGATCATAGGCCAGCCCAGCCAGGGCAGGAACGGCCGGTCCAGTAGCGCAACCTCGGCCACGCATCCGGCTAGCAGGCCGACATGCAGAACGACCATGACCGGGTAGTGGCCGAAACCGACCTCGATACCGCCCTGCGCCCGACTCCACGCCAGGTTGCGCCGCGCCACCACAAGTTCGGCGACCCGTTCACCGGCGACCGCCGCAACCAGCAGCGTGTACCAGGTCAGGACCATTGCATCAGCACCAGTTCCGAACAGAAGCCAGGCCCCATCGCCATCATCACGCCCGGACCCGCAGCCGGTCCCTTGGCGATGGTGTCCCGCAGCACATGCAGAACCGACGACGAGGACAGATTGCCGACGTCGGCCAGCGAACGCCAGGTGAGTTCGAGGGCGTCATCGGGCAGGTCGAGACTGGAGACGATGGCCTCGATCACCTTCGGTCCGCCCGGGTGACTCACCCAGGTGCCGATATCGCCGATGCTGAGGTCATGAGCGGCGAGGAATCCGGACACGTCGTCGAGAAGATACTTGCCGACCACCTCGGGCACATCGGCTGAGAGCACCAACTCGAATCCGGTGGACCCGATGTCCCAGCCCATCGTACGAAGGGTGTCGGGATACAGGTGGCTGCGGGAGTCGACAACGGCCGGACCCCGAGCGCCGATCTCACGCGCCCGGCGTTCACCAACCGCGACCACTGCGGCGGTGCCGTCACCGAACAGTGCGGTACCGACCAAACTGGCGATACTCGGCCCGACAGCGGTGAAGGTCATCGAGCACAGCTCCACCGACAACAACACAGCCACGCCGTCGGGGGCGCCGCGAAGATAGTCGTTCACCCTGGCCACCCCGGCCGCACCGGCCACGCAACCGAGGCCGAACATCGGCACCCGGCGCACATCGGGACGCATACCCAATCGGGTGGCCACGCGCGCCTCCACCGAGGGAACCATGATGCCGGTCACCGTCGTCGACATGATCATGTCGACATCACTGGCGGCCAGACCGGCTTCGTCAAGTGCGGCCGAGACCGCGGCGCAGCCGAGTTCGACAGCATTCTCGATGTAGTGATCATTGGCGGTTCCGAAATCACGCAACTCGGAATAGGCCTCCAGGGGCAGGACCATATGCCGGTGACCGACCTTGGCGGCCCGGTACAGCCCCCGCACGAGTTCTTCGTGCTCCGCAAAGCCCGGCATGGCCAGGAATGCATCGGCGATCTCATCCTGGCTGTAGCGGTTGGGGGGCAGTGCCCCCTGAGCGCCGGCGATCACGCTGACGGGCCGGATACTGTCACTTCCGGTTTTGTTCGTCACCTGTCAAGTATGCCCGCTTCGGCTGCGGAAAGCTGTTTTTCCTGGTGACCAGTGGCTGACGAACCCTGTTGTGAACGCCATCACCGGCTGCGCGGACGCGGCCACGGCAACCAGTAGGGCACGGTGCGGGCGTAATCGTCAAAAGCCGCTCCGTAGATGCGCCGGTAGCGGGATTCCTTGAACCGGGGCGCGAACAGGCAGTACGCCGTCAATGTCAGGGCCACGACCAGCTGGTCGGGGGTCCAGGTCGGGACAGTCCAGAGGGTCAACGTAAAAGCGACGTAGATCGGCTGCCGGGTGAGACGAAACAGCCCATTCACCGGCATCGGGGGATAGACCGGCTTGCGACCACGGAACAGTGCGACCCAGCCCAGGCTGCCGGTCTGTAACGACAGCCCGGCGTCAGCCATCGACTTGCCGAGCAACACCCAGGACACCGCGTAGAGGGCGACCATCACATTCAACGCTGTACCGCTGGCCTGCCACCAGATCGTTCCGGTCGGGGTCCAGAGGGCAAAGAGCAGGAAAACCTGCAGCGCGGCGATGGTGGCGTAGGTGGTCGCCGACAGCGTGACCCCGGCACCTGCCGGAGCGAACCGGGCAAGCACGGCTCGCCCCCTGCCGGTCAGAAGCAGTGAATGCACGATCGGGAACTGAGCCAGCAAAGCGATATTGGCCAACCAGTTCCACGGCGCCGGGACCGCACCCAGTGACCTGCTCATCCCGAAGAACATCGCAAGCATCATGGTCAGCACGCCGACGAGGAAGCAGACATGGCACACGATGCCGAAGCACACGGCAAGCAGCCTGCGCCGGCCGGTTACGCCGACCCCGTGGGCTGACACCAATGATCTCTCCGAACCTTCGCGCCGGGTGGACATTTCCAACCCCTCACTCCCGTAGCGTAGCCGCATGGGACTACGTCAACGTCTGCCAATGCTGCGATGGTCGGTGGTTCGCACCGGCCTCGGTATCCGAAAGTTCAATACGACCGGCCAATTGGGTGACGGACGAGAATCCGCGGCGGCGGACTATGTGGTGGCCAACGCAAGCCCCGGGGATATCGACGATGCACTGGCGGCCATCGACACCTATGCCTACGAGAAGTCGTTCCTGGTCAACATCGGCGACGAGAAGGGCAAAATACTGGACTCCGCGGTCCGACGATGCAGCCCCGCGCTGGCTTTGGAGCTGGGCACCTACTGCGGCTACGGCGCTTTGCGAATCGCCCGGGCCGCACCGTCGGCAAAGGTTCTATCAGTGGAGTTGTCGGCCGCCAATGCCGAGGTGGCGCAGAGGATCTGGGCTCACGCCGGGGTCGCGGACCGAATCACCTGCGTGGTTGGGACGATCGGCGATAACGGGCGCACCCTCGACGCCTTGCAGAACCAGCACGGCTGTACCGCAGGCACACTTGACTTCCTGTTCATCGACCACGACAAGAATGCCTATCTGGCCGATCTGCGGGCGATCCTCGAGCGTGGCTGGCTGCGTTCGGGCGCCGTGGTGGTCGCCGATAACGTCGGCTTTCCCGGTTCCCCGAAATACCGCGCCTTTATGCGCGAACAGCAGGGCCGACATTGGAACACCGTCGAGCATCGCACCCACGTGGAGTATCAGTCGCTGATACCGGACCTGGTTCTGGAATCGGATTATCTGGGCTAGAACGGCCGGGCTGCAACGGTATTGGCGGCCCCGTTGGCACCGGTAACCCCTCCGCTACGTCGCTCGGCTCACCGGATGGGTTTCGGAGCCGGACTCGCTGATCCCAAGCCGGGCGTGCAGTTTCGCCAGCGGTTTGGGGGCCCACCAGTTCCACCTGCCCATCAGGTGCATGAATGCCGGCACCAGAACCACCCGGACCAGGGTGGCATCGACGAGGATGGCCAGGGTCAGGCCCACTCCGAACAGCCGCATGATCGCCACCTGAGCCGCGATGAGCGCCGCGAAGGAGATCGCCATGATCAACGCGGCGGCGGTGATGACCCGGCCGGTGTAGGCGAGGCCAAGGGCAACACTTTCGTCATTGTCGGCGCTGGTCTGCGCCCGGCTCGGGGTCCCCGGCCGGGCGGCCCCGGCGGCCAGCCAGAACTCCCGAATCCGAGAGACCAGAAACACCTCGTAGTCCATCGACAGCCCGAATGCGACACAGAACAGCAGCACCGGCATATTGGCCACCAAGGTGCCGGTCGCGGTGGTGCCGAGGGCGCCGAAGTGCCCTTCCTGGAAGATCCACACGATCGCCCCGAATGCCGCGCTCAGCGACAGCATGTTGAGGATGAGAGCCTTGACGGGGAGCACCACGCTGCCGGTGAGCAGGAATAACAGCACCAGCATGATGGTGGCGATCAGACCGAGAACCAGCGGAAGCCGGGAGGTGATGGCATCGACGCTGTCGCGGTTGGTCTGCGCCAGCCCACCGAACTCCACCGTCCGGCCGTCCGGGGCGGGCACCTCGTGCATCCGGGTGAGCTGAGTCTCAGAACTTTCCGAGAACAGCGGCAGCGAGGTACCCACGGTCAGCAGGGCACTGCCGGCGGCCTCCCCGGTAGCGGCTATCGGAGGACCGGTCAGCTCGCCGCCGACGAAGGTGCCGGTCGGCGCCGATACCGAGTCCACATCGGGCACCCGGGACAACTCCGCGGCGTAGCGGTCGAGCTCGGCACGGTCGAGGCCGACGGAGTCGGTGATGATGATCGGCACCTCGGAGTCGGAGTCGATGGCGAAATCCGCCCGCAACAGGTCACCAACCTGATGGGCCGAAGCCGATTTCGGTAGCACTCGGTCGTCGGGGAAACCGGGCCGCACACCGAGGAACGGGGCGCCGAGCACGCCCAGCAGGATCACCACGGCCAGGCCGATCGGTACCGCGTGCCGGGTGACGAATTTCGCTGAGCGATACCAGAATTGTTGTTCGACCGGGCGCGGTACGGGATCCGGGCGACCCAGCAGCCGACGTAGCGCCCGGCGAACATCCAGTGCATCGATCCGATCGCCGAGCAGCATCAGCGCCGCCGGCGTGACGACGATGGCCGCCACCGCGGCGAAGGCGACGGTGGCCACACCGGCGTAGGCGAAAGACCGCAGGAAGTTCATCGGGAACACCACCATCACCGCCATCGACAGCGCGACGATGACGGCTGAGAAAAGCACGGTGCGACCGGCGGTACCCATGGTGGTCAGGATCGCGCGCTCCCGGTTGCTGCCGGCGGCCAGTTCGTCGCGATAGCGGCTGATCATCAGCAGGGTGTAGTCGATGGCCAGTGCCAGACCCATGGCGGTGGTGAGGTTCAGCGCGAAAATCGACACATCGGTGAAGTAGGTGACGGCCCGCAGCACGGCCAGCGACCCGAGAATGGCCATCACCCCGACCACGATCGGCAGCGCAGCGGCGAGCATCCCGCCGAACACCCAGATCAAGACCATGAAACTCAGCGGTACGACGATCGCCTCGAGCAGAATCAAGTCGCGTTTCGACTGCTCGGTGACCTGCAAGTTGACCATCGCGGCACCGCCGGCCTGCACCACCACGCCATCGCGTTCCCCGACGATCTCCTCGGTGAGTTGTTTGGTGTAGGCCTGCTGCTGGCTTTCCTCGCCGATGATTCCGGTGACGATGAGACCGGACTTCTTGTCGGCGCTGACCAGGGCAGCCGCCGCGGCCGGGGGTGCCGTCCAGGCCGAGGTGACGGTGGCGACGTAGCCCGATCGCTCGAGTGTGTCGATGACGTCCTGCGCGGCGGTGCGGGCCTGCGGGCTGTCGTAGGTGTCAGGAGCGGTGAGGACGATCACCAGCGCGACGTCTCCCCGCCCGAATTTCTCGGTGAGCAGGTCCGCGGCCCGCGACGATTCGGCGGTCGGGTCCTGAAATCCGCTCGGCGAGAGCTTGTCGGCCACTGTGACCCCGAAGGCCCCGATAACGACCATCAGCAATAACGCAATCGCGAGCACCCGTCGCGGTGCGGCGATCCCCATCCGAGCGATCCGTCGAAGCACTGTCCGTCCCTACTCATCTGCCGGCGGCATCTGCGCCGGCGAGGCCATTGTTGCAGGCGGACACCGAAGGCCCCCTGGACCGGTCGCGGGCCACTCCCCGTTCATCCGTTCACCGGCAAGTAACCCGAACGGGCGCTGGGGAACGCTTAGCGGTGCGATACTCGCAGGCACACAACGGGCTTCGGATCTGGGGGGCACGCCATCATGAGCGATGTCATACGCACTGCGGCAACCGTGGAGGACGTCCGGACCGGAATGAGTTCGGCGGCCCTGCGGCAGGCCATCGAGGACCATCTGCGCTACACCCTGGGCCGTCCGGCCCAGTTACTGCAGCCGCAGCACTACTACCACGCACTCGCGCTGGCGGTTCGTGACCGCATGCAGAAACGGTGGACCGAGACCACCCAGACCTACCTGGATCTGTCCCGGAAGGTCGCGGTCTACCTGTCGGCGGAGTTCCTGCTGGGCCCGCACCTGGGCAATAACCTGCTCAACCTGCACCTCGAGGAGCAGGCCCGCACCGCGCTGGCCGAACTCGGGCAGGATTACGACGAGGTGCTGGCCTGTGAGGAGGAGCCGGGGCTGGGTAACGGCGGGCTGGGCCGACTGGCGGCCTGCTACCTGGAATCGCTGGCCACGCTCGAACGCCCGGCCGTCGGGTACGGCATACGCTACGAGTTCGGCATTTTCGACCAGGACATCTGCGACGGCTGGCAGGTGGAGCGGACCGACAACTGGCTCGCGTCGGGCAACCCCTGGGAGATTCCCAAACCGGAGCTGAACTATCAGGTCGGCTGGGGAGGCAAGACCGAGGTCTACACCGACTCCAACGGCGCACGGCGGGTGCGCTGGACACCGGAGCGGGTCGTCAAGGGTGTGTACTACAGCACCCCGATCCAGGGCTACGGGGTCAACACCTGCAACACCCTGACGCTGTGGAGTGCCAACGCGGTCAACGCGCTGGCCCTCGACGCCTTCAACGCCGGGGACTACTACCGCGCGGTAGAGGATCAGGTGGTCTCGGAGAACGTGACCAAGGTGCTCTACCCGAATGACGAGCCGGAGGCCGGCAAGCAGCTGCGGCTGCTCCAGCAGTACTTCTTCGTATCCTGCTCGCTACAGGACATCCTGCACCTGCTGGAGGATTTCGCCGGCGTGACCGCCGAACAGCTTCCGGACCGGGTTGCCGTACAGCTCAACGACACTCACCCGTCGATCGCGGTCGCCGAACTGATGAGACTGCTCGTCGACGAACGTGACTTCGGCTGGGACGATGCCTGGCGGATCACCGTGGCGACATTCGCCTACACCAACCACACCCTGTTACCCGAGGCGCTGGAAACCTGGCCGCTGGAGATGTTCGCCCGCTTCCTGCCCCGGCACCTGGAGCTCATCTACGAGATCAACCGGCGCTTCCTCGACGAGGTCCGGACGCGCTTCCCCGGCGATGAGGCCAGGGTCCGCCGGATGTCGCTGATCGGCGAGGACGGGGAACGCAGCATCCGGATGGCCCACCTGGCATGCGTCGGCAGCCACGCGGTCAACGGTGTCGCGGCGATGCACTCCGAACTGGTCAAGACCACGATCCTCAGGGATTTCTACGAGATGTGGCCGCAGCGGTTCAGCAACAAGACCAACGGGGTGACGCCGCGCCGGTTTGTGGGCCTGTCCAACCCGGGTCTGCGCGCGCTGCTCGACGAGACCATCGGCGAAGGCTGGATGGTCGACCTGGACAAGCTGCGGGGGCTGGAACCGTATGCCGAAGACGCCGCGTTCCAGCAGCGGTGGGCGGTGGTCAAGCGGGGCAATAAGGCGCGGCTCTCCGATTACATCGCCGCCCGGACCGGTACCCGACTCGACCCGGACTGGATGTTCGACGTCCAGGTCAAGCGCATCCACGAGTACAAGCGCCAGCACCTCAACGTGTTACACATCATCACCCTCTACAACCGGCTCAAACGGAATCCGGACCTTGATATCGCGCCGCGGGCATTCGTGTTCGGCGGTAAGGCCGCCCCCGGCTACTTCATCGCCAAGCGCATCATCAAGCTCATCAACTCCGTCGCCGAGACGGTCAACAACGACCCCAAGGTGAACCACCGCCTGAAGGTCGCCTTCATCCCGAACTTCAACGTGCAGAACGGCCAGCTGATCTACCCGGCCGCAGACCTGTCCGAGCAGATTTCCACCGCCGGCAAGGAGGCGTCCGGCACCGGAAATATGAAGTTCATGATGAACGGCGCGCTGACCATCGGAACCCTCGACGGCGCGAATGTGGAGATGCGCGAGGAAGCCGGCCCGGAGAACTTCTTCCTGTTCGGCCTGACCGTCGATGAGGTGAAGGACTTGAAAGCCCGGGGCTACCACCCCCGGGACTATGTGGCCGCCGACCCGGAACTGGCCGATGCCATCGGCGCGGTCGCTCAGGGCCGGTTCTCGCACGGTGACACCGAGGTGTTCGCTCCGCTGGTCTCCAACCTCGTCGACCATGACCCGTTCCTGGTTCTTGCCGACTACGCCGACTACATCCGCTGCCAGCAGGAGGTCGACCGAAGCTGGCATGACCAGAAAGTCTGGGCGCGGATGTCCATTCTCAACAGTGCGCGCAGTGGGAAGTTCTCCTCGGACCGTTCGATCGCGGAGTACTGCGACGAGATCTGGGGTGTCGGCCCGGCGACCGTGGGGGGCTGAGGCCCGCCGTACCCGGGATGATTGGCCTCCCGACAACCGCCCACCGCGGCCCGGAACGCGGTTCAATACGATCATGGCCCCGCAACATCCGGCGTCCTGGCGGACCGGAGACCCGCATCCACTCACCGATGAGACGATTGCCGCGATCGACGGATGGTGGCGAGCCGCCAACTACCTGTCCGTCGGGCAGATCTACCTTCTGGACAACCCCCTCCTGCGCACACCGCTGTCCCGCGACGATGTCAAACCGCGCCTGCTCGGACACTGGGGCACCACTCCTGGGCTGAACTTCCTCTACGCCCACCTCAACCGGGCCATCAAGGCTCGCCGGCAGTCCACCCTCTTCGTCACCGGACCCGGTCACGGCGGTCCCGGCCTGGTAGCCAGCGCCTACCTGGACGGGACGTATACCGAGTACTACCCCGATATCACCCAGGACGTGGAAGGCATGCGGCGTCTGTTCCGGCAGTTTTCCTTCCCCGGCGGAATACCGTCCCACGTCGCCCCGGAAACGCCCGGTTCGATCCACGAGGGGGGTGAGTTGGGCTATGCACTCTCACACGCCTACGGCGCCGCGTTCGACAATCCCCATCTTCTCATCGCCGCGGTCGTCGGCGACGGCGAGGCGGAGACCGGGGCGCTGGCCACCAGTTGGCACTCAAACAAGTTCATCAACCCGCACCATGACGGGGTGGTGTTGCCGATCCTGCATCTCAACGGCTACAAGATCGCCAATCCGACTGTGCTCGATAGAATTCCGACTGACGAGCTGCGCAGCCTGATGATCGGCTACGGCCACAATCCGTACTTCTTCGAAGCCACTGAGGACGGCGATCACTTCGACGCCCACCGCCGGTTCGCGCGCCTGCTCGACGATGTGCTCGACGAGATAGCGGCGATCAAGGCCCACGCCGGCGACGATGCAGAGCGAAGCGATGAGGAGGAGCGGCGCAATAAAACCCCCGCCGGCGACGATGCAGAGCGAAGCGATGAGGAGGAGCGGCGCAATAAAACCCCC
>CAZKUK010000013.1:0-61595 GCA_964555915.1 uncultured Mycobacterium sp.
GGAGGCCGAGCAGGAAGCCGATCGGGAGGCCGAGCAGGAAGCCATTGAGGATCTTGCGTTGGCGGCCGAGGCGGAGATCGCCGCCGCGACCGCCATCGATGAACCTGAGGCCGAAGGGGCGACTGAGGAGGCGGGGGCTGAACGGGCTGAAGAGGCCGCCGTCGAGGAGGCCGAAGCCGAAGATGCCGAGGAGGCCGCCGTCGAGGAGGCCGAGGCCGAGGAGGCGGAGGAAGTCCCTGCTGAGGAGGTCCCCGTCGAGGAAGTCCCTGCTGAGGAGATCCCCGTCGTGGAGGCGTCCGTCGTGGAGGCGTCCGTCGTGGAGGAGTCCCAAGTCGATGCCGGGGCCGAATTGCCCGGGGAGGTCGAGCGGGACGGTGCGGCCGAGCCGCAATCGGTACAACGGGCACCCCAACACGGGTTTACGCTGCGTCGGCTGCTGTGGGGTGTCAGCAGCCGAGGCGAGGACTGATATTTCTGGCAAGGTAGCGGTATGAATGAGCAGCCGCCCGATCAGCCGTACGGCGACCCAATGGGTATGCAGCCGCCCTACGGGTCGCCGGGCTACGGCCCGCCGTCGTACGGTCCGCCGCCATACGGCCCACCGAACGGTGCGTTTCCGCCGCCGCTGAACTATCCGCCGCCGGGCTACTACCCCGACCCCGCAGCACCCTTCGGCCGCAGCCCACGCACGGGGGAACCGCTGTCGGACAAGTCGAAACTTGCCGCCGGGCTGCTGCAACTGCTGGGTCTGATCGGTGTCCTGGGTATCGGCCGTATCTATCTCGGCTACACCAGGCTGGGGATCACCCAGCTGGTGGGCTGCCTGGCGATAGGGATTCTCACCTGCGGGTTCGGCTTTATCGTGCCCGTCATCTGGGGAATCATCGATGCGGTTCTCATCCTGTCGGACAAGGTGCGTGACCCGTACGGACGGCCTCTGGGCGATGCCCGCTGAGCTGCGGCACCGCAGGCTCTACTCCGGGCTGGCCTCCGGCGTGCTGGGCCTCGGTGCGCTGGCCTATGTGGGGCTGGTGGATCCCCACCGCCCGGGTGCGGTCTTCCCGCCGTGTCCGTTCAAGGTGCTCACCGGGTGGGACTGTCCGGCCTGCGGCGGGTTGCGGATGACTCACGATCTGCTGCACGGCAATGTGCCGGCGGCCGTGGTGGATAACGCGTTCCTGTTGGCCGGTCTGCCGCTGTTGGCGCTGTGGTCGCTGTGGCGGCTTCGTCTCGGCAAGCGGGTGTTGACCCCGGTGGTCCTGATCGTGGTGCTGATCGCGGCGGTGCTGTGGACCGTCGTCCGCAACCTCCCGGGGTTCCCGCTGGTTCCCACCATGCTCGGTCCCTAAAGCGTGTCGAACAACTCGACTGAGTGTTCGGCACCGCCCTTCTCGGGCGTCGTCGGTTCAGGCCGCGGGTGCGGTGTGAACGTCGGTTCCCGCGTCTTTCGGGCTGGTTTCACCAACACGGGGGTGTTGGCCAGCGCCGTCCCGTCGGCGGGCATTGGTGGCCCGGCCCCGTTGCTTGGGGGTCCGGGGATCGTTTGGGTGGGTGTGAGGCCAGCGGGCCAGATTCGTGGCGGCGTTGCCGTCACGGTCGATCACATGCCCGTTGGGGCAGGTGAACACCCGGTCGGCCAGGGTCAGGTCGGTGCGGCGCTGTTCGCACAGCGAGCAGAGCTGACTTGACGGATACCAGCGGTCGGCTTCGATCAGTTGCCCGCCGCGCCACGCTTGTTTGTAGCGCACCATCCGGGCGAACTCGGCCCAGCCGGCATCGGAGATCGCGCGGGCCAGCCGGTGATTGGCCAGCATGCCTGCCACATTCAGGTTTTCGATGACGATCCGGTCGTGGGTCTTGACCAGCTCGCCCGATACCAGGTGCAGGAAATGTCGCCGAATGTTGGCGACACGATGGTGATGCCGCGCCAGCCGGGCCGCGGCATCCTTTCGATGGTGTGATCCTTTCTTTTTGCGTGACAACGACTTCGACAACCGCCGCTGCTGTTTCATCCCCACAGCGAGCGCCTTGGGCGCATCGTCAATGCGGGCGACCTCGGTGCCGTCGGCGGTCGCGGCGACTAGGAATGCCGACAGGCCGCGATCGACGCCCACCCAGCCGCCAGCATCGTCGGGGTGACGTGTCGGGTGCTGCTGGGCCGGGTGCAGTTCGGCGGCCTCGACATTGAGTGCGATCCACCACCGGCCGCCGTGGTAACTGATGGTGGCGAAGAGGATCTTGGCCCGTCCTTTGCCCAGCATGCGCCGCAGCCGACGGGTGTCGTCATGCACCGCAACAGTGCCGGTACCGGGCAGCGTGATCGAGCGGGGCCGAGCATCGTCGCCGATACGGATCGCGGGGGGTTTGCCTTTGCAGTGCTTGTTGCGCAGCCGAAACGACGCGACGCCGGTCTTCTTCTTGAACCGCGGGAACCCGACGCGGCGGCCTTTGCGCTTGCCCGACCGTGAATCCGACCATGCCGCCAACCCTCTACCGAGGTCGACGGCGGCTTCCTCAAACACCTGCTGACACACCTCACGCCGCCAGGACAGGCCGGTCACCCGCACCTCGACGCCGCCGTCGGCATCGACGGTGAACACCCGGCCGGCGCCCTCGGTTTTCTTCCACGCGTTGAACGCGTTGATCAGATCGAACCCGGTCCACGGCACCTCCATGGCGGGGACCGTTTTGCGGTGGGTCAGCGCAGTTTTCACGATCCGCAGGCACTGGTTAAACGCGAATCGCGACGCACCGGCATGCCGGGCCAGCACCTCGCGCTGCTCGACCGTCGGATCGAGACAGAACCGGAATGTCGTGTGCCGCGCCATCACCATTGAGCGTCGCACACACCACTGACAACACGCTGGCCAGCGACGACGTGTCGGACCTCTCGATCACCATCGATCGTCATGTGCCCCAAGACCCGGTCGACGCCGGTACCGCCCCGACCTGTCTGACACCGCGTGGGCTCGCATCGCCAGCTACCTCGTGCCGAAACATCCACGCGGTGGGCGGCCTTGCCCACCGCAGCGGTGGCGGGAGTACCTCGAGGCCATCTTGTACGTGCTGCGCACCGGATGCCCCTGGCGGCATCTGCCGCACGACTTCACCGTGTCGTGGTCGTCGGCGCACAAGCATTTCCTGCGCTGGTGCCGCACCCGGTGTCTGGGCGCGAATCCTTACCGCGGTCCGCGGCGAGGTCCGCACCCGATCCGGGCGGCGCCGACGGCCCACCGCGGCCATCGTTGATTCCTCGTCGGTCAAAGCCTCGCCGGTGGCCGCGCCGCGCGGCTTCGACGGGGCGAAGAAGGTCGACGATGTTAAACGCCATGTCCTCGTCGACTCAGCCGGTGTGCTGATCGCGGCGGTCGTCACCGAGGCCAATGTCCAGGATCGGGCAGCATTCCCGAAGCTGCTGCGCAAGGCGAAGCCGATCGCCCCGACCATCGGTCACGTGTGGGTCGACAAGGGCTACACCGGACAGGCCGTCAACACCGCAGCGACGAAAGCGGGCGTCACAGTGGAGGTGGTGTCCGGGCCAAAACCCGGCCACGGGTTCATTGTCCAACCCCGACGTCCAACCACGACGCTGGGTGGTCGAACGCACCAACGGCTGGATCAACCACTGCCGCCGCATCGACCGCCACTACGAAACCACCCTGACCGCGCACAAAGGCTTCCTCTACCTCAGCCAAACCGCCCTACTACTCCGACGACTCGACCGCAGCCAGTTGTTCGACACGCTTTAGGACCGCAGCCGCAGACGAGACTATGCTCGGCCTCGTGACGCGGCGCGGAAAGATCGTCTGTACCCTCGGCCCGGCCACGGACAGCGACGATACGGTAAAGGCGCTGGTCGAGGCCGGTATGGACGTCGCACGGCTGAACTTCAGCCACGGCGAGCACCGACACCACGAAGCGTCGTATCACCGGGTCCGCAAAGCCGCCGAAGCCACTGGGCGTGCGGTCGGTGTCCTGGCCGACTTGCAGGGGCCCAAGATCCGCCTCGGCCGGTTCGTCGAGGGCGGGACGGTGTGGGCCAACGGTGAGACCGTCCGGATCACGGTCGAGGAGTGCGACGGTACCCACGATCGGGTCAGCACCACCTACAAGCACCTGTCCACCGATGCCAAGCCCGGCGACAGGCTGCTCGTCGACGATGGCAAAGTCGCCGTGGTGGTCGAGCATGTCGACGGTGACGATGTGGTGTGCACGGTCACCGAGGGCGGACCGGTCAGCAACAACAAGGGCCTGTCCATGCCGGGTATGGCATTTTCGGTGCCGGCGTTGTCCGATAAGGACATTGCGGATCTCGAGTTCGCTCTGCGACTCGGGGTCGATCTGATCGCGCTGTCGTTCGTGCGGTCACCGGTCGATATCGAGGCTGTCCATGCGGTGATGGACCGGGTGGGGCGTCGTGTCCCGGTAATCGCGAAACTGGAGAAACCGGAAGCCGTCGAGAATCTGAAAGCGATCGTGCTGGCCTTCGACGCGGTGATGGTCGCGCGTGGGGATCTCGGTGTGGAACTTCCGCTCGAGCAGGTGCCACTGGTGCAGAAACGCGCCATTCAGATGGCCCGGGAGAATGCCAAACCGGTCATCGTGGCGACCCAGATGCTGGAGTCGATGATCGAAAACTCCCGCCCCACCAGGGCCGAGGCGTCCGATGTCGCCAATGCGGTACTGGATGGAGCAGACGCGGTGATGCTCTCCGGCGAGACCTCAGTAGGGAAATACCCGCTTGCGGCGGTGCGCACGATGGCCCGGATCATCTGTGCGGTCGAGGAGAACTCGACCTCCGGGCCGCCGTTGATTCACGTTCCGCGGACCAAGAGGGGCGTGATCTCCTATGCGGCCCGCGATATCGGCGAGCGACTGGAGGCAAAGGCCCTGGTGGCGTTCACCTCATCCGGCGACACCGTGCGCCGGCTGTCCCGCCTGCACAGCCGGCTGCCGCTGCTCGCCTTTGTCACCGAGCCCGGGTTGCGGAGCCAGCTGGCGCTCACCTGGGGCACCGAGACCTTCATCGTCCCGCACGCCGAGACCACGGACGACATGATCCAGCAGGTGGACCACGCCCTGTTGCAGCTGGCCCGCTATCAGCGGGGAGATCTGGTGATCATCGTCGCGGGCGCGCCGCCGGGCACAGTAGGCTCGACGAATCTGATTCAGGTGCATCGGATCGGGGAGAACGACCACTAGGCGGGCAACCCACGGAGAGGCGGCAGGTGCCAGACTCAGCGGGGGTGTCCGATCTCGCCGAACTGCTCTCCGTCCTCGATCTGTCGCAGCCCGACACCGACGTCTTCCTGGGACGTCATCCCCGCAAGAACCCGGTCCGGACATTCGGTGGTCAGCTCATGGCCCAGGCATTTGTCGCAGCCAGCCGCAGCCTGGGCCACGATCTACCGCCCAGCGCACTCTCGGTGCATTTCATCGCCGGTGGCGATCCGGGCAGGGATATCGAGTTCCACGTCGCGCGACTACGGGATGAACGGCGATTCGCCAACCGGCGGGTGGATGCGATCCAGGACGGCACCCTGCTGGCCACCGCACTCGTGTCGTATCTGTCGGCCGGACGGGGCCTGGAACACAACTCCACCCCGCCGGAGGTCCCGGAACCGCACACCCTTCCGGGGATCGACGATCTGCTGGTCGGCTACGAGCAGGTGGTGCCGCACTTCGCCGATGCGCTCCGCCCGATCGAGTGGCGTTACACCAACGATCCCGCCTGGGTGATGCGAGACAAGGGCGGCCGGCTGGATCGCAATCGGGTCTGGATGACCGCTGCCGGTGATATGCCCGAAGACCCGGTTCTGCACACCGCCGCGATGGTCTACTCCTCCGACACCACTGTGCTCGACTCGATCATCACCACCCACGGTCTGTCCTGGGGCTGGGACCGTATCTTCGCAGTCACCGTCAACCATTCGGTGTGGTTTCACCGGCAGGTGGATTTCGCCGACTGGGTGCTGTACTCCACCGCCTCGCCGGTCGCCGCCGCGTCGCGCGGGCTCGGGATGGGGCACTTCTTCAATCGCGCCGGGGAAGTCGTCGCCACCGTCGCTCAGGAGGGCATCGTCAAACACTTTCCGGGCGTGAGCAAGTAGACCGTGTCACGGGTTGTTATCGGGACGGTGTCCTGGGCTCGCTGAACTTGTTCTCCACCGATTGCCGGAACTGATCGGAGCATTCCTGCACTTTGGCGCTGTCCTGCCCGGCCTGCTGCAGGCAGTCGAAGTAGTCGCCGGCCCCGACCTCGTTGAAGAGACCCACCCAGATCGCGATGAAGGTTAGGCCGACGACGATTGCCAGCGCCCCCAGAACAATGCCCGACAGGGCCACTCCGCCGTTGTTGGCCTCGCCGCGCTTGGCCCGGCCACGGCCCAGGAAACCCAGGACCACCGCGACGCTGCCCAGAATGACCCCGCCTGCGACCGAGAACGAGGTCACCAGGGCGAGGATGGCGATCACCAGGGCGGCGATACCCAGTCCGTTGCGCGGGGCGGCGGGTAAGGCCGCGGGTGCGGCGTAGTAGTCCCCGTACGGCATCGCCGGCGGCGGATATCCGCCTGGGTAGGGACCCGGTGGATAGCCCGCACCCGGCGGATAGGGATACGGGTACGGGGGAGGGCCGGTCGGTGCCGGGCCGCCCGACGGGCTTTCCGGCCTGCCGGACGGATCCGGGTACTCGGTCATGGCTCCCGCTTCACATCATGCGGACACGGACGGCAGTCAGGGTACCCGGCGAGTGACCGGACGGAGATATCAGCGGGTACCGAGTGCCTCATCGACCGCAGTACGGATCTCCCCGCCGGTCTTGCGGAGCTGGAAGGCGGAGACGATCTCGAACACGCCGATGACGATCAGCCAGATGCCGACCACCAGGGTCAGAGTGACCAGCGAGTCGAACGGATAACCGAGCACCACAACGCCGGCGATGACGCTGATGATGCCGAAGGCGATGTTCCAGCCCCGGCCGGGGGTCCCCTTCAGCTCACCGACTGCCGTAGCCACCGTCGCGACACCGCGGAAGATGAACCCGATCGCAATCCAGATTGCCAGCAGGAGCAGCGCATAACCTTCGCCGAAATGCCGGAAGGCCAGGACGGCCAGGATGAGTGATGCGGCGCCGCTGACGAACAGCAGGATCCGACCACCGGCCGAGACGTGCAGGCTGAACGCGAAGATCACCTGCGCGATACCCGAAATCAGCAGATACGCGCCGAAGAGGACCGCAGCTACCACGAGGGTCTTACCGGGCCAGAACAGGACGAGAAGGCCCAGGGCCACAGCGAGTACGCCGGACAGCAATGTGGATTTCCACAGATGCTGGAAGAGGCTGGGGTGTTGCTCAGATGACGTCATGGCGAGGAATGTTACACATCGGGTAGACACCTCACGCTGTGATCCCGCTTCGCCGAGCCGCCGGAGACCATCGGCTGTAGGTTCCTCTCATCGCCGGGCGTCAGAGGGAGAAACCCGTGTTACCAGCAGTCAAGAATCGGCCGCACGATGGGCCCCGGATCTGGTCGGTCGCCGCGGCGGTCACCGTTGCCGGCGTCCTGGCCCTGTCGGGGTGCGCCAAGAACGTCGAGGACGGTTCGGGCACCGGTTCCGGCACCACCACGACCTCGACCGCGGTGAAACCCGAGAAGGTCGAGGAGATCGCCGCGACCCTTCCGGTGGAGATCCGCGAGTCCGGCAGGCTGATCGTCGGGGTGAACATTCCCTACCCGCCCAATGAGTTCAAGGACTCGGAGGGCAGGCTCGTCGGTTTCGACGTCGACCTCATGAACGCCATTGCCGATACCCTCGGGCTGACTGCCGAGTACAGGGAGTCGGATTTCGCCAAGATCATCCCGGCGATCGACGGCGGCACTTACAACGTCGGTATGTCATCGTTCACCGATACCCGGGAACGGGAAAAACAGGTCGACTTCGTCACCTACTTCTCCGCGGGCACCCTATGGGCGCAGCGCCCGGGGGAGGCCGTCGACCCGGACAATGCCTGCGGGGCGAAGGTGGCGGTCCAGTCCACCACGATTCAGGAAACCGATGAGCTACCCGCGAAGAGCGCGGCTTGCGTGGCCGCCGGCAAGCCGGAGATCGAGATCCTCAAGTTCGACGGACAGGACGCGGTGACCAACGCGGTCGTACTCGGCCAGGCCGACGCGATGTCGGCCGATTCACCGGTCACCGCCTACGCCATCCGGCAGAGCAGCGGCAAACTGGAGGGCGCGGGGGCGATCTTCGACTCCGCGCCGTACGGATGGCCGGTGAAGAAGGGTTCGCCGCTGGCGCAATCCCTGCTCAAAGCCCTTGAGCACCTGATCGAGACCGGCGACTACCGAACCGTCGCGGCCAATTGGGGTGTGGAATCGGGGATGATCGACAAACCGGTCATCAACGGCGCGATCAGCTGAGTGGGATGACCGCCGAGCAGAACCCTCCAGCCCGTATCGATGCGGTTCCGCTGCGCCATCCATGGCGGTGGGCGGGAGCTGCGGTCATCATCGGCCTGGTTGGTTTGTTCCTCTACGGCGCGGCGACCAACCCGGCCTACGGGTGGGCCACCTACCGTAGGTACCTGTTCGACCATCGGGTGTCCGAGGCCGCGTGGAATACCGTGCAGCTGACCTTCTGGGCGATGTTGCTCGGCCTGGCGCTCGGGGTGATTCTCGCGGTGATGCGGCTGTCGCCGAACCCGATCCTGAACTCCGTTGCGTGGGCGTATCTGTGGATCTTCCGAGGTACCCCCGTCTATGTCCAGCTGGTGTTCTGGGGACTATTTCCGACGATCTACCAGAAAATCCAGGTGGGTGTTCCGTTCGGGCCGACCTTCTTTCAGCTGAACCTGCGCGAGCTGTCCATCAGTTTCATCCTGGCGATCATCGGGCTGGGTCTCAACGAGGCGGCCTATATGGCCGAGATCATCCGTGCCGGTATCAGCTCCGTGCCGGAGGGTCAGCTCGAGGCGTCGACGGCGCTGGGCATGTCCTGGTGGATGACCATGCGCCGGGTGGTGCTGCCGCAGGCCATGCGGGTGATCATCCCGCCCACCGGCAACGAGTTGATCAGCATGCTCAAGACCACATCACTGGTGACCGCGGTGCCCTACACGCTCGAGCTGTATACCCGCACCCGTGATATCTCCGCGGTGATCTTCGAGCCCATTCCGCTGCTGCTCGTCGCGGCCAGTTGGTACCTGGCCATCACCAGTGTGCTGATGGTGGGCCAGCACTACCTGGAGCGGCACTTTTCCCGGGGTATATCCCGGACCCTCACCACCAAACAGCTCGGGGCCCTCGCCGAGGCGCAGGCCGCCGCCAAGGCGGCACCCGCATGACCGTCTCCGGCCCGCCCATGGTGCAGGCGCGGCAGGTCTGCAAGAACTTCGGTGCGCTGCCGGTGCTCAATGGTGTGACACTCGCCGTCGACCGGGGGCAGGTGCTGGTGCTGGTGGGGCCGTCAGGGTCGGGCAAGTCAACGTTCCTGCGCTGTATCAACCATCTCGAAACCGTTTCCGCCGGTCGGCTCTACGTCGACGGCGAGCTGGTCGGTTACCGGGAAAATCGTGGGAAGCTCTACGAGATGCGGGCGCGGGACGCGGCTCGTCAGCGCCGCGATATCGGCATGGTGTTCCAGCATTTCAACCTGTTTCCGCACCGCACGGCGTTGGAGAACATCAGCGAGGCGCCGGTGCGGGTCCGGAAGACCAAGAAGGCCTTCGCCACCGAGCGGGCCCGGGACCTGCTTGATCAGGTGGGATTGTCCGATAAGGCGGATGCCTACCCGGCGCAGCTGTCCGGTGGGCAGCAGCAGCGGGTCGCGATCGCCCGCGCCCTGGCCATGGACCCCAAGCTGATGCTCTTCGATGAGCCTACGTCGGCACTGGATCCGGAATTGGTCGGTGAGGTGCTGGGTGTCATGAAAAAGCTTGCTGCTGAGGGTATGACGATGATCGTGGTGACTCATGAGATGGGCTTTGCCCGTGAGGTCGCCGACGAACTGGTGTTCATGGACGGTGGTGTCGTGGTGGAAAGCGGGCCGCCGCGCGAGGTGCTGGCGCACCCGCGGCATGACCGCACCAGGGAGTTCTTGTCGAAGGTGATGTGACGCCGGTCAGCCGGCGGGTGCCTGCACGCCGGGTTGGTCGGAGGCGGAAGCGCCTCGATCGGCCGGCAGCGGTTCGGGTTTGCGCCCGATCAGGTACCAGGTACGCATCACACCTTTGCCCTTGATGGCGACCTCGCCGCGCTCCTCGAGGAGGAATGCATGCTCGAGACGGTGAAAAACCTCCTGCGGTAGCTGAATTCGACCTTCGACGTCGGTGGACTCCATCCGCGAGGCGACATTGACAGCGTCGCCCCAGACGTCGTAGAAGAACTTGCGCGCACCCACCACGCCGGCCACCACGGGCCCGGCCGCGATACCCATCCGAAGCGGTACCGGGTTGCCCCGGGGATCCCGCAGACCCGCGACCGCGCGCGACATGTCCAACGCGAGATCGGCGATGGCCTCGACGTGGTCGCCGCGTGGGGTCGGAACCCCGCTGACCACCATATAAGAGTCACCGGTGGTCTTTATCTTCTCCAGGCCGGACCGGTCGACCAGCCGGTCGAAAGTGGTGTAAACGCGGTCGAGGAACCGGACCAGTTCGGTCGGCGGGATCTCGCTGGCCCGTTCGGTGAACCCGGCGATATCGGCGAACAGTATCGAGGCGTCGTCGTAGCGGTCGGCGATCACCCCGTGGGTCGGATCTTTCAGCTGTGCGGCAACACTGGCCGGCAGGATATTGGCCAGCAGGGCTTCGGACCGGTCGTACTCGACCTCCATGGCGGCTTCGGCGCGGGAAATCTCACGCAGGGCGTACCAGACGGTCGCGAAGATCATGAAACAAGCGCCGGCGGTGGCGAACACGAAACCCGCTTCGAGTGCCCAGCGCGGTTGGATACCGGTGTCCTGCGGTACCAGGAATTGCATTCCCACCACCAGGGCCGCACCGATCGCCGTCACCGTGCCGGCCAGCGCCAGGTGGTCCATCCCGAGTACCAACACCGCGAGCGAGGCCGAAACGAGGTAGTACAGCTGCACACCGGAATCGGTGCCGATCTGTGAGCCGACGAAGGTAAGCGAGAGGAAGGCGACGCACACGAAAACCAGCGCCGCGATGATGTCACCGAAGCGATGCAGAAGCGGAATGGCCAGGAATACCGCCGCGGTACCCAGGTTGATCAGGCCGATGTAGAGCACCCCGTCGCCGGTGATGGTTTGCAGGATGCCAAGGACACCGGTGACGAACGCGCTGATCCAGGCGGCGACATTGAGTACCCGTTGCGGCCTGGTGACGGCGTCGGCCCAATGCTGGTTGCGGGCCGGGGCCCGGCGTTGCAGACGCTCACACTCCGACCGCCGGAACCGTCCCTCCGGGACCAGCCGGCCGGCGCGTTTCCGCTCAGACCACACCCCATGAAGCCTAGCCCGCGACCAGCAATGATGCCGCTGCGGCCGGCGTGCCGGCGGGCTCGACGAGATCTCGCGGTACGGCGCCGTCGTGATGGAATGCGCGGCTGCGCTTTGCGCGATTGATCGCGTCGGCGTCACTGTTACGGGCATGATCGAGCCTGAGCGGCCACCGCGTCGGGAGTCGAGGGGGATGCGGTGGCCGCGCCGGTCGTCTTCGTCGGCCGGTGGATACAGTTCGGGCTATGTCCCGGCGGCCACGTACCAAGAACGGGCACCGGCCACGGCTCTGCGAGACCTGCGGCCGCGAATTCGAGTGGCGCAAGAAATGGCGACGGGACTGGGCCGACGTCCGCTACTGCTCGTCTGGTTGCCGGAAGCGGCGACGGGCGGGCGGGGAGGGTGGCTCGGCCAGCCGAGTGATGGGGGCCTGATCTTCGGGCCTGATATTCGTCCAGGCGCCGGAATGGGGCTTCCGGGCTCCTTCGCATCGGCGCGGTCGGGCATCTCGGATGTGGGGAGGATGTGGCGAAACCACTGTGGTCCCTGCTTGGCCACGTCTACCATCGCGCGATGGAGATCAATCGGTACCGTCGCCGTCTGGCCGTGGTTCTGGCTCTCGCCGCCCTCCCCATCTTCTCGATAGCGGCAGCCCCTGCCAGCCTCGCCGGTGACTGCGACTGGGATGTGGGCTCTCTCGACTGCATGATGGACTCCGATGACGGGTTCGGATCGTCCGGCGGTTTCCAACCCGGCAACCTCGTGATTCCAGCCGACGGCGGCCCGCCACAGGTTGCCGCCGCGCCCGCTCCTGACGGTGGCCCTGTGGTCACGGCCGGGGGCGACGTAGTCATCCCCGGCGCTCCGCCGATCGGATAGGTCCTCGGCCGCCACCAAGCACGTCGCTGAAGTCGCTGCGCACGGCCCGCGTAGGACCGGCCTGCACGTCGGTAGGGGGGGTGCGGCGTTGGACTGCGGGTACTGGTGCCCTCGGTGAGATTCGAACTCACACTGCACGGGTTTTGAATCCGTTTCCTCTGCCAGTTGGGATACGAGGGCGGCTCTCGATCGGCGGTGTTCACGATAGTGGATCGACCCGGACCGCTGAGAGCCCAACCCCGGCTACCCATACGCGGCCCGCCGCGACACAATGAGGCCCCATGACCGACCTGACGACCGACCCCGGCGATACCCCGCGGCGACGTGTGCTGATCGCCGAGGACGAGGCGTTGATCCGCATGGATCTGGCCGAGATGTTGCGCGACGAGGGCTACACCGTGATCGGGGAGGCCGGCGACGGTCAGCAGGCCGTGGACCTCGCCGAGAGTCTCCGGCCGGACCTGGTCATCATGGATGTCAAGATGCCCCGCCGCGACGGTATCGACGCCGCCGCGGAGATCGCCACGAAACGAATCGCCCCGATCGTCGTGCTGACCGCGTTCAGCCAGCGAGACCTGGTGGAGCGGGCCCGGGATGCCGGGGCGATGGCCTACCTGGTGAAACCGTTCTCGATCAGCGATCTCGTCCCGGCCATCGAGGTCGCCCTGAGCCGGTTCCGCGAGATGGCCGCGTTGGAACGTGACGTGGCCGATCTCGGTGACCGGCTGGAGACCCGCAAACTGACCGAGCGCGCCAAGGGCCTGCTGCAGGCCCGCCACGGGATGACCGAACCGGAGGCGTTCGCCTGGATGCAGCGCGCGGCGATGGACCGGCGCACGACGATGAAGCGGGTCGCTGAAGTGGTTCTGGAGACCTTCGACCCTCCGACCGGCCGATCCAAGCAGAGGTGACGGCCGGTCTCCGGGTGGGTATCCCGCGCGGATCGGGTTGCGGTTGGCTATGTTCTAGCGGAGCGCCGAGACCCCGGGCCCGGCTTGTTGCCCGCGGGATCGGCATCGGAAATAACCGACGACCCGGAGGTGGCACGTGTTCGGTCGGGTGACACGGACAGTAATCGCAATGAGTTCCGCGGCGTTGGTGATGTTCGGCATCGCCGGCTGCAGTCAGCCCCCGCCCGGAGGTGAGCCGTCCGGGGAGGGCACTTCAGCGGCCGGGGGCTCCGCCGAGGGTTCCGATCTGCAGATCATCGAGCAGGTTCAGATCGACCAGGACGGCAACGAGGTCAAGGCGCTGGCCGAGGCCACGCCCGCCGACCCGGCCGGTGATGGGACCGCCACCTGCGTGCCGGTGACAATCGCCATGGCCGGGGCCCTCAACGGCCCCGACGCAGCACTCGGCATCAACATCAAAAACGGGGTGCAGCTTGCTCTGGAAAAGCACAACGCCGCCAATCCGGGCTGCCAGATTGAGCTGCGAACCTTTGATACCGAAGGCGATCCGCTGAAGGCGACCGCGATCGCACCGCAGATCGTCGATGATGAGACGATCATCGGCCTCATCGGGCCGGCATTCTCCGGTGAGACCAAAGCCACCGGTGGAGTCTTCGATCAGGCCGGTCTGCTGGCCGCCACCGCGTCGGCCACCAACGTCGCACTGTCCGAGCAGGGGTGGACGACCTTCCTGCGCGGCCTGGCCAACGACGGGGTTCAAGGTCCGGCCGTGGCCAACTACATGAAGGCCACCCTCGGCGACGAGAAGGTCTGCGTCATCGACGACAGCACCGACTACGGAGCCGGTTTGGCCAATGTTGTCCGCGAGACTCTCGGCCCGCTCAGCGATGCCAGCTGCAGTATCTCGATCAAGAAGGGTGACAAAGACTTCTCGGCCGCGGTCACGCAAGTCAAGAGTCAGTCACCTGACTCGGTGTTCTTCAGCGGGTATTACGCCGAGGCCGCGCCATTGGTGCAACAGCTACGCGACGCCGGATTCACCGGCCGGTTTGTCAGCGGCGACGGCACCAAAGACCCCGAGTTCGTCAAACAGGCCGGTCAGTCTTCCAAGGATGCGGTGTTGTCCTGCCCGTGCGGTCCGGCGGGTGAGGCCTTCGCCGCGGAATACACCAAGAAGTTCGGACAGGCCCCCGGCACGTACAGCACCGAGGGCTACGACCTGGGGACCATTTTGGCCAAAGGGATCGACTCAGGTGCGGTGACCCGCGAGGCGCTGCTGGAATTCGCCAAGAACTACGAGGGCCAGGGAGTGGCCCGCAAGTACCAATGGACCGAGAGCGGCGAGCTCACCACAACCCTGATCTGGATGTATCGGGTCCAGTAGCGGCGCGTCGGTATCCGGCGCCCGGGTCCGCGGGCGGTTATTGTCTACGGGTCCTGTTATCGACGTCTGAGTGTTGACCGGGAGGTTGAGGGTGCGCGGATCTGCGACGCGGAACGTGGCCGCGGCGAGTGTCGCGGGTCTGATGATTCTCGGGCTGGCCGGGTGCAGCCAGCAACCCACAGCCGATAACAAAGCGGCGCAGAGCGACCTGGAGATCGTCCAGCAGGTCCAGATCAGCCCGGACGGCGCTGCCGTGCCGGTGGCAGATGGCGCTGCGGTCCCGGTTCTTCCGGCCGGGGACGGCACGGCGACCTGTCCGCCGCTGTCGTTGGCTATGGCCGGCCCGCTCACCGGTCCGGACGCCCCCTTCGGCGCCCATGTCAGGGACGGGGCCCAACTCGCTGTAGATCAGCACAATGCGGCCAACCCGGGCTGCCAGGTCCAGCTGAAGACCTTCGATACCGAGGGCGATCCGCAAAAGGCGACGGCGGTGGCGCCGCAGATCGTCGACGATCCGTCCGTCATCGGACTCGTCGGCCCGACCTGGTCGGGTGAGACAAAGGCGACCGGTTCGGTATTCGATCAGGCTGGCCTGGTCTCGGTCACCCCATCGGCCACCAACGTCGCGTTGTCTGAGCAGGGCTGGAAGACCTTCTTCCGCGGCCTGTCCAACGATGGTGTTCAGGGCCCATCGCTGGCCAACTACCTCAAAAACACCCTCGGTGTCACGAAGGCCTGTGTCGTCGACGACAGCACCGACGCCGGTGTGGGCCAGGCCGGGGCGGTACGTGACACACTCGGCCCGGTCGCCGACTCCGCGTGCAATATCTCGATCAAGAAAGGCGACAAGGACTTCTCCGCCGCGGTGAATCAGATTATGGGCCAGTCGCCGGGCGCGGTGGTCTTCGCCAGCTATTACACCGAGGGTGCCCTACTGCTTCAGCAGTTGCGCGACGCCGGCTTCACCGGCCTTTTCGCCGGTCCGGATGGCCTCAAGGATCCGCAGTTCGTCAAGGCCGCGGGACAGGCAGCCGATGGTGCGGTGCTGTCCTGCCCGTGCGGCCCGGCAACCGGAGCCTTCGCCGAGGCCTACACCGCCAAGTTCGGGCAGCCGCCCGGCACCTACAGCCTGGAGTCCTACGATCTCGCGACGATTCTGCTCACGGGAATCGACTCCGGAGCGGTCACCCGGCCGGAGCTGCTGGACTTTGTCCGCAACTACGACGGTCAGGGTGTGGCTCGCACGTATCAGTGGACCGACACCGGTGAGCTCACCTCCGACCTGATTTGGATTTACAAAGTCCAGTAGTCAGGTCGACGTCCTCCGGGACTGATTACAAGGAGCCCGCCCCCGATGCTGCAGGAGTGCGTAGACCAGTACGTCTGCCTCGCCGGTGACATCGGTTTCAATGTCGAGAATCTTCGAACGGGGTTCTGGCAGTTCACCATCGACGGTTTGGCCTGGGGTGCCATCTACGCCCTCGTGGCAGTCGGCTACACGTTGGTTTTCGGGGTGTTGCGGCTGATCAACTTCGCGCACTCCGAGATCTTCATGCTCGGCATGTTCGGAGCGTACTTCTGTCTCGATGTGATCCTGGGCTTTGCCCCCAGCGGTAACGCCTATGACCGCGGTGTCGGGTTGACCGTGTTCTATCTGGGTGTCGCGATGCTGTTCGCCATGGCGGTATCCGGTTCGGCGGCCGTTGGTTTGGAGTTCGTCGCCTACCGCCCGTTGCGCCGACGCAACGCGCGCCCGCTGACATTTCTGATCACCGCGATCGGGATGTCGTTCGTACTCCAGGAGTTCGTGCACTTCGTGCTCCCGGAACTCATCGAAGGATATGGCGGCAGCAACGCCCAGCAACCGATCATCCTGGTCCAGCCGAGGACCCAGTTCGAGATCTTCGGCGCCTCGGTCACCAACGTCACGCTGGTGATCATCGTCTCGGCCCTGGTGCTGGCCCGCCTCACCTACCTGTTCGTCCACCGTACGAAGTTCGGCCGCGGTATCCGCGCGGTGGCCCAGGATCCGACCACAGCTACCCTGATGGGAGTCTCGCGGGAGCGCATCATTCTGACGACCTTCCTGATCGGCGGGCTGCTGGCCGGGGCGGCGGCGCTGCTCTACATGCTTCGGGTTCCGCAGGGGATCATCTATTCCGGTGGTTTCCTGCTGGGTATCAAGGCGTTCTCGGCTGCGGTGCTCGGCGGTATCGGCAACCTACGCGGAGCCCTGATCGGCGGGCTCCTGTTAGGCGTCATGGAGAACTACGGGCAGGCGCTGTTCGGTACCCAGTGGCGCGATGTCGTCGCTTTCGTCCTGCTGGTGATGGTCCTGTTGATCAAGCCGACCGGGATCCTCGGCGAGAGCCTCGGGAAGACACGGGTATGAACGCATTGCTGGCCCCGGGGGATGCGTTGCGGCGCTGGTGGTCGGACCTCACCCGGGTGCAGAAGTGGGCTTTCGGCGCGCTCGGGTTCGGAGCCCTGGCGTTGCTGCCGGTCTACACCCCGGCGTTTCTGGACACCCCCGGAATCAGCTTCGGCGGCACTATGGCCCAGTTCGCGATGATTGCGATCATCGCCATCGGACTGAATGTCGTGGTCGGCCAGGCCGGTTTGCTCGACCTCGGTTATGTCGGCTTCTACGCGGTGGGCGCCTATACCGTCGCGCTGCTCACCAGCCCCGATAGCCCGTGGAACCGGGTGGCCCCGGACGGCTGGATGCATGAGAACTGGGCGTGGCTGGCATGCGTTCCGATTGCCATGGCGGTCACCGCGCTGGCCGGTTTGATCCTGGGGTTCCCCACGCTTCGAGTGCGCGGTGACTATCTGGCGATCGTCACCCTGGGATTCGGCGAGATCATTCGTTTGCTGGCCGACAACCTGGGTGGTGTCACCAACGGACCCCGCGGGCTCAATGCGGTGGCCTACCCGCATTTCGGGGCGACGGAGGATCTGCCCTACGGGGTTTTCTCCAGCGGGAACTCCGCCGGTGATGTCAATTACGGCACCTGGTGGTTCTGGCTCGGCCTGGTCCTCATCGTGGCGATCCTGCTCCTGGTCGGAAATCTGGAACGCAGCCGGGTCGGCCGAGCGTGGGTAGCGGTCCGGGAGGACGAGGACGCGGCGGAAGCAATGGGGGTCAACACGTTCCGGTTCAAGCTGTGGGCCTTTGTCATCGGGGCGGCCATCGGCGGCTTGTCCGGCGCGCTCTACGCCGGGCAGGTGCAGTATGTGGCACCGCCGACGTTCAATATCATCAACTCGATGTTGTTCCTGTGCGCGGTGGTCCTCGGCGGCCAGGGCAATAAGCTCGGCGTGATCTTCGGCGCGTTCGTCATTGTCTACCTGCCCAACCGGCTGCTGGGCGTGGAGCTGATGGGGATCAACCTCGGCGATCTCAAGTATCTGTTCTTCGGCCTCGCCCTGGTGGTGTTGATGGTGTTCCGGCCACAGGGTCTGTTCCCGGTTCGTCAGCAGCTGCTGACCTACGGCCGGTCGGCACGGGCGCTGCTGGCGAGCTCCGACGAGCCGAAAGCGGCACGATGAGCGAACCGGTCATCGACGAGGATCTGGCGGTCCTGCACCGTCAGATGCACGCCGAGCAGGGGCAGACACTGCTGCAGACAACCGATCTGACGGTGAAGTTCGGTGGGCTGACCGCACTGGACTCCGTGAGTTTCGCGATTACCCGCGGGGAGATCCTCGGGCTCATCGGTCCCAACGGTGCGGGTAAAACCACCTGTTTCAACGCCATCACCGGGGTCTACCGTCCCACCTCAGGCTCCGTGGTGTTCGACGGTGAGCCGTTGGGTCGGCTCAAACGTCACCGGATCACCCGATTGGGTATCGCGCGGACCTTCCAGAACATCCGGCTCTGGGGGGAGATGACCGCGTTGGAGAATGTCGTCGTCGGCACCGACGCCCGACACCGGACTTCAGTGCCCGGAGCGTTGGTGCGGTCGGCACGGCACCACCGCGAGGAGCGCAACGCCATCGAGAAGGCCGCTGCGCTGCTGGACTTCGTCGGTATCGCCCATCGTGGTGAGGACAAGGCGAAGAACCTGTCCTACGGGGATCAGCGACGGCTCGAGATCGCCCGGGCGCTGGCCACCGAACCGAAGCTGCTCTGCCTCGACGAGCCGGCCGCCGGATTCAACCCCAGCGAGAAGGAGGCCTTGATCGACCTGATCCGTGCCATCCGCGCCGACGGGTACACGGTGCTGCTGATCGAGCACGATATGCGCCTGGTGATGGGGGTGACCGACCGGATCGTGGTGTTGGAGTTCGGCCGCAAGATCGCCGAGGGTCTGCCCGCGGAGATCCGCGAGGACCCGGTCGTGATCGCCGCTTATCTGGGAGTACCCGATGACGAACTCTGACAGCAATTCCGCACCGCTGCTGGAGGTTCGCGATGTCGTGGTCCGATACGGCAGAATCGAAGCGCTGCACGGGGTTTCGCTCGTGGTCCGGCAGGGCGAGTTGGTGACCCTACTGGGTTCCAACGGGGCCGGAAAGACCACTCTCATGCGGGCCATCTCCGGGCTGCGGCCACTGTCGGCGGGTTCGATCTGGTTCGACGGCCGTGACATCAGCCGGGTCAAGGCGCACCGGCGGGTTATCGACGGCCTGATCCAGGCCCCTGAGGGGCGCGGCATATTTCCCGGAATGACCGTAGCGGACAACATTGAAATGGGCTGTTACGGAAGAAAATTTGATTCCAAGGCCGAACATGCCGAGCGTCGCGACTGGGTGTTCGAGACGTTCCCACGGTTGGCCGAACGCAGTAAACAGGTCGGCGGGACGCTCTCCGGTGGTGAGCAGCAGATGCTGGCAATCGGTCGGGCGTTGATGGCACGGCCGCGGGTGCTACTGCTCGACGAACCCTCGATGGGCTTGGCGCCGATGGTGATTTCGCAGATCTTCAGCATCATCGCCGAAATCAACAGCCAGGGCACCACCGTACTGCTGGTGGAGCAGAACGCTCAGCAGGCGCTCAGTCGCTCCGACCGCGCCTACATCCTGGAGACCGGGGCCATCACCCGCACCGGACCGGCGCGTGAGCTTCTTGCAGACGACAGTATCCGGGCGGCCTATCTGGGTGTGGCCTGACCGTCCCGGCCGGCCGGCCGGCCGCGTACACCGCCGTTTCACCGCCAGCGTGCGTGTCGGAGCGCCGACACGCCGCGACAGGCGAACCGATGCGCACCCTCGCGGGGATGGGGGAGGTGTGCCCGTCAGCGCGCGACGATCACGGACGAGCCGTGGCCGAACAGTCCCTGGTTCGCGGTGATTCCGACGGTCGCGCCCTCTACCTGGCGGCCGGTGGCCTGCCCGCGAAGCTGCCAGGTCAGCTCGCAGACCTGGGCAATGGCCTGCGCCGGGATGGCCTCGCCGAAGCAGGCCAGCCCGCCGGAGGCGTTGACCGGGATCCGGCCGCCGATCGCGGTGGCGCCCGAGCGCAGCAGCTCCTCGGCTGCACCCTTGGGGCACAGGCCCAAATGTTCGTACCAGTCGAGTTCCAGCGCGGTGGACAGGTCGTACACCTCGGCCAGACTCAGATCCTCGGGCCCCAGCCCCGCCTCGGCGTAGGCGGAATCCAGGATGTGATCTTTGAAGGCCCGCTTCGGCGCGGGGACCGCAGCGGTGGAATCGGTGGCGATATCGGGCAATTCGGGCATCGACTGGGGATAGTTCGGCGTCGCACACGAGACCGCGCGCACCGACGGCACACCGGCCGTCGAGCCCAGGTGACGTTCGGTGAACTCCCGGCTGGCCACGATCAGCGCGGCCGCCCCATCCGATGTCGCGCAGATATCGAGCAGCCGCAGGGGGTCGGAGACCACCGGGCTGGCCAGCACGTCGGAGACTGAACTCTGCTTGCGGTAGCGGGCATGGGGGTTGTGCAGCCCATGCCGGGAGTTCTTCACCTTGACCGCGGCAAAGTCCGCCGGCGTCGCGCCGTAGAGGTCCATTCGCCGCCGGGCCAGCAGCGCGAAATACACCGTGTTGGTGGCGCCGATCAGATGGAACCGCTGCCAGTCCGGATCGTTGCGGCGCTCTCCGCCGACCGGCGCGAAGAATCCCTTAGGTGTGGTGTCGGCGCCGACCACCAGGGCCACATCGCACAGACCCGCCATGATCTGGGCTCGGGCGGACTGCAGGGCCTGCGATCCTGAGGCGCAGGCCGCATAACTCGAGGACACCGGAATACCCGTCCAGCCGAGTTTCTGGGCGAAGGTGGCGCCGGCGACGAAGCCCGGATAGCCGTTGCGGATGGTCTCGGCACCGGCGACGAGCTGGATCTGGCGCCACTCCAGTCCGGCATCACGCAGTGCCGCGCGGGCGGCGACCACACCGTATTCGGTGAAGTCCCGGCCCCATTTGCCCCACGGATGCATACCCGCACCGAGGATGTAAACCGGGGCACTCACGAGGCAATCCGCCACGCGTAGACGATGCGCTGTACGCCGTTGTCGTCGACGTAGAGGGGCGCGGTCGTGAGCTCCATGGACATCCCGATTGTCAGGTCCGCGGCATGGGTTCCGTCGACGACCTTGCCCAGCACGATCAAACCCTCCTCCGCCAGGTGCACCGCGGCGACGGCGAACGGCTCGAACGGATCGCGAGCCGGAAACGGTGGCGGTGGGGGGTAGTGATTCTCGGTGTAGCTCCACAGCGTTCCCCGGCGTGACAGCGCCACCGCGTCCAACTCGTCGGCCGCACAGGCCGGGTTGGGGCAGTTGTTCTGCCGCGGGGGGAAAACGAAGGTGGTGCATCGTGGGCATTTTGCGCCCATCAGATGAGGCGTTCCCGTGCCGTCCACGCTCCACCAGCCGTCGATGGCGGGTAATTCAGCGGCGGCGTCCGGCGAAGCTGGCACGGGCTCAGCGTACGCGATCACAGCGGTCGAACTGAAACGTGTTTCAGTTCCGGGGCGGGTGGTCGCCATGCCTACAGTGTGGGGGTGAGCGAGAAGCCGACATTGATGTTGCTGGACGGTAATTCGCTGGCCTTTCGGGCGTTTTACGCGTTGCCGGCGGAAAACTTCAAAACCCGCAGCGGCCTGACCACCAATGCGGTCTACGGATTTACCGCGATGCTGATCAACCTGCTGCGCGATGAGGCTCCCACCCATATCGCGGCCGCTTTCGATGTTTCGCGCCAGACCTTCCGCTCCGAGCGGTTCCCGGAGTACAAGGCGACCCGCAGTGCCACACCGGACGAATTCCGGGGTCAGATCGATATCACCAAGGAGGTGCTGGGCGCGCTCGGTATCACCGTGCTCGCCGAGTCCGGGTTCGAGGCCGACGACATCATCGCCACCCTGGCCACCCAGGCCGATGAGGCCGGTTACCGGGTTCTGGTCGTCACCGGTGACCGGGACTCACTCCAATTGGTGAACTCCAATGTCACCGTGCTCTATCCGATCAAGGGGGTCAGCGTGCTTACCCGGTTCACCCCCGAGGCGGTGGTCGCGAAGTACGGTCTGACTCCCGAGCAGTATCCCGATTTCGCGGCCCTGCGCGGTGATCCGAGTGACAATCTGCCCGGTATCCCGGGGGTGGGGGAGAAGACCGCGGCCAAGTGGATCGTCGAATACGGCTCGTTGCAGAACCTGGTGGACAATGTCGAAGGAGTGCGCGGCAAGGTCGGAGATTCGTTGCGCGCCAACCTCTCCAGCGTGGTGCTCAACCGCGAGCTGACGACCCTGGTGCGAGATGTGCCGTTGGCCCGGGCTCCTGACACCCTGCGGCTGCTGCCTTGGGACCGCGACCAGATCCACCGGCTCTTCGACGACCTCGAGTTCCGGGTATTGCGGGACCGTCTCTTCGACACCCTGGCTGCGGTGGAACCTGAGGTCGACGCCGGCTTCGACGTGCGTGGCGGGGCCCTCGAGCCGGGATCGGTGGCGGTTTGGCTGGCCGAACACACCGATGATGGCAACCGGTCCGGGCTGGCGGTCGTGGGCAGCCACGCGGTCTACGACGGCGACGCCACAGCCCTGGCGATCGCGGCGGCTGACGGCGAGGGTGCGTATGTCGACACCGCCGCGCTGACACCTGGTGACGAGGCCGCCCTGGGTGCCTGGCTGGCTGATGCCCAGGCCCCGAAAGCCCTGCACGAGGCCAAGATCGCCATCCACGATCTGGCCGGGCGCGGCTGGCATCTCGCCGGTGTGACCTCCGATACCGCGCTGGCCGCGTATCTGGTGCGGCCCGGTCAGCGCAGTTTCGCTCTCGATGACCTTTCGCTGCGCTACCTGCGTCGCGAACTGCGGGCCGAACATCCCGAACAACAGCAGTTGTCCCTGCTGGATGACCCCGAAGGCGTCGATGATCAGACGGTGCAGGCGCTGATCCTGCGGGCCCGGGCGGTGGCTGACCTGGCCGACGCCCTGGATGAGGAACTGGCCCGGATCGAATCGTCATCGCTGCTGGGTGAGATGGAACTGCCGGTTCAGTCGGCCCTGGCGAAGATGGAAACCATCGGCATCGCCGTGGATCTCGACAAACTCAACGTCTTGCAGCGCGAATTCGGCGAGCAGATCCGCGATGCCGCCGAGGCCGCGTACTCGGTCATCGGCAAGCAGATCAACCTGGGCTCGCCCAAACAGTTGCAGGTGGTGCTGTTCGACGAGCTGGGCATGCCGAAGACCAAGAAAACCAAGACCGGATACACCACCGATGCCGACGCCCTGCAAGCGCTCTTCGACAAGACCGGCCACCCGTTTCTGGAGCACCTGCTGGCCCACCGCGACGCCACCCGGCTCAAGGTGACCGTCGATGGCCTGCTGAAATCGGTCGCTGCGGACGGCCGCATCCACACCACCTTCAACCAGACCGTCGCGGCCACCGGCCGGCTGTCCTCCACCGAGCCCAATCTGCAGAACATCCCGATCCGGACCGAGGCCGGGCGGCGCATCCGGGATGCATTCTGCGTCGGCTCCGGTGGCGGCATCGCCTACACGGAGTTGATGACCGCGGACTACAGCCAGATCGAGATGCGGATCATGGCGCACCTGTCCCGCGATGCGGAGTTGATCGAAGCGTTCCGTACCGGTGAGGACCTGCACTCCTTCGTGGGATCGCGCGCCTTCGGGGTGCCCATCGACGAGGTCACCCCCGAACTACGCCGCCGGGTCAAGGCGATGTCATACGGGCTGGCCTACGGTTTGAGCGCTTACGGATTGGCTCAGCAGCTCAAGATCTCCACCGATGAGGCCAAAGAGCAGATGGATCAGTACTTCGCCCGCTTCGGGGGTGTCAGGGACTATCTGCACGCGGTCGTCGAGCAGGCCCGCAAGGACGGATTCACCTCGACGGTGCTCGGTCGGCGCCGATACCTTGCCGAACTGGACAGCAGTAACCGGCAGCTGCGGGAGGCCGCCGAACGCGCGGCTCTGAATGCCCCGATCCAGGGCAGTGCCGCCGACATCATCAAGGTCGCGATGATCGATGTCGACAACGCCATCGCCGCGGCCGGTCTCAAGTCCCGCATGGTGCTGCAGGTCCATGACGAGCTGCTGTTCGAGGTGGCCCCCGGTGAGCACGCGGTTCTCGAGGAACTGGTGCGGGAGAAGATGGGCGGTGCGTACCCGCTTGATGTCCCGCTTGAGGTGTCGGTGGGCTATGGGCCTACCTGGGATGCGGCCGCGCATTAGCCACCGGGCGCGACCGTGCGCGTCGGTACCGAAACACGCCGCCCCGGCGGGCGGTTCGCGCACCCTCGCCACGAGTTGGCAGGGCTAACGCGGCGACTGCCGGTGCCCGCCGAGCAGGTACAACGCCGGACCGGCGGCCGCGCGGTCGACGACCAGCCGGTGCACCTCCTCGTCGTGCAGGGCGAACACCCGTGCATCGCCGAATCCGCGGTCGATGCGATCCCGTACGTAGGCCAGTTCGACCACCGCCATGACGAACCGCTTGACCGCCGAGGCCGCATGCCGTCCGCCGTACCGCTGGGCGGCGGCGACCGCCATCTTGCGGGCTTGCAGCGAACCCAACCAGGTCGCCTCGGTCGGCGTGACCAAACCCTGGGACACCAAACCGGGCAGCCGTGCGGCGATGATGTGGCGCTCCCGGCGCCGGCTGACCACCGCGAGAATGATCGCGAGCCCGAAGATCGGCATCATCCACAGCGCATAGACACCCAGATAGGCCCGCGCCCCCAGCAGCGCCGAACCGTTCCACACCCCGTGCATGACAACCGCGGCCAGGTACCCGAGCAGCAGGCAGGCCAGTTTCGCCGGAATGGCGCGCTGCTGCAGTGCGAAATACACCCCGATCGCGAACATCGTCGTGAACAGGGGGTGGGCGAACGGCCCGAGCACCAATCGCATCCCCGCGATCGCCAGCGAGCCCGGCACCGACTCCCCGCTGGAGATGTAGAAAATGTTCTCCAGCCAGGCGAAGCCCACCGCGGTGAAACCGGCGTACACCAGGCAGTCGGTCATCGTGTTCAGTTCGGTTCGGCGTCGTCCGGTCATCATCAGCAGTAGGAACGCGCCCTTTGCGGCCTCCTCGATGATCGGGGCGCCGATGACCACGGTGACGAAACTTGATTCCTGCCCACCGCCACCGAAAGTCTGCTCGACGACCTGCCCCAGGGCCACCGACAGCAGCACCGCCACCGAGGCACCCCACAGGAAGGCCATCACCAGCAGCCGCGGTGGCTCGGGCTCCCAACGATCCAGCCACAGGTAGCACAACAACACGCAGGTCATGGCCAGACTGGACAGCGCAAATCCCAAAGCGGCGCCGCCGGGGTTGACCGAAGTGAGCAGGCCCAGGATCAGGCCGGCGAGAGTGCCGAGCCCGATGATCCCCGCGAGCGGAGCACCGACCCGACGGACCGGCCGCGGAAAAGGTGGCCCGAGGGTGCTGAGTGCTGAGGCGTAGGACACGACAGGAGGGTAGCCGTGGCCGGACCCAAGTTTGTCCGGGCTGTCCCCGGTCGAGTAGGATCAGGTGGTTTCCGCATTGTGCTGATAGTTTGCGGGCCAAACACCACGAAACCTGTCCCTACGATTCACCGTGTCCGGAGTCACCCAACAATATGCCCAGTCCCACCGTCACCTCGCCGCAAGTAGCCATCAACGACATCGGCTCGGCTGAGGACTTCCTCGCCGCCATCGACAAGACCATCAAGTACTTCAACGATGGTGACATCGTCGAGGGGACCATCGTCAAGGTGGACCGGGACGAGGTCCTGCTCGATATCGGCTACAAGACCGAGGGCGTTATCCCGTCCCGCGAGCTCTCCATCAAACACGATGTCGACCCCAATGAGGTGGTGTCGGTCGGCGACGATATCGAGGCCCTTGTCCTGACCAAGGAGGACAAAGAGGGCAGGTTGATCCTGTCCAAGAAGCGCGCGCAGTACGAGCGCGCGTGGGGCACCATCGAGGCGTTGAAGGAACAGGACGAGGCCGTCAAGGGCACTGTCATCGAGGTCGTCAAGGGCGGTCTGATCCTCGATATCGGCCTGCGCGGGTTCCTGCCCGCCTCGTTGGTCGAAATGCGGCGGGTCCGTGATCTACAGCCGTATATCGGCAAGGAGATCGAAGCCAAGATCATCGAGCTGGACAAGAACCGCAACAACGTGGTGCTCTCACGGCGCGCATGGCTCGAGCAGACCCAGTCGGAGGTCCGCAGCGAATTCCTCAATCAGCTGGTCAAGGGCGCCGTGCGCAAGGGTGTTGTCTCGTCGATCGTCAACTTCGGCGCGTTCGTCGATCTCGGCGGGGTCGACGGTCTGGTCCACGTTTCCGAGCTGTCCTGGAAGCACATCGATCACCCGTCGGAGGTGGTCCAGGTGGGCGACGAGGTTACCGTCGAGGTACTCGACGTGGATATGGATCGTGAGCGGGTTTCCCTGTCGCTGAAGGCAACCCAGGAAGACCCGTGGCGACACTTCGCTCGCACCCATGCCATCGGCCAGATTGTGCCGGGTAAGGTCACCAAACTCGTGCCGTTCGGCGCTTTCGTGCGCGTCGAGGAGGGTATCGAGGGCCTCGTGCACATCTCCGAACTCTCCGAGCGTCACGTCGAGGTGCCGGATCAGGTTGTCGCCGTCGGTGACGACGCGATGGTCAAGGTCATCGACATCGACCTGGACCGGCGCCGGATCTCGCTGAGCCTCAAACAGGCCAACGAGGACTACACAGACGAGTTCGACCCGTCGAAATACGGTATGGCCGACAGCTATGACGAGGCGGGCAACTACATCTTCCCGGAGGGCTTCGACGCCGAGACCAACGAATGGCTCGAGGGCTTCGATAAGCAGCGCGCCGAGTGGGAGTCCCGGTACGCCGAGGCCGAACGACGGCACAAGATGCACACCGCGCAGATGGAGAAGTTCGCCGCCGCCGATGCCGCCGAGGAAGGCGCGACGGGCTCGGCGGCGAGTTCGAGTGCCGGCGCGGAGGCCGGCGGTTCGCTGGCCAGTGACGCCCAGCTGGCGGCGTTGCGCGAAAAACTCGCGGGTAACGCCTAGCCGTCGCGGGCGATGCTGCGCATCGGCCTGACCGGAGGGATCGGCGCGGGAAAGTCCACCGTCTCGGCCGCGTTCGCCGATTGCGGCGCGGTGATCGTCGACGGTGATCTCATATCCCGTGAGGTCGTCGCGCCGGGCACCGAGGGGCTGGCCGCGTTGGTCGACCATTTCGGTGCCGACATCCTGCTTCCGGACGGTGCGCTGGACCGGCCGGCGCTGGCCGCCAGGGCCTTCCGCGACGATCAGCAGCGTGCCCGGCTGAACGCTATCGTTCATCCGCTGGTGGCACGGCGGCGGGCAGAGATCGTCGCCGCCGTCGAGACGGACGCGGTGATCGTCGAGGACATCCCGCTGTTGGTCGAATCCGGGATGGCGCCACTGTTCCCACTGGTGGTGGTGGTGCACGCCGACACCGACGTTCGGCTGGAACGATTGACCGGGTTGCGCGGGATGGACGAGGCCGATGCCCGGGCCCGAATATCAGCCCAGGCCTCCGAGGACCAGCGCCGCCGAGTTGCCGATGTGTGGCTGGATAACTCCTCCAGCGCTGGGCATCTTGTTGAGCAGGCACGCGATCTGTGGTTCCAGAGGATTCTGCCGTTCGCCCGCAATCTCGGCGCCGGCAGACCGGCCGCCGACCCGGTCGGACTGGTGCCGGCCGACCCGACCTGGCCGATGCAGGCCGGGCGCATCCGGGCCAGACTGCGCACCGCCTGCGGTCATCGGGTGCTGCGCGTCGACCACATCGGCTCTTCGGCCGTTACCGGCCTGGACTCCCGCGACATCATCGATATGCAGGTGACCGTCACTGCACCGGAACTCGCCGATGAGGTTGCCGCAGATCTGGTCGCGGCCGGCTACCCGCGAATCGACTCCATCACGGCCGACGTCGCACCGGCCGCCCCCGGTGATGGGGCCACCTTTGATAAAGCCCTCTGGCACAAACGGTTTCACGCCTCGGCGGATCCAGGTCGACCAACCCACGTCCACATCAGGGTGGACGGCCGACCCAACCAGAGGTTCGCCCTCCTCTTCGTCGACTGGCTTAACACCAACCCCGGTGTCCGGGCCGATTACCTCGAGGCCAAGCGCGGTAATCGCGGGGCGGTCTGGATCGCCGACGCGTACGACCGGGCGTGGGCCTGGGCGCGGGCCAACAACTGGTCACCCGGTCCGGTCAGCTGACCGGAACGGCGAGATTGTCCGCCGGCACCTGCGGACCGGGAATATCGGCCGGCGGGGCGCCGGTGCCGTCCTCGGCGCCCGGTGCCGGCATGGGCAATGCGTCGGGTGGCGCGGGTAACTCCTCGGGCGGCAGGCCCGGGGCGTTGCTCAGCGGGGCACCGCACATCATTGCCCCGTAGTCCGGATCGTCGCGGGCCGGAGTCAGTTTCGGGCCGATGAACTGATCGGCCTGGGCGAGTAGCTGATCGTCCACCAGGATTTCGCAGTGCAAGTTGGCCGAATACGGCCACTGGATGGAAATCCGCATGCCGGCTTCGGCGGGGTCGGTCAGCACCGCCGTCGCTTCGAAGGTGCGGCCGGGCAACATGGTGGGATCCACGCTGTTCACCTGGCTGTCACTGATGCGGTAGGAGACCAGAGCGCCCCGGGCCAGGCCGTCGACCCGGGCGCGGTAGGTGATGTTGTGCTGAAGGCCGTCGGACTGCAGCTCTTGGTCGTCGGCCGCAGCGGCATCCGGTGCCAGCGGCAGCGTCACCGCCAACGCCACAGCGGCACCAACGGTTACCGATGGTGTCAGGCTTCCCACAGGGGTCGAGAATACGCCTATCGCCAGCTCAGCTCCATGCCGGTGCTGGCCAGCCAGGCGTTCAGATCATGGCCGTGAGCGGCAAGGCCGTCAACGGCGGCAACAGCGTTGTGCAGGGCACCCGCGGCGGTTTCGGCGCTGAGCAACCCCATCCGATGGGCATCCAGCAACTCGCCGACGTCGACCATTTCGGTACTGCGGCCGGTGCGCACGACCAGGTCGAGGTAGTGGTCCTCGGTCGTCCAGCGATCGGGCCTGACGGTGACCCGGGCGAGGTCGAGATAGTAGTCCTGGTCGCGCTCGTGGCCTGGGTTGAAGTGGAAGACGGTAGCGCGGAGGCCCAGTGACGGGAGCAGCCACGACTCGAGGTAGTGGAACTGGATTCGGCCCGGTGTGGGCCGGGCCAGATAGAGCCCCCAGGGGCGTAATCGGTACTCGTCAACGAGCCGCACTACCCCCTTGGGGTCGGTGTTGGTATGTGCGACTAGGTCGAATATCTCGTGTTTGGGCGGGTGGATGTGCTCAGATTACGACGTCGGGGTCGATCCCGGAGCCGGTTGTTCCCCGGACGGGTGCGCCGGTCGGCTCGCCCGCAAGTTCCGGTAGGACGCGATTGCCAGCGGGATCGTGGCGAAGAACCTCGACCTTCCCAGAACTGGCTGACGCACACCGTGGGGCGTCCGTCGGAGACCCCGCCTAACCTGTACCCATGGCTTTCGCCGCTGAGCGCCCCGTGGTCGCCCACTCCGAGTACCGAGCCGTCGAGGATGCGGTACGCACCGGGGCCCCGTTCGAGGTGGTAAGTCCCTATCAGCCGGCCGGCGATCAGCCCGCAGCGATCGATGAACTGGAGCGGCGGATCCGGTCGGGGGAGCGGGAAGTGGTGCTGCTCGGTGCCACCGGAACGGGTAAGTCAGCCACCACCGCATGGCTGATCGAACGGTTACAGCGGCCCACGCTGGTGATGGCACCCAACAAGACACTTGCCGCGCAGCTGGCGAACGAACTGCGGGAGATGTTGCCGCACAACGCCGTCGAGTACTTCGTCTCCTACTACGACTATTACCAGCCGGAGGCGTACATCGCCCAAACCGACACCTACATCGAGAAGGACAGCTCGATCAACGACGATGTCGAGAGGCTGCGGCACTCGGCGACCTCGAACCTGCTGTCCCGTCGCGATGTGGTGGTGGTCGCCTCGGTGTCGTGTATTTACGGGCTGGGCACGCCGCAGTCCTACCTGGACCGGTCGGTGGAGTTGCAGGTGGGCACCGAGGTGCCGCGCGACGCGCTGCTGCGCCTACTGGTCGACGTCCAGTACGACCGCAACGATATGGCGTTCACCCGAGGGACGTTCCGGGTACGTGGTGACACCGTCGAGATAATCCCGTCCTATGAGGAGCTTGCGGTCCGGATCGAGTATTTCGGCGATGAGATCGAGGCGCTGTACTACCTGCACCCGCTGACCGGCGATGTTGTCCGCAAGGTGGAATCGTTACGGATATTCCCGGCCACCCATTACGTTGCCGGTCCGGAACGAATGGCCCAGGCGATCTCGAGCATCGAGTCCGAACTCGCCGAACGGCTGGCCGACCTCGAGAACCGCGGCAAGTTGCTGGAAGCTCAACGCCTGCGGATGCGGACCAACTACGACATCGAGATGATGCGTCAAGTGGGTTTCTGCTCGGGTATCGAGAATTACTCTCGACATATCGACGGCCGCTCGGCCGGCTCAGCGCCGGCCACCCTGCTGGACTACTTCCCGGACGACTTTCTCCTGGTGGTCGACGAGTCGCACGTGACCGTGCCACAGATCGGCGGGATGTACGAAGGCGACATGTCTCGCAAGCGCAACCTTGTCGAATTCGGCTTCCGGCTGCCCTCGGCGGTGGATAACAGGCCGTTGACCTGGGAGGAGTTCAGCGATCGAGTTGGCCAGACCGTCTACCTGTCGGCCACGCCGGGGCCCTATGAACTAGCTCAGACCGGCGGGGAGTTCGTCGAACAGGTCATCCGCCCGACCGGCCTGCTC
The DNA here is from genome assembly GCA_964555915.1 of uncultured Mycobacterium sp. GTDB lineage: Bacteria > Actinomycetota > Actinomycetes > Mycobacteriales > Mycobacteriaceae > Mycobacterium. The sequence goes on from CAZKUK010000013.1 coordinate 30,945, forward strand.
GACCCCAAGATCGTGGTCAAGCCGACCAAGGGGCAGATCGATGATTTGATCGGCGAAATCCGGGCCCGGGCTGATCGTGACGAGCGGGTTCTGGTCACCACGCTGACCAAGAAGATGGCCGAGGATCTCACCGACTACCTGCTGGAGTTGGGCATTCGGGTGCGTTATCTGCACTCTGAGGTCGACACACTGCGCCGTGTGGAGCTACTCCGTCAACTACGCCTCGGCGACTACGACGTCCTGGTCGGTATCAACCTGCTTCGCGAGGGTCTGGATCTGCCGGAAGTGTCGCTGGTGTCGATCCTCGACGCCGACAAGGAGGGCTTTCTGCGCTCCTCGCGCAGCCTCATCCAGACCATCGGACGCGCGGCCCGCAACGTCTCCGGTGAAGTCCACATGTACGCCGACAAACTCACCGACTCGATGACGGAGGCGATCGAGGAGACCGAGCGCCGACGCGCCAAGCAGATCGCGTACAACACCGCGCGTGGTATCGACCCGCAGCCACTACGGAAGAAGATCGCCGACATTCTCGATCAGGTCTACCGAGAGGCCGAGGAGACCGAAGATACCCAGGCCGCCGAGGTCGGTGGATCGGGCCGCAACTCATCCCGCGGCCGGCGGGCGCAGGGCGAGCCGGGCGGCAGTAGTACCGGGATCATCGACAGCCGCAACGTGTCATCCATGCCCCGCGCGGAACTGGCCGGCCTGATCAAGGATCTCACCGCTCAAATGATGGCCGCTGCCCGCGATCTGCAGTTCGAACTCGCCGCCCGGCTGCGCGACGAGATCGCCGACCTCAAGAAGGAACTTCGCGGTATGGACGCCGCCGGCCTGAAGTAACCGCGGCGGCTCTGGTTGGCCACGGTTCGGTAACCCGCGATTTGTCGTGTCACCTGTGGACTTACAGCTCTGTAGTTTCGCCTCCAGACCTCACCACGGATTGGGAAAACTATGTCGAGGACCACCACAGGGTTCAGCATCAGAGTAGTTGCCGGCGTTGGGCTGTGCGGAATCGCCATGGCGTTGAGCCCGGATGCAAACGCCGCCCCGCTGAAGACGGGCGGCTACGAGTGCATCGAGGATGCGGCGGGCGCAGTGGCGGATCCGGCGGCCGCAGGAGCCGCGGCCGCTTGCATTCCCGCCGCCCCGGTCGCCGATATGGCTGGTGTGCCGCTGGCGCTGCCCGGCCCGGTGCCTGTTGGCGCCGCGGCCGCCGGCGTTCCCGTTCCCTTGGTGGCGCCGGTACCGGCGGTGGCACCCATCCCCGCGGTGGCACCCATTCCCGCGGTGGCACCCATTCCCGCGGTGGCGCCGATTCCGGCGGTGGCGCCCATCCCCGCGGTGGCGCCGATTCCGGCGGTGGCACCCATCCCCGCGGTCGCACCGGTTCCGGTGGGTGCTGCCGCGGTGGGGGCGCCAGTGCCCATCGGTGCGCCGGTGGGCGGCGCGGTGCCAGTCGGCGCACCGATCGTGGATATGGCCGGGCTTGGCGGCAAGGGCGCGCCGACTGGTCCGCCTCCGGCTGGTGATCCGGTACCCGGTCAGCCCATCCTGCCCGGTCCTGCGGCCGCGGGCTGAGGCTGACGTCTTGGTCATGTCAACAGGAGCGGAAACGGTGCGAGCGATTATTCGGGGAGCTCTCGCGATCAGCATGATTACCGCGGGTGCGTTCGCCGGACCCGCCGCCGTGAGCGGTGCGGCATCGACGGCGCACGAGGCGCACCAGGATTTCGGTTCCGTCATCGCAACGGTTCAGCCGACGCCGGGCGACGTGGTTGGTGTGGCGCACCCCGTGGTGGTCACCTTCCGGGCACCCGTCGCCGACCGGCCGGCGGCCGAACGCGCCCTCGATATCAAGTCGGCACCCGCGATGACCGGGAAGTTCGAGTGGCTGGCAACCGATATCGTGCATTGGGTGCCCGACCGTTTCTGGCCGGCGCACAGCACGGTGGCGCTATCGGTCAACGGCCGGCCAACGCAGTTCGCTACCGGTCCCGCCGTTGTCGGTGTCGCGAGCATCTCGGATCACACGTTCACCGTGACCATCGATGGGGTTGATGCGGGACCGCCATCGGCGCTACCGGCCCCGCACCACCGACCCAACTGGGGGCAGGAAGGCGTGTTCCCGGCCTCCATGGGCAGGGAGAAGTACCCGACGCCCGTGGGCATCTACACCGTCCTTGCCAAGGAGCGCTCGGTGATCATGGATTCGAGCACCGTCGGTATCCCCGTCAACAGCCCGGATGGTTACCACCGCAAGGTGGAGTTCGCGGTCCGCTTCACCAACCGCGGCCTCTTCGTGCATTCGGCTCCCTGGGCTGTCAATTCCCTCGGGAACGAGAACACCAGCCACGGCTGTGTCGGATTGAGCCTGGAGGACGCCGAGTGGTACTTCGACACGGTCAACGTCGGCGACCCGGTGATCGTCCGGGAAAACAATCTCGAAGTCCCGAAAGCTGTGACGGCGAAAATTGACGGGGCTGACCCGGGACTGGCCGGGGACTGATCGGGGTGCCGGGGACCGCGGAAATCGCACCCGGGTCCTGCCGCACCACGGCGATGGCATGCCGCGGCGGTGATGCGGCGGACGGCGGCAGATGTAGTGAACGTCACCCGAGGGTGTTAACCCGCATGGGAGGGCATTTTGAGCCTGCGACCACGCTCCGCATGTTGTGAATCACATCCTGTCGAGGTGCGAAGGCGTTAGTGTTCCCGATGGTGCTGAAACTTTGACTGGAGGGTACGAATGGGCGGTTACAAGACCGTGGTCGTCGGTACAGACGGCTCGGACTCCTCGCTGCGCGCGGTCGATCGGGCCGGACACCTGGCCGCCGGACCGGACGCGAAGCTCATCGTGGTGACGGCCTACCTGCCCACCCCGGAGGACACCCGGGCCGCAGACATGCTCAAAAACGAGGGTTACAAGGTGACGGGCAACGCCCCGATCTACGAAATCCTGCGCGACGCCCGGGAACGGGCGGAGTCCGCCGGCGCGGTCAACGTCGAGGAACGCGCCGTCGAAGGCGCCCCGGTCGAGGCCCTTGTCGATCTGGCCAATGAAGTGGGTGCTGACCTGCTCGTGGTCGGTAACGTCGGTCTCAATACGATCGCCGGTCGGCTGCTGGGCTCGGTGCCGGCGAATGTGGCCCGCAAATCGAAGACAGATGTCCTGATCGTCCACACCACGAACTAGAAATTCGACGCGGCGCGAGCGGGACGGGGCGTTTGGCGGCGCCGGGTCTGCCGTCACCCGGTGGTTCAGGCGCGGATCATCCATCCGGCGGCCGGATCCGTCGCAAGGCTGAGTACGTCGACCGCCTCGAACGCACTCAGCGGGACGGTGTTCAACTCCGCACGGGCGATCAGGTGATCGGTTCCGGTCCAGCCGTTGCTCATGCCCAGCAACCCGGCACCGTCCCGGCCGGCGCCGAAGGAGTCGTAGACCACCGCGCCGTGTTGCTGTAGCGCTCGCAACACCACCTGGGTGGCGGGCGCGTAGTCGGTGACCGGGAAATCGGCGCGCAGGCGGAACACCGTGCCCATCGGAACCCCGTCGGGGTTCGTTCCGGTTCCATCACCCGACCGGGCCGGCCACGTGTAGCCGGTACCACGGTCCTTGGCGATCGACATGCCCAGCATGTGGTCGATCCAGCCGCGCTCCAGATCGTCGGGACGCACGATCATCGGGAGGTACGGCAACCTCGACGCGTTGGCCCAGCCGGTCTCCGGGTAGAGCCCCGAGCTCATGTCGACGTGGACGCCGGCCTCGGCGATCCACGACGAGCCCCACAGCGCTGCGTAGGCTGCGTTTCCCAGCCCGTCGAGCACCCCGGCGGCGGGCAGCTCCACCCCATTGGCCACGTTGTAGAGCTCCTGGGAGATGCAGGTGCCCTTCTGGAACACCAGGAGGTGGCGATCCCAGGCCGGAACGTCCGGCATGCCCTCCACCAGGGGGCGGTCCGGGATGGCATACGGCCGGTCATCGATGCTCGGGCCACTGGTGGAGTAGCCGCGATTGAAGATCACCGTTTCGACGGGGTGGTCCGCACTGACGACGTTGACCGGCATCCCCCCGGTGCTGCCCATCCAGAGGCTGCCACCAAAGCCCGGGTGCAGGGTTCCGCCGAGGAGTGTGGTCCACGTCTCGGACTGCGGCAGCACCGGAAGCGTGCTGATATCGGCGTGGAAGACGGTGTCGGCCGGCATGAGGGTGCAGCCACAGAAGGTGGACAACTCACCGGCGGGTGCGGCGCGCCCCACCGGAACGACAACCTCGACCGTTGCTGTACCGCCGTAGCCGTCGTCGATGCCGACCGCGAAGCCGTCCTGCTCGCCGGTGTGCTCGGCGAGGGCCTCGGGGGTGGGCGTGTAGGTGAATTCACCTGTGGCCGAGACCGATACCGCGCCATGGGTGGTCAGCGAGGACCCCCGGTAGATGAGCGAGTCGCCGTTGGGGTCGCTGCCTATCACCCGGCCGGTCACCACTCCGGTGACCGGATCGGGCCCACCGGCACTGATTGTCCCGGTGGGGGCGTTGTTGAACGGAGCCACGGTCACCGTGACCCTGGTGGAGGAGGTGTGCCCGCTGGTCCCGATCAGGCCGAAGGTCAACAGGTTGATCAGGCCGCTGAGGCCGTGCAGGTGAAATCCGCTGGACTCGTCGTTGGCGGTCACCGTAAAGGTGTCGGTGAATCCGATGTGGGCGTCGGGTGCCGCAGGGTTCGCGGTGTAGACGAACTGTTTGCCGGTCATGGTGACGGTGCCGTGCGTCGGACGCCCGCTGACGGCGATGCCGACCGATGTGCTGTCGGGGTCGACGATGTCGAGGGTGCCGCTGACCACGCCGCCGGGGGTCTGCGTGGTCTGGAAGGCGTGAACCCTGGGGGTGCTGTTGTTGAACAGCGTGGTGATGGGGTCGACCGACTGTGCCGTGGCCTGGCTCTGCGCCGCCGCGCTTTCCCCTACGACGGCTTCCTGTACGTCGGTGGAAGAGGAAGAGATAGTGGCGGCGAAGGGGTGAACCGTGGGGCCGGCGGCACGACGGTGGGCCGGCGACGAGATGTCACGGGACCGCGACGTTCGATCCGCTACCGGACTCCTCTGGGCTTTGAACCGCTGTGCGGGCGATATCGCACTGGCAGATCCAGGCGGACGGACGCCGCGGGCGGGGGAGATCGCCGTCCGCGCAGCACGGCCGGTGACGTACCTGCCCCGATCGGATGATGCTGCGGCGCCGGTGTTTTCGGTTGGGATGCGTCGCGAGTCGGCGTTGGCCTCACCCGTTCCTGCAAGAACGATCGTGACCCCCGCCCCGAGCGTTGCGGCCAGGAATCCGACCCTGCCAATATCGGGCGCCGCGGTCATCGCAAGTCTCCTTCGGCCAAATCAAAGGTAGGACATCCGATGGTGCTGCGCTAAGGCCGAAAGACCCCTCTGAGGGCCCCGGTCCGGCGCCGTGGCGACGGCACACCGTTCCCCATGGGTGCGTTATCGCTGACTACCCGGTGCCGTCTTCGGCCTTGCCGGTGAACGCCTCTTTCGCTTTGTCCACGGCGTGGGTCGCAATGTCGGTGGCGTCCTCGACGATGGCACCGACGCCGCCGGCGATATCGCCCTTGACGATCTGACCGGCGTCCTCGACGATATCGCCGGCTTTGTCGACGGCATGACTGGCGATATCTTTCGCCGCGTTGACCGCATCCTTGGGATCGAAGCCCATCGAAACCTCCTGATTGTCCGGGTGTTCCCCGACAGTAGCCCGGTGCGACCTCGGCGACCTGGGTTCGGGCGAGTCAGTCTGCCGGCGTACGCGGCCGACGCCGGGCGATGTTCCCGCAGCCAGCGACCGTCCGGTCGGCAGAGTGGATCCAGCGACCGTCCGGTCGGCAGAGTGGATCCAGCGACCGTCCGGTCGGCAGAGTGGATACTGGGGACGATGTCTGAGCGCAACGTGCTGGGCGGCCCGCTGGAGCCATGCGGCGCAGACCCGATGACCGGTTTCTACCGGGACGGCTGCTGTTCGACGGGTCCGCAGGATCGTGGTCTGCACACCATCTGCGCCGTCGTCACCGCGGATTTCCTAGATCATCAGAAATCGATCGGTAATGACCTGACTACCCCGATGCCGCAATACCGATTCCCGGGCCTAGCGCCCGGCGACCGATGGTGTGTCACTGTCCGCAATTGGCTGCTGGCCCACCGAGACGGCCGTGCTGCCCCGGTGGTGCTCGCCTGCACCCATGAGCGCACTCTCGCGGCGGTGCCCCTGGATGTGCTCAGACAGCATGCGGTCGACGTGCCCGACGATATCGGCGGCCTGTGACTTCCCGGCACCGCTCGGGTCATGGCGCCAGATCTGGCCGCTCCGCGCCCAGGGTGGGGCTGTCGTCGTGGCCGGACGTATCACCGAGTCGTCGCCGTCGAAGTCGAAAGACCACCGGACACGGCGCCCGGTAGCTCCTCGAACCCGCCCGGCTCCCAACGTCTTCCCGATCCCCTCGGGTTCGAGGTCAGTCGGTGAGAGCGGACAAGATCGTCATGGCGTCGCTGCGGCTGTGCCACGGCACGAGCATGTGGTCGTGCCGTGATGCGGCCAGCACGTTGCATGGGATGTCCGCATCGGCGAGGGCGTGGCTGATGGCGGCGGTCAGGCCTACCGCCTCAAGATCGGATTCGATCGTGCATGTGATCCATGCTGCGACGAAGCTGTACGGCAGACGGTGGGCGTCGGCGACGGTCTGCTCGATGATTTTCGTCGTCGCCTCATCCTCAACGATGACAGCAGCGGCAGGGATGTCGGCGTCGGTTTCTACGACGACGTAGGGCTCGGGACGTACGGCTGGGGCGAGACCCGCAAGTAGACGGCCCAGGTCGCGCTCACCCACGGTCAGACGCGGTTCGTCGCACCATCAATCGCATCACCAGCCGCGCTCGCGCCATTCCCCCAGCCGTGGCCGTTCCTCGCCGAGGGTGGTGTCGTCACCATGGCCGGGATAGACGACGGTGTCGTCGCCGTAGACCGCGAAGACCTCATCCTCCAGGTCGGTCATCAGGGAATCGAACTCCTCCGGATTCGTTGTCCGCCCGGGACCGCCCGGGAACAGGCAGTCCCCGGTGAACAGCTGGACGGCCGTCCGCTCGCCGGCGGCCCGCAGCGCCAGTGCCACCGACCCGGGCGTGTGGCCGCGCAGGTGAACGACGTCGAACGTCAGATCCCCGATGGCGATCGCATCGCCGCCGGCCAGGAAGCGGTCCGGTTTGACCGGCAATGGTTCGGCGTCGAGTTGATGGACGGCCGTGGGAGCGCCGGTCGACTCCGCGACGGCCGCCAGGGCCAGCCAGTGGTCCATATGCTGGTGAGTGGTCACGATCAGCTCCAGTTTCGGCGCCTGCTCGGCCAGCAGATCGACCAGCAGATCGGCGTCGTTGGCGGCGTCGATCAACAGCGACTCGCCGGTTTGCGCGCACGTCACCAGGTAGACGTTGTTATCCATCGGTCCCACCGACATCTTGATGATGCTCACCCCCGGCAGGATGCGCCGCGCCGCCGTCTGCGACTCCACATGACCGGTATACGTGTCCTCGACGACTGTCATGAACGCCACGTTACTGCTGTCGGGGCGGGCGCATAGCATGGGCGGGTGGCTGACCGGTTGATTGTCAAAGGCGCGCGTGAACACAACCTCCGCAGCGTCGACCTCGATCTGCCCCGCGACGCGCTGATCGTGTTCACCGGCCTGTCCGGCTCCGGGAAATCCTCGCTGGCCTTCGACACCATCTTCGCCGAGGGACAGCGCCGCTATGTGGAGTCGCTGAGTGCCTACGCCCGCCAGTTCCTCGGCCAGATGGACAAGCCCGATGTCGACTTCATCGAGGGCCTCTCCCCGGCGGTGTCGATCGATCAGAAGTCCACCAACCGCAACCCGCGATCCACCGTCGGCACCATCACCGAGGTCTACGACTATCTACGTCTGCTCTACGCCCGGGCCGGCACCCCGCACTGCCCGGTGTGCGGGGAGCACATCGCCCGGCAGACCCCGCAACAGATCGTCGACCAAGTGCTGACCATGACCGAGGGCACCAAATTCCAGGTACTCGCCCCGGTGGTGCGCACCCGCAAGGGCGAGTTCGTCGATCTCTTCGACAAGCTCAACACCCAGGGATACAGCCGGGTCCGGGTCGACGGTGTCGTTCACCCGCTCACCGAACCGCCGAAGCTGAAAAAACAGGAAAAGCACGATATCGAGGTGGTGGTCGACCGGCTCACCGTCAAAACCAGCGCGAAACAACGGCTCACCGACTCGATTGAGACCGCGCTGGGTCTGGCCGAGGGCATTGTCGTGCTGGACTTCGTCGACCGCGACGAGCACGACCCGCACCGCGAACAGCGATTCTCCGAGAAGCTGGCCTGCCCCAACGGCCACCCGCTGGCGGTCGATGATCTGGAACCGCGGTCGTTCTCGTTCAACTCGCCCTACGGTGCGTGCCCGGAATGCAGTGGTCTGGGTATCCGCAAGGAGGTCGACCCCGAGCTGGTGGTGCCCGACCCGGACCTGACCCTCGCCGATGGGGCAGTGGCGCCCTGGTCGATGGGCCACAACTCGGAGTACTTCACCAGGATGATGGCAGGCCTCGGTGAATCGCTGGGTTTCGATATCGACACCCCGTGGCGCACGCTGCCCGCCAAGGCACGCCGGGCCATCCTCGGGGGGTGCGATGAGCAGGTGCATGTGCGCTACCGCAACCGCTACGGCCGCACCCGCTCCTACTACGCCGATTTCGAGGGTGTCATGGCGTTTCTTCAGCGCCGCATGGAGCAGACCGACTCCGAAGTCATGAAAGAACGCTATGAGGGCTTTATGCGCGATGTGCCCTGCCCGGAATGCGACGGCAGCCGGCTCAAGCCCGAGATCCTCGCGGTCACGCTGGCGGCGGGGGAGCGCGGCAGGAAGTCCATCGCCGAGGTCTGCGAACTGTCCATCGCCGACTGCTCGGAATTCCTGAACGCACTCACCCTCGGGACACGCGAACAGGCCATCGCCGGACAGGTACTCAAAGAGGTGCAGTCCCGGCTGGGCTTCCTGCTGGACGTCGGACTGGACTACCTGTCGCTGAGCCGGGCCGCGGGCACGCTGTCAGGTGGTGAGGCGCAGCGTATCCGACTGGCCACCCAGATCGGCTCCGGCCTGGTCGGAGTGCTCTACGTGCTCGACGAGCCGTCCATCGGCCTGCACCAGCGCGATAATCGCAGGCTCATCGAAACCCTCACCCGCTTACGCGATCTCGGTAACACACTCATCGTCGTCGAACATGACGAGGACACCATCGCCCACGCCGACTGGGTGGTCGACATCGGTCCCGCCGCCGGCGAACACGGCGGCCGGGTGGTGCACAGCGGCCCCTATGCGGAGCTGCTGGGCAACCCCGATTCGCTGACGGGTTCCTATCTGTCCGGCAAGCTGAGCATCGAGGTGCCCGAAGTCCGCCGGACCCGGGATCGTAAGCGCCAGCTCACCGTGATGGGCGCCCGCGAGCACAACCTCCGCGAGATCGACGTGGCCTTCCCGCTCGGGGTCCTGACCGCCGTCACCGGGGTGTCCGGCTCGGGTAAGTCCACTCTGGTCAACGACATCCTGGCGGCGGTGCTGGCCAATAAGCTCAACGGTGCCCGGCAGGTACCTGGCCGGCACACGCGCATCACCGGCTTAGAGCATGTCGACAAGCTGGTGCGGGTCGACCAGTCGCCGATCGGGCGGACACCGCGGTCCAATCCGGCCACTTACACCGGGGTGTTCGACAAGATCCGCACGCTGTTCGCCGCCACCACCGAGGCCAAGGTCCGCGGGTATCAACCCGGCCGGTTCTCGTTCAACGTCAAAGGCGGCCGCTGCGAGGCGTGTTCGGGCGATGGAACCATCAAGATCGAAATGAACTTTCTGCCCGACGTCTATGTTCCATGCGAGGTCTGCCAGGGCGCCCGCTACAACCGAGAGACTCTCGAGGTGCACTACAAGGGCAAGACCATCTCGCAGGTGCTGGATATGCCCATCGAGGACGCGTGCGACTTCTTCGAACCGATCAGCAGTATTCATCGCTACCTCAAGACGCTGGTCGACGTCGGGTTGGGCTACGTCCGGTTGGGCCAACCCGCACCCACGCTGTCCGGCGGTGAGGCCCAGCGGGTCAAGCTGGCCGCGGAACTGCAGAAGCGCTCCACCGGCCGTACCGTCTACATCCTCGACGAGCCCACCACCGGTCTGCACTTCGAGGACATCGGCAAACTGCTGCGCGTCATCAACGGCCTGGTCGACAAGGGCAACTCGGTCATCGTGATCGAGCACAACCTCGACGTCATCAAGACTTCCGACTGGGTCATCGACATGGGGCCGGAAGGAGGAGCGGGCGGCGGCACCGTGGTCGCCCAGGGCACTCCCGAAGAGGTGGCCGCCGCAGCGCAGAGTTACACCGGAGGTTTCCTGGCCGGGCTGCTCCAACCGGCCGCACCCAAGAAATCGACGCGCCGACGGAAGGTCAGCGCGTAGATTCCGCCGACCCGGATTCTTTTCACGCTGCCCGCAGCTGATCTGGTGCGGTTGGCCGGCCGGTACGAGACGTTGCTCCGGCGACAGGCCGTGCTGCGCGGCGATATCGCCGTACGGTCTGCAAATGTGGTCAGTCCGGCTCGCGCATCGAGGCGCGGATCTCCTCGAGTTTCTCAGCGGCGGAACGCTGCCGGGCCTCGTACCGTGTGGCGGCTGTTCGGGCCTCGGGAGTGCTCTCGGCCAGCTCAGTGGCACCCAGCGCGGTGCCCAACCGGTTCTCGATCTTGTCCCGCACGCCCTCCAGGGTCGGCACACCAGAGCTGGTGTAACCGGTATCCGGCACGTCGGGAACAACCGGCGCAAAGACCGAGCTCGCGGTCGTAGGCACCTGTTCGCCGGCCGCATCCGCGGCGGGCGAGGCGGCCCCGGATCCGGGGGCCTTCGTTTCGTCGGCCATGGACTTCACGGTACTCCCACGGCCCGGTGAGCAAACCCGCATCGTCAGCGCGGCTTGGCCAGCGGGAAGGGCAGGGTCTCGCGAATGCTCCGGCCGGTGATCATCATCACCACCCGGTCCACCCCGACCCCCAAACCCCCAGTTGGCGGCATGGCGTACTCCATGGCCTGGAGGAAGTCCTCATCGATTTCCATGGCCTCCGGATCGCCGCCGGCCGCCAGCCTGGATTGCTGCTGGAGCCGGCGACGCTGTTCGACCGGGTCGGTCAGCTCGCTGTAGGCGGTGCCCAGTTCGACACCCCAGGCCACCAGGTCCCAGCGTTCGGCGATGCCGCGGCGGCTGCGGTGTGGCCGGGTCAGCGGGGCGACCGAGGTGGGGAAGTCGATGTAGAAGGTCGGCGAACCGGTGCGATCCTCCACGAGGCGCTCGTAGAGTTCCAGAACCACCGCCCCGGTGTCCCAGTGCGTCAGGTACGGGATCCCGGCGGCATCGGACAGCCGGCGCAGCGTCTGCAGATCGGTGTCTGGGTCGATCGCTTCGCCCACCGCTTCCGAGACTGCATCGTGGACTGTCTTGACCGACCACGATCCGGAGATATCGACCGGTTCCAGCCCGCCCCCCGCAGCGCCCGATCCGCCGGGGCGCATCACCACCGCTGAGCCGTTCGCAGCGATCGCGGCGTTCTGGATGAGCTCGCGGCAGCCATCAATCCACATCAGATAGTCGGCGTGCGCCTGATACGCCTCCAGCAGGGTGAACTCCGGGTTGTGACTGAAGTCGACGCCCTCATTGCGGAACGCGCGGCCTAGTTCGAAGACGCGTTCCACTCCGCCCACACAGAGCCGTTTGAGGTAGAGCTCCGGGGCGATGCGCAAATACAGGTCCAGATCGTAGGCATTGATATGGGTCTGGAATGGCCGGGCGTTGGCCCCGCCGTGGATCTTCTGCAGGATTGGCGTCTCCACCTCGAGGAAGCCCCTGGAAAACAGCGTCTCGCGGAGTGAGCGGAGGACATCGCTGCGGGCCCGGATAAGACTGCGCGCCACCGGATTGACAGCCAGGTCGACGTAGCGCGTCCGGACGCGGGCCTCGGGGTCGGTCAGGCCCCGCCACTTATCGGGCAGCGGCCGCAGACACTTGCCCAGCAGGCGCCAATGGGTCACCAGCACTGAGCGCGTGCCGGTCCTGCTGAGACCCATCCGGCCGGTTGCCTCGACCAGGTCACCGAGATCGACATCGGCGAAGTCGGCTGTGCCGGTGTCGATCTCCGACCGCTCAAGTAGCAACTGGACATCGCCGGACCAGTCCCGCAACATCGCGAATGTCACACCGCCGTAGTCCCGGGTGCGAAGGACCCGACCGGCCACGGTGACCGCGGTTCCGTCGTCGGTGGCCAGTGCCGCGGCGACGGTGTGACTCGGCTCGTGTCCGACCGGATAGGGCTCGATTCCCCGTTCACGCAGATCCGCCAGCTTGGCCATCCGCACCCGAACCTGCTCGGGCAATCGGTCGGCGCTGCTCGGTTCGGCCGCGGTCGCTGTGATCGGGGCACCGCCATGGGCCTGCGGTTTTTCCGCCGGGACCATGTCATGCGGGAATGCCGAATGGTGGCCGGTGTGCATCTTGTTCCGCCGGGAGAACGGCAGCACCAGGAAACCCTCGGCGATCACCGACGCCACCCCGACCCGGGGGATCAACCGGGCATCCTCGTAACAGGCGTACCGCGGTACCCACTCCGGTCGGTACTTCATGTTCGAGCGGTACAGCGTCTCCAGCTGCCACCAGCGCGACAGAAACACCAGCAGCGCACGCCAGAGTCGGGCCACCGGGCCGGCGCCCAGCCGGGCGCCCTCCTCGAAAGCCGACCGGAACATGGCGAAGTTCAACGAGACCCGGGTGACGCCGACGGTGTCGGCCTGTGCCAGCAGTTCGCTGACCATCAATTCGACGGTCCCATTGGGTGACTGCGGTGACCGTCGCATCAGGTCCAGGGACAGTCCGTTGTTACCCCACGGGACGAATGACAGCATCCCGACAACAGGCTCCTCTTCGCGACCCGCACCCGCAGCCGTCCCCGAACGAATGGCTTCCACCAGCAGGCAGTCGCCGTCGGCGCTATCACCCAACCGTCCGAGGGCCATCGAGAAACCGCGTTCGGTCTCGGTGTCGCGCCAACTGTCGGCCCGCCTGACGGCCCGGGCCATCTCCTCGGCCGGCAGCTCGCGGTGCCTGCGCATCCGCACCGTCAGCCCGGCCCGTCGGGCCCTGGTCACCGCCTGCCGCACACCGCGCATATCCGCCCCGGACAGCCGGAACCTGTCGGGGTAGAGGATGGCCTCGTCGCCGAGTTGCAGGGCGTTCAACCCGGCCTCCCGGTAGGCCTGTGCGCCCGTCGAGCTGGCGCCCATGACACCGGGGGCCCACCCGTATGCGCGGCACAGCGCGAGCCAGGCCCCGATGGCCTGCGGCCAAGCCCGCGGATCGCCGAGCGGGTCGCCGCTGGCCAGACACACACCGACCTCTACCCGGTAGGTGACCGCGGCGCGGCCGCTGGGGGCGAACACGACCGACTTATCTCGCCGGGTTGCGAAATAGCCCAGTGAATCGTTCTTGCCCCAGACCTCGAGAAGGCCACGAATCGCCGACTCATCCCCAGCGGTCAGGGCATTCTCAGCCCGCTGTGACTGAAACAAAACGACAGCGGCGGCCATCAACGCCACGGCACCGAACAATCCGAAGAGGGCATTGAGGAACACATGGGGTTCGCCGACAAACAGGTCCTGGGTGGCCACCGCGAAACCACTGACTCGGTTGACCGCGTAGGGCAGCCGGTAGTCATGCTGGAGCGAGCCGGGAAACAGTTCAAGCAGGCCCCAGGCCAGCAGGATTCCGGCAATATTCCCGGCGACCAGGACGGCGGCCGCTTTGAACACCGCCCCGCGGCGTACCTTGGCCCAGAACTCGTTGTAGGCCAGCACGATCAGGACCAATGCCGCGATGTGCAGGATGAGACCCAACAACTCCCCGGCGTACTCAAACCGGGTGCCGGCGGTCTCGGTCAGGCCCGCGATATCGAGTCCGATCGCCAACACCAGGTTGGCCACCAGCACCCACCAGGCGATCCGCTTGCGAGCGGCCAGTGCACCGGCCATCACCGCCAGTGCGAACGCCCACGCGAAGCTGGTGTCGGGAAAATTGAACAGGTAGTTGTCGACGAACTCCCGCGGCACCCTGGTGACGTGGCGCACGCCGGTCGAAACGCTGGAGAGCAGCGCCGCGGTCGCGGTGAGGCCCAGGAATAGTCCAGCTGTCGCCGGGACCCAGTGCAGCCGCGAGCGGATCCCGGACCGGTTTGTCGTGACCGTCATAGGCGGCCAGAATATTCGTCGGCGGCCACCCTGGAGCGCATCTGGCTATCCGGCGTCTACCGCACCGGGCCGGTGTGCCTCTCGCCCGGAGCATGTCCGGGCTCGTCCGGAACGGCGCTTGCCTCGCGGAAAGCCAATTGAAGGCTTCGCAAGCCGTCCCGCATCGGTCCCGAGTGCGGTCCGAGGAATTCCCTCGCGCCGTCGAGTAGGCCGGCGAGCGCGTTGATCAATCGGCGCGCCTCGTCGAGATCGCGGTGCTCGCTGGTGTCGGGGTCGGGGCTGGCCAGCCCGATCTTCTCGGCGGCCGCACTCATCAACATGACTGCCGCGCGGCTGATGACCTCGATGGCGGGGACGTCGGCAAGGTCGCGGACGTCCGACTCGTGGATGTCGGGCTCGTGCTTCATGGCTGCTAGACTCGCATGCACGACCGTCCCGGCTGACGCTGGGACAGCAAGTGGAGTCCCGCTCCCACCGCTGGCCGCGGAAGTTCGACACAAGGCTCAGCGGTCCGGTCACGGAAATCCCAGGATTTCCGTTCTGCGTATGCCGCAGGCGGCGTGAGCCGTGATCGGTCGGCATCGGGCCCTGCGACTAGCAGGGCCTTTTTGCTGGTGGCGCGTGCCTTCGAGGCGGTCCCCGGTGTTCCCGGTCGGTCAGGTACCCAAACCGAACCAGGGAGGCCCCATCAGCACTGAGACCCGCGTCAACGAGCGTATTCGCGTACCGGAAGTCCGGTTGATCGGGCCGGGCGGTGAACAGGTAGGCATCGTGCGCATCGAAGACGCTCTCCGCGTCGCCGCGGATGCCGATCTTGACCTCGTCGAAGTTGCCCCGGACGCCAGACCTCCGGTCTGCAAGATCATGGATTACGGCAAGTTCAAGTACGAGACGGCCCAGAAGGCGCGCGAGTCCCGCAAGAACCAGCAGCAGACCGTCGTCAAGGAACAGAAGCTACGTCCCAAGATCGACCCGCATGACTACGCGACCAAGAAGGGTCACGTCATCCGCTTCCTCGAAGCGGGGTCCAAGGTCAAGGTGACGATCATGTTCCGCGGCCGCGAGCAGTCCCGGCCCGAACTCGGGTATCGGCTGTTGCAGCGGCTCGGAGCCGATGTCGCGGAATACGGTTTTGTCGAGACATCGGCGAAGCAGGACGGCCGCAATATGACCATGGTGCTCGCACCGCACCGCGGTGCGAAGACCCGGGCGAGGGCGGCCGAACAGGCCAGCGGTCCGCCGGCGGGGCCGCCGGCGGCCAAAGCCGAGACCACCACCGAGCAGACCTGACAGCACAGACCTGACAACAGACACAGACCTAACAACGAGGGAATACGAGGACCCAATGCCCAAGGCAAAGACCCACAGCGGTGCGAGCAAGCGCTTCCGCCGCACCGGCACCGGGAAGATCGTGCGGCAGAAAGCGAATCGCCGCCACCTACTCGAACACAAATCGTCCAAACGGACCCGCCGACTCGACGGCCGCACCGAAGTAGCGGCCAGCGACAACAAGCGTGTCAACAAGATGTTGAACGGCTGAGTGCGTCAGCATCCCTGACCGTGTGCCGGTCCGGGACAAAGAACAGGTCCGTATAAGAACCCGAATCAGAAGAGGAACCTCATGGCCCGCGTCAAACGCGCAGTCAATGCCCACAAAAAGCGGCGGACGATTCTCAAGGCGTCCAAGGGCTACCGCGGCCAGCGCTCCCGGCTCTACCGCAAGGCCAAAGAGCAGCAACTGCACTCCTTGAACTACGCATACCGGGATCGGCGAGCCCGCAAGGGCGATTTCCGCAAGCTGTGGATATCGCGTATCAACGCCGCGGCCCGCGCCAACGGCATCACCTACAACCGACTGATCCAGGGGCTCAAAGCCGCCGGGGTCGAAGTCGATCGTAAGAACCTCGCCGAGATCGCAGTGAGCGATCCAGGTGCGTTCACCGCGCTGGCCGAGGTCGCCCGTGCCGCACTACCGGAGGATGTGAACGCCCCCTCCGGAGAGGCTGCGTGAGACCGCTTTCAGAGCGGTCACCCCGCGTCGTGGACGCGGTGAAACTACGGCGCCGCGCCGGGCGGGCCGCGGCAGGTCGGTTCCTCGCCGAGGGGCCGAACCTGGTTGACGCGGCTGCCCGGCGCGGTCTGGTGGAGGCGGTGTTCGCCACCGAGACGGCGGTGGCTCGGTATCAGCCGTTACTCGCCGATCTACCGGTGTTCCCGGTCGGCCAGCGCGCTATGAAAGCGCTGTCCGAGACGGTGACACCGGCCGGCCTCGTCGCGGTCTGCGCCATCCCGGTCAGCAGCCTCGACGACATCCTGGCCGACAATCCCGCGCTGGTCGTCGTCGCCGTCGACCTCTCCGACCCGGGTAACGCCGGGACGCTCATCCGGCTGTCCGACGCCATGGGGGCCGCCGCCGTCGTCTTCGCCGGCGATGCCGTCGATCCCTACAACGGCAAATGCGTCCGGTCCTCAGCGGGCAGCATCTTTTCGGTGCCGGTGTGCACCGTGCAGGACACCGCGGCACTGCTGGGCCGGCTCCGGAGCACCGGGCTTCAGATTCTTGCCACCACATTGGACGGCGAACTCAGCCTCGATGATGCACAACCGGTGCTGAAGGCCCGGACGGTATGGCTGTTCGGCGCAGAGGCGGGCGGCCTCCCCGCCGAGTTGGCCGGCCGCGCGGACCACCGGGTTGTCATTCCCATGTCGGCTGGTGTCGACAGTCTCAATGTCGCTGCCGCTGCGGCGATCTGCCTGTATCAGAGCGCCCGTGCGGTGCGCGGCACGTAGCGCTCGCCTACGCTGGCGGGGTGGACGTCGATGGGAGCGGCGAGCAGGCCGGTCCCGGTGAAAACATCGGCGATATCGTCGCCCCGGCCCGCGGCCCCAAGTCATGGTGGCGCAACACGAACCACAATCCCGGGATCATCGCCGCCATCCGCCGGGCCCGGCATGCGTTACCCGGCGATCCCGATTTCGGCGACCCACTGTCGACATCGGGCACCGGCGGACCGCAGGCGGCGGCCCGTGCCGCAGACCGGCTCATCCGAGACCGAGCTGCGGCTACCCGGCAGGTCGGCCTGGCGACACTCCAAGTTTGGCAGGCACTCACCGAAAGGGTCTCCGGTCGGCCCGTCAACGCCGAACTGACCATCGTCTTCACCGACCTGGTCGGTTTTTCGGATTGGTCGCTCGCGGTCGGTGATGAGGCGACACTGCGGTTGCTGCGCAAGGTCGCACAGGCCGCCGAACCGCCACTGCTGGACGCCGGCGGCTACATCGTCAAGCGGATGGGCGACGGCATGATGGCCACCTTTGGCGACCCGGTTACTGCGGTACGGGCCACGCTAGCCGCGGAGGAAGCCGTGAAAACCGTTGAAGTGCGGGACTATACGCCGATCATGCGAGCGGGTATCCACACCGGACGCCCACAGCGCATCGGCGGGGACTGGCTGGGGGTGGATGTCAACATCGCGGCCCGGGTGATGGAACGGGCCACCCGCGGCGGCCTGGTCGTGTCAGGTTCGACGCTGGAGCGGATCGCACCCGACGACTTCGAGTCGCTCGGGGTGACCGCGAAGCGGGTTCGCCGACAGGTGTTCAGTCCGCGTCAGCCGGGCGTGCCCCCAGACCTGTTCATGTACCGGCTCCGACCGCGGCCCGAGGACGCCGGGGAGTCGTTGATCCATGACGGTGACAAGGACGAGGACGGTGACGAGGACTCCGCCGGTATCGGGCGCTGAATCAGGCGAATTCTTCGGCGCTGGCCTCAATCCAGTCCGAGAGCCAGTCCTCCGGCGGGCACTCGAGCAGTTCGCGGGGCATCAGCCACTGGTACAGCTCGGCGTAGGTGCCGGTGCGATGCCAGTCGATGCGACGGTTGAGCATCGACGGAGTCAGCTCGTCGAACCCCGCCAGGCCCATGGAGGCGATCATCTGGGCCGCACTGGCCACCGTTGCGCGCTGAAAGTTGGCCACCCGGTCGATTTTGTCCGGGACGTAGAGCGCCCGGGCCAGGCCAGCGTCCTGAGTGGCGACCCCGGCCGGGCAGGCGTTGGTGTGGCACTTCATCGCCTGGATACATCCGACCGCGAACATCATGGCGCGGGCCGACAACGTGAAGTCGGCGCCCTGAATGATCCGGGTAACGATATCGGCGCCGCTGGCCACCTTCCCGGAGCCACCGATCTTGATGTGTTCACGCAAACCGGTGCCGACCAGGCAGTTGTGAACCAGCATCAGGCCTTCGGTGAGTGGCATACCGATATGGTCCTCGAACTCCTGGGGAGCCGCGCCCGTCCCGCCCTCCGAACCGTCGACGATGATGAAGTCAGGTGTGATCCCGGTCTGCAGCATCGCCTTGCAGATGGACAGGAATTCCGAACGGGCACCTATGCAGAGCTTGAAGCCGATGGGTTTGCCGGCGGACAGACCGCGCAGAGTCGCAATGAAATGCACCAGTTCCAGCGGGGTGCTGAAGGCGGTGTGCGCCGGTGGAGAGATGACCGTCTGGCCGACCGGCACCCCACGGGTGGCGGCGATCTCCTCGGTCACCTTGACACCCGGCAACACCCCGCCCAGCCCCGGCTTGGCCCCCTGGGAGAGTTTGATCGAGATGGCTTTGACCGACGGCAACGCCGACTTTTCCCCGAATTTCGCGGCATCGAAGTGGCCATCTCCGTTTCGGCAGCCGAAATAGCCCGACCCGATCTCCCAGATCAGGTCACCACCGTGTTTGAGGTGGTAGGGGCTTATCGCCCCCTCGCCGGTGTCATGCGCGAACCCGCCTTTGGCGGCGCCTCCGTTGAGGGCCTCGATCGCGTTGCCCGATAGCGAACCGAAGCTCATTGCCGAGACGTTGAGCAGCGCGATGTCGTAGGGCTGGGTGCAATCGGGGCCGCCGAGACGCACCCGCGGATCAAGGTCGGTGGCGATCTTGGCCCGCAGCGAGTGCCGGAGGAACTGATAGCCCACCGCGTTGACATCACGTTCGGTGCCGAACGGCTCGTCACCTTTGGTGCCTTTGGCGCGGCGGTAGACCATATCGCGGGTTTCCCGGTCGAACGGGGCGCCTTCGGTGTTGGATTCGACGAAGTACTGCCGGATCTCCGGGCGGATGAGTTCGGCAAGGAATCGGGCGTGGCCGAGGATCGGATACGCCCGCAGGATCGAGTGCCTGGTCTGGAGTAGGTCCCAGGTGCCCAGAGTTCCCAGTGCTGCCAGCGCCGCTGCCACTACCAACCACCAGACGCCGTGTCTGATCGCCAGCAGGGCAGCGGTGACCGCCTCGGCCCATACCGCCGCCACGATGACCGCTCTGAGCATGTGCTGTCCTCTGCGCTTGGGCGAGCCGGCAGCGGCTCGGGCTGCCCGCCGGGCGAATTCCCCGCGAGGCGTCATTCTGGCATCACCTATGATCTCCTGACCGGCACTTCAGTCACACTCGTGCCGGCCGAAATCCCTGGCCAGCTAAGGAGAGCGTCGCCGCGTGGGTGAGCAACCGGTCGATCCGCTTTCGCAGGGGGCGCTGACCAGCGCGGTCAACGCGGCCCGGCGGGACTTCGAATCCGCCGCCGACCTGGATGCGCTGGCCCGTGCCAAGACCGATCACCTGGGTGATCGGGCGCCGCTCTCGCTGGCTCGCCAGGCCCTCGCGGCACTCCCCGCCGAAGAGCGCGCTGAGGCCGGTCGGCGGGTCAACGGTTGTCGTGCCGAGGCGCAAGCTGATTACGACGGCCGACTGGAAGCGCTGCGCGCCGAACGGGATGCCGCCGTGCTGTTGGCAGAGACCATCGATGTGACGCTGCCGTCGACCCGCCACCCGGTCGGCGCGCGCCATCCGATCACGATTCTTGCCGAGCACATCGCCGATACGTTCATCGCGATGGGCTGGGAACTTGCCGAGGGGCCCGAGGTGGAAAGCGAACAGTTCAACTTCGACGCCCTGAACTTCCCACCGGATCATCCGGCCCGCAGCGAGTCCGACACCTTTCATATCGCCCCGGAGGGCTCCCGGCAGCTGTTGCGGACCCACACCTCACCGGTCCAGGTGCGCACTCTGCTGGAGCGGGAGTTGCCGGTTTACATCATCTCGATCGGCCGGACCTTCCGCACCGACGAACTGGACTCGACCCACACTCCGGTCTTCCATCAGGTCGAGGGTCTCGCGGTAGACCGCGGGCTGACGATGGCGCATCTGCGCGGCACCCTGGACGCCTTCGCGCGTTCGGAGTTCGGTGCGGATGCCCGCACCAGGATGCGACCGCATTTCTTTCCGTTCACTGAGCCGTCCGCCGAGGTCGACGTCTGGTTCCCCGATAAAAAGGGTGGCCCGGGCTGGGTCGAGTGGGGCGGCTGCGGGATGGTGAACCCCAACGTGTTGCGTGCCGCCGGAATCGATCCGCAGGCCTACTCCGGGTTCGCATTCGGCTGCGGTCTGGAGCGCACCCTGCAGTTCCGCAATGGGATCCCTGATATGCGCGATATGGTCGAGGGGGACGTGCGTTTCTCGCTCCCGTTCGGGGCGGGGCTGTAAATGCGTCTCCCGTACAGCTGGTTGCGTGATGTGGTGCAGGCCGGTGCACCAGGATGGGATGTCGGCCCGCAGGATCTGGAACATGCTCTGATCCGGGTGGGCCACGAGGTCGAGGATGTGATCGCACTCGGCCCGGTCAGCGGTCCACTACGGGTCGGGCGAGTCACGGCAATCGAGGCACTCGCTGGGTTCAAGAAACCGATACGCGCTTGCAAAGTCGATGTTGGCGAGGGCTCGAATCGCGATATCGTCTGCGGTGCAACAAATTTCACTACTGGCGATCTGGTTGTCGTCGCCCTGCCAGGAGCTGTGCTGCCCGGCGACTTCGCTATCGCCGCACGGAAAACCTACGGCCGCGTCTCGGACGGCATGATCTGCTCCGCGGCGGAACTGGGCCTGGGTACGGGCGCCTCCGCCGATCACGCCGGCATCCTCGTGCTGCCGACCGACACCGCGCCGCCGGGCTCCGACGCCTGCGATGTACTCGGCCTCGACGATATCGTCTTCGACCTCGCGATCACCCCCGACCGCGGTTACTGCATGTCGGTTCGGGGGATCGCCCGGGAGATCGCCTGCGCCTATGATCTCGGCTTCGTCGACCCGGCCCTCGACCCCGCCGTCGTACCGGTTCTGCCCGTGCACGGACCGGCGCTACCGGTCCGTATCGAACCCGGCACCGGTGTCAGCCGGTTCGCGCTGCGCCCGGTCACCGGCATCGACCCCGCAGCGGTATCGCCGTGGTGGCTGCGGCGTCGACTGATGTTGTGCGGAATCCGCCCGATCTCCCCGGCCGTCGATGTCACCAACTACGTGATGCTCGAACTGGGCCATCCCATGCACGCCCACGACAGCAACCGGATTCGGGGCGATTTCGCGGTTCGGTTCGCCCACCCGGGCGAAACCGTTGTCACCCTCGATGGCGTACAACGCCGTCTCGAGCCGGCCGATGTGCTGATCGTCGATGATGCGGGGATTGCCGCGATCGGCGGTGTGATGGGAGCCGGCAGCACCGAGATCGAGGCCGATACCACCGATGTGCTGCTGGAGGCCGCGGTGTGGGACCCAGCCGCCGTGTCCCGCACCATCCGCCGGTTGCACCTGGTCAGCGAGGCCGGTCGCCGCTACGAACGTTCGGTCGACCCGGCCGTCTCAGTCGCCGCGATCGATCGGTGTGCGGCGCTGCTGGCCGAAATCACCGGCGGCACCGCTCAACCCCGGCTGACCGACTGGTGCGGGGATCCGCCGCGCGAGGACTTCGCGCCGCCACCGGTGCGCATGCCGGTCGACCTGCCCGACCGGACCGCCGGGGTGCGATACCCGGAAGGCGCCACCGTTCGGCGGCTGACCCAGATCGGCGCCCGGGTCGCCGCACAGCCCGGAAGTTCGGTCCTGACCGTCACCCCGCCGAGTTGGCGGCCAGACCTTCTCCAGCCCGCCGACCTCGTCGAGGAGGTCTTGCGACTGGAGGGTCTCGACGCCATCCCGTCGGTGCTGCCCCCGGCCCCGGCGGGCCGGGGCCTGACATCGGCGCAGAAGCGCCGGCGGGCCATCGGCAAGGCGCTCGCGCTGGGAGGGTTCGTGGAGGTGCTCACCGCGCCGTTCCTGCCGGCCGGCATCTTCGACCAGTGGGGTCTGCCGGCAGACGATCCGCGGCGAAAGACCACCGCGGTCCTCAACCCACTGGAGTCCGACCGTCCGGAGTTGGCCACCACGCTGCTGCCGGCGCTGCTGGAAGCGCTGTCCCGCAACATCTCCCGCGGTTTCGGCGATACGGCGCTGTTCTGCATCGACCAGGTCGTGATCCCGACCGACCGCACCCGTGCCGTCGAGTTGATCCCAACCCACCGAAAGCCGACCGATGCGGAGATCGAGCTGCTGAACGCCTCCCTTCCATACCAACCGGTCCATGTGGGGGCGGTTCTGTGCGGATTGCGGGAACCGCGTGGTCCGTGGGGTCCGGGCCGCCCGGTGCAGGCCGCGGATGCCTTCGAGACCGCGCGGGTGATCGGCCGGGCCTGCGGGGTGCCGGTCGAGCTGCGGCCGGGCCGGCTTCTGCCCTGGCATCCAGGGCGCTGCGCCGAGGTGGTGGTCGACGACCGGATCATCGGTCACGCCGGACAACTTCACCCGGCTGTCATCGAACGGTCGGGACTTCCCCGGGGCACCTGCGCGGTCGAATTGGATCTTGACCCGGTGCCCGTGGTCGAGACCTTGCCGGCCCCGCGGATTTCGCCTTTCCCGGCCGTCTTCCAAGACCTCAGCGTGGTCGTCGGGGCCGAGGTGCCCGCCCAGGATGTGATCGATGCCATCCGCGGCGGGGCGGGCGAACTGCTTGAAGACGTGGCGCTGTTCGATGTCTACACGGGCCCGCAGATCGGCGAGGGCCGCAAATCGCTGACGCTGGCCCTGCGATTCCGCGCGGCCGACCGCACCCTCACCGAGGACGAGGCCAGCACAGCGCGGAACGCCGCACTCGCTGCAGCGAGCGAACGGCTGGGTGCGCAGCTGCGGGGGTAGCGCCTCCGTTGCCCGGGTGGCCATCATCCGATGTGCGCATTAATTTGCAACTAACTGCATAACGATGCATAATTCTGCGATGACATCGGTGGCTGTGGCGGGTGCCAGCGGATACGCGGGCGGTGAGATTCTGCGGCTGCTGCTCGGTCATCAGGCCTATGCGGACCGCAGCCTGACCATCGGCGCGCTGACGGCCGCGGCCAGCGCGGGCAGTGCGCTCATCGACCATCATCCGCATCTGTTGCCGCTGGCGCAGCGGGTGCTCGAACCCACCGACCCGGCGGTACTCGCCGGGCACGATGTGGTCTTCCTGGCACTGCCACACGGGCACTCCGCGGAACTGGCGGAGGCGCTGGGCCCCGAGACGGTCATCATCGACTGCGGAGCGGACTTCAGGCTTTCTGATGCCGGGGACTGGCGGCGGTTCTACGGCTCCGATCATGCCGGCAGCTGGCCCTACGGATTACCCGAACTGCCCGGTGCCAGGGAGAAACTGCGCAACGCGACGCGCATCGCGGTGCCGGGCTGTTATCCGACGGCGGCATTGTTGGCTCTGCTGCCGGCGGTCGCCGCCGGACTCGTTGAGCCGGCCGTCACAGTCGTGGCGGTCAGCGGCACCTCCGGAGCGGGACGGGCAGCCAAAGTGGATCTGCTGGCATCGGAGGTGATCGGCTCGGCGCGTGCCTACAGCATCGCCGGCGCGCACCGGCATACGCCCGAGATCGCTCAAGGTCTGCGCGCGGTCACCAGCCGGCCGGTCACCGTCTCGTTCACCCCGGTGCTGATCCCCACCGCTCGCGGGATCCTGGCCACCTGTACCGCGCGGACGTCGGCAACGCCGGAGGAGCTCCGGTCCAGCTACGAGAGAGCCTACGCCGGAGAACCGTTCGTGTACCTGCTGCCCGACGGACAGTTGCCGCGGACCGGATCGGTGATCGGCAGCAACGCCGCCCAGCTGGCGGTGGCGGTCGATCCTGACGCGGGGGTCCTGGTCGCCGTCTGTGCGATCGACAACCTGGTGAAGGGTACGGCCGGGGCCGCCGTTCAGTCGATGAACCTCGCTCTGGGTATGCCGGAGACCTGCGGACTGTCGGCGGTAGGGGTCGCTCCATGACCGCGGCAGCAGCGACCACCCGGCTACTGCGCAGCCAGGGCGTCACTGCCCCGGCCGGTTTCCGGGCTGCCGGTATCGCCGCGGGTATCAAGGCCTCCGGCGCGCCGGATCTGGCACTGGTGTTCAACGAGGGCCCGGATTACTCCGCCGCTGGTGTCTTCACCCGGAACCAGGTCAAGGCCGCGCCGGTGTTGTGGACCAGGCAGGTCCTCGGCACAGGGCGGTTACGTGCGGTGCTGCTGAACTCCGGTGGTGCCAACGCCTGCACCGGCCCGGCCGGTTTCGGTGACGCGCACGCCACTGCCGAGGCGGTCGCGGCGATGCTGTCCAGCTGGGGTACCGAAACCGGGCCCATTGAGGTCGGTATCTGTTCCACCGGACTCATCGGAGATCGTTTGCCGATGGGCAAGGTTCTTGCCGGGGTGACCGAGATTGTCCATGAGCTGGCTGCCGGCCTGCTGGGCGGTGACGACGCGGCACGGGCGATCATGACCACCGACACGGTGCCTAAACAGGTTGCGCTGCATCACAGTCTGCAATCGGGCGAGAACTGGACCCTCGGTGGGATGGCCAAGGGGGCCGGCATGCTGGCGCCTTCGCTTGCCACCATGCTGTGCGTTCTGACCACCGATGCGGTGGCCGCCCCTGCGGCCCTGGACGCAGCTCTGCGCCGCGCGACGGCCCGGACGTTCGACCGGCTCGATGTCGACGGCTGTGCTTCGACCAACGATACGGTTCTGCTGATGGCCTCCGGCGCCAGTGAAATCAAGCCGAGTCAGGAGCACCTCGACGATGCCGTGCTCCGGGTGTGCGATGACCTCTGCGCCCAGCTACAGGCGGACGCCGAGGGCGTGACCAAGCGGATCCTCGTCACGGTGGCCGGCGCCCCCAGCTCGGAGGAGGCCGTCACCGCCGCGCGGATCGTCGCCCGAGACAGCCTGGTCAAGACCGCGCTGTTCGGTGCCGACCCGAACTGGGGCCGGGTACTGGCCGCCGTCGGAATGGTGCCGTTCGCTCTGGACCCGGATCGAATATCGGTATCGTTCAACGGTTCTCCGGTGTGCGTTGACGGGGTCGGCGCGCCCGGTGCCCGCGATGTCGACCTGTCGCGGCCGGATATCGAGGTGTGCATCGACCTCAACCTCGGGAGCGGGGAAGCAAGTATCCGGACCACCGACCTCTCCCACGCCTACGTCGAAGAGAATTCGGCCTACAGCTCATGACGTCCGCGGCGAAGATCAAAGCGGTCGTTCTTGCCGAGGCTCTGCCGTTTCTGCAGGCTCTGCACGATCGGATCGTCGTAGTGAAGTACGGCGGTAACGCGATGACCGATGACGCGCTCAAGCGTGCATTCGCCGTCGATATGGTCTTCCTGCGCAACGTCGGTATTCATCCCGTCGTCGTACACGGCGGCGGCCCGCAGATCAGCGCCATGCTCAAGAGGCTCGGCATCTCCGGAGAATTCCGGGGCGGTTTCCGGGTCACCACCCCGGAGGTGCTCGACGTCGCGCGAATGGTGCTGTTCGGACAGGTCGGCCGTGAGTTGGTCAATCTGATCAACGCCCACGGACCGTACGCCGTCGGTATCACCGGCGAGGATGCCCACCTGTTCACCGCGGTGCGGCGCAGCGTCTCGGTGGACGGCGTGGCGACCGATATCGGACTGGTCGGCGATATCGAGTCGGTCAACACCGCCGCCGTCCGCGACCTGATCGCCGCAGGTCGTATTCCGGTGGTCTCGACTCTGGCTCCGGACGCCGACGGTGTGGTGCACAACATCAATGCCGACACAGCCGCTGCCGCACTGGCGGCAGCCCTCGGTGCGGAGAAGCTGCTGATGCTCACCGATGTCGAAGGTCTCTACACACGCTGGCCGGACCGCGAGTCGCTGGTCAGCGAAATCGACACCGCGACCCTCGCCGGTCTGCTGCCCGGCCTGGAGCAGGGCATGGTGCCCAAGGTCGAGGCCTGTCTGCGAGCAGTCAACTCGGGAGTCCCCGGCGCACACGTGATCGACGGCCGGGTCGCGCACTGTGTCCTGGCGGAACTGTTCACCGACGAGGGCGCCGGAACCAGGGTGGTGGGGCCATGACCCCCGGCGGGCACACACTGCTGGACCGGTGGCAGGCGGTGATGATGGACAACTACGGCACCCCCGCACTGGCCCTCGTCGCCGGTGACGGCGCGGTCGTCACCGATGCCGACGGCAGGAGCTATCTGGACCTGCTCGGCGGTATCGCGGTCAACATCCTGGGCCACCGCCACCCGGCGATCGTCGAGGCGGTCGCCACTCAACTGAACACCCTCGGCCATGTTTCCAACCTTTATGCGACCGAACCCGGCGTTTCGCTTGCCGAAGCGCTCATCGAACGGTTCGGAAAACCCGCGCGGGTGATGTTCTGTAATTCCGGAACCGAGGCAAACGAAGCGGCTTTCAAGCTCACCCGTCTGACCGGCCGCACGAAAATTATTGCGGCGCAGGGTAGTTTTCACGGTCGGACCATGGGTGCACTGGCCCTGACCGGACAGCCGGCCAAACAGCGGCCATTCGCGCCGCTGCCCGGTCTCGTGACCCACGTGCCGTTCGGCGATATCGCCGCGCTCGCGGCGGCCGTTGACGACGAGACTGCAGCGGTATTCCTCGAGCCGATCATGGGGGAGGGCGGTGTGGTCGTCCCACCGGACGGCTATCTGGCTGCGGCGCGGGAGATCACCAGCCGGCACGGCGCGCTGCTCGCAGTTGACGAGGTACAGACCGGGGTGGGCCGCACCGGCGACTTCTTCGCCCACCAGCATGACGGCATCACCCCCGATATCGTCACCCTGGCGAAGGGCCTGGGTGCCGGCCTGCCGATCGGTGCCTGTCTGGCTGCCGGCCCGGCGGCGGGGCTGTTGACACCCGGCCTGCACGGCAGCACTTTCGGCGGTAACCCGGTCTGCGCCGCCGCCGCGTGTGCGGTAATGCGGGTTATCGCTGAGGAGGATCTGCTGAACCGGGCCGCGGTGCTCGGTAAGACCCTGCAGCAGGGCATCGAATCGCTGAACCACCCGTTGGTAGACCATGTGCGGGGGCGGGGTCTGCTGTGCGGTATCGCGCTGACCGCCCCGCGCGGTAAATCCGTCGAGGTCGCGGCCCTGCAGGCTGGATTCCTGATCAATGCGGCGACCCCGGACGTCATTCGACTCGCCCCGCCGCTGATCATCACCGCCGAGCAGATCGACGGCTTCGTCTCGGCCCTGCCGACCATCCTCGATATCGGAGCGGCCGAATGATTCACCATTTTCTTCGCGATGACGATCTGAGTCCGGCCCAGCAGGCCGAGGTACTGGCGCTGGCGGCCGAACTCAAACGGGCCCCGTACAGCCGACGGCCGCTGGAGGGACCCCGGGGAGTGGGGGTCATCTTCGACAAGAACTCCACTCGGACCCGGTTCTCCTTCGAGATAGGTATCGCGCAACTGGGCGGGCACGCAGTCGTCGTCGATGGCCGCACCACCCAGCTCGGCCGCGACGAGACGCTGGCGGATACCGGTCGGGTGCTCTCACGTTATGTCGACGCCATCGTATGGCGTACCTTTGGGCAGCAACGTTTGGTCGAAATAGCCTCGGCCGCAACCGTTCCAGTGGTGAATGCACTCTCCGACGAGTTCCACCCCTGCCAGATCCTGGCCGACCTGCAGACCCTGGTCGAGCGCAAGGGTTCACTGCCTGGTCTGCGGTTGAGCTACTTCGGGGACGGGGCGAACAATGTGGCGCACTCGTTCATGCTGGGCGGGGTCACCGCCGGGGTACACGTCACCGTCGCGGCGCCGCACGGTTTCGAACCGGACGCCGCAGTAGTGGCCGCGGCCCGTTCCCGTGCCGCCGACACGGGTGCCGGAGTCACCATCACCGACGATCCGAGGGTCGCTGCCCGGGGCGCCGATGTCCTTGTCACCGACACCTGGACCTCGATGGGCCAGGAGAGTGACGGCCTGGACCGGGTCGGCCCGTTCCGGTCATTTCAGGTCAACGCGGATCTGCTGTCGATGGCCGATTCCGACGCCGTGGTGTTGCATTGCCTTCCGGCCCACCGCGGCGACGAAATCACCGATGAGGTGATCGACGGCCCCGACAGTGCGGTGTGGGATGCGGCCGAGAACCGATTGCACGCCCAGAAGGCCCTGCTGGTCTGGCTTCTCGAACACGCGGGCGGGGGGCAGCACCGATGACCCGATCACCGGAGATCGCCGCGACCCGCGCGGGCCGACAGGCCCGGATTGTGGCGATCCTTGCATCGGTACCGGTGCACAGCCAGACCGAGTTGGCTGTCCTCCTGGCCGGGGAGGGTATCGAGGTGACCCAGGCGACACTATCCCGCGATCTGGAGGAACTCGGCGCGGTCAAACTCCGTGGAGCCGACGGCGGCGGCGGCGTCTACGTGGTACCCGAGGATGGCAGCCCGGTCCGCGGGGTGGCGGGCGGTACCGAACGCGTGGCCCGGCTACTGGGTGAGTTGTTGGTGTCCACCGACGCCAGCGCCAACCTCGCCGTTCTGCGTACCCCGCCCGGAGCGGCGCACTACCTGGCCAGTGCGATCGATCGGGCGGCACTCCCAGAGGTGGTCGGAACCATCGCCGGCGATGACACCATCCTGGTGGTGGCCCGCGAACCCGCAAGCGGCGCACACGTGGCGGCCATGTTCGAGAACATTCGTCAGCACACCTGAGCAACTCAGCACACCTAGGCAACTCAGCACATCTGAGCAAAGGAGATATTCATGCCCGAGCGCGTCGTCCTGGCGTATTCCGGCGGGTTGGACACCTCGGTGGCCATCAGCTGGATCGGCAAGGAGACCGGCCGAGAGGTCGTGGCCGTCGCCATCGATCTCGGTCAGGGCGGGGAGGATATGGAGGTCATTCGCCGACGGGCCCTGGACTGCGGGGCGGTCGAGGCCGTCGTGATCGACGCCCGCGACGAGTTTGCCGAGCAATACTGCCTGCCCGCGATCCAGTCCAACGCCCTTTATATGGACCGTTATCCGCTGGTGTCCGCACTGAGCCGGCCGCTGATCGTCAAGCATCTGGTCGCCGCCGCGCGGGCACACGGGGGCGATACCGTTGCTCATGGCTGCACCGGTAAGGGTAATGATCAGGTGCGGTTCGAGGTCGGATTTGCCTCTCTGGCACCGGATCTGGAGGTGTTGGCTCCCGTTCGCGACTACGCGTGGACACGGGAGAAAGCCATCGCCTTCGCTGAGCAGAACGAGATCCCGATCAGCGTCTCCAAGCGGTCCCCGTTCTCGATCGACCAGAATGTCTGGGGTCGCGCCGTGGAAACCGGCTTCCTGGAACACCTCTGGAACGCCCCCACCAAGGACGTCTACGACTACACCGACGATCCGACGCTGAACTGGAACACCCCCGACGAGGTCGTGATCGAATTCGAACACGGCGTGCCGGTACGTGTCGACGGCACCGAAGTCACAGTCCTGCAGGCTATCGTCGAGTTGAATCGCCGGGCCGGAGCTCAGGGCGTCGGTCGCCTCGATGTTGTCGAAGATCGGCTGGTCGGTATCAAGAGCCGCGAGGTCTATGAGGCACCCGGTGCGATGGTGCTCATCACCGCGCACACCGAACTCGAACATGTGACATTGGAGCGGGAGCTGGGCCGGTTCAAGCGCCAGACCGACCAGCGCTGGTGCGAGCTGGTCTACGACGGCCTGTGGTTCTCGCCGCTGAAATCCGCATTGGAGGCGTTCGTGGCCGATACCCAGCAGCGGGTGAGCGGTGAGATCCGTTTGGTGCTGCACGGCGGCCATATCGCCGTCAACGGCAGGCGCAGCCCGCAGTCGCTCTACGATTTCAACCTCGCGACCTACGACGAAGGGGACAGTTTCGACCAGTCCTCGGCCAGAGGATTCGTGCATATTCATGGGCTGTCGTCGAAGATCGCCGCACAGCGGGACCGGTCGCTGTGACACTTCCACTCTCCTGGGACGCACTCTCCTGGGACGCACTCTCCTGGGACGCTTTGAGACCTCCGGCCTCGGTGCCGAGCAGACGCAAACTCGCACTGGCAGGCCGATTTTTGTGCGACTTTGTGTCTGCTCGCGCCGGAGAGGCCGGGGAGGCCGG
>CAZKUK010000014.1:0-60678 GCA_964555915.1 uncultured Mycobacterium sp.
CTCGAAAGCTCTCTCACGCTACAGATGAAACTCTCTGGCGAAGAAACCGTTAACCCCCGGCCCTCGCGATGAACGGGGTGTGTTGCAGGCCCAAATCCTGACTGCGGCTCACGAACCCCGCACCCATCACAAGCTGCGGCTGATCGTGGAACGCACCCTGCTAAGGGTGTCCGAAATCGGCGACGGCGAACCAATATCTTGCTGCTCGACGACCGTGCAGCGTTCATCGTGCGCCTCGAAGCCGACGTGTGCCCCCGGGATCTAGGACCGAACGTGACCCCCGGGACCAGATCACTGGTGGATGCTCCCGGAGGCCGCTTGTGCGGTCCCCGCTGAACGCCGAAGCTGCTAACCTCCCGGCAGGCAAGCGTCGCGAGGAGGGTGTGGCCGATGAAGACGACCAGGATGGCGGTTGCCGGGATTGCCATCGCGGCGCTGAGCCTGGCGCTCGCCGGCTGCGGCGCCAAGACCGATACCGCCAAGACCGACGGAGCCGGACCCGAGTCGACCTCAACGAGCGCGGCGGCATCCGGCGGCCCGGCCATCGCGCTGAACCAGTACATCACTGACAACGACATCGCCGAGTACCCCGTCAAGGACGGCGACCCGGGCACACCCGATTTCGAGTTCCCGTTCCCGCCTGACTGGAGGCCCGCCGGAGATCTCACCCCTAGCTGGGCTTACGGCGCGATCATCTACGACAAGGCCAAGGATCCCGACGACCCGCCGTTTATGTATGCGATCGCCGCCAAGCTGGTCGGTGACGTCGATCCGGCGAAGATCCTGGAACTGGCGCCCGCTCAGCTCAATCAGTTCCCGGAGTTCAGCCCGTTCGGCGAGCCGAAGAAGGACACCCTCGGTGGCTTCGACGCCATCAACTACGTCGGCACCTACGTGGAGGAGGGCAAGCCCCGGTCGGTGGGCCAGCAGACCGTCGTCATCCCGGACAAGGACGCGGTGTTCGTGCTGCAGCTCAACGCCGAAGCCCCCGAAGGTCAGGAGGACGTCGTGATCGAGGCCTTCAATCTGATTTCGGAGAAGACGACCATCACCCTCCCGTCCTGACCGGACGATCGCCGAATCCCCCGGAGGACACCATGACCACACGAATCACCCGCCTGCTGACCGTCGCGCTGTGCGGCGGGGCGCTGGCCGTCGCCCCGGTGCTTACCGCGCCGGAGGCCGCCGCGGCCTGCCCGGCCGGGACGGTGCTGGACGGCCGCACCGGCATCTGCTGGGACGCCACGTCCACAGGATCGAACGTGATCACCGGGACGGGCGGTGTGTGCCTGCCGGGCCGGATCGGACTGTGCATGGCGGGCCTGCAGAATTCGTCTCTACCGGGCGCCAACCTGAAGCCCCAGCGCCCCGCCGGGCCGGCACGAACTCCGGGAACGTGGCCGTAGCCATCGCCCCGCCGTGTGGAGTGGCGTCACCCCATGCCGGTTAACCGCCGGATCGTGCTGAGCAGCAGCCAACGTGGCGTGTGCCGCCGATCAAGCGGGTGACGACGTTGGCCGCGCGCCGACCCTAAAACCTGCTAGGTTGCCGCCATGAGTGTCATGGATAACGGGGTCGGTCGGCGCGGGGTTATGGCGGCTGGGCTCGCCTGTCTTGCGATAGCGGTAGCAGCACCGGCCTCTGCCGACAATCTCAACACCACGACGTGCTCTCAACAACAGATCATGTCGTCGCTACAGCAGAGCGCCCCCTTGATCTGGGGCAGGATTAGCAGCGATCCTCAAACAGAGCAGAAGGTGCGCGCGGCCCTGGATGTGGTCCTCGCCGTTCCTCCCGGACAGCGCGAGCAGGAGGCCAATACGCTAGAGCAGGCCCTGGGCAAAGATCAGTTGTCTGATATCAGCGATGACATCCTCAACGCCTCGGGCGGTCCGATTGGCAGAGCTGTCAACGCTTGCCATAACTTCTGAGCTAACTTCTTGTGGCACGCGGGCACTTCCTAATCCGTTGC
Source organism: uncultured Mycobacterium sp. (assembly GCA_964555915.1). Taxonomy (GTDB): domain Bacteria; phylum Actinomycetota; class Actinomycetes; order Mycobacteriales; family Mycobacteriaceae; genus Mycobacterium. Next base: position 1,973 of record CAZKUK010000014.1, read on the forward strand.
GCCCGAGGGATCTGTCATTGCTCGTCGATCGCCGGCGCGTGGGTGGCCAGCAGGTCGTCGTAGGTCTCGCGGCGCACCACGAGGCGGGCGGTAGCGTCGGCGACGAAGACGATCGCCGGCTTGAGCGCTCCGTTGTAGTTGTTCGACATCGTGTAGGAGTAGGCGCCGGTGACGGCCACGGCAAGCAGGTCGCCCATCTGCGCCGGGGAGAGGCGGGCCTGGTCGACGAGCAGGTCTCCCGATTCGCACTGGCGACCTACCACCTGGGCGGTCTCGGTCCAGGGCTCGCCGAGCCGGTTGGCCAGCACCGCCTCGTAGCGCTGTCCGGTCAGGGCGATGTCGAGCTGGTCGGCCAGGCCGCCGTCGACCGCGACGAACGTCCGCCCGGTGTGCTTGACCGCAACGACGGTATAGAGGGTGATACCAGCGCGCGCCACCAACGACCTCCCGGGTTCGATGAGCAATCGAGCATCGGCAGGCAGGTGAACACGGGCAGCTTCGGTCACGGCATCGAGGTACTGCTCGACGGTGGGGGCGTGCTCTGCATAGGTGTAGGAGACGCCCAGGCCGCCGCCCACGTCATAGGTTCCGAAAGCGCCCACGCTGCTGAGCCTTTCAACGGCGTCGGAAAAAGACGCGGTATCGAGGATTTGGGAGCCGACGTGGACGTGCACACCCTCGAACCGAAAGAGCGGGTGCGCTCGGATGCGCGCGATGGCCCGGGCCGCCTGGTCGAACGGCAGCCCGAACTTGGAGGTATTGCCCCCGGTGGCCTGGGAGTGGTGGGTTCGGGCGTCAATACCGGGGATCACCCGCAACATCACTGCTTGCGGCCTATGCAGCAATCGTTCCAAGCGGTCCAACTCGTCTTCGTTATCGACGATGATGGTGCCCACCCCAGCGTCGAGCGCATGGGTCAGCTCGGCATCGGTCTTGGCGTTGCCGTGGAAGTACACCATGGCCGGATCGACGTCCGCGGCCAGCGCCAGGCGGAGCTCGCCGCCGCCGGCAACGTCGATGGCTAGGCCCTCTTCGACGGCCAGGCGGTACATCGCCACGGCGGGGAATGATTTCGACGCGAAGAGCACTTGAGAATTGGGCCAGCGTCGCGCCAGGCCGGTGACGAAACGTCGCGCCTGGCGGCGCAAACCGACCTCGTCATAAATATGTAACGGGGTCCCATACTCGGCAGCGAGTTCGTTGACCGCGACGCCGCCGATGGTGAGTACACCGGAGGCGTTCGCGGCCGATTCCTCAGGAAGGAGCCGCCACAGCTCATCCAGCCGTGTGCCCGGGGGGCCGGGACGACTCGTCTGCTGGCCGACGTCCTTTTCTCGCACCATGGTCCTTCACAAGTTACCTGCGCTGCGTTATTCCTCCGGGATGGACAATCCCAGGAAAGCTCGACGATGGGACTGCGCAGACGCAGACCCGTCATGTCAGGGCCCGCTGCTAGAGATACCGCTAACACGGAATATATGGGGCAGCCATATCAGGGCGAGGTGGCATACGAATTGTCAGCAACGAGTTGGTGCTCGGGCCGCCGTCGACCGTGCAGCGGGTCTCCCGGAGGTGCTCTGTCTGCCAGTGCCGCAGCGGTTGTGCGGGCTGCGATCAGCGCCAGCGGTGGCCTCGGTGAGCCGTGGTGTGTGGATGGCAGTAACGCGGTGCGGGTCGGCAACCTGCTGTTGGTGGTCGAGGTGGACGACCTGGGCTGGATTGTGACCGGGTATGCGGTCGCCGGCGGGCAGGCCGTGGCGGTCGCGGTGCTGTCTGAGGAGAACGAGGACCCGGTGCGGGCGTTGTCCGACTGGCTGCGGAGTGCGGCGGGGCCGATGGCCTGGAGGCGCGTCGAGCCGGGTCTGTACCGCTGCGGCGGGTATCTCGTCGGACAGCTCGATACCGGCGAATGGTTCGCTGAAGGGCCCGGTGTCGATCGCTGCTTCGACCGCAAGCACGCCGCTCAGGCGGCATGTGCCGCAGCGCGAACCCACACCACCCCGCAGCCGGGGAGACTCGATGCGACTCGTTGCCGTCGGACTTGTTCTCATCGAGGAACCCGGCGGTGACCACGCCACAGATCGGTGTGCAGACCTCGATCCTGCGCGCCGGACCAAACACCGCTGCCGCCATGCGGGCCCGAGGGCCGGCATGGCGGCAGCGGTGGCAGTGCGGGATCAGTGTTCGTCGTAATGATCCGCATGGGCTGCGTGGCGGTGCCCGTCGTGGAGATAGTCCACGTGGTCGCCGTGCTGCACAGTGTCGTGGCCGCAGCCGGGCCCATGCTGGTGAAGCGAGTGATCCTCGGCGGTCGCGTGCAGTTTAGAGGCATCACACTCGTCGTAGTGGTCGGCGTGCTGGTGATGGGCGTGCCCGTCGTGGAGATAGTCCACGTGGTCACCATGCTGTACGGCGGCGTGACCGCAGGTTGCTGTGTGGGTGTGCGGGTGGTCGGTGTGAATCGCGTGCGTCATATCAGTGCTCCTGTACGTAGGTGATGGCGTCTCCGACGATGTGGGCGACATGTCGGCCTCTCGTATTACATGCACATAGTCGCATATCTTTATGTGACACGTCAAGGCGGGAGCATGGGCATGGTCCCCGTATCCAATTGGAAACGGTTACTATTTCCGTTTATGTCTGCATTCCACACCCGGATGATCGGCAGCACTGCCGCTGTGATCGCACTTGCCGCTTCTCTGGGATTGTCCGCCTGCTCCTCGCGTGATGCCGCGGACACCGCGGCGCCCCCGGCTGCGGGGGACTGTCCGACGGCGCCCATCAACGTTGTTGTCAGTGTTGATCAATGGGGCGATATCGTCCGGGATCTTGGTGGCGATTGCGCCGACGTCACCACGGTGCTGGCCAGCTCGTCGGTCGAACCGCACGAGTTCGAGCCGTCACCGGCCGATGCCGCGACCTTTGCCAAGGCGCAGCTCGTCGTCGTCAACGGGGTGGACTACGACCCGTGGGCGTCGAAGTTCGCGGCGACATCGGCTCCCAAGGCTCCGGTGGTGGATGCGGGCGTGGTGACCCGGACCGCGGCGGGTTCCAATCCGCACCTCTGGTACGACCCGTCCGCGGTGGTGGCGGTCGCGGATGCGGTCACCGCCGAATTCGTGAAACTGGTGCCGGAGGCGAAGGCCTACTTCGATGAGCAGCGCGCGGCTTTCGGCACCAGCCTCGAGCCCTACGACCGGTTGCTCAACACCATCAAGGCCGGCGCGGCGGGCAAAACCTACGCGGCTACCGAGAGCGTCTTCGATTACACGGCGGAGTACGTCGGTCTGGTGGACAAGACCCCGCCGGGTTATCAGACGGCATCGGCGAACGAGTCGGATCCGTCCCCGGCGGATCTCGATGCCTTTCGTCGAACGCTGGCGGACCGCCAGGTCGATGTTCTGATCTACAACTCGCAGACCGAAGGGTCGGTCCCCGAGCAGATCCGTTCGGCCGCCGGGGCGGCCGGCGTTCCGGTGGTCGAGGTGACCGAGACGGTGCCGCCGGGGATAACGTCGTTCCAGACGTGGCAGATTGACCAGCTGACCGACCTGGCGAAGGCGCTCGGTGTCGCTCAGTGAGATCGATTCCACCGCCACCGCTCTGACATTCGACGATGTCAGTGTGGTGCGGGGGGGCAGTCTGATCTGGTCCGAGGGAACGTTCGAGGTCCCGGCCGGTGGCATTGTGGCGATCATCGGGTCGAACGGCTCGGGTAAGACAAGCCTGTTGAACGTTGTCCTGGGCCTGATTGCGCCCGCCTCGGGGCACGTCCGGGTGCTGGGAAAACCGCCTGGCGAGGTCAACCAGATCATCGGCTACGTACCGCAGAACTATGCGGCATCCGCTGGAGATGCCATCCGGGTTTGCGATGCGGTGATGCTGGGGCTCAACGGGACTCGGTGGGCCTTCGGTCGCCCCACCCGTGAAGAACGGCGGCGGGTTGCCGAGGCGCTCGATGCTGTCGATGCGGGGGCGTTCGCCGACCGGCGACTCTCTGAGCTCTCCGGTGGGCAGCGGCAGCGTGTCGCGATCGCCGAGGCGCTGGCCGCCCGGCCGAGGATGCTCATCCTCGATGAGCCGCTGGCCGCGCTGGATCTGCGCAATCAGCGGGAGATCGTCCAACTGCTCGACCGGCTCAACAAACAACTCGGTGTGACGATCCTGGTCGTCGCCCACGATTTGAACCCGTTGCTGAGTGTGCTGACCAGTGCGATCTATCTGCTTGACGGACATGCCCACTTCGACACCCTTGACGGTGTGGTCGAGGAGAAGTTACTCAGTCACCTGTACGGCACCCCGATCCAGGTGGTCCGGACCCCGCAGGGCGAGCTGTACATGAGGAGCCGGTCGTGACGATCCAGGCGATGGCCTTTGGCTACCAGGAAAACTGGTGGTCGATCCTCACATCGTCGTTTATGAGCAACGCGCTTATCGGCGGCACGATCGTCGCCCTCGCGGCGGGGTTGATCGGCTATTTCGTCATCGTCCGCAACACCGCGTTCGCGGCCCACGCGCTGGCGCATATCGGTCTGCCGGGTGCGACCGGCGCGGTGCTCCTGGGAATGCCCGTCGCTCTGGGTCTGGGCGTGTTCTGCGTCGGCGGGGCATTGGTGATCGGAGTCCTCGGCAACCGACGATCCGACCGGGAGGTGGCCACCGGTACCGTTCTCGCGCTGGCGACCGGGTTCGGGCTGTTCTTCAACTCACTGGCCACCAGATCCTCGAGCACGATGACCAATGTTCTGTTCGGGAATCTGCTGGCCATCTCCCGCGAACAACTCCTGACGTTTGCGGTGCTGCTGGTGCTGCTGGCGGCCAGTATCGGGTTGCTCTACCGGCCCCTGCTGTACAGCTCGGTCAACGTCGAAGTCGCCCAGGCCAAGGGCCTTCCGGTGCGCTTGCTGTCGATGATCTTCATGGCGCTGCTGGGCCTGGCCGTCACAATGGCGGTGCAGGCGGTAGGAACGTTGCTCCTGTTCGCGTTGATCGTCACTCCCGCGGCAACGGCGATCATGCTGACGCCCAAGCCGCCGCGGGCCATGATCATTTCCACGGCGATCAGCGTGGTGTCGGTGTGGTTGGGTGTTGCCCTGTCCGCCATGTTCAACCTGCCGCCGAGTTTCGTCATCGTGACGATCGCCTGCGGCGTCTGGTTCCTTGTCTGGCTCCTGGAACGCCATGTCTGGCCACGATCCACCGGGGCCGCATCCAGAGGGATCCAATCCACGGCGCCCCAATCCACGGCGGCCCAATCAGTAACGGCCCAACGGATATCGGCGGAGTTCGCGGCGAATCAACCGGAAACGTTCGGCGATCACGGGCACCGGTGACCCGTACTGCGGCTCGCCGGCCGGCGGGGGCGACAGGCAGTGAGTGGCCCGCGATCAAGGCTTTACAGCTGGCAGGATGAGATCGTGACGGCTGCCGGGCGGACTCGTCGTCGATCTGCCGGGTCGACGGAAATCCTCGTTGCAGGTCTGGTTGTGGTGGCCCTGTTCGGCGGCGCGGTGCGTAGTTTCGTGGTGAGCCGGCCGGACTTGGCGACCGCCGCCACCGTCTTCCTCGGCGTCTTCGTCCAGGCCCTGCCCTTCCTGGCTCTCGGGGTGGTGATCAGCGGTTTGATCGCCGCGTATATCTCCCCGGACCGGTTGGCCCGCTGGCTGCCCCGGCGAACGGGTGCGGCGATCCTCACCGCCGGAGTCGGCGGCGCTGCCCTGCCGGGCTGCGAATGTGGAGCGGTGCCTGTGGCACGGCGGTTGTTCGGGGACGAAGCCGCCAATGACCGGCGGGGTGCTGCCGCCCTGACCTTCATGCTCGCGGCGCCGGCGATCAACCCGGTTGTGCTGGTATCGACGGCGGTGGCCTTTCCCGGCGAACCGGCCATGGTCGGTGCGCGGTTCACCGCATCACTGGTCACCGCGATCGTCATGGGCGCGGCGTGGTCGAAATGGGGACGGGTGGAGTGGATCACCCGGCTGCTTCCCCGGACACCGCATGGCGGCGGGTCGAAGTGGGCGGTGTTCACCGAGGCCGCCCGGCACGACTTCCTCCGGGCCGCGTCCTATCTGGTGCTCGGCGCGGCGACGGCGGCGGCGCTGAACGTGCTGGTGCCGCCGGTGGTCTATGAGCACCTGGCCGGCCAACTTCTCCTCGGCATTCTCACCATGGCGATCCTGGCGGTCGTGCTGGCGCTCTGCTCGGAGGCCGACGCATTCGTCGCCGCCAGCCTGACCATGCTGCCGCTGTTACCGCGGCTGGTGTTCCTGGTCGTGGGACCGGCGATCGACGTCAAATTGTTCGCGATGCAGGCAGGTATGTTCGGCCGCGCATTCGCGCTGCGGTTCGCACCGGCCACGTTCGTCGTTGCGACAGTGGTCGCGACCGGGGTTGGGCTGGTCTTCCTGGGAGGTGCCCGGTGAACCGGGAAACCGAGAACGTCCTGCTGCTGCTCACGGGCGTCTGCACGGCGATCATCGTCGTGACCGGCACCTACACCCGGTACGTGAAGCCCTCACTGATGCCGTGGTTGGTTGTGACCGCGATCGTGCTCACTACGTTGGCGATCGGCGCGATCGTCCGGGATATCCGCGCTCACAGACGTCGCGGCGACATTGACCTCGACGACGATATCGACCACACGCACAGGTCCGGGGTGGTGTGGTTATTGGTGCTGCCGGTCGTCCTGCTGGGATTCGTGGTTCCGCCCGCGCTGGGTGCGCGGGCCGCCGAGCCGCCGGTGACCGACACCTCGCGCGAGGCGCTGACTCGCTCCTTTCCGCCGCTCCCCGCCGGGCGTGCCCCGGAACTGGCGCTACCGGAAGTGGTGATCCGCGCGAATCGGGACTCGGCCCAGACCCTGGAGGGCCGGCTGATCACCGTCATCGGCTTCACGATGAAGGCAGAGAACACGACTGGGATGGGTCCACAGGGTGCGGGAACCGATCTGGGGCGGGTGGTCATGATCTGTTGTGCAGCCGACGCGCACCTGGCCCGTCTTCATCTGGGTGGCCCACTCGCGGCACGAGCCGGCGCCTATGCAGAAGAAACCTGGTTGCGGGTGGAGGGCACGGTTGACCCCCAACCCTCCGACGCCGCCGGATTGTCGGTGCCGTCTCTGATGGTGACGGCCCTGACGCCGATCGAGGCGCCGCAGAACCCCTACGTGTTCTAGAAGGATACGCCGAACGCCTGCCCGCTAGCGGCTTACCGCGACCGGACATCTACGAATGGTCCCGCTACCCAGATCCCTTCGGCGATGAGCAGTTATCCGGTACCGGGACCGAGTTCCCTGCGCGACCCGACCAATGAGGTCATTTCTGCACCGAGCACGCGGCGCACACACCGAAGATCTCAATGGTGTGGCTGACATCGGAGAACCCGTTGTCGCGGGCTACTTTCGCGGCCCACGTCTCGACAGCAGAGCCCCGGACCTCGACGGTCGTGCCGCACCGTCGGCACACCAGATGGTGATGGTGCTGCTGTGAGCACCGGCGATAAACCGACTCGCCGTTTTCCAACCGCAACGTGTCAACCAGGCCGGAGGCGGCCATGGATTGCAGCCGGCGATAGACCGTCGTCAGTCCGATACCCTCACCGCGCCGGCGCAGTTCGTCGTGAAGTTCCTGAGCCGAACGGAACTCGTCGAGGTTCTCCAACAGGTCCCAGACCGCAGCGCCCTGCCGTGTGGCGCGGATGCCGGGCACACTCGGCGGGCTGCAGTCGGCCCCGGTACCGGTCACTGCCCCTCCGCGGCGTGGGTCACCGCGGCCACCACGATGTCGGCGAGGTGCTCGTCGACCAGGCGGTAGCGCACCTCCCGGCCCGTCCGATCGCCGGCGACCACTCCGGCAGCCTTCAACACCCGCAGGTGTTGACTGATCAGCGGCTGGGGAAGATCCAGGGCGTCGACCAGTTCGTGGACGCACCGAGACGTCTCCGACAACTGCACGACGATCGCGATCCGCACCGGCGCGGACAGGGCGCGCAGCAGGTCACCCGCGAGGGTCATCACGGCTGCCGACGGGGTGGCGGGGGGCTGTGAGGGATGGTCCCGCGCGAGACGCGACACCGATGGGTCGGTGTCGGATGTGGCGGACTTCAAATCTGCCCTCCACATCGTCAACGAACGGGATGACCGCCACGATTCAGGTGAAAATCGTTGCCGCCTTTGCGAAGACTGTTCCATGCGCGGTTGCGCATGTCAACGAGGCGGTCGTGCCGTAGGGCGGGCCTCATGTGCCGGTCAGGGGTGCAGGTTCCACTGACCGCAATCCTGGGCCAGAACGTCGTTGACATCGACTTCGATTCCGCCGACCAGCGGGCCCGGGTTCGATGCGGTGCTCACGATGCGCTGGTACAGAACGGCGGCCGAGTCTACCCGGTTGCCGGACCAGGCCCGGGTCTGCCAGGCCCACCGGCGGCCGGGCACGCGCGAGTAGCCGATGACCCCGTCGGCGGCAGCCCACTGACACACATCGATACCGCCGTAGACACCGGTGCGCTGCACGCCGAGGACGGAGTTAATACCACGGAACCACGGCAGGGCGAGAGTGTTCCATGTGTCGCGGCTGATGTCGTCGTCAACGCTGAAGAAGATCGGGGCACTCTGACCGCCCCCTGCCGCAGTATGCAGCTGCCATCCGGTCCGAGCATCGGCGATACCGCCGGCGTACCCGCGGGTGAAATCCGATGGTGCCGTCCCGCCCGGCTTGCCGTACTGGTAGTTGCTGACAATCACCAGCCCCGCTGCGGTCAGGGACTCCGCGTAGGGCCGGGTGATCGGCTTGGCGCCGAAGGATGACCCTGGACGTGACAGCGAGACGTAGTTGATCACACCTGAGTAGCCGGCGGCCCGGATGTATTCGGCGGGTATCTGGCGCATGGCGTAGTCGATCAACTTGGGAGCCGCGGCCGCGGCCTCGGGTACCGCCAGCTTCGCCGACGCGACACCGAGGCCGGCCAGCGCGGATACAGCGGTGGCGTACTGGAGTGCGTCGCGCCGGGAAACCGGGCGGGGGGGCCGCGGGCCGATTGTTCCCGACGAGTCCGGCACGCCGCGATGTTAACAATGTGACTGCTGTTAATCGCGGAGCCCGCGCCGGCCGGACCCGATTGGCGGTCTTTCCTCAGGCTGTGGCGTCGAGCGCGCTGACGGTCAGCGCGAAGGGGCCTTGCTGTTTGTCCAGGATGTAGAACGAAACCTGGCTGATCCCCGACGGATCGAGGCTCTGTGGGGCGGCGGGTGCAGGATCGAGGCGCATGCCAACCGGGCGGAAACCCGCAACCGGCAGGTCGTAGCTGCGCGGGACGCCCGGCTCGGTGCTGAAACGCTGAATGTAGGACCAGGGCTGGCCGGCGGTGCCCACCCTGAGCACATAGGTCTTACCGTCGCCCACAGCGCGGACCCGGAGTGACGTCGCCCCGGTCGCTTTCCGTCCGATTTCAGGATCCTGCGGACTGCGGGCCGAGGCGAACCCTCCGTTGTTCTCCAGCGAGATAGTGCCGGAGAACACCAGACCGCCATCGCCGGATGTCACCTCAGAGGTGGACAACCCGCCCATGACGGGGTCGTTGACCGTTGTCCAGCCAGCGACCTCCGCCGCATCCTGCAGATCGAGGAGGACGACGTCGGACCCCGCGGCTGTGGGGGCCGACGACGGTGCGGTCCCCGTTGCCGCCGTCGTCTCGTCGGCGTTGGCAAGCCGCCCGGCGCTCCCGCAGGACACGATCAGAACCGCCACGCAGGCGAGCCCGATGCCGCACCGCCCCCGGCGAAACCGGTGTCCCCTCGATGTATCGGGCCGGAAAAGTCGCATTAGGTCAATGTATTGCCGCCGACAGCCCTGTCAACACGCGCCACCTGTCAGTGCATGAGTTGCATCCCGTAGAACATGTAGCCCATCGACAGCGCCATGACCGCCATCAGGGTGCGGTCTTTCCAGTCCGAGACGACGAGATGAACGCTGGTGTGGCAGTCGGGCGCCGACTCCTCGCCGATCTCCCCGGGTGCTGCCCCCGTCCCGCCGCCGGGGACGGCCGCGGTCTGCCGAGCGGGGATCGGTGATCCCCGTCGCTGTCTTGCGCCCACTTCGTACGGGAACCATTTCGAGTTCAACGCCATCCGGGTGTCATCGGGGAAGAGGTTGGCAGCCCAGCCGAAGACCTCGATTGCGAACCAGGAGACCAGCACGAAGATGACGATGGCGTTCCAGCGCATCATGGGGAACCACATGTAGGCCATGGCGGCGTGTTGAATCAGCAGCAGGATCCACAGGAAGTTGACCGGTTGCCGTCGGAGCAGGTTGATGAGCAGCCAAGCGGTGAGGATCACCGAGGTGACGACGAAGAACCACATCTGCCCGGTTGCCGGCAGCCAGTTCCAGCCGTAGGACATCGACAGATACATGTACATCATCGACAGCGCCATCGCGGTGTGCCCGGCGTGAAACCAAAGCTTGGCGCCGCCGCGGAACATGCATGGCAGATGGTGCACGATGCCGAGCGCCAGGCCGAGGCTGAACAGGATGCTGACCCAGCCCGGAAAGAAATGCGGACCCGCTGTCAACACGTCCATGACACTCCCACCGACTGCCGAGGATCAGCCGGGCCGCTCAATATCGCCATGATCGAGTCTTCTCCTTCTGGTCCTTCTGGTCCCTCAGGGCCGCCTGGCCCTTCTCGGCTATGTCGACCCTAGGGGGTTCAGTCACATAGTCGTGCCGGGCGGCCGACTGGTTCCCGCGACGCGAAGCGGTCGGTTACCGGCCCCACCCGGACTTGGCCATGGCCACCGCGCGCGGACACTCGTTGGACGTCGCGGCCGGGTCCTTGGAGCGGCAGTCCTCATGCGGCCCTGGCGCGGAGCCCGTCGGCGTCCGCGATCCCGACTCCGGCGTACTGGATCGTGATGAGCCCCGCCCGCTCAAATTCCTTGAGAATCTTGTTCAGCGAGGGACGTTGCACCCCGAGCATCGCGGCGAGCGTCCCCTGGGCCAGTTGTACGGACCCGTCGACGGATTCGTCGAGCAGCAGTTGGGCGATCTGTGCCGGCAGGGGGCGACCCAACATGGTGATCAGACGGGATTGCCCGGAACTGACACGTTGAGCCACCGAGGACAACCAGCGTCGGGCGATGGCGGGGTGGCTGGCCAGAAGGTTCTCGAATGCGGACTGGTCGAGATACAGGCACGTGCACTCACTGATGGCCCGGGCGGTGTATGCCAGCGGCATCGCCAGCAGCAGGGGGATATCGCCGTCGACGTCGCCGGGTCGCAGCACGTCCACGACGGCACGGCGCCGTCCCGACCCGACTGCGAGTTCGACCTGTCCGTGGCGGACGATCCACACCCCGGTGGAGGGCTCCCCGGCGGCGAAAAGGACTGCGCCGGGATTGAATTGCCGAGCGGCGAGCGTGCCTGCCAACGCCGCGACGTCTTCCCGAAGCAACGGGGCGGTGACTCCCCGCCCCACACACCGGGCCACCCAGGCGGCGTGCCGCACCTGGGTGTCCGCCGCACCGTCCCCGCCGGCGAGAATGCGCATGGCCTGCCTGATCGGCCCGCCTTGTCTGTCGGACATCATGTCTCCTGCTCGGATCGTCGGACGGCGGTATCTACGGTCAATGATGCTCACCGGTCGCCGGGTGCCGAGTGTCAGTTCGCTGACTATCTGCGGCAGAGCGCTGCGGCTTTCTGTTTGACTTACCCCATCCAACCCGGACTAACCCCATCCCACCCACCCGAGAGGTCGTCATTGTGAGAACTGCGTATTCGCTGGCGTTGCTGGCCACCACCATCGGCTTGGTCGCGGGCTGCGGTGGGAGCGGCGGTGACTCCGCCACTGGGTCCATCACGACGGCGTCCCCCGCAACGGCTCCGAACGCCGACTCGGCTACCGTCTCGGCGCCACCGAGCGCACCGGCGGTCCCCGAACAACTGAACTTCACGGCGAAAACAGTCAGCGGCGCCGAGTTCTCCGGATCGACGTTGGCCGGCAAGCCGGCCGTACTCTGGTTCTGGGCGCCCTGGTGTGCCACCTGTCAACGGGAGGCTCCGGGTGTCGCCGAGGCGGCGCGTTCCACGAGCGCGGTGACGTTCGTCGGCGTTGCCGCCCTGGATCAGGTCCCCGCGATGCAGGAGTTCGTCGACAAGTACGACATCGGATTTTTCACCAACATCGCCGATGTCGACGGCGATGTCTGGCAGCGATTCGGGGTGACGGCGCAACCGGCGTTCGCGTTCGTCAGTGCCGACGGTGCCGTCGATATCGTCCGCGGCACCCTCTCGGAACAGGATCTGATGTCCCGGGTCGACGCCCTCGCAAAGCCTTGATCGACACTCAGGCACTAGGTTTCGCTCTCGCCGCAGGCTTGGTGGCGGCCCTCAACCCGTGCGGTTTCGCATTGCTTCCGGGATATCTCACCCTGGTCGTCGCCGGCGAAGGCGGAACGCCGAACCGGGTCGCGGCGGTGGGGCGGGCGCTGGCGGCGACCGCCATGATGGCGGCGGGATTCCTGGTGGTGTTCGGTTCGTTCGCCCTCGTGCTGGCGCCGTTCGCAGCATCGATCCAGCGCTATATCCCGGTGTTCACCGTCATCATCGGCGGAGCGCTGCTCCTGCTCGGCGGCTGGATGCTCGCGGGGCGGGAAGTGACACTGTTGCTCCCCAAGTCGCGGCACGGTGCGCCGACGTCCCGGCTGCGCTCCATGTTCGGCTACGGGATCGGCTACGCAGTGGCTTCCCTGTCGTGCACGATCGGTCCCTTCCTCGCGGTCACCGGCACGACATTCCGCTCCGGTTCGATCCTGAACGGCATCCTGGCCTACCTCGCCTACGCACTGGGCATGGCCCTGTTGGTGGGCGTGCTGGCGACCGCGATTGCGCTGGCGGCGGCGCCGGTCACGGCCTGGCTGCGCGGCGCGACGCATCACCTCACCCGAATCGGTGGCATCCTCCTCCTGGTCACGGGTGGCTACGTGATGTACTACGGCCTCTACGAGCTGCGGATCAGCGGAGGCGGCGACACCAGCGATCCCGTTATCGAAGCGGCCGCCCGGATACAGCAGGTGGTGTCCGCGTGGGTCGGCGATATCGGCGCCCTGCCCATCGTGCTGGTTCTGATCGGGATTGTCGGCACCGTTGCACTGTTCGGATGGCGACGGCGGGGCTCACGCCGGAAGACCGATGCCCGCGAGGCTGTCTGAGGTCGGGTTGACCTGTCACCACGCGGGCTTACCCGCTCAGCGTCGCCCGGAGAACCGGCGTTCCGGAGGCGTCGAGGAGGGTCAGCCGTTCCGCGGTGAGACGGAAAGTCCGGACCTGGCCGAGCGCTGCGGTGATGGCGTGTTCCTGCTGCATCGCTTCGGGCGGGCCGGCCATCATCGTCGAGGCCACTTGAGAGAAGCTCAGAGAGTCACCGTCAAGTGTGTAACCGCCCATCAACCGGTTCACCCCGCCGGAGCCGGCGAACCGACTGTCCTGCGCATTGAGGATCAGGTGTGGTTCGCGCGCCTGGTCGGCCGCCTGAATGGGCCGGCCGTCGACCTCGATCAGTTTCCAGTACGAGTCGGTGAGCGTGACGCTGGGCGCAGGCGGCGGTTCCGGTGCCGGCACCGGGTCCAGCACCAGTTCGAGGGGGGACGGGTTGAGAACATCGACCTGGTTGCGCTCGGTCGTCGTGAACAACAGCTGATCACCTACGGTGAGCTGCGCCCGGGCGGCGTACACGGACCCGGGCTCAACCGCAGACATCGGGTAGACCAGCGAGAAGGCAATGGGCGTCTGCTGGTCTTTCACTTCGGTCTGAGTCCGCGCGAGCGTCACCGCCGGGGCGTCCGCCCGGGAGACGTCCTCCAGGGTCACCGTGAGCAACGTGCCGGGCGGCAGTTCCACGGGGTCGCGCAGCACTACCGAGCCGGCCACGGTCACCGCATCCGACGGTGATCGATCACCGTCGTCCGCGGATGCCACGGGACTGCCGACGAGGAAAAGCACTGCTCCGATCAGCGGCGACAACACGGCCCGAACCAGATATCTGCGGCGGGTTGGCGTCGGTCTCATCGGTGCCCCGCGACCTCGGGTGCGGAGGCTCCGCTCGTACCGCCCACCTTGTAGAGGATCCGCTTGAGTTGGCCCAACTCTGCCGGGCTGATGGAGTCCAGGAGTTGCCGCTCGGCGATCAGGGCTGCGGCTTGTGCGCGTTCGAGTAGTTCATGGCCCGCCGGGGTGAGCCGGGCCGGGAGTGTGCGGCCTGAGGTGCCGCGTGGCCGGGCAACCGCGCCGAGGTCTTCGAGACGGTTGAGCACCTGGTTCATGGCTTGTGCGGACACTTTCGTGTTACGCGCCAGTTCAGCGCTGGACTGGTCCGGGGTCATCGACAGCAGGCGCAGACAAACGAGCTCGGGGAGCCCGATCCCGATCCCGCGCAGCTGGGCGGATACGTGGGGGCGCAGCACCCGCACCAATTGGTGCAGCAGATAGCCGAGGGGGAGGTCCTCGGCGGTTTCGGTCTGCTCACCCATGCGGGCATCCTCGCACGGCCGGTTGGTCACGGCGGGCGCAGCGGCGGCGACCTACTTGACGCATATCAAGTTCATTGTTATCAAGTAGGTTGTTAGTTAGATACGGTAACGACTGGCGGTTGTTGCCCTCGGAGGAAGGGAAGCTCACATGTTTGGTTCGGGACGTTTCGAGGATTTCGGGCCGGCGGGTTTTGGCGGTCCGGGATTCGGTGCCGGCTGGGCCGAAGAAGGCCGGGGCGGCAGGGGATCCGACGGTTGGGGTGGTCCGGGGTTCGGCGGTGGGCGATGGGAGCCGGGTCCGGGTGGTGGACTCAGAAAAACCGTCCGAATCGCGATGGTGGCACAGCTGCTCGACGGACCGGCCGATGCCGCGGAGCTGATCAAGCGGACGGCCGAGGCGAGCCACGGTGCGATCAAACCGCCCAGCGAACGCGTCGAATTGCTGCTGGCCGTCCTGGCCGGCAAAGGTGTGGTCAGCCTCGATGACGGGAAAGCCACGCTCACGGAGCTGGGCCGAAATCTACTCGCGTGGCAAGGCGTCAACGCCGATACCGCCCGCGTCATGCTGGGCCGGGCCGAGAAATTCGCCGACGTGCTCAAGATTCGGCGCGAGTTGAGAGAAACTGCGCAACTGGCGCGCACGATCACGTGGAACGGTACCGAGGAGCAAAAGAAAGCACTCAGGACAGCGAAGAAGACGATCTTGGCTGCGGTCAGGGAGGCCAAGCGCTCGCTGCACGAGTCGCTGGCGATCGATGACCGCGGACATGTGGCATCCATCACTTAGGCGTGACGGGCCAGGCATGGGTGTGCCATAAAGGAGGACCGAGCGGCAACCGCCGCGGGCCGTGGCTCTGAGCAGACCACCGACCCGCTGGTTGGACAAAACCGTTGCCGTTTCGTAACCTAACCGAGACCTCAGGCCCACAGCCAGGCAGCTCGGCGAAGAAGCCGTCGACGGCAGTCAAAGGATGCGTAGTTTTGAAGCTGTTTCCAAGGATGCCGAGGACGGTCGTCAGCAAGCCGGTGATCGGGGCGGTAGCGGGGCTTATGGCGCTCAGCGCAGCCTGGAGCGGGACCGCCGACGCCGAACCGGTCCACGACAGCGTGGCGAATCTCAAGGAGCTCTCCCGCCAGGCTGAAGAGCTGACCAAGACCATCAACATCACCCAGGCGGACTTCGACAAGAAACTGCGGCTGGTCGATGAAGCAGACCGTAGGAACGCCGCCGATCTGGCTGCGCTCGAGGCGGCCAAGGCGCAACTGGTCAATCACCAGGGTGCTGTCGACCGATTGGCTGCCGCGGTCTACATGGGCGGGCGCACCGACGGCCTCAACACCATCCTGACCGCCGCCTCGCCGACGAACCTGATCGACAAGCTGACCATCCAGCGGGTGATGGGCACCGAGATGGCCGAGCAGATGCGGGGCTTCCGCCAGTCGAACCAGCAGGCCCGGACCATCGCGGAGGCGTCGGCTGAGTCCGCCGCCGAGGCCAAGGTGGCTCTCGATGAGGCCGTCGCGCTGCGCGCGGACCTCCAGCGTCAGCAGTCCGAGCTTCAGGCGCAGATCACCCAGGCGGCGGTGGACTACGTGATGCTCCCACCCGCCGAGCAGGCGGTGCTGGCCGGGCCCAGCGGTATGCCGCCGGCGGTCATGGCGGCGGTGAGCCGGGTGGCACCCATCCCCACGGTCGGTATGACCGGTCTGGTGCCCAACGCCCGGGGAATCGTGCAGTACATCATGGCCACGTACCCCGGTGTGCAGTCCATCGGCGGGGTACGGGCGGATCCGCTCCCCGACCACCCGAGTGGCCGCGCCGTGGACATCATGATCGGTTCGAATATGGCTCTCGGGGACGCCATTCACGCTGACCTGCAGAGCCAGGCGGCCCGATTCGGCATCTCCTACACCATGTGGCGGGTGTCAGCCCACTTCGACCACATTCACGTCACGGTCTTCTGATTCACCGGGTCGCCAGGTAAACGGTCGCCGCGGATCGGCCGCGGGTGATCGGATTGTCGAACCAGACTGACCGGGCCTCGACGGCGGTGAATACCGATTCCAGCAGAGTGGTGAACTCTTCATCCGGTGGATCGTCGGACCACATGGCGAATACACCCCCGGGGTTCAGCCGCGAGGACACGGATTGCAGGCCCACGGACGTGTAGAAGCCGGCGTGCGATGCGTGCAGGACATGACGGGGCGAGTGGTCGATATCGAGCAGGATCGCGTCGTAGGTCCGCCCCGGTCGGAGCGGATCGAACCCCACCGCGTCGGTGGCGGCGGCGAAGAAATCCGCGCAGACCAGCGTGACGCGGTCATCGGCGGCCAGACCGGCGGTGTCCGGCAGCAGGTCCCGCCGGTTCCAGTCCAGAACCGCATCGGAGAACTCGATCACGGTCAGGGACCGAACCCGGCTGGACCGCAAAGCTTCCTGCGCGGTGTAGCCCAAGCCGAGGCCGCCGACGATCACGTCCAGCGCCGCTCCGGGAGTGCGGCCCAGGCCGAGGCGGGCCAACTCCCGCTCGGCGACGGTGAACAGGCTGGACATCAGGTGCTCATCGTCGAGTTTGACCTCATAAACGTCCGCTGCCACCACAGGGTCGAAGCGACGTCGCAGGCTGATCACGCCCATTGCCGTCTGCTTCCAGCCCAACTCCTCGAAACGTGCGCTCACCGAAGCGACACTAATGGCCGGACTCGCCGGGCTGCGGTTGTCGGTCACCGCTCGCGGATTGACTTTCGTCCGGCAACCCGGCAGCGTCCGGCGGGTGACACCGTTGCGCCTGCCCGATCCGCCGCTCGGTGAGGACGACCTGCGCGCCTGGGTGATCCGCCACCTCGGTGATCTGTGTACATCCACGGCGTCGGGTGTTCCGGCGGCGACACCCGGAGGGCAGCGGGCGGCCGACGCAGCGCTGCAGGCATATGACGTGCGGGGGTATGCCCGCCGGCGCAACAACGTCTGGCCCCCGGAGACGCGCGGCGCGTCACGATTGTCGCCGTATATCCGCCACGGGCTGCTGCGGTTGCGCGAGGTGTGGGATCACGTCGGCGGCGGTCCCCAGGACGACGTGCGGAAGCTCCGCGACGAGCTGAGGTGGCAGGAGTACGCGCGACACCTCTACGCGCGCATGGGAACGGCATCCCGGCGCTCGCTGCGTTACGACGTCGCTGAACACAGCACCGGCGAGGGCGCCGGGCAGTTCGGCAACCCGTGGGCGTCCTCGGCGCTGTGCCTGGAATCCTCGTGGACCGAACTGGTGGCCGACGGCTGGCTGACCAATCAGACCCGGATGTGGCTCGCTTCGCACTGGAGTGTCCGGGCGGGGCTGGGCTGGCGTGACGGCGAGAATCTGATGTACCGGCATCTGCTGGACGGATCGCGCGCCGCCAACAGACTGGGCTGGCAGTGGACGGTTGGCGCGCTCACCGGCAAGGCGTACGGCTTTTCCCGCTGGCAGGTGGAGAAGCGGGCACCGGGACTGTGTGCGCGGTGCCCCCTCGAGCAGAGGTGCCCGATCACCGATTGGCCGGCGATTCAGGAGCGGGAGCCGCAACCGGCAGCCGATCCGCGGCTCAGGCGTGACGACGACCTGGCCAGGACCGCCGGTCCGGCCGCCGTCCAGCGGTCCGGGGCGCCCGACGCCGTCTGGATGACCGCCGAGAGCCTCAGTGACCGTGACCCGGCCGCGGCGGCCCACCCCGAACTGCCCGTGGTGTTCGTATTCGACGAGCCGCTGCTACGCCGGCTGCAGTTATCGGTGAACCGGTTGGTCTTCCTGACGCAGTCGCTGGGCGATCTGGCCACCCGCCGGCAGGTGCAGTTGTGGCGGGGTGACCCCGTCGCGGCGCTGGCGGGCCGGCCGCTGGTGACCACCTTCGCCCCGGTACCGGGCTGGAGATCCAGGGCCGCCCGCCTCGATGTGGTCGAACTTCATCCCTGGCCCTGGCTGGAGCGGCCCCGGGCCGGCTCGATATCGTCCTACACGGCATGGAGCCGCGGGCGCTGATGCCGTCTTCTGCCGCCCATACGACCGCCCGCACCCTCGGGCGGATCGTGCTCGGATCGCTGATGATCCTGGCCGGATTCGGTCATCTCACCTTCGCCCGCCAGCAGTTCCAGGCGCAGGTGCCCACTTGGGTGCCGGTACCCGCGGATGTCACGGTGCTGGCCTCCGGAGTGGTCGAGATCGCTCTGGGTGCGGCGATGATTCTCGCCACGAAGAGACGTCCCGTGGTCGGGGTGCTGCTGGCGGGTTTCTTTGTCATGATCTTTCCCGGCAATATCGCCCAGTGGGTCCACGGGCGCGACGCCTTCGGGCTCGACAGCGACGGCGCCCGGTTGGCCCGGTTGTTCTTTCAGCCGGTGCTCATCGTCTGGGCGCTGTGGTCAACCGGGGCGTGGCGGGTCTTCCGTCGTCGCCTCGCATCGAAGGGAGTCTGATCTCATGCGTATCGCCGTTTCCGGAAGCCACTCCCTGGGGAAGTCGACCGTTGTCAACGACTGGGTCGCCCGCCACCCGCACGTCATCCGCGAGGAGGAGCCCTACCGCGCGCTGGGGTTGCACGGACCCTACGAGATCCTGTTCCGCGACGAATCAACCCGGCTGCACAACGGTATTCAGCTGTACTACAACATCAGCCGAGTGCATCGGTACGCCGGACCCGCCGATGAGGTGATCTTCGACCGCGCGCCGGTGGACTACCTGGCCTACTCGCAGTACACCGCCGACACGGGGTGCACCGATATCGACGATGCGTTCGTCGCGTCCATGGTGCCGGCGGCCGCGGAGGCGCTGGACCATCTGGATATCCTGGCCTTCGTCCCGAAGTCCGAGGCATGGCCGGTGCAGATGGAAGCCGACGGGATTCGGCCCGCCGACCATGGCTACCGCGACGCGGTGGACCGGATTTTCAAGCAGATCTATCGCGACGGCCGTTACGGGGTCATACGGGAGGACGACCGTCCGCGGCTGATCGAGTTGGTGGGTAGTCGAGAGCACCGACTTGAGCAGCTGGAGCAGGCGGTTACCGCGGTACGGGAATCGCGGCCCAACCGGGGCGACGACGCGGGCTAGCCACATCAGCCGCCCGGATCCCGCGCCCGCTCGGCACCGGCCTAGCATTCACTGATGGCCGGTTCACCTCCGCGGCATGCAATGCGACCGGGCCCGGTTCGTGTCCGCTGAAGCCCGTCTGCGGGAACTGGGCCTCGACCTGCCGGCACCGTTCCCGCCGGCCGGTGAGTACGTGAACGCGGTCCGCACCGGTGACCTGCTCATTCTCGGCGGCCACGTGCCGTTCAGTCCGCCCGGGACCATTGTGCTGGGAAAACTCGGTGCCGACCTCGATGTCGACGACGGGCGACGGGCGGCTCGCCTCGCCGCCATCAGCGCCCTTGCCACCATCCGATCGGTTCTCGGCACTCTGGATGCGGTGCGTCAGATCGTCTCGGTGCGCGGCGTCGTCAACTCCACTCCCGACTTCGTCGGACATACCCAGGTCATCGACGGTGCCTCCGAAGTTTTCGTTGACGTCTTCGGCGATACCGGGCGGCACGCCCGGCTGGCGGTCGGGGTGTCGTCCCTGCCGGCGAATCTGGCGTTGGAGATCGAACTGACCCTCGAGATCACCGGGCCGCGTGAGGCGGACAGGACCGGTCGGCGATGACCCTCGCGAACGCGACCTTGGTGACGCTGTGCGCCGCGGGCCTGATTTTCCTGCTGGCGCTGATTCTCGGGATCTGGAAGTACCGGCAGATGGCGACGAGCGCGGATCACCTCGCGCATCCCTACGTGGACATCGCGCATCGTGCGGCGCTGCTGTATTCCTTCGCGACGCTGCTGGTGGCCGTGTTCGTCGAACTCAGCGCCTGGCCGGGGTGGCTCAACCTGACCGCGGCGATGACCATCATCGTGTTCTTCGTCGGTGCGATCGTCAGCTATATCGTTCACGGCGCCAAACGTGACACCACCAACCAGCTCAGCCAGTCGGGCCGCAGTGTTCATGTGGCGATGATGGCGTTGATCGTCGGCGAGGTCGGGGGTTTCGCCGTCTTGTTCGCCGGCTTCCTGTGGGCCTGGCTGTAGGAGATCCGGCCTTAAGATCGACGTGGTCCTCGTAATCTGAGTCGGACACATGGGGTGGCGTATGGGGTGGCTGGGAAAGCTGAGGTGGCCGATCGCCCTCCTGGTGATCGCCCTGGGTGTGCTGACCCCGATGTTCATCACGGTCTCCTCCGAGTCGACCGCAACAGCCGATCCCGTCGTCTTCAGCGAATACCGCGCCGATTACATCGTCGCGGCCGATGGCGCACTCGAGGCCACCGAGACCATCACCGCGGAGTTCCCGGCATGGCGCCACGGGCTGTTCCGGTATTGGGATGTGGCCAACGCCAACGACCCGTACATCCGTCAACCGCCGGAGATCACCGAGATCACCCTCGACGGCCAGGCCGTGCCCTACGAGCTCTCCTGGGAGGACGACCGACGGTTTCGGGTCGCCAAGATCGGTGATCCCGACCGGTACCTCGACCGCGGCAGCCATATCTTCACGATCCGGTATCGAATCGCCGGAGCGCTCGACCCCGGCGACACCGGCGCGGCCAAGATCTTCCCCACCTCTGACGGCCAAGCGTCACCGGCGCAGTCGGTGTTCTACTGGAATGTCATTCCGCCCGGTTGGAACAACCCCATCACCGAGGCCCGCGTGTCGGTGACCCTGCCCGGACCGGTCACCGGCGCGCAATGTGCGGCTGGAATCGGGTACGGAACGCCCTGTGCCGCTTTGGGAATCGACGGTCAGACGGTGACGGCGTCGGCCCGCGGGCTCTCCCCGCGCACCCCGCTCACCCTGCGTGTCGGTGTGGACGTACCCACCCCGCCACGGGCCACCCTGCCCTGGACCCAGCGCTGGGATCCGGTACTCGGGCGATCGGTCTCGGGGCTGATCGCGGCCGGTGTCATGACGGTGCTGGGGCTGGCCGGCGCCGTGGCACTGATGCGGATGACGGCCGAGCGTCCCCCCGGTTTCCCGGTCCAGTACGCGCCGCCGGAGCGTCTCGGTCCGGTTCAGACCGAGTACATCCATACCGAGCAGGTGCCCCGGCACGGTCTGACCGCAACCCTGTTCCACCTCGCCGAGCACGGGGTGCTGACATTGGACCAGGCCGATCCGAAGAAGTGGACGATCCGCTCCGGAGGGACGCCGGGACAGTGGCAGGCCATCGACCCGGTCAGCCGGGCGGTGGCACAGGCGCTCGGTGTCGGTAAACCAGGGCGGGAGTTCCGGGCCGACGGCACGGTGGCAGCCGGCAGGAAACTGAACGCCGCCAAGGCGCGAATGGCCCAGACGGTCCGGGAATGGGCCCTCGACGAGGGACTGGTGGTCCACAAGCGCAAAGAGTGGTGGGCGAGGGTAGCCAATGCGACCGCCCTCGTGCTGACGGTGGCCGCGTTGTTCCGGCTATTACCCGGAACCATCTGGATGGTGCCGTTCGGGCTGTTCTTCGTTGTGTCGATGACGGCCTGGAGACCCGGTGTGGGCCTGAGACGCACTGCCGCCGGTCGCGAATTGTGGTCCCGCGCAGGAGGGTTCCACCGGTTGGTCGCCACCGACTCTGCGGAGTCCCGATTCGATTTCGCCGCGCGTAAGGATCTCTACACCGCCTACATCCCATTCGCGGTCGCTGCTGGAACCGCGGGGTTGTGGGCGAAGAAATACCAGGCCGCCACCGGAACACCCGCACCGCAGCCGGAGTGGTACCACGCCTCGGGCACCCATGGTGTTCTGCTGGGGTCGAGTTCGGGTTTCGACAGTTTCGAGTCGGCACTGTCCTCATCCATCGGTGCCTACACCGCCTCCCAGTCCTCAAGCAGCAGCGGCGGTGGCGGGGGCGGGGGCGGCGGCGGCGGTGGGGGAGGCGGTGGTTCGTGGTGACCGGCCCGGCGCGACATGGACAGAGCGGCGACCTCCGGTCGCAGCATGAGGCCGAACGCGGGCTGGAAAACGCCGGCCGCGACGGTCAGGGCGATCACGTTGTAACCGACCGCCCACCCCAGGTTCTGACGCATGCATCGGCTCCGCCCTTCGATCCCCCTTGGAGTACCGGGTTCCCTTGATTGGCGGATCTCACCCGAATCCTGCCCTGGCGCCGGAGGGCCTCCGGTCACGATTCACAGAAGGCCACCCGCGGTTGACGGCACCGCTCGGATAGGGATGGCGTCCGTTCCCGCACCGGGCGACCGCTACGCGGATGTTGATCGAACCTTTACCGAACCATCAGTCTTTTCCATGGCCGAGGGCCGCACAGTGGTCACGAAAGTGAGGTGACCGACCATGGCGTGGCCGCCAGTGATTGCCGACGGCCGGGTGGCGGCTATCGGGCTGATGTTCTTCGCCACCCTCTTCGCCGCCCCGGCGATATTGGCTTCCGCCCCGGCGATATTGGCTTCCGCCCCAGGCGCACCGGTCGATCACCACATCGCCGTGGCGGATCACCACATATCGGCCTCGGGCAGCCTCGACCACCTCGCCGGGGTGAGCCACGACCATATCGGCACGGCGCCGACCCAAGGCCTGCCGGACAGTTGGGCCGAGGCGGTGTCCCCCCGCATCCGCACCGTACTGCCCGCCCTCGGGCTGATCCTCGCCGCCGCCGTGCTGTGGACGCTCTCACTCAAGTACCGGACTCCGGTCGGGCGAGGTCCGCCCCGCGCACCACTGACGGTATCCCCGGGCCGCGATGTGCTGGCCCGGCTGTGCATTTCCCGCCGCTGATCGGCTAGGCGCAGATCGAGCGACCCCTCACCGGGGTCGCCCGGTCGGTGACTGACGTCCATTCTCAGCGGCTGCGATTCGGAACGCGGCCCGGCCAGGAAGCGATCCTGCGATGTCCTCTGTTCGACCTTTTCACCCCTGCACTGCTCACGCCGCACAGTTCCGTGGTCCCCGTCGCCCCGACCCCGACGGAACTCTCGCGGCGACGGTGGGCAACACACCGGTGCTGCGTGTCACCACCCCGTTCGCCGATGGCGATCGAGGTTTCTGGGCAAAGCTGGAAGGCTTCAACCCCGGCGGTATCAAGGACCGCCCCGCGATGTACATGGTGGCGCGTGCCCGCAACCGGGGCGATCTGCGACCGGGGGCTCGGATCATCGAGTCCAGCAGCGGCACATTGGGTTTGGGTCTCGCATTGGCCGGTATGACCTACGGGCATCCCGTCACCATCGTCACTGACACCGGGCTCGAACCCATCGTCGCGCGGATGTTGGCCGCCTACGGTGTGCAGGTCGACCGGGTGGACCAGCCGCACCCCGACGGCGGGTGGCAACGGGCCCGCTGCGACCGGGTCGCCGAGTTGCTGGCCGAAGATCCTCACGCGTGGCACTCCGACCAGTACAACAACCCCGACAACGTCGAGGCCTATCGCACCCTGGCACTGGAGTTGATCAACCAGCTGGGAAATGTCGACGTGCTGGTGTGTTCGGTGGGCACCGGTGGGCACTCCGCGGGCGTGGCAAAGGTGTTGCGGAAGTTCAACCCTGCCTTGACGCTGATCGGAGTGGACACCGTCGGATCCAGCATCTTCGGTCAACCGGCCCGGCCGCGCCTGATGCGCGGTCTCGGCTCAAGCATCTATCCCGGGAACGTGGACTACCCCGCCTTCGATGAAGTCCACTGGGTGGCGGCCGAAGAGGCGGTGTGGGCTTCACGCGCACTGGCCGCCACCCGGTACGCCAGCGGCGGGTGGAGCGTGGGAGCGGTCGCCCTGGTGGCGGGGTGGGCGGCTCGAACCTATCCCGCCCGGACAACCATCGCCGCGATCTTCCCCGACGGCCCGCAGCGTTACTTCGACACGATCTTCAACGACGACTTCTGCCGCGAGCATCATCTGCTCGACGGTGAACCTCCCGCCGATCCGCTGATCATCAGCGACCCCGCCACGACATTGGTGAAATCCTGGACCCGGTGCGCCACGGTTGTCGCACCTTCTGAGGCGGTGCCGAAGTGAGCGGGGTTCGTGTGTTCCGCAGCTTCGGATGGCCGAGCAGGCTGCTGATGATCAATCAGTTCGGCATAAACCTCGGCTTCTACATGCTGATGCCCTACCTGGCCGGCTATCTCGCCGGCTCGCTGGGTTTGGCGGCGTGGGCGGTCGGGCTGGTGCTCGGGGTGCGGAACTTCTCCCAGCAGGGCATGTTCATCGTCGGCGGCACGTTGGCCGATCGGCTGGGCTACAAGCCCCTGATCGTGGCGGGCTGCCTGCTTCGCACCGCGGGTTTCGGGCTGCTGGTGTTCGCTCATTCGTTGCCTGCGGTGCTGATCGCCTCAGCGGCAACGGGTTTCGCTGGCGCACTGTTCAACCCGGCGGTGCGGGCCTACCTGGCCGTCGATGCCGGGAGCCGCCGCGTGGAGGCGTTCGCGTTGTTCAACGTGTTCTACCAGGCGGGCATCCTGGCCGGACCGCTCGTGGGACTGGCCCTCATGGCGGTCGACTTCCGGCTCACCGCGGCCGGAGCGGCGGGGGTGTTTGCGCTGCTGACGATCGCCCAGCTATTTGCTCTGCCGCGCCGCGAAGCCGACTCCGCCCAGGCCGCCACCTCGGTGCTGCAGGACTTGCGCGCCGTGGCCGGAAACCGGTCGTTTCTCCTGTTCGCCGTGGCCATGATCGGTTCCTACGTGCTGACCTTCCAGGTTTATCTGGCGTTACCGCTGTACGCGGCCGAACTCGCGCCCGACTACAGCGCGGCGCTGATCGCGGCGATATTCGCGGTGTCCGGTGTGGTGTCGGTGACCGCACAGTTGCGGATCACCCGCTGGTTTTCCAGCAGGTGGGGGACCAGTCGCTCACTGGTTATCGGCATGACGGTTGTCGCGCTGTCATTCGTGCCGCTGATCATTGTGCCGGGCAATCGTTTCGGGACACTGCCGGGGATAGTGGCACTGTTGACGAGCACGGCGGTGCTGGCCCTCGGGTCGGCGGCGGTGTTTCCGTTCGAGATGGACACCGTGGTGGCACTCTGCGGTGGCCGCCTGGTCGGCACGCACTACGGCTTCTACAGCACCATCGTCGGGGTGGGCATCCTGGCCGGAAATGTCGGAGTCGGGGCGCTGATCCATGCGGCGCCCCAGTGGGACGCCGGCGTGCTGGTGTGGATGGCACTCGCCGCGATCGGGCTGCTCTGTGCCGCCGCCCTGGCCGCCCTGGCACGCCGCGGACACCTCCCGCCCGGCCCGGACCGACCACTGGCGGCTCGGTCCTTGATCGGATCTTCACAGAACAAGCAGGGCGGCACTACCGATGTTGGGAAAACTCAGAAGTGAACAGATGTGACAGCGAGGAAAGGCGTGCGTGGTGAACAAGACCGTCAACAAGACCCGGGCTGCGGCCGCCGGGGTGGCCGCGATCGCTGTGCTGGCCGCCCTCGGGGCGTGCGGAAACACAGCGACCAACGAGGCCGCGCCGGCGGCATCCACCTCGGCCGGGTCGTGGACCGCAGCGCAGGCGGGACCGCATAATCGGGCCGATATGCGGTTCGCCCACATGATGATCCGTCATCATCAGCAGGCGGTCGAAATGAGCGACATCATCCTGGCCAAGCCGGATATCGACCCTCGGGTGGTCGAATTGGCGACCCGGATCAAAGCCGCCCAGGGGCCTGAAATCGAGCAGATGCAGGGCTGGATGAGTCAGTGGGGCATGCCCGGAATGGGCGGCATGCACCACGGCGATATGAAAATGGGCGGTATGGAAATGGGCGGTATGGAAGGCGATATGGAAGGGATGATGTCGCCGGCAGATATGGACGAACTGGAAAACGCCCAGGGGGTGCAGGCCGGCAGGCTGTTCCTCACCCAAATGATCGCTCACCACGAGGGCGCGGTCACGATGGCGCAGAAAGAGATCACAGACGGCGAATCCCCCGAGGCCATTGAGCTGGCGAAGTCGATCGCGGAAAGCCAGCAGCAGGAGATCGATCTCATGAACGGGATCCTCAGCTCGCTGTAGCACCGTGTGCCGTCGCGGGCGCAACCCTCGGCACCGTGACGGTGAAGGTGGCCCCCTGACCCGGCCCGCCGCTGTCCACGTTGATATGGCCGCCGTGGGCGTCGGTCAGCGCCTTGGCGATCGCCAGTCCGATGCCGGAACCGCCACTCTTGCGGTCCCGGGCCGTATCAGCGCGGTAGAAGCGCTCGAAGACGTGTGGCAGGTGCTCCGGGCTGATTCCGCTGCCGTCGTCGACGACGGTGAAAGCCACGTCTGCACCGCACCGCGTGGCCGCGAGGCTGACGTGGCCGCCGGCCGGGGTGTGCCGCAGCGCATTGTCGAGCAGGTTCCCCAGCACCTGCGCCAGCCGCTGCCGGTCTGCCCACAACGGGTCCGCCACAGTGACGCGGGTGGCGAGCGAGACACCCTTGTCGGCATAACGACCGGCGACGGCGGCGCTGACGGCGGCCACCAGTTCGCCGATATCCAACCATCCCGGCGCGATTCCGACGTGGGCGTCCTCGGCCTGGGCCAGCTCGGCGGTATCGGCCGCGAACCGTACCAGCCGGCCAGTCTGCTCGCGCAGCATCGCGATGGTCTGGGGGTCAAGTGTTTTCACACTGTCTTCGACCGCCTCCAGGTAGGCCTCGAGCACGGACACCGGGGTGCGGATCTCGTGGGCAAGGTCACCGAACAACTGCCGACGGGTGGAATCCACCGCCTGCAGCCGGCCCGCCATCCGGTTGAATGCCGTTGCCAAATCGTCGAACTCGTGGCCCAGCCCCGGAGGCGATACCCGAATGTCGTAGCGGCCTTCGGCAACTGTGGCCGCTGCGGCCGAAACCTCGGTAATGGAGCGTTGCAGGCGCCGGCCCAGATAGGCGGTCACCACGAACGCCAGAAGAATGGCGATGGTGATCGCGACCGCTATGGACAGTGCGGTGGCATGACGATAGGCCTGCTCGGCGTGGAACTGTTCGTTGGAGTTGTCCTCGACCCCGGCCATGCGGAGGTGTTCCCGGAACAACGGCGGGCCGACCACCAGCGCCACCACCCAGGTGGCCACGCCGCCGGCGAGCAACACCAGGGTTTGGGCCAGCAGCAGTCGGCGGCCGATACCCCAGTTGGTCGGGCCGTTCACCGCCCCGTCCCCATCCGGTAGCCCACACCGCGGACGGTGAACACGAAGCTCGGATCCGCCGGGTCGTCACCGAGTTTGCGCCGCAGGTGGCCGACGTGGACGTCGACAAGGTGGTCATTGCCCACCCAGGATTCGTTCCAGACCGCATCGATGAGTTGGCGGCGGGTCCACACCACGCCCGGCCGGGACGACAGCGCGGCAAGGATGTCGAATTCGGTGCGCGTCAGGGGGATCAGTTCTCCGCGCAGGATGGTCTGACGACTATCCACGTTGATCGACAGCGGGCCGAACACCCGCGCCGGCACCGCTACCTCCGAGGACGCAACGGCGGTCCGGGGCCGGCGCAGCATCGCCCGGATCCGGGCCACCAACTCCCGCGGGCTGAACGGTTTGGTGACATAGTCGTCCGCGCCCACCGACAGCCCGATGATGGTTTCCATTTCGGTGTCCCGCGCGGTCAGCATCACCACATAGGCATCGGAGAACGTTCGCAGTTGCCGGCACACCTCCAGCCCGTCGATACCCGGCAACCCCAGATCCAGCACCACCACATCCGGGTCCAGCTCCTGTGCCACGGCCACGGCCTCGGCGCCGGTGTGACAGACCGTCACCTCGAAGTGCTCACGCCTGAGGTAGCTGGCGATCACCTCGGCCAGCGCCGCCTCATCATCGACAATCAGGGCGCGATAGCCCGGGCCGCCTGTGTCGGGCCGGGTCGGGGTGTGCGGATCCATACCCCCATGGTGCCGGTTGCGGGCCGTTGCGGATTAACTGCCGTAGAGGTGCAGGGCCCGCGCCGCCGCCGTCGCCACATCACCGCTCAACCGGGCTACGGGAGGACCGCCCCGCTGGTGAATCACATTGGCCAGGACAATCACGTAGCTGTCCGATCCGGGATCGATCCACAGCGTCACCCCGGTGAAGCCGGTGTGGCCGAAGCTGCCGACCGGAAAGATCGTGCCGCGCGGTGTCGACTGATAGGTGTCGATATCCCAGCCGAAACCACGCAGACCCTGACCGGAGATCTCCTGCTGCGGTGTCGTCATCAATTGCAGGGTGGATTGCCGCAGCGGGAACGGGCTCGGGCGTCCGGCCAGGCGATCGAGGAGGGCCTGGGCGTACCTGCCGACGTCTCGCACCGTCGAGAACACACCGGCGCTGCCGGTCACCCCGCCCATGCGGCGTGCCGTCGGGTCGTGGACGGTACCCCGAAGCAGATTGCCGTGGTTCGGGTTGATACCCGGGGTGTCCTCATCTCGCGCCGTCGGGGCGATGCGGGCCAGCAGGTCAGAGTTCCACGACTCCGGCGGGCACTGGGTGATGGTCGCCCCGCCGGAGGTCAATTCGACTGCCGTACCGCGGATCCGGTACGGGCCGCACGCCGCGGCGGCCGGAAGGTATCGGGTGTCGACCATGCCCAGCGGGCCGAAGATGTTCTCCTGAACGTAGGCGTCCAACGGCTCCCCGGTGATTCTCTCGATGATGACGCCGAGCAGAATGAACCCGATATCGGAGTAGTGAAAGATTTCGCCGGGGCCGAACTCCAAGGGTGCGGTCAACGCACGGTGGATTCCGCCGGTCCGGTCGGCCGCCACCAGGCCCCACGGCCCCTGCCGGCTCAGGTCGCCGCCAATGCCCGAAGTGTGGGTGAGCAACATACGCAGTGTCACCTGTGCGCGCAGTGGATCGTTCGCGGCGTTGAACTCGGGCAGATAGGTCTGAACGGGCTCGTCGATGCCGACCTGGCCGCGTTCGTAGAGTTGGAGAACGGCGGTGCTGGTCGCAACGATCTTGGTCAACGACGCCAGATCGAAGACGGTGTCCTCGGTCATCGGCTCAGCGGCCGAGGGTGACCCGTCCAGCCCGGGTTCTCCGGCATATTTGCGGACGCCGAACGCCTGCCGGAAGACGATGTTGCCGCCGTGGCCGACCTGGACCACCGCCCCGGGCAGCCGATGGGCGGCGATGTCATCGTTGACGAGTCGGGCGACGGGGGTGAAGTCCCCCTCGGGCACCACGACAGCGGTGGGGACAGCGGTGGGGACAGTGGTGGGGACAGCCGGCAGCGCTGCGGGGACGCTGGGTTCCTGGGTCCGATCGGCCCGCTGCCCGCAACCCGAGGCGGCGATCACACTGAGCGCGACGGCCGCGGCAGTGACACCGCGGGCGAACCCGGATCTGGACCTCAACACCATCTCGACGGTAGTCGGGATCACACCCGGCTGCGTCGGGCGGCTGCCGTAGAGCCGGGTCGACACCATCGGCACGGCGGTGCGGTCGGCTCGCCGACCATCAGTCCTCGACCTGTGACCGAATCCATTCCAGGTTGGCCTGCATGTTCCGTTGCCACTCCGCCAGCCGTCCCGCCACGATCCGTCCCTCCCTGTCCGGGTGCGCCGCGATCGAGACATCCAGCCCCGACCGGCCCGGTCCGATCCGCGCCCACTGCCGGATGAGGACCCCGTCGCTGGTCGGCTCGACTTCGAATCCCCAACTCGCGACCGGCCCGTCATATCCGAGCACATTCCACACCCAGCGGCGTTGCCTTTCGACCTCGACGATCTCGCAGGTGGTCTCCCAGTCGCCGACGGTGGCATTGGAGTTGCGGCCCCGGAATCGGTTACCGACGCGAACCTCGGTGGCACCACCGAGCCATTCGACCGAGTGCAGCTCCGCCGAACACCGGGTGGGCAGGGTGATATCGGTGACGAAGCCCCATGCGGTGCCGATATCGCACCGGACCCGCCGAGTTACCTCCACCGTTGGCTGATCGCGACGGCGCACGCACCCAGCGTGCCACGTTCGGCGAGTCGAGGTGGCCGTTCGATGCCCACGAGCGGGGCGCCGCTATAGCGTGGGGCGAGTGCGTCCGCGAGTCCGACGGCGCGTGGTAAACATCCGACTCGAAAGCGAGGGCCGCAATGCCTGCAGGCAAACCGAATATTCTGGTCATCTGGGGTGATGACATCGGTATCACCAACCTGAGCTGCTATAGCGACGGATTGATGGGGTACCGGACGCCCAATATCGACCGGATCGCCGCCGAGGGGGTGCGGTTCACCGACTCCTACGGCGAGCAGAGTTGCACGGCGGGACGGGCCTCCTTCATCACCGGCCAGAGCGTGTACCGGACCGGGTTGTCGAAAGTCGGAATGCCCGGTGTCGACATCGGCCTGTCCGCCGAGGACCCGACGATCGCAGAACTGCTCAAACCGCACGGCTACGCCACCGGGCAGTTCGGCAAGAACCACCTCGGTGACCTCAACAAATACCTGCCGACCGCGCACGGATTCGACGAATTCTTCGGCAACCTCTACCACCTCAACGCCGAGGAGGAACCGGAGAACCCCAACTATCCCACCGAGGAGGAGGCTCCGCTGCTGCGTCAACAGTTGCTGCCGCGCGGGGTCATCCATTCCTGGGCCACCGAGGAGGTCTCCGACGAGATCGACGAGCGGTACGGGCCGGTCGGGCGGCAGCGCATCGAGGACACCGGACCGCTGACCCGCAAGCGGATGGAGACCATCGAC
Organism: uncultured Mycobacterium sp.; assembly: GCA_964555915.1. Lineage (GTDB taxonomy): Bacteria > Actinomycetota > Actinomycetes > Mycobacteriales > Mycobacteriaceae > Mycobacterium. Next base: position 33,160 of record CAZKUK010000014.1, read on the forward strand.
GACGAGACGACCTCGGCGGCCATCGACTTCATCAAACGCCAGCATGACGCCGACACGCCGTTCTTCGTGTGGATGAACGCCACCCACATGCATTTCCGCACCCACACCAAGCCGGAGAGCGTCGGACAGGCCGGGCGATGGCAGTCGCCCTATCACGACACCATGATCGACCACGATAAGCACGTCGGCCGGTTGCTGGAGTGTGTGGACGAGTTGGGTATCGGCGAGGACACCATCGTCATCTACTCCACCGATAACGGCCCGCATGCCAACACCTGGCCCGACGGCGCCACCACCCCGTTCCGCAGTGAGAAGAACACCGGCTGGGAGGGCGCGTTCCGGGTGCCCGAGATGATCCGCTGGCCCGGCCGTATTCCGGCCGGTGTGGTGTCCAATGAGATTGTCCAGCATCATGATTGGCTGCCGACATTGCTGGCCGCAGCGGGCGATCCCGATATCGTCACCAAGCTCAAACAGGGCCACACGATCGGCGACAAGACCTATCACGTGAACATCGACGGTTACGATCTGCTGCCGTACCTGACCGGTGAGGTGGACAAGAGCCCGCGTCGCGGGATGATCTACTTCTCCGACGACTGCGATGTGCTCGGCCTGCGTTACGAGAACTGGAAGCTGGTGTTCCTGGAGCAGCGCTGCCAGGGCACCCTGCAGATCTGGTTCGAGCCGTTCACCGAACTGCGGGTGCCCAAAATCTTCAACCTGCGCACCGACCCGTTCGAACGGGCCGATGTCACCTCCAACACCTACTGGGACTGGGTGCTGGAGAACGTGTTCATCACCCTCTACGGCAACGCTCTGGTGCTGCGGTTCCTGGAGACCTTCAAGGAGTTCCCGCCGCGCAGCGAACCGGCGTCGTTCACGATCACCGCGGCGGTGGAGAAGCTGAAGAAGTACGCCGAGACGATGGCCGGCTGAGCTTGGCCGGCCTGGAATCCTGGCGGGACGGGCCGACGAAGTCAGCGATCCTCGACTTCGTCGGCCGCGTCACCACCGGTGGCCCGGATTTCGTCGCCGCGGAGGAGAGGGTCGCGGTCTTCGACAACGACGGCACCCTGTGGGTGGAGAAGCCGTCGCTGGTCCAACTCGACTTCCTGGTGCGGCGGCTGGCCGAACTCGCCGCCGCCGATCCGGCGCTGGGCACCCGCCAGCCCTACGCCGCGGCGGCCGCCGGTGACCTGGCCTGGTTCGACGATGCGATGGTCAGGCACTACAACGGCGACGACTCCGCGTTGAAGATCCTTGTCGACGGGGTGTTCTCGGCCTATCAGGGCCTGACCGTGGAGGAGCACGCGCGGCGGGTGCGAGCATTCTTCGAGGCGGCGGTGCACCCGACCCTCGACCGTCCCTACACCGCGTGCGGGTACACACCGATGGTGGAGTTGCTGGCTTTGCTGGAGGCAAACGGTTTCGCCACCTATATCGTCTCCGGCGGCGGCCGGGACTTCATCCGCCCGGTCACCACCGCGATGTACGGCATCCCGCCGGAGCGGGTGATCGGCAGTTCGACCGGACTGGACTTCGCCGACGGTCATCTGCTGACCACCTCGCGCCCGGAGTTCCTCAACGACGGAGCGGCCAAGGCGGTGCGGATCTGGGGCCGCACCGGCCGTCGCCCGATCTTCGCGGCGGGCAACTCCAACGGTGACATCGAGATGCTCGAGTTCGCCGCCGCCTCCCCGGGCCCGTCGCTGAGCATGCTCGTCCGCCACGACGATCCGGAACGGGAGTTCGACTACACCGCCGGTGCCGAGCGCGCGTTAGGCCTTGCCGCCGAGAGGGGTTGGCCGGTGGTGAGCATCCGCGACGAGTGGGCGACTGTGTTCCGTTGACCGGGCAGGAGCGCAGCGACCGGGGGATCAAACCCGGCGGGCAGGAAGGCAGCGACCGGGGGATCAAACCCGGCGGGCAGGAGCGCAGCGACGGGGGGATCAAACCCGGCGGGCAGGAGCGCAGCGACCGGGGGATCAAACCCGGCGGGCAGGAGCGCAGCGACCGGGGGATCAAACCCGGCGGGGAGCTTGTCTGGATTCCCGCCCAGACGGCGGTGCTGGGCTCCGACGATCACTACCCCGAGGAAGCCCCGGCCCACGCAGAGGACGTGGACGGGTTTTTCATTCAGGCCTACCCGGTGACCAACACCGACTTCGCAGCGTTCGTCGACGCCACCGGATACGTCACCATCGCCGAACGGCCACTGGACCCGGCGGACTATCCCGGTGCACCCGAGGAGAACCTGCAACCCGGATCGATGGTCTTCCACCGCACGCCGGGGCCGGTGGACTTGCGGCACCTGAGCCAATGGTGGACCTGGACCCCGGGAGCATCATGGCGCCGGCCGGTCGGGCCGCTGTCGTCGGTGACCAAGCGCGCCGACCACCCCGTGGTCCATATCGCCGCCGAGGATGCCGAGGCCTACGCCGCCTGGGCGGGCCTGGCCCTGCCCACCGAAGCCGAATGGGAGACCGCCGCGCGCGGCGGGCTGGATCACACCGTCTACACCTGGGGCGACGAGCCCGAACAACGCGGCCGCCGACTGGCCAACCACTGGCGTGGCGATTTCCCGTGGCGACCCGAACCCGGCTGTGGCCGTACCAGCCCGGTCGGCAGTTTCCCGCCCAACGGGTACGGGTTGTTCGATATGGCGGGCAACGTCTGGGAATGGACCAGCGACTTCTACACGGACAGCCACGTGGGCGGACCGTGTTGTGAGGCAGGCCGTTACGATCCGGACCAGCCCCAGTTCCGGGTGCCCCGCAAGGTGATCAAGGGCGGTTCGTTCCTGTGCGCCGACAACTACTGTCTGCGGTACCGGCCCGCCGCGCGCCGGCCCCAGATGGTCGATACCGGTATGAGCCATATCGGTTTTCGCTGTGTACGGCGGCCATGACATCCTGGCCCGGGCGGCGAGACGGGTCAGTGGCACAGGCGGCTGTCCCAGAAGCGGGACATTTCGGCGAATATTTCGGCTCTTCGGACCCTTCCGTGGGTCGTTCTTTGTGCTGAGAGGACCGGCAGGTGGTCAAAGCTCGGCGGAGTCCGGCGAGTCAGCACGCTACTGGGTGAGTAAGCGATAGGCGATCCCCAAGGATCGGTACGTGCGTTCAGCCCGGAGATCCAGCGACAGCAGCTCGTGGCCGACGCTGTGGGCGGTGAGCCCGACGAGGGCGTCATAGGTACCGCCCCCCGTCACGCTTGCCGTCGCGGCGGTTGCCGTTAGTGATTCGTACAGTGCTGCATCCGGGGCGATGACGCGCCCGCCCCATTGGCGCCCGAGATACTCGGCCACTGTCGCGGCATCCATCCGGAACGGCTCCGGCATGCGCGTGAGCACTGCGTAGGTTTCGGTCACCACGTGCGCCGGAAGGACCGTGTCGGGTGTGACAGCGCGGCGAGCCGCCGCATGTGCTTCATGCCAGGGAGCGAAGGCTGCGATGACGACGCTGGTATCGAGCGCGGTCACCGACGGGTGGCATCCACTACATCGCGGACCTGTTCGGCGGTGAGAACGGGAAGATCGGTGTCGGCAGCCGCCACCAGAGTGCCCTCGTGGTCGACGAGCCGAACAGGCGTCGTAGCCGGCGAGATCTCCAGGCGTCCTTCAACCTCTGTCAACACGATCCGGCTGCCAGGGCGCAATCCGAGACGCTCGCGGACGTCCTTGGGAACGACGACTCGACCCCCAGCGTCAATGGTTGCCAACATGGTTTGACAATACCATTTCGACGTCGCGCAGGCCCTACCAGCGGGCGGCTAGAACCGCGGAGGTGTAGCTGGCGGACATCGGCGACACCGCACCTTGCGCAGTCGCCCCCGCGACGGTCAAGGGCGAGCAAGGGCAAACAGGCCCTGGACCGGTGGGTGTCCTGAGCGCTTCGCTGCCCTATCCCGGCCTTCGTCGAGTTGGCCCGTAAGAACGTCAAACACCGCCATTCGATCGACGCGGCTTTTGACCACGGCCTGTCCCAGGGACTGATCGAATCGACCAACACCAAGATCCGGCTGCTTACCCGGATCGCGTTCGGATTCCGATCCCCAGAAGCACTCATTGCCCTGGCCATGCTCGCCCTCGGCGGCCACCGCCCCGCACTGCCCGGCCGAAAAACCACCCACGGATAAGTCAGGAGAGCCAATATTTCCTGGGATTCGGGCGCGAACGGATTCATGAAGTAGGTGAAGTGCGACGCGCCCTCCGCCAAATGAAGGTCGGCCTCGACGCCGGCCCGGCGCAGCTTGCGATGCATCAGGACGACCGGGCTCAGCAGCAGGTCCCGAGTGCCCGCCCACTCGTGGACTTTCAGTGAGTCGCCGACGGGTGCCAAGTCGCACCCGGGTGTCTACACGGCGGCCGGGGCGGGCGCGGTGATCCCGTCCTGTTGTGCCCGCAGGACGGTGAAAGCTGACACCCTGGCCGATCGTGGTGGGTTCCACCCGCACCCCGAGTTTGGCGATGATGGTCTCGATGTGCGGGACCGACTGATCGGCGAGATCGGTGATCGCGGCTTTCCACCCTGCTGCGTCCGGCGGGTTCAACAACCATTCGCTGGGGCGCGGTAATTTGTAGAGGATTTCTGTTCAATCCGATCTTGGATGGTACGTGCGGTTCTCCTTCAGGCGCTGGCCGATCGCGCTGCGGGTGGCGATCAGCACCGCGGTCCCGATGCTGATCGGCTGGGCAGCAGGTGACATCGGTGCCGGTCTGATCGCCACCCTCGGAGCCTTCACCGCCGATTACGGGACCGACCGGCCGTACCGGAACCGCGCTGTGCAATTGGCGGTGATCGCGGTCTCCCTGGCCGCGGCGGTGACCCTCGGGGCGTGGGCAGCCACGTCCGTGTGGACGGCGGTCGCCGCGGTGTCGGCGATCGCGGTGTTCGCGGTCTGGTTGTGCGCGGCACTGGCGGTGGGTCCCCCCGGGGCCTATATGTTCGTATTGGTTTGCGCTGCGGGCGTGGGGATTTCGGCATCCCATCGGCCGCCCTGGCATGTTGGACTGCTGGTACTCGTCGGCGGCCTGGTCGCCTGGATCAGCCATATCAGCGCCGTCCTGAGCGATCCCCGCGGGCCCGAAAAAGCCGCGCTGGCGGATGCCGGCAACGCTGTGGCCGACTATCTCGACAGTACCGGCGGCGGTCAAGCACAGGCCGCACGACGAGGTGCGGCCCAAGCGCTGACCAGAGCCTGGGCGGTGCTCGTGGAGTATCAGCCACGTTCGGCCGCCGACGGATCGCTACTCCTGCTCCGAGAGGCGAACCACGCGTTACATGTGTTGTTCACCGATGCGATGACGGCCGTCGGCACGGGCCGGCCGCTGCCGGGCGGTGGCGCGGCCACCGCACGCGCGATCGGAACCCTGGACCTCGCACCGGGTGTCATCGCCAATCGCGACCCGCACCGCCCACCGCTGCGGCGCCCGCCGTTGCCGAGTCTGCTGGGCCGGGCGATCAGGCCGGGCGGGCACACCCGGCGGGTGATGTGGCGGGTCGGTATCGCCGCACCGGTGGCCGGCGCGGTGGCCGGGACATTGGGCATCGGACATGTGTACTGGGCGATGGCCGCGGCTGTGCTGGTGCTGCATCAGGGCACTCACCGGGTCGCCACCCTGCGGCGCGGCGCCGAACGGGTGCTCGGCACCCTGGTCGGGTTGGGATTGGCGGCCGCCATTCTCGGTCTCTATCCGCAGGGGCTGTGGCTGGTGCTGGTTGTCGTCGCCCTCCAGTTCGTCATCGAACTGTTTGTCGTCACCCATTACGCGCTGGCAACGGTATTCATCACCGCCCTGGCGCTTACCATCGCCTCGGGCGGCGGCCAAGCCGATATCGGAGCTCTCATCGTCGACCGCGGCGTGGACACCGTGATCGGCTGCGGTGTCGGCCTGATGGTCTACCTGTCGGCCGTGCGCCGTCAGGAGGCGCACCGCTTGACTGATGCCCTTGTCGACATGATCGGACACACCATCACCACCACGCGGTTCCTGGCGCGCGGGGACGTGGCGTCCCTGGCGTCCCGGGGCGCCAGGCGTGACCTGCAAAACAGCATCTTCGATCTGGCCGCGGCCGAGGAGGCGGCCCGCCATGGCTCCCGCCGGGACCGGGCGGCCGCGTACGGTCTGAGCGGAATTGTCGCCGCCGCCGAGCACCTCGGCTACGCGACGGTGACCGGGTGCTGGGCCGCTGAACAAGGAAGCCAGGGTTTTTTTGGATCCGCCGATCCGGAGGCCTACCTTTTGCTGCTGCAAAGGATTTCCGACTCGATCCGACTGGCGACGGCAGCACCGAGCAGCCCCGAGCTGCCGCCCTTCGCAGCACCCGAGGTGCGACTGCTGATCCGGGGTATCGCCGAGCGCGGTTAGCGCCATGAATCTGCTGCTAACCTGGCGTTTATCAGACTGACGACGCGTGCCAGAGGCCACCGAGCGAAGGTCACGGGGGATACCGGGCCTTGGCTGGTGTTCGGTCATGGCCTGGGTGGCTCGCCCTCGGACTGGGCCCCCCTGGTTGAGGCTTTCGGGTTCGGCAGACAGGTGCTGACGTTTGCTCAGTCCGGATCGGCTGAGGCCGATCCCAGCCTGTTCTCCGCGAGACGGCATTCGAGTGTTCTGGGTTTCGCCGACGATCTCGGATTGCTGTGCGGCGAGTTGGGGGTGCGCGACGCGATATTCATCGGCCACTCGATGGGCGGTAGCGCCGGTGCGCTCGCCGCGGCAGGGGACCCAGGCCTGTTCTCAAAACTGGTGCTGATCAACACTTCCCCGTGTTACGTCGATGACCCGGACCATGGTTACCGTGGCGGCTTCTCCCACGCGGATGTCGATGCTCTGCTGGACGCCATCGTCCGCGATTACGACGCATGGACCGGCGGATTCGGGCCGCTGGTGATGAGCAATCCGCACCGCCCCGAGTACGGCATGGACTTCGTCCGCGCTTTGCGTGCACTCGACCCGTCGTATGCCGCAGTCTCCTTCCGCGCGGCGTTCACCGGCGACTTCCGAAAGATCTACCCGCGGATCGGCAATCCGACGTTGCTGTTGCAAAGCCGCGATGACCCTGCTGTCCCGGTCGATGTGATGTATTGGATGGCGAAGGCCATTCCGTCGGCGGATATGGTGGAACTTCAGTCCCGGGGGCATTTCCCGCATGTGGTCGATCCAGGTGAGGTGATTCGGGCGGCCGGCGCATTCGTCGCGAGTCCGCCTGGTGGTCGGCGATGATCGACCTCCTGGAAGGGTCGCTGCGGCGACTACTCGACAGTTGCGGTGCCGATGCCGCGATCATCTGGAGTCGTGCCGGCCAATCGAGTGCCGGTTCGGTGATCTGCGCGCAGCCCCCCGATCTGGTCGCTCGGGGATCAGCCTGGCCCAAGACTGGTGGCGCCGCCGCCGGGTTGATCCACCGAGATCCGGCGGTAGTGGCCAGTGTGGTGCCCACCTCACTCCGGCTGGAACTCCCCGCCGCCGTCACCGCCGCCCTTTCGCTGGATCTGGCCGAGTCGCCGTTGACGCTATTGCTGATCTGGTGCGGGTCACCGGTCGAGGGGGAACTCCCGGAGCAGGCCCGAGGCCTGATCGCCGACGAGATCGCCGATCTGGCCCGGATCGCTGCGGTGCAGAACGATCGGGGCCGGGCACTGGTTCGCCTTCAGGCCGTCGCCGACGACCTCGACCAGGGAATGGCGTCGGTGGATTACGCCCTGGATCAGGTCGATCTGAACGCGGCGGCGGCGAGGCTGCTCGATCTTGCGCCGGGGCGGGTGCGCACAGCCGAGTTCGCGGCGGCGATGACCGAACTCGAAGGGCGGGCACTCAACCGGGAACAGATAGCGTCCATGGGCAGGGAATTACTGGCCGGTTCGTCGGCGGAAGTCGACTGCACCTGGCGATTCCCGTCAAACCCCACACATGTTCATGTCAGCTCGCGGGCGCTTCGGCACGGCGGGTTCAGCGAACGTGTCTGGATTTTCGATGATGTTTCCGAACTGGCCCAGGTGCTGGATGCCAGCCGGGCGGCCGAGCGACTGCTGCGCGCGGCCATTGACAGCATGATCGACCCGCATGCGCTACTCGAGTCGGTGCGTGATGGGTCCGGGCGGGTGGTCGATTTCGTGTACCGCAGCGTGAACCGCGCCGCATGCGGCTACTTCGAGTCCGAGGAGGGCGATATCCTCGGGCGTAGCGCTCGGGCGATATCGTCCGATCTGCATCGCTCCGGTCTGTTCGACCGATACCTCGACTGCCTGGAGACCGGAACGCCGGCGATCCTCGATGACCTTCCCTTCTACAACCAGAGTCGCGACACCAGCCGCCGGTACGACATCCGGGTTACCCGGGCGGATGCGAACCTGATCAGTCTGACTTGGCGGGACGTCACCGAACGGTTCCTCGCCGTCGAACGTCTGACCGCCTCGGAGCGGAATTATCGGTTGCTGGCCGACAACTCCTCGGATGTCATCGCCCTCATCCGGGATGGCCGGTTCGTGTGGCTCTCGCCTTCGGTGGGTGATGTGCTGGGCCGGTTCGCCGACTACTGGCGGGGCAGGGAGCTCCGGGATCTGATCCCGGCGGAAGACGCCGCGACCCACGAGGCCAGGATGCGGGCAGTCGCTGCCGGCGACAGCGTCCGGGGTCGGGCCAGGCTGATTTCCGCCGATGGCACCGTGCACTGGGTGCACCTGCACGCCAGGCCGTTTCGTGATGAGTACGGCCATCAGAACGGCGTGGTCGCCGCTTTCCGGCCGATTGATGATGAGGTGGCCGCCGAACAGGTGGCCGAGGAGGCGCGCCGACAACAGGCGCGTGCCGACCAACGGTACCGCCGGTCGGTGCAGAATGCGGCGATCGGCATGTGCCTGGTCGCCCCGGACGGCCGTCTCGTGGAGGTCAACGACGCTCTGTGCGCCATGTTCGGCTACGACGCCGACACGTTGCGGCAGATGACCTGGCAGGAACTGACGGCACCGGCGTCCGTCGATGCGGACCTGGCGAACGTCAGCAGCATTCTGGCGGGCCATCAGGAGTCCTATCGAATGATCAAGCAGTACGTCCACGCCGACGGCCACCTGATCTGGGCCGAATCGGCGGTGAGTTGCGTCCGGGACGAGGAAGGTCAGGTGGAGAACTTCATCTCCCAGATCACCGATATCACCGCGACGGTTCAAGCCAACGAGCGGAATGAGATTCTGGCGCAGCGCCTCCGGGAATATGCCGAACGCCTGCAGACCGAACTGGCCTCCGCGGCCGCCTACGTGTCATCGATCATGCCGCGCGGCCTCACCGGCAGGGTCCGGGTGTCGTCGCGATACCTGCCGTCACGGGAGCTCGGCGGTGATTGTTTCGACTACCGCTGGGTCGACGACGATCATCTCCTCGTCTACCTCATCGACGTATCCGGTCACGGGCTCGAACCCGCCCTGGTCGCGGTCTCGGTGCACAATATGCTCCGGTCCGGATCCCTGACCCCGGAGACGCTGTCGGCGCCGGAAAGGGTTCTCGCGGAGTTGAACCGCCGGTTCCAGATGGACCGAGAGAATGACCACTACTTCACCATGTGGATAGGGGTCTACGAGGCATCCACCCGCACCCTGCGCTACGCGAACGCCGCCGCGCCGCCGCCGTTCGCGTTCTCCCGTGTCGGCGACGGGCCACTGACAACGATCGCGCTGGCCGCGACCGACGGACCGGTCGGGATATTCGAGGACACTGTCTTCACCGCGCACACCTACACCGTGCCGCCGGAGTGCCGCATCCTGATCTGCAGTGACGGCGCCTACGAGATCGCGATCGATGACCACCGCAGCCTGTCCTATGGGCAGTTCAAGGACCTCACCACCCGACTGGCGGCGACCTCGAATCCATTGCTGGACGACCTGATCGGTGCGCTGCACGCACTGACACCGGCCGGGGCGTTCGAGGATGACTGTTCGCTGATCGAGTTGAGCTTCGACTGAGCCGGCACCCGTTTCGGCGCCGCGTCGGTGCGCTGCTCAGGAAATGGAGGCGACCGCCTCGGCGACCCTGGTCTGAAACTCCGGCGGCAACGGGATGTAGCCGACCTTGTTGAGACCGGTCTGACCGACCGTCACCGCGGACTGCAGGAAGGCCCGCACGGCCTCACCGGTAGCGGGATCGGGGTAGGTGGAGCAGACGATCGCGTACCCGGCCAGGATGATCGGGTAGCCGAATTTCGCAGTCGGCCGGTAGGCCGGCGTCAGGTCGAGGACCAGGTTGCTGCCTTGGCCGGTGACCGCAACTGGCGCGATGGATGTGCCGACCCAGTCGCTGCCGATAGCAGTGACCCCGGCGGCGGTCTTGATATCGGCGGTCGGCAGGCCCGCCTCGATGGCGAACGACCATTCGTTGTAACTGATCGCACCCGGGGTGGCGCTGACCATATCGGCCGTGCCCTGATTGCCCTCGGCGCTCTGACCCACCCCGCCCTGGAAGGTTTTTCCCGCGCCGCGCTCCCACACCCCGTCGGAGGCGGCCTGCAGATACTGCTGGAAGTTATCGGTTGTACCGGAGGCGTCGCTGCGGTGAACGACGCGGATTTCCTCGGCCGGCATGGAAGTTCGCGGGTTCGGGTGGGCCCTGCCGGTCGGCAGGTTGAGAGCGGTGATCGCCGGGTCGTCCCACCGGGTGATGGCCCCGGAGAAGATACCGGCCAGGGTGGGCCCGTCCAGTATGAGCACATCGACGTCGGGCAGGTTGTAGGTGATGGCGATCGGACCGAAGACGATCGGGATGTTCAGCGCATCCGCGCCGCCGCAACGCCGTGCGGCGGCGCTGTACTCGGGCCCTTCGAGTGCCGAGTCCGAGTTCCCGAAATCGGTGTCACCGCTCAGGAATTCCGTGATCCCGGCACCGGAGCCGTTAGCGGTGTAGCTCACCGTGGTGCCCGGGCAGGCCGCCTGATATGCCGCGGTGAAGTGGGCGATCGCGGGGCCCTGGGCGGTGGAGCCACTGGCAGTCAATGCCGGTTTGCCGCCGCAGTCCACCGCGGCGTCCTGAGCGTAGGGCTGCACCGGGCCGGTCCGGGCACATGCCGTTGTCAGCAGCAGACCCGTCGCGATCAGGACAGCCAGGGGCCGGTATCGACGGTTCATCGTCCGCGCCGTGTGTTCTAGGCCAACCGGGACGGTTTCAGCATGCGGTCAATGTGCACTGGCTCGCCCACCGATTTCAAGGGCTGCACCAATAATCAGCCCCCCCGTCATGCGGTGTTCACCGTGGCGACGGGTGACATTCACCCGGGGCGCGCTGCTGGCCTCAGCGGGCGCGATCGAGTCGTTTGCACCGGGAATCGGCACCTGAAACTATCGACGTATGTCGAATCCGCGAACACCGGTCGCCGCCGGGTTGTCCACCCTGGACCGACTGCTGCCGGCCTGGATCGGCCTGGCCATGGTGGCCGGATTGTTGGTTGGCCGGTGGGTGCCCGGGCTGAACATCGCCCTGGAGAAGGTCCAGGTTGACGGGATTTCCCTACCGATAGCGCTGGGCCTGCTGATCATGATGTACCCGGTGCTGGCCAAGGTGCGTTATGACCGTCTTGACAGCGTCCTCGGGGACCGCTCACTGCTGGTCAGTTCGCTGGTGCTGAACTGGGTGCTCGGCCCGGCGCTGATGTTCGCACTGGCGTGGTTGTTCCTGCCGGACCTGCCGGAGTACCGCACCGGGCTGATCATCGTCGGCTTGGCCCGCTGCATCGCGATGGTGATCATCTGGAACGACCTGGCCTGCGGGGACCGGGAGGCGGCCGCGGTGCTGGTGGCGCTGAACTCGGTGTTCCAGGTGGTGATGTTCGCGGGGCTGGGCTGGTTCTATCTGACGGTTCTGCCGGGCTGGCTGGGCCTGCCGCAGGCCGCGATCACCACTTCCCCGTGGCAGATCGCGAAATCGGTGCTGATCTTCCTGGGTATCCCACTGCTGGCCGGATACCTGTCGCGGCGGATCGGGGAGAAGGTCCGGGGCCGGCAGTGGTACGAGACCGCATTCCTGCCGCGGATCGGCCCCTGGGCGCTGTACGGCCTGCTGTTCACCATCGTCGTTCTCTTCGCGCTGCAGGGTGATCAGATCACCCACCGGCCGTGGGACGTGGCGCGGATCGCGTTGCCACTGCTCGCGTATTTCGCGATCATGTGGGGCGGCGGATTCCTGCTCGGGGCCGCGCTGCGGCTGGGCTATCCCCGCACCACCACGCTGGCGTTCACCGCCGCGGGGAACAACTTCGAGCTGGCCATCGCCGTGGCCATCGCCACCTTCGGCGCCACCTCGGGTCAGGCCCTGGCCGGGGTGGTCGGACCGCTGATCGAAGTGCCGGTGCTGGTGGGGTTGGTCTACGTCTCACTGTTTCTGCGCCGACGCTTTCCCTCCGTCGATGCGCACGAAAGGCAGCTCACGACATGACGTCTCGTCCCGGTGTGTTGTTCGTCTGCATCCACAATGCCGGGCGGTCTCAGATGGCGGCCGGTTTCCTGCGGTCGCTGGCCGGGGACGCCGTACGGGTCCGTTCGGCCGGTAGCGACCCGGGGGAGCGGGTCAATCCAGTTGCCGTGCAGGCCATGGCCGAGGTCGGTATCGATATTGCCGACCAGTCGCCCGCGCTGCTCACCCATGAGGCGGTCGAGTCCGCCGATATCGTCATCACGATGGGCTGCGGTGACGCCTGCCCGGTGCTGCCCGGTGTGGGCTATCGCAACTGGGAACTCGACGACCCCGCCGGCCAGGGGATCGAGGTGGTGCGGCCGATCCGTGACGAAATCAGGATCCGCGTACGCGGCCTGCTCGCCGAGCTGATGCCGGCCGACGCACCCGGCGCGCCGCCGGCGTAGACCACTGGCCGCCACTCGGCGAGCTTCCCCACCATGATCGGCAAGGGCTATGCCTATCGGGCGTCCCCGAGAGGCGGGCATTCCGACACGGCGGTCTCAGCGATCCTGGTCTGAGCGACAGGCTCACGGCGAACGCTTTTGTCAATCGGCCGTCACCGCAACATGGCAACGGCCGCCTCGGTCAGCGCATCCTCCAGATGCGGCAGGGTCGCTTCGGACTCGATGCGAACCTGCCGGCTCACCAGTTCGGTGATCCCGCCGATCAAGGCTAAGTAATGTGCATCGGGTCGCGGCTTGCCGCTCCCGTACCGACGGTCGATCCGCTTCATCAGAGCCGCGAACCCGTCGAGATATTTATCGCGTGCTTCGACCCCGCGCGGTCCGGCCGCAGCCAGTTCCAACATCCAGGCGCGTGTGTGTTCGGGTTCCTGGGCGCATCGCTGGAGATAAGCCTGGCTGATCGCCCGAAGGACCATTTCCAGCGTGGGGTTGGAGGCCTCGGCCATGGCCTCTTCGATATCGGTCATGATCAACTCGCGTCCCGCTTCGATGGCGGTCAGGAAGCAGTCCAGCTTGCCGTCGAACTCCCGGTACAGGACAGTGCGCGACACCCTGGCCCGCTCGACGATATCGGTGATCTTGGTCGCCTGATAGCCCTTCTCGGCGACAGCCGAGATCACCGCACGAAGTAAACGCGCCCGCTGGCGCGAGTCGGCATCCGATCGATCGAGGCTCGTTCGCCCCCGGGGAAGGCCCGGAGTGCTCTTGGGAAAGGCGCCCGACAGTGTGCTCACCCCCGGGACAGTACGCCACTGCCGGCGAGGGCTTGCTTCCAAAAGAACTCAAGCGTACTTTTGACATGTCCATTGCCGATCGATCTGCAGGAGCCGCCATGAGTACCGCCCTTCCGACGACATCGCAGGCCACCAGCCTGCGTAGCCTGCCGCGCCCGAGGAGTTCGGTTGCCGCATGGGCCAAGCTGTTCTTCGCGCCAGAAGCGGCTCGGCAAGAGTTGACCGGGCTGGGAGAGCGCTTCGTGCTGGACGCTCCTCTTCTGCCGCCGATGTTGTGGACCTCGTCTCCCGACGACGTGAAAGCCGTGTTCCAGGAGAAGACCCGGGCGTTGTCGTTCGGTACCGCACTGCGACGGCTGGCGCCGCACGAGATCGTGTTCGGCGACCGGATCATGACCTGGTGGGCCAGCGACAACCACACCGAGGTGCGCCGGGCGGTCACGCCGGCCTTCATGGGCAACGCGCTGCAGGGCTACCGGCCGGCCATGGAGGAGGTGGCCCGCCGGATGACGGGGGAGTTGCCGATCGGAAGGCCGATCCGGTTTCACTCCTATGCGCGGACCATGGCGCGCGAGGTGATCATGTCGGTCGTCTTCGGAGTTACCGAACCTCGGCGGCGCGCCCAACTCTCCGCTGCCATGGACGAACTCGACCGACTGATCGGTTCCAGGGGAATGGCGCTGCGCTACGCCGCGGCCATGGCGTCGCAGGGACGTTGGCTTCCGTTTCCCGCACTCGATCGGGTGCTGGCCGACTTGGACCGCGTCACTCATGATGAGATCGCCGCGCGGAGATCCGGTCCCGAATCCGAGCGCAGCGACTGTCTGGCCGTCTTCCTGAGAATTCAGGAGAAGGATCAGCACGCCCTTATGGACGACGAGATGATCGCCGGATTCCAGCGTCTGCTGCTGGTCGCCGGAAACGACACCACCGCCGCGACACTGTCATGGTTGATCGAACGCCTCGCCCGCCACCCGCAGGTGCTGGCCCGGCTCGAGGAGAGCCTGGCCGCCGGCGACGACACCTATCTCGACGCCGTGATCACCGAAACACTGCGGCTGCGGCCGACGGTCCCGTTCACCGCGCGGATGGTCAACCGTGATGTCGTCGTCAACAACATATTCCTGCCGCAGGGATCGATGGTCTGGCTCTATATCAACGGAATCCACCGCCGGGCGGACCTGTACGACGCCCCCGATGAATTCCGGCCCGAACGGTTCCTCGGGACCACCCCCGACCCCTACCATTGGCTGCCCTTCGGCGGTGGTATCAACCGCTGCCTCGGAGCGGCCATGTCCCAGTTCGAAATGCGGGTGCTGCTGCGAACGATCCTGCAGGAGTTGACCGTGGTCCCCGACACATCGCCTGGCGAAGCCCAACAGGCCCAGACCGTATTACTCCTGCCCAAGAAGCGGGCCACCGTGACCCTCCAGCCGCGTGCGGATCGCCAGGTGCGGTCATGAGCCGGGCCCTCGTTCACGTCGTGGTCGACCCTCAGCTGTGTATGGGGTCGGGCACCTGCTTAGCGGTGGCGCCGGACCTGTTCGAGATCGGTGCCGCCGGCATATCCGAGCCCCGCGCAGCGGCGGTGGAGCAAAACGACACCCTCACCATGGCCATCAATCGCTGCCCGACCGGCGCGATCCAACTGGTTGACCCGTCCCGCTAGCGAATTGCCCGCAGCGGACGGGCTCAGTTTTCCGGTGTCGCCCGCGTTTTCCTTTCGCACGCCGTTCGGGCCGTGGCGAGGTTCAGGCGGCCACCGGCAGGTGCACATCGCGCAGCCCGACCGCATTGCGCAAACCCGAGCAGTTGTGGCACCCCACGCACCCGATGCAGTCCTCACAGTGTGAGCACGCCACGCAGGCCCGGCAGCGCCGACAGGACACGCAGGCCAGACAGGCCGCGCAGCCACTCATCATCAACGAGAAGGCGATCACTGCACTGCCCGCGACGGCGGCGCTGCCGACCGTTGCGATGGACCCGGCCACCGCGACGCTGGAGAAGGTGCTTATCGACCCGGCGACGGCCACGCTGCCGGCGGTGCCGATCGACCCGGCGACGGCCACGCTGCCGGCGGTGCCGATCGACCCGGCGACGGCGGCGCTGCCGACGCTGGCGATGGACAGCGGCGCGAGCAATGATCTGACCAACATTGCCCCAGCCTCCCAAGCTTTGCGCTCCGCCGCAGCACTTCGGTCGCCCCGGCTGCTGCGGTCAGCCTGATCGTCACCGACCGTGGGCCCGCCAACTGCGATACCCGCGGTGGGCGGCGAACGCGCCGACGATCGCGGTGACGCACCAGACCGCGACCGCCGCATAGGCCAACGGCGAGTTGAGATCGGAGATCGAGGCCCCCAACGCGGTGTAGACGAAAGCCCGCGGCGCCGACCCGATCAGGGCACCGATCGCCATCTGCCACAACGGCATTCCGAAAGCACCGAAGGTGTAGGAGGCCAGCGCATCGGAAATCCCCGGGATGAAACGCTGACCGACGACCGCCCACAGCCCGCGACGCTGGATCTGGTTGTCGATCCGTTCGGCCCATTGCGCCCCGATCAGCTCTCGGGCGCTGTCCCGGCCGGCCCGTCTCCCGACGAAGGCGGTGATCACCGCCGTCGTCGCCGTCGACGCCAGGGTGACGACGGTGCCCAGCACCGGCCCGAACAGCAGCCCGCTGCCCGCCGCCAGCAGCGGGCCGGGAACGAATACCGCGGCCAGGGCCGCACCGACCACGACATAGACCACCGGAGCGATGGGCCCGGCCTCGGCGATGGCGCTGCGGAACACCTCGATGTCGATCACCCGGCGGATCGCGACGAGGTAGAACAACGTCAACAGGAACCCGAAGAACACGGCCAGGCGGAGGATATGCCCCCGGCGGCCCGCCGCCGGGGGACCTGCGGGGTCGATCACCCGGACGCCACGATGATCGGCACCGGACCGGGAAGTAGCGCGCGCACAGCGGAACGTCCGGTCAGCGGAAGCGGACGTCCAGGGTGGCGAGACCGAAAATCTTGCGGCCGCCGGACTTCGCCGTGACGAGCACGACACCGGTGCGGGTTTCGGGGTCCAGCGACTTGATCCGGCCGCCGAACTCGATATCGGCCCCCTCGGTCGCGGAGACGACCACCGGCTGTGACAGCCGCACGGCGTAGCGGGTGACCGCGCCGGGGTCCCCGGACCAGGCTGAGACGAATCCGGCGCCCAGCCCCATGGTGAGCATCCCGTGTGCGATGACATCCGGCAGCCCGGCCAATTTCGCGATGTCCTCGTCCCAGTGAATCGGGTTGGCGTCCCCGGCGACCCCGGCGTAGTTGACCAGATCGCCGCGGGACAACCGGGTGTGGTGCACACCCAGCTCGTCACCGACAGTCAGGTCATCGAAACAGGGTGTGTTCGGGATGCGGGCGGTGTCGTGCGCGATGAGGACCTCAGCCGGGGGCCGTACCGTCTTCTCGTAAACGGCATCGGAACCGTCGATGCCCATGATGTCCACGTCGTGCATCATCGCCCGCTGTACCGCAGCCTTCACCGCCGGATTGATGTCCTCGGAGGTGACGCCGACGACGGTGGTGTGCAAGGTGTGCACCCGTTCGCCGGCGGTATCGGTGAAGGTGTTGGTGACGGTGACCAGATCCCGGCCGGCGATCCTGCGCACCGAGGTCAGCTCGACATCGATATGCAGTTCGTCGCCGGCGACGATCGGGCGGTGCTGCTCGAACACCTCCTCGGTCTGCACCCAGGTGTCGTACCCGACGACCACGGTCTCGAACATCCGGCGGTTACAGGACATGCCCGGCGTGGAGGTGAACGTCAGCGGCGCCACCAGACCGGAATACCCTGACTCGGCGGCCGCGCCGACGTCCCAGTGCGCGGGGTGATAGTCCTGGACCGCGCGGGCGTACTCGCGAACCTTCTCCCGTCCGACCAGGTAGGTGCCGTCCATCTGGTAGTAGTGGCCGACCCGTGCTTCGAGCGCCGGCGCCTCTGATGCTGTGGTCATGGCTATCACCCAACTGTTCTGCCGGCGCGTTCGCTGGAGCCGACCCAAGAACCCTAATGCGCCGTCGCGGCGCGGCGCGACGACAGGGCCGCAGCCGCCACCACCCGTTCGGCAACCGGCAGGTGACCGTCCGATATCGAGGATCCTGCGGTGCGATACGGGCTTCGGGGTCGCGGTGTTCTGATTCGCGATCCCCGTATAATTTTGTACTGTGATACACAGTAGCAGTCAGTCCGAGCCCGCTGCCGGGCATCGCCGAGGGCGGAAATGACCTCTGCGGAGACCCATTCGGCAGGATCGACGCGGCGAGAACGGCGGCGTTTGGAGGTCTCCCGGCGTGTTCTCGACGCCGCCGAGGTGCTGTTCATCGAAAAAGGCTTCGATGAGACGACGGTGGCCGAGATCTGTGACGCCGCCGATGTGGCGTATGGGACCTTCTTCAATCACTTTCCCGCCAAAACGGATCTGCTGCTCGCTTTGGGCGAACGAGCGGTGGCCGACATCTCCGAGCAGTTGAGCGCGCTGTCCAGACGTTCCGGCCCGATAGGCGACGCCCTGATTTTGCTCTTCGAGGGATTCGCCGAGCGTCTGCAATCGGTGTCGCCGGGTGAGCGAGCGCTGGCGGCCAGGGTCGAATCGCTGGTCTTCAGCGAAGCTCCCGAAGATCGCGATCGCGGATACCATGCCGCCTTCGTCGCCTTCATCCGCGAGTCCGTTGCCGCGGGTAACGTGCGCGCGGATATTCCGGCGGAGACATTGGCCGATGTCGTGGCGAGCGCATATGCGGCCATGGGGCTCAGCTGGGTCCACATCGAAGGGTTTCCGGTTCGCAGTCGGGCGCGCGCGATGGCCGCTCTGCTGGGCGAAACCCTTTCCCCCGAACGGTCACCCGCAGCAAGGCTGAGTGGGGACACGTGATTCGGGAACTCACCGGCAAAGTCGCGGTCGTGACCGGTGCGGCACACGGGATCGGCCGTGCCCTGGCCATCGGCTTCGCGGCCCGGGGGATGCGGGTGGTGGCAGCGGACATCGACGGCGCCGGCGCCGAGGCAACGGCCGGGCTGATCGGTTCCGGCGCAGTCGCGCGAAGTGTGGACGTGGCCGACTCCGGATCGGTGGCCGCGCTGGCCGACGATTGTTTCGCCGAGTGTGGTCAGGTTGATTTGCTGGTCAACAACGCCGGTGTGTTTCAGGGCGGGCTCAGCTGGGAGCGCAGCGTCGAGGACTGGCAGTGGGCATTCGGGGTGAACGTGTACGGGATCATCCACGGCCAGCGCAGTTTCGTGCCGCGGATGATCGAACAGGGTACGGACGGCCATGTGCTCAACACCGCGTCGGTGGCGGCATTCGTCTCCGCACCGTTTTCCGGACCCTATGTCGTATCCAAGGCCGCCGCCTTCTCCCTGACCGAATGTCTGGCCCACGATCTGGCCGCGGTCGGCTCCAAGATCGGTGCCTCGGTGCTCGCCCCGAGTGCCTTCGACACCGACATCGCCCGTTCCTCGGCCGTCCGGCCGGCTCGCTTCGGAGTCGACACCACCGAGGACGGTCAGGGTACGGCGGCCGCGCTGGCGGCGATCGTTTCGCAGGGAATGGCCCCCGATGATGTGGTGGCGCCGGTGATCGAGGGCATTCGCTCCGGGGCGTTCCTGATTCTCACCAGGCCGAGTTTCGCCGAACAACTCCGGCACCGGTACCAGGCTCTGCGGGCCCGTGAACTGCCCGCCCTGACCGCCGTCGACTAGCCGACGGTCACAGCACCGAAAGGGGAGGGCGCAGATGGGACAACTCGACAACCCGACCGGGTCGGACCGTTCGACGCTGCGGATCGCGGTGATCGGTGCCGGTCCCGCCGGCCTGGCGACCGGCCATGAACTGCTTGCCCACGGCTTCGACAACTTCACCATCTTCGAAGCCACCGACGCCGTCGGCGGCACCTGGCACCTGCATTCCTACCCGGGCCTCGCCTGCGATGTCTGGGCGCACGCCTATACGTTCTCCTACCGGCCCAACCCCGAGTGGAGCGCCAGCTTCGTCGAGCAACCCGAAATCGAAGCCTATCTTCAGATGTGCGCCAGCGAATTCGGCCTCGATCCCCATATCCGGCTGAACACCCGAATCGCCTCCGCCCGCTACCGCGACGGCGGTGTCTGGGCGCTGGAGAGCACCACCGGGGATCGTTTCGAATACGACGTCATCATCAACGCCATGGGAAACCAGCACACGCCCCGCTATCCCGACGTTCCCGGTATCGGCGAGTTCGAAGGTGTCAGTTTCCATGGCACCCGGTGGGATCATGACGTTGAGATCACCGGTAAGCGGGTGGTGATCGTCGGCTCGGCCGCCAGCGCGGTCCAAATCGTCCCGGAGGTGGCCAAAGTCGCCGCCGAACTCACGGTGCTGCAACGCTCACCCAACTGGATCATGCCGAGGCGCCGGAAGTTCTACACCGAGGCGCAGCGCAGCCGCTGGCGCCGGTTCCCGGTCATCATGAAGTTGATCCGCCGGGGGCAGCAGCTTCTTATGAGCCTGGTCCACGACGCCGCGACGCTGGGCCATAATCGTGCCCGGCAGTTCGAGAAACGCGCCCGGAAATTCCTCGATACGGCGATTCCGGATCCGATTTTGCGCGCGGCGCTCACCCCTGCGGATCCCTACGGCTGTAAACGGGGCCTGGTCTCCGACGACTTCTATCCGGCACTGCTGCGCGAGAACGTCGAGCTGATCCCCGAAGGTCTGAGCGCCGTGCGCCCGACCGGCATCACCACCGCCGGCGGCCGCGAGATCGACGCCGACATCATCATCTTCTGCACGGGCTACCGCATCCTCGACTACGACCGCATCGATATTGTCGGCGAGACCGGCGAACGCCTCTCAGACGCCATGGCGAGGTCGATCGAGGCCTTCAAAGGTATTGCGGTGCCGCACTTCCCGAACTATTTCTTCGCCGTCGGCCCCAATGGCCTCCCGCTGGATGCGCCCTACTTCGTCACGGCGGAACGCAATATCGAGACCATCGTCGGTTTGTTACGCGAGAAGCAGAACGCCGGGGTGCAATCACTATCGGTCAAACCCGCTGTCAGCAGCGCCTACAACAGGCAGCTGGCCGAGCGGTTCCCGCGGTATTCCTGGGCTTCGCCGTCCTGCAGCAGCTACTACCGGGATGCCGACGGGCGCACGCCGTTCCTTTTTCCCGGCCGGTACAAGGAATACGCCGCGCTGCACGCCGACTCCGGGTTGCACGAATACGACTTGCGCCCCGCGCGCTAACGAAGTTCGCCCAGCGCCCCCAGCGATGTTCGCCCAGCGCCCCAGCGATCCAGGGCAGTCCAGGCCCGGATGGGGCTAGCGCGGGGGCTTCGGGGCCGAACCCGCCGCCGGTGTGGGCGCCGGTGGTGGTGGATCGACGACCACCAGCGCCCCCGATACCCACTGGATGGTGATGGTGGCAAGGGGAAGAGCGGTGCGCAGGGCGGCCTTGAGGGAGGCCACATCCGGCTCCTTTTGCCCGATGAGGGTGACCGTGACGGCCGTCGCCGAACCGGTGACCGACAGGACCGCGGTATCGGGTGTATCGGCTACCCATTCCGCAGCCGTGGCGTGCGCGGTGTCCAGGGCCGAATCACCGTCATCGGGGCCGGGTGCCGCAGCGGTCCGGATCCAGGACAGGCTGACCGGCACCCGCTGCTGGAACCGCTCGTCGATCGCGGTGCTCAGTTCGTCGGAACTCTGCGGTGCGGCAGGCCCGGACGCGGAGACCACCAGCGTCCCGGCTCGATAGCTGAGGCCCTGCAATGTCAGTGATTGTGCTCCGAGCCAGTCCTCAACGATGGGGCTGAGTTCGCTTAACGGCAGCGGTGGCAGAGTGGGCCCCTCATGTTTCGGGTCCTGTACGGGTATCCAGCCCAGTTGCAGTGTGACCGGATGGCCGAGGGCCCGGCTGAGGCGTTCCGCCAATTCCTGAACCGGGGGCGGCTCGGTGGGGCTGGTGATCTCGACGCGGATGCTGCTCCCGGAGGCGCTGATCCGGCTCAGGGTGCCACCCGGACCGAGGAGGGGAGCGATCGTGGAAGTGGCCACCTTGAGATCGTGAGCATGGCCGCTGAGAGCGATGAAGCGCGGGGTCAGGATGGCGGCCACCGCCAGCGCACATGCGGCGGCGGTCGCCAGGGCGGCCAGGATCTGGCGCCGCCGGGTCCGGAACCTGTTACCGGGGACCAAACCGGTCAGCAGGAACACCACCGCCGCCATCAGCACGATGCCGACCAGGTTCGTCACGAACAGCAGCGCCGCGCCGCGGGCCAGTTCGGGCTGCCCGTACCCCAGCAGGACACCCGTTGCCGCCAGTGGCGGGACGACCGCGACCGCGACCGCGACACCGGGCAGCGCCACGGAGATCTTCTTGTGGACCGTGGCGAATGCGCCGGCCGTCCCGGCGCCGAGAGCGACGAGGAGGTCGCGGATATCCGGGCTGGAGCGTTCGATGACCTGATCCGGCAGTCCGACACCGGTCGCCGGCAGGGCGATGGCGAACAGCCAGCCGACCGCGACCGCACCCACCGCCGATAGCGTCACCAGGGTCAACCCCTGGAGCAGGCGGCGCCCCCAGCCCATGATCAGACAGGCGGCAATCCCCATGATCGGCGTCATCAGCGGGGCGATCATCATGGCCCCGATCACCACCGCCACCGAATTCTGCAGCAGACCGACGGCCGCGATCATGCTCGACAGGAACATCAGGACGGTGAACCGCCACCTCGATGCGGCCGAGGGCAGCACCATCAGCGCGTCGAGGGCCTGTCGGCGATCCTCGACCGGCAGACGGGGGATCCTCCACCTCATCCCGGCTCCCTCGTTTCCCCTCGCTACCTGCCACCGGCCTCGAGTGGCAGGGTGTCGGGTCACAGGGTATTGCGGATGCCCGGTGGATCGGCGTGGGGCCGGGTAACGTTGTCGCGATCCGGTGGGTCGTGTTCGTATGTGGTGGCGACATCCGCGCCCTCGATGGCCCGGCCGTCCTATGAGGAGGACTCCGATGCGACAAGATTCCGCGTCGGATTCGGGTTACCGCTGCGGCTGTTTGGTCCGGTTGGGCGGGTTGGCTACTGCGGTGGGCGTCGGCGCGGTGATCCTCGCGGCACCGTCGATTGCCGACGCCGAGACCGCCGACGCCGCGGGCCGGTCAGGTGCCGCGGGTCAGGGGTCCTCGAGTGTGTCACCGGGTGCAGGTGGTCCACGGCCGACGCGGCACGCGGTAGCGGCCCGGTCGGCGTCACGGTTGCAGCCCCCGCGAAGTGCGTCCCCGATATCGCGCTTGCCGGGCCGAATTCGCGCTTCGGCAGCCCGGCTGCCGGTCGATATTCCGCCCGCGCCGGCGTCGGTAACCGTGGCGGCCGATCGCTTTGTGCCGCAGGGGCTTTCCGATGCGCCCGGCACGCTGCCGGAGGCTCTCCCGGTCGTCTCCCCGCTGGTTTCGGTGCCGGTGGAGTCCGGTCCCGGTGTGCCCCGCGAACCCGAACCCGCTGCCGGGGCGGGCGACGGTGCGGCCCGTGCAGCGCGGAGCCTTGCCACAACGTCGGCCGTCCCGCCCGCTGTCCGTGCGGCGGAGGTCACCGCGACTCTCTCGGCGGTGAGTTCGCAGGACGGAATCGCCGGTGACCGGCCGGACGGTCCGGGTGTGCTGGCCCTGATGTGGACCGCGGCCGCGGTGTCCCGCCGCGACATCGGTGACGTCGGGCCGAGCGCGGTCGCCGACGCAGCACCGGCCCGGTCGATACTTTCGCTGCTCATCGGTAACGGCACCGCCGCAGAACCCAACGGCGGGCTGCTGATCGGCAACGGCTTCAGCTATGACGCCCAAAGCTGTTCCGCCGGTATCGCCTGTGCGGGCGGGCATGGCGGCCTGTTCGCGGGCAGCGGTGGTAACGGCTGGAACGGTGGAAGCGGCGGGTCGGCGGGATGGTTCGGCACCGGCGGTGACGGTGGCACCGGTATACCGGGTGGTGCCGGAGGTGCCGGTGGGACCGGTGGGCTGTTGATGGGCGATGGCGGCAACGGTGGCGCCGGCGGAGCGGCGATCACCCCCGGTGGTGCCGGCGGTGCCGGCGGTGACGGCGGCAGCGCCGGATTGCTGTCGGTGTGGGGCCGCGGCGGTGACGGGGGTGCGGCCGGGGCCGGCGGTGACGGCGGGGACGGCGGAAACGGCAGCTACGTGTTCGGTGTCGGTGGTGACGGTGGATCGCCCGGCGCCGGCGGTGTGGCCGGCGCACCGGGGGCTGCCCGCCTGCTGTTCGTATTCCCCCGCAACGGTGAGGCCGGCCTAGACAACCTATTCGTCTACTTCCTCGATGACACCACGCAGACCGCCAACACTCCGGCCGGCTACGGGGTCATCGGTGAGTTCAGTGCCGCCGAGCGCGCCACGTTGACCGGCGGCGGCCGGATCGTCGGTGAGTCGGTGGCGCTGCTCAACAACAGCGCCGCCGACGGCTACAACCTCTGGCCGCTGATCGCCGACCTGTTCACCTCGTCCGACCCGGTGCCGGACAGCGCGAAGAACGCACTCGCCGAACAGATTCTGGATCGTGTTCAGCTCTACCCCGGGCTCGGTCCCGACGACGAATTCCCCAGCCCCGCCGAGGGCGCCCCGAACAGTCAGGGCGGGTATGTGTTCTGGGCACAGGATTTCGAGTTCACCCCGGGCCGAGCGCCGACCGATGAGGTCTATGCCGGCGTGCTGGCGGTGATGTGGGCCGGTAGGCAGATCCTGGGCGATTCGATGCTGATCCTGCCGGTGCCGTCGAGCAGCCTGTTCAAGACGCTCGGCAGCCCGACCGGGGGTCCCTACAATGCCGGACACATCATCAACGGCGACGGGGCGACGCCCTACCTCGCCTCGCTGAGCCTGACTGACCTACCGCCCAATCCGGCCACCGGATCAGACGGCGAATGGAACTTCCTGTCGCTGGCCTACGCCAATGACCTGATCGACGGATTCTTCGGCCAGCAGTACAACTCCGCCTTCACCGGCACCGTCCCCCCGGACACCAAGCCGTTCTACTCCGACGAACTGCCCTACGCGCTGATGTCGGCCTACGCCAATCCCCCCCAGGTGGCGACCGGCGGCCCATGGGACACGGTGTACTACGACCCGATCCCCTTCCATGCGGCCGTCTACTGGCCGGCCTTGGTGGACCCGGACTGGGGCCAGCCCGCCTCGACGAACCAGAGGCTCAAGCCGACCCCGGCCCGGCTGCCAACGCTCTCGCGTTGATCACGGGGGCGGCGGCCCGCAGCCGGGATCCAACGATCGAGTCACGCCGTAACCGGTAGGTGGTATCGGCTGCGCCGGCGGTGAGGAAGTCAGTTCTCCCCGGCGGCGACGAGCGAGTTCAACCGGATCTCGGGGTTGTCCTCCTGGAAACCCTGTAGCCGCCACTTTGTGGTGAACAGCGCGAGCATGATGCCGTCGGACCGGGTGAGCACCTCCATCGACACCTGCTTGTCCACGGACGCCGCATCCTCGGGGTGGACGGCGCGGGCGATGGTGTAGGGCAGCGGTTCCAGCGCGATCGGCGCGCTGAACTCAGTCGCCATCCGGTGGCTGGCGACCTCGAACTGCATCGGCCCTACCGCAGCGAGTACGGGGGATTGGTCACCGCGCCGATCCGATCGCAGGACCTGGACGACACCTTCCTGTTCGAGTTGCTCGATACCGCGCCGGAACTGTTTGTGCTTACTGGGGTCGGTACCCCGGGCAACGGCGAAATGCTCGGGGGAGAAGCTGGGAATCGGCGGGAAGTGCACCTCGACATCGCGGAACAGGGTGTCCCCGGGCCGAAGGGCTGCCGCGTTGGCCAGGCCGATCACATCTCCGGGCCAGGCGCTGTCCAGGGTTGACCGCTGCTGGCCGAACACCGACTGGGCGTACTTGGTGACGAACGGTTTTCCGGTCGCGGCGTGGGTCAGGACATCACCGCGCTCGAAGGTGCCCGAGCACACCCGCGCATAGGCGATCCGATCCCGGTGTGCGGAGTCCATCCCGGCCTGAACCTTGAAGACGAAGGCACTGAAGGCCGCGTCGACCGGCCGGAGATTGCCCTCGGCGTCGAGTTGTCCGGTGGGCGCGGGGGCGAGCCGGACCAGATTGTCCAGCAGTTGGTTGACGCCGAAATTCAGAGCCGCCGAGGTGAACAGCACCGGTGTCGTCTCACCGCGCAGGAAAGCCTGCTGATCGTGGTCACCGCCGTCGGCGGAGAGCAGTTCGCACTCCTCCGACGCGGTGGCCCAGTCGATACCGGCGACGTCCTCGGCCCGTTCCGGGGCGATGTGTTCCTCGGGGGCGGCGGTCGCGCCGCCGGCGGTGCGGGTGAACCGGATGAAGTTGCCGCTGCCGCGATCCAGGACACCCTTGAAGTCCCCGGCGATGCCGACCGGCCAGGTCAACGGGGTGGGCTTGAGGCCGATGCGTTCGTGGATCTCATCGAGCAGTTCCAGCGGGTGCCGGCCCGGACGGTCCCACTTGTTGATCACGGTGAGAATCGGGATACCGCGATGGCGACACACCTGAAACAGCTTGAGGGTCTGGGGTTCCAGGCCTTTGGCCGCGTCGATCAGCATGACCGCGCAATCGACGGCGCTGAGCACCCGGTAGGTGTCCTCGGAGAAGTCCGCATGCCCGGGTGTGTCGAGCAGGTTGATGACACAGTCCTGCCCGTCCGGGGAGTGGTACGGGAACTGCAGCGCCGTGGATGTGATCGAGATGCCTCTGGCCTGCTCCATCTCCATCCAGTCCGATACCGTGGCGCGCCGCCCGGCCTTACCGTGGATGGCACCGGCCTCGGTGATGACCCGGGCGTGCAGAACCAGTGCCTCGGTCAGCGTCGACTTCCCCGCGTCCGGATGGCTGATGACGGCGAAGGTTCGACGCCGGGATGCCTCCGCCGACAGCCGTTGTGCCGCCGCCCCGGTGGGGGCGGGGCGTACTTCCACGTCGTGATCGGTCATCGCGGTACTGATGCTATTTGGCGTGGACCCAAACTCCCCAATCTGCCAAATGGTGTAATGGAGGTGTACGTTAGGTGTGTGTCCAGGACCAACATCGAACTCGACGACGCCCTGGTCGCGGAGGTGATGCGCCGCTACGGGGTCACCACCAAGAGACAGGCGGTCGACCTCGCCTTACGTCGACTGGTGGGAGTCCCTCTGACGCGCGAGTTCCTGCTGGGCCTCGAGGGCATCGGGTGGGACGCAGAGCTCCGGGATATCCGCAGCGAGCGACCCGCCGAATTCTGATGCTCCTGATCGACACCTCGGCCTGGATCGAGTACTTCCGCGCGACCGGGTCACCTGCCGCGGTTGAGGTGCGCAGACTCCTGACCGAGCAACTCAACCGGGTGATGATGTGCGAGCCGATCGCGATGGAGATTCTCTCCGGGGCGCTTGATGAGGACAGATACACCAGGCTCGAGCAACTGGTGAACGGACTACCGTCGCTGAGAATTGATCAGGCTGTCGACTTCCGGACGGCGGCGGCCATCTACCGGTCCGCGCGGCGGGGCGGTCGGACGGTCCGAAACATCACTGACTGCCTGATCTCGGCGGTGGCCATTCGGCACGGCGCCACGGTGATTCACCGCGATGCGGACTACGACGTCATCGCGGCGATCACCACGCTCGAGGCTCAGTCGTGGCGATGACAGCAGCGGCCTTCTCGTTAGCCGGACCGGCGGGCCCGCGGCTGATAATGTCCGCCGTGCGAGTGGTTTTCCCCGGTGGGACGCATGTTCGGCCGGGGAATCGAGCGGTGTGGGCGGTTGGCACACCGTGAGAGGGAACCCGGTGGGAATCCGGGACTGTCCCGCAGCGGTATGCAGG
>CAZKUK010000015.1:0-8514 GCA_964555915.1 uncultured Mycobacterium sp.
TGCAGGGCCTCGGCCTGTTCGACGGTGCGGGGGAAGCCGTCGAGGATGAACCCGCTTGCCACGTCGTTCTCATCGAGCCGGTCGTCGACCAGGGCGTTGGTCAGGCTGGCCGGAACCAGATCACCGGCATCGAGGTACTTCTTGGCTTCCAGACCCAGCGTGGTGGCATGGCTGATGTTGTGACGGAAGAGGTCACCGGTCGAGATCTGCGGGACGCCGAGTTCCCCGGCCAGTTTGACCGCCTGCGTGCCCTTGCCCGCTCCCGGCGGGCCCAGCAGGACGATTCTCACTTCAGGAACCCTTCGTAGTTGCGCTGCATCAGCTGGCTCTCGATCTGTTTCACGGTGTCGAGGCCGACGCCGATCATGATCAGTACCGCGGTGCCGCCGAACGGCAGGTTCTGCACACCCCCGCTGTTACCGGCCTGCAGGAACAGGTTCGGCAAGACCGCGATCACGCCGAGGTAGATGGAGCCGGGCAGGGTGATCCGGTTCAGCACATAACTCAGGTACTCGGCGGTGGGCCGGCCGGGCCGGATCCCGGGGATGAAGCCGCCGAACTTCTTCATCTCGTCGGCCCGCTCTTCGGGGTTGAAGGTGATCGACACGTAGAAGTAGGTGAAGAAGATGATCAGGCCGAAGTAGAAGGCGACATAGACCGCATCGGCGGGATTGGTGAGGTGATCGGCGACGAACCGGTCCCACCAGGTGTTCTCCGGGGTACTGCGCCCGCTCTGAATCAACTGGGTGACCAGCTGGGGGATGTAGATCAGCGATGAGGCGAAGATGACCGGGATGACACCGGCCTGGTTGACCTTGAGCGGCAGGTAGGTCGACGTGCCGCCGTACATCTTGCGGCCCACCATGCGCTTGGCGTACTGCACCGGGATGCGGCGCTGGCCCTGCTCGACGAAGACCACGCCGATGATGATCAGCAGGGTGGCCGCGCAGACCGCCGCGAACACCATCCCGCCGCGTCCGTCCAGGATGGACTTGCCCTCGGCCGGGATGCGGGCGGCGATACCGGCGAAGATCAGCAGCGACATCCCGTTGCCGATCCCGCGTTCGGTGACCAGTTCGCCCATCCACATCACCAGGGCCGCGCCTGCGGTCATCACCAGCACCATCACGACCAGGGCGAAGATGCTCTGGTCGGAGATGATGTCCAGGGTGCAGCCCTGCAGCAGCCCGCCGTTGGCGGCCAGCGCGACGATGCTGGTGGCCTGTAGCAGCGCCAGCGCGATCGACAGGTACCGCGTGTACTGCGTCATCTTCGCCTGGCCGGCCTGCCCCTCCTTGCGCAACTGCTCGAAGCGCGGGATGACCACCGTCAGCAACTGCACGATGATGCTCGCGGTGATGTAGGGCATGACGCCGACGGCGAACACCGACAACTGCAGCAGAGCCCCACCGGAGAACAGGTTGATCAGCGAGTAGATCTGCGCCCCGGCACCACCGCTGACCTGCTCGATGCACTGCTGGATGTTCTTGTAGTCCACCCCCGGCGACGGCAGGGCGGCACCGGCCCGGTACAGAATGACGATGGCGAGGGTGAAGAGGATCTTCCGCCTCAGATCGGCCGTCCGCAGCGACGAGATGAAAGCCGAGAGCACTCTTCCTCCTGGGCAGCCGGACTGGAGTCTGGGTGTGCCGATGGGGCTGGCCTGGCCAGCGTTCGGGTAATCCTTCGTCAGCGCGCACGAGGCACGCTTGAACAGTCTACGAGACTAACAGTTACCCCTGGCCGGCCGGGAATCCGCTCGCCGGGCGCGGCCCTCGCCCGCCGGCTGGTTAAATGTGCTAACCAACACCGACGGAGGTGACATGGCCCGGACGGACGACGACACCTGGGATCTGGCGACCAGTGTGGGCGCCACAGCCACCCTGGTGGCCGCCGGCCGCGCCCTGGCCGGTCGGCAGCCCGACCCGCTGATCGACGACCCGTTCGCCGAGCCTCTGGTGCGGGCGGTCGGGGTCGAACCCATCACCCGGGTGCTGGCCGGCCAGTCCCCGTTGGCCGACGCGGCGCTGATCGACGTGATGGCGGTGCGGACCCGGTTCTTCGACGACTTCTTCATCGAGGCCGCCGCGGCCGGCCTGCGCCAGGCGGTCATCCTGGCCGCCGGGCTGGACTCCCGGGCCTACCGGCTGCCCTGGCCACCGGGGACCACGGTGTACGAGATCGACCTGCCCGAGGTCATCGAGTTCAAGTCGCGGGTCCTGGCCGATCTCGGCGCCTCCCCCACGGCGAAACGAAGGATCGTGGGTGTCGACCTGCGAGAGGACTGGCCGGCCGCGCTGCGGGCGACCGGCTTCGATCCGGGTTCGCCGACCGCCTGGATCGCCGAGGGTCTGCTGATCTACCTGCCGCCGGAGGCCCAGGACCGGCTGTTCGACAACATCGCCGCACTGTCGGCCCCGGGTAGCCGGCTCGCCACCGAGTACCACCCCGACGGCGGCTCGGCAACGGCCCAACGGGCGTCCGCGATGAACACCCAGTGGGCGCAGCAGGGACTCGACCTCAGCTTCGGGGACCTGATCTACCGCAGCCCGCGCCGATCCGTCACCGAGCACCTCGAGCAGCTGGGCTGGCGGGTCGACGCCCGTCCGCGGACGGAGATATTCGCCGACTACGACAGGCCCTTCCCCGACGATCCGGCGGGTCTGGCGCTGCGGAACTCGTTGTCGGTCACCGCAGTCCGGGAGCATCGGTGACGGCGGGCCGACGCGAGGGCGACTCCTGGGACCTGACCTCCGGGGTCGGCACCACCGCAACGGCGGTGGCGGCGGCGCGCGCCCTGGCGACCCGCGCCGGACTGATCGACGACCCCTGGGCCGAATCACTGGTCACCGCAGTCGGCATGGAGCACTTCCTGGCCATCCTCGACGGCAAGCAGGACGGCGATTCGCAGGTGGAGCGGATGGCGAACGGAATGGCGGTCCGAACCAGATACTTCGACGATTTCCTGCTGGCGGCCACCGGATCCGGGATTCGGCAGGTGGTGATCCTGGCGACCGGACTGGATGCCCGCGGTTACCGCCTGCCCCTGCCGGCCGACACCGTCGTCTATGAGATCGATCAGCAGGGCGTCCTGGACTTCAAGGTGTCGACACTGCATGCGCTGGGGGCGCACCCCGCCGCCGAGGTGCGCAACGTCGCCGTCGACCTGCGCGACGACTGGCCGGCGGCGTTGGTGGCCAACGGATTCGACGTCCAACGCCCGACGGCCTGGCTCGCCGAGGGCCTGCTGATGTACCTGCCGCCGGAAGCTCAGGACCGGCTGTTCGACAGCATCGCAGGGCTCAGCCCGGCCGGCAGCCGGCTGGCCACCGAATTCTTCCCCAGCATGGACGCGTTCGCCTCGACGGATGACCGTTGGCGGCGGTTCGGCTTCTCCGACGACCTGGCCGGGTTGATCTATGCCGGCGAACGCAACGACGCCATCACCTACCTGGAGTCACTGGGCTGGGCCGTCACCGGCAGCCCGGTTCGGGAGTTGTTCGACGAATACCGGATCGAACACCACGATGACGAGATGTCCGAGCAGTTCGCCGGTTTCCAGTACCTGTCCGCCGAGTTGCCCGGAGGTCCGTCATGACCCGCACCGATGACGACGACTGGGATCTGACCGCCAGTGTGGGCGTGACCGCCACCATGGTGGCGGCGGCCCGGGCGATGGCCACCAGGGACGATCGCCTGCTGATCGACGACCCGTTCGCCGAGCCCCTGGTCCGCGCGGTCGGCATTCCCTTCTTCGTCGACATGCTCGAAGGCCGGCTGGACACCTCGGCATTCGGTGACGGCGGTCCGGAGCGCGTTCAGGCCATGATCGCCGGGATGGCGATGCGCACCAAGTTCTTCGACGAGTACTTCGCCGCCGCCACCGCGGACGGGATACGGCAGGCGGTGATCCTGGCCTCGGGGCTGGACTCGCGTGCCTACCGGCTGCACTGGCCGCCCGACACCGTCGTCTACGAGGTCGACCAGCCGGCGGTCATCGAGTTCAAGACCACCGCCCTGGCCGATCTGGGCGCCGAACCCACCGCCGCCCGGCGAACCGTCGGCATCGACCTGCGCGAGGACTGGCCGGCCGCGCTTCGGGCAGCAGGTTTCGACGAGTCGGCACCGACGGCGTGGCTGGCCGAAGGTCTGCTGATCTACCTGCCGCCGGATGCCCAGGACCGGCTGCTGCAGACCATCACCGGTTTGAGCGCCCCGGGCAGCGCGGTGGCCACCGAATACGTCCCGGGCCTCACCGATTTCGACGACGCACGGGCCCGGGAGATGTCGGCACAATTGCGCGAGCGCGGCCTCGACCTCGATATGTCGGGCCTGATCTATCCCGGACCGCGCAGCAATGTCATGGACTACCTGCGCGAGGCCGGCTGGGCGGTCAGCGGCGTGCCCGACGCCGAACTGTTCACCCGCAACGGGCTCGCGCCACCCGAGCGCGGCGACTACGACCCGCTCGGCGAGATCGTCTACGTCAGCGCCACCCGCTGAGCCGATCGGTCAGGGCGTGTCCGCCTCTGGGCCCTTCAGCGGCGTTTTTCAGGTTAGTGCGGGCTGTGTCCAATCCGTGGCTCTCCGGTTCCTCGGCGAACTTCACAAGATGTTTAAGGGCGGTTAGACGATGATCGTCGGCCAGAGGTTGTCACTGGTGTAGCTGTAAATTGGGATTGTGTCGTCGAAGGTCAGGGAATCGGTGAACGCCTGCAGGATGCCCGCGCCGTAGTTGAGAACGCCCGAAGAGCTGAACGTCAGGGACGGATCGTATCCCGACTGCAGTTTGAGTGTCAGCGAGACCGGGTTCGAGTAGCCCAACGTCACCGAAGCGATCGTCTTCTGCCCGATGATGGGGGTTTCCTCCGGCGTGAACAGCCCGTATTCCCCTGTGACGGACGGGGTCAGGGTTGGCGTGATCTGCGCGCCCTGAATCTGTGTGAAATCGTCGAAGTTGTAGTCCAGGTACCAGTCCGCGCCCAGCTGCACACCGCCGTAATTCTTGGTGTTGTACGCGACGAGGAACCCCGGAACGAAGTAGGCGTACGCCGTGAGGGCGCTCTGATCGAAGCCCTCGGGCATGATCAGGTCGGCGGTGATCCTGGCCTTCACATCCGCCCCGAGTTTGAAGACCCCGTAGGGGCTGGGCCACGGCTTGCTGACGCTCGCGAGTTCAACTTCCCCGCTGTCGGCGAGGTTGATTTTGCATGTTCCGTCATTGTTCACGCATTCTGCGCCGCCCAAGTCGACCACCAGCCGGGGGCCGGTCGGCAGGGCAAGCAGGAATCCGCCCGCGTACTTGCCCAGGTTCAGCTTCGACCAGACGCCGCCGGGAACGTAGGCGTACCCGTAGACGACGTGTTCGACGTCGTAGGACAGTTTCACCGACTGCCCGCCCACGCCGGGAACGTCCCACTTCTTGCTCGCCAATTCGTAGGGGTCGTCGGATTTGAGCAGGAACGGGTAGAACGTTCCGTCACAGCTGGAACCGCACGCCGGAAGGAAGTCGTCCTGTCCCCAGATCGCCGGATTAGTCGTGAAGGCGTCGTACAGCGTGTCTGCGCTGCCCAAGTCGCCGGAGTTGAGGTTTTCAGCAAATGCGACGGCGGCCTTCAGCTGTTCCTGGGACAGGATGTCGGTCTCTTTCGGGATCAGCTCTGTCCAGCTCACGCCCGTCCATTGCTGCACCGAACCGTCAGCCAGCCCGATGACGAACCGGTTGTAGCCCTCCGGCCCGACGGGCCGTGCCACCATTCCCTCGACCGGGCTCCCCCAGCCCAGACCCTTGAGTTCGTTCCAGGCCGAACCGGTCCACTGCTGCACCGATCCGTTGTTCAGACCGACCACGAAACCGTCGCCGAAGGGCAGCATCTCCTGCACGCCGCTACCCCAGCCCAGACCCTGGAGTTCCCGCCATTCCGACCCGGTCCACTGCTGCACCGACCCGTTGCCCAAGCCGGCCACGAAACCGTCACCGAAGGGCAGCATCTCCTGCACGCCGCTACCCCAGACCTGACCCTGGAGTTCCCGCCATTCCGACCCGGTCCACTGCTGCACCGACCCGTTGCCCAGGCCCGCCACGAAACCGTCACCGAAGGTCATCGCCGAGCGGATCGGGCTGCCCCAGCCCGTGCCCTGTAACTGTTGCCAGCCCGAGCCGGTCCACTGCTGCACCGACCCGTCGGCGAGGCCGACGACGAAACCGTCCCGGTAGGCAAACATCCTTTCGATGTAGGGCTGACCCGACCCGCCGCCGGAGCGCCCGTCGGTGAGTGTGATGGTGTCGCCATTGACCTCACAGCTGCCCGTACACGTCGCTTTCCTACTGTTGAAGGCGTTCGCGCTACCCGAGGACTTCAGCAGAAGACCCCAGTCACCGGCTCCTGAAGCGTTACTGCCGTTCCACTCCTTGGTCGCCCAGGCCGTCTGGTTGTAGTAGCTGCCGAAGTAGCCGTTCCTGATGGAGAGCTGCGTGGTTTGCCCGGGTGCCAGCACGGTGCCTTTTTGGATGGATTGCGTCGGAGCCGTGTAATCCACCGCTGAACCGTCTACCTGGATGGCGGAGGGCATGTCGCTGATGAATACCGGCATGGACGTGCCATTTTTGACCGTGAACGTCGCGTTGAAGCTGTTGTCGTCGAATTGCGGCCAGCTCTCTGAACCGAGGGTCTGCGAGCTGTGCAGTTCCTTCCATTCCGTGCCGGTCCACTGCTGCACCGCGCCGTTGTTCAACCCGACGACGAACCCGTCGCCGTAGGCGAGCATCGCATCTACCCGGCTGCCCCAATCGCCGTGCAGTTCGGTCCAGTTGTTGGCCGCCGGCACCGGCGGCGTGAGCGGTGCGTCGTAATTGCCGCTGGCTCCGTTGACGCCGCCATTTTGAGCGGCGGCCCACACGGAATTGCCGTCGGCGTCGTAGAGCACCACGTTGCCGTCGTCCTGAACGGTCAGTTTGACCGCCTTATTCGTGTTGGTGCTCGTCGACCAGACCGGGTCGCCGGAGTCGGTGTAAAGAACCAGGTTGCCGTCGGAGCCCTGAAGCACGAGCTTGGTGGCACCCTTGCCAGCAGTGTTAGCGGACCACAGTGCGTCGCCGCCTCCGTAGAGGACGAGATTGCCGTCGTTCTGCAGGGTGAGCATGTAGGAACCGTTGTTCGAGGTCAGCGAACTGCTCTGCGACGGAGTGCCGGCGCGCAGTTCGACGTTGGCATTCAGAGTCGCATCCGGCGACGGGCGCCCCGTTCCGGTCCACTGCCGTACCGACCCGTTGCCCAGCCCGACGACTAGGCCATCTCCGTAGGGGAGCATTGCGGTCACCGCGCTTCCCCAACCGGTGCCCTTGATGTTGGTCCAGCCCGCCGCGGTCCGCCATTGCACCGACCCGTCGTCGCGGCCCACGAAGTAATCGCCGTTTGCGAAGGGGACCATCACGGTCACCGGCGAGGTCTCGATAGACCCGAACGCGATACCGGCCGCGGACTGCGGGCCACCGATGCCGAGTTCCTCCGGTGCGATGCCGGGATCGGTGCCCACCAGGATGTTGGCGTAGGTCACCGGGCTGTAGGTGGAGGCGAACAGGTCAGCCCCGGTGACCTCGAGGGTGACCGGCTGGAACTGGGCCACTTGAATGTAGGTCTGCAGGAAGTTCTCGTAGTTGTCCTTGAACGAGGAGCCGAGAACGTCCCACAGGTCGATATCGGGTTGCTCGTCCGGGTTGGCGGCAAGCTGACCGGTGAACACGTACTGCCCGCCGGAGTCCACACTTGCCTGAACATTCGACAGAATCACGGTGGTTTCAACACCGTCGTCGTCGATGAAGTCAACGCCGATCATCACACCGTCATTCGAGTACGCGCCGGCCTCAGCGAAACCGTCCCACCATGAGGTCCCACCCGAAGCCGGTTCCGCGAGCATTTGCCCCACGGAAATTTCGCCGATACGACCCGTCGCGTCCATCCACATCAGTTGGGTGCCGGTGGTGATACCGGCAAGTGCGACGGACCCGATGAAGCTATTACCCAGAAGCCCGCCCCTATCCACGGCGATGCGGGCCGTGACATCAGCCAGGTACAGCGACGCGTCGATGGGGTCCGGCACGCCGGACATGAAGGGGTTGGTTGCCGCGTCCGAACCGACCTGAACAGTCACGTCGCGGGATCCGTTACCCCAGGTGAGGATGTTGAAACCCTGCTGCGCGGTAGCGACGTTCACGGTAAAGCTGTCCGACCCGGCGTAGTCCAGCCCCGGGGTGTAGAGGTAGTCCCCATCCTCGGTCACCTCCACAGCACCCCACTGCGGGGTCTCCACCACGCTGTAGGTCAGCGGGTCGGCATCCGGATCGACCGCGCCGAGGGAGCCGAGGATCAGCCCTTCCGAGGTCGTCGTCTGCTGGATGGGGCTGACATTCGGGGCCTGGTTGAACAACGTCCTGCGCACCATCAACAGCGCACCCTCGAGGAAGGTGGTGACGTTATTACCCGGCAACCCGGCCAGCCAGTTCGCCACCCGGTG
>CAZKUK010000015.1:8614-59495 GCA_964555915.1 uncultured Mycobacterium sp.
GGAAGGTGGTGACGTTATTACCCGGCAACCCGGCCAGCCAGTTCGCCACCCGGTGTAAGAACACGTCCACCGAAGTATTGAGCTGGTCGAGAACCGGCGGCACCGCGAGCTTCGACGGCATCGGTACGTCGAACAGTGAGGTGGGCCCCAACTTCAGTGGTGGCAGCGCCGAGGACGGTTCGACAGCCGCGGAGATCGATGCCACCGCTTCCTGGTCCAGTGGCGTGGCCGGGGCCGGCGCAGCCGCCGCAACGCCCAAGGCCGCAGCGCCGGGGCCGGCCAGGACCGCAGCGGCAGTAGCCGCCGACGGCAGCACGGGCACCGAAACCCCGGACCGGGCCTCGGAACGGACAGATGGAACAGCGGCGCCGACCCGGGCGGTGCGCGCCCCCGTTGATACCCTTGCGCCGGCCACGGCCGGTGAGCGGGTCACAACCTCGCCAGCCGACCGGGCTGCAGCAGTGGCGCGCCCAGACGCCGCCTCGGAACGAGAGGCTCGGCGATTGGCCGGCTCCTTCGCCGGCGAAGGTTTTTCGCCGGCCCCACTGGCCGACGCCGAAGAACTGTCGTCCTGGCTGTCGGCTGCGGCCACCCCGGCCGCTTGCGGCCCGACCAAAAAAAGGCCCAGCGCGAACGCTGCCGCGCCGGCCCGCGGAATTCTATGTGAAAATGTCATATCGGGCTGCTTCCGATAGGTTTAGAAGTTTCCACCGTAGCCTAAGAGCGAAGCAGTGTCGGGGACTTTGCGGCGATCAGTCCTCGCGGGGTGCACGTATCCGTCGCCCGCAACCGACCAACATCAGGCCAGATCAGAACCGCCAGTCCCCCAGCCACAGCGCGCTGGTCCCGCCGACCCGCTGACGCTCGGTCCAGCCGATGACCGCACCGCCCAGCAGACCGATGACGGCCTCGGACACCGACGCCGCCGCCGGTTGCGAAGAAGCCTTGGGCCGCAGATAGTCCCGCATCGACGATCCGGGATATCCGGCCAGCCGAACCTCGGCGTCGGCGTCCAGCCCGGCGAGCACCTTGGCACGGCCCACCGCCGCGCGCAGGCCCCCGAGCTCGTCGACCAGTCCCCGCTCCAGCGCATCGGCCCCGGTCCACACCCGGCCGCGGGCCACCGCGTCGACATCCTCGACCGACATATCCCGCGCCTGCGCGACCCGCCGCACGAAATCGTCGTAGAACAGGTCCGCCTCGGCTTCGACCATGGCGTGCTGCTCGGGAGTGAACGGGGAATTCCCGGACCAGGCATCGGCATTGGGGTTGGTGCGCACGGCATCGGATCCCACACCAAGGCGCTCCTTGAGCTCCCGGGTGACCAGCTTGCCGGTGACCACGCCGATCGAACCGGTGATGGTTCCCGGACTGGCCACAATCACCTCGGCGGGCATCGAGATGTAGTAGCCGCCGGAGGCGGCGACCGCGCCCATCGACGCCACTACCGGCTTACCGGCCGTCCGGATCCGGCACACCTCCCGCCAGATGGTCTCCGAGCCGTTGACGGATCCGCCGGGGCTCTCCACCCGCAGCACCACCGCCTTCACATCGTCGTCGGCGGCGGCCTCGCGCAGGGCGGCGGCGATGGTATCCCCGCCGGCACTTGATCGGGACAGCGGCAGCGCCTGCGGTCCGCCGCGGCCGCTGACGATGGGTCCGGCCACCGTGACCACCGCGATGGCCGGTTGTTTGCGGCCGGGAAGCGCCGGACCCTTCGTACCCGCCTGCGCATACCGGGACAGGAAGATCCGAGGTGGCGCGTCCTTCCCGTCCGGCTCTTCGAGGTTCTCGGCTCCGGACAGTTCGGCGATCCGCAGGTAAGCCTCATCGCGGAAGCCGATCCGGTCCACCAGACCGCCGCTGACCGCGTCCTCGCGCAACAGCGGTGCCCGGTCGGCCAGCGTGTCGAGCGCGGCCGTCCCCAGCCCGCGCGATTCGGCGATCCCCTGCCAGACCTGGGTGTGCAGGCTGTCCACCAGCCGGGTATCGGCCTCCCGGTGGGCGTCGGTGTAGCGGTCCTGGGTGAACAGGTTGGCCGCGGACTTGTACTCGCCGCGGGCCACGAACTGGGCCTCGATCCCGGCCTTGTCCAGGGCGTCCCGCAGGAACAGCGCATTGCTGGCGAAGCCGATCAGCCCGACCGTCCCCGACGGCTGCATCCACACCTCGCCGAACGCCGACGCCAGGTAGTAGGACAGGGTGCCGGGGAAGGTCTCGGCCCATGCCAGTGATGGTTTGACGGCGGTGAAGGCGGCCACTGCCTCCCGCAACTCCTGGACGGCCGCCGGCGGTGCCGCCGCAAGTTGCACGCGGGCGATCATCGCGGCGACCCGGTCGTCCTCGGCGGCCCGGTGGATTGCGGTGACGGCGTCGCTGAGCAGCATCGGCCGACCCGCCCCGGTCAGCAGCCGCAACGGGTCCAGGCCCGCGGTCTCCGGTGGGACGGACTGCAGGTTCAACTCCAGGATGCAACCACCGGGGACACCGTGATGGCGGGCGGTGTCGAGCCGGCGGGCTCCCGTCTTGAGGAAACCCCGCAGATCGTCGGGGACACCGGGCAGGAAGGACATCATGCCCCGAGGCTACCGGTCACCGCTTCCCGCCGAGCAGACGCAAAATCGCACCGGAAACCCTCTTCCGGTGCGATTTCGCGTCTGCTCGGGGGTCTGACCCGGGCTGGGTCTGCTCGCCGGTCTACAGCTCGGTCGCCGATCCGCCCGCCGCGGTGATCTTCTCCCGGGCGCTGCCGCTGAACTTGTGGGCGGCCACATCGACCTTCACCGTCAGCTTGCCGTCGCCCAGCACTTTCACCAGGGAGTTCTTCCGGACCGCTCCCTTGTCGACCAGACCATCAACGGTGACCTCGCCGCCGGCTGGGAACAGCCGGTTGATATCGCCGACATTGACCACCTCGTAGGCGGTGCGGAACCGGTTCTTGAAACCCTTCAGTTTGGGCAGACGCATGTGGATCGGCATCTGGCCGCCCTCGAAGCCCACCGGCACGTTCTTCCGGGCGCCGGTTCCCTTGGTGCCGCGGCCGGCGGTCTTACCCTTGGAGCCCTCGCCGCGGCCGACGCGGGTCTTGGCCTTCTTCTCACCCTTCGCCGGGCGCAGATCGTGCAACTTGATCGGGGCCATATCAGACTTCCTCAACTTCCACGAGGTGGTGCACGACCCTGATCAACCCGCGGGTCTGCGGGTCGTCGTCGCGGACCACCGACTGACGGATCCTGCGCAGGCCGAGCGTCCGCAGACTTTCGCGCTGTTTCCAGCGCGCGCCGACGGTGCCGCGCACCTGGGTGATCTTGAGCTGTGTCGGTTCGTTCTGAGCCATGTCTATGCGTTTCCTTCACGCGCGGCGGCCGCCACGGCCGCTTCACTCTCCCGGCGCGCCCGGAGCATACCGGCCGGTGCGACATCCTCGATCGGCAGCCCGCGCCGCGCGGCCACTTCCTCGGGGCGCTGCAACATCTTCAGCGCGGCAACTGTGGCGTGCACCACGTTGATCGCGTTATCGCTGCCCAGCGATTTGGCCAGCACATCATGCACACCGGCGCATTCCAGCACCGCCCGGACCGCACCGCCGGCGATCACACCGGTGCCGGGGCTGGCCGGACGCAGCATGACCACCCCGGCAGAGGCCTCCCCCTGGACCGGATGGGTAACGGTCGAGCCGATCATCGGGACGCGGAAGAAGTTCTTGCGCGCCTCCTCGACACCCTTGGCGATCGCCGCCGGCACCTCTTTGGCCTTGCCGTAGCCGACCCCGACCATGCCATGCCCGTCGCCGACGATGACCAGTGCGGTGAAGCTGAACCGGCGACCGCCCTTGACCACCTTGGAGACGCGGTTGATGGTGACGACCCGCTCGAGATACTGGCTCTTCTCGCCGCCGTCGCGGCCGCCGCGGCCGCCGCGGTCATCGCGCCGGCCCCGGCCACCGCGGTCGCCGCCACGCTGGTCGTTGCTGCGGGTGCCCGCAGATGCCCCACCGGCAGCGGGGGCCGTTTCCGTCGCCGGGGCACCGGTGGGAGAGGTCTGGTCCGCCATTATGCGGTCCTTCCGTTGGTCTTCATCATTTCCCGGGTCGCTTCGCTCCTGCCCACCGTCATCAGAAAGTGAGTCCGTTCTCGCGGGCGGCGTCGGCCAGGGCCGCAATCCGCCCGCCGTAGGTGTTGCCGCCGCGGTCGAAGACGATGGCGTCGATACCGGCGGCCTTGGCGCGCGCGGCGATCAGCTGGCCGACCCGCACGCTGCGGGCCTTCTTG
Organism: uncultured Mycobacterium sp.; assembly: GCA_964555915.1. Taxonomy (GTDB): domain Bacteria; phylum Actinomycetota; class Actinomycetes; order Mycobacteriales; family Mycobacteriaceae; genus Mycobacterium. Next base: position 12,886 of record CAZKUK010000015.1, read on the forward strand.
TCGCCCTCCACCGCTCGGACATCGGCCTCGATGGAGGAGGCCGCCGCGAGGGTCGTGCCGGTGGAGTCGTCCACCAGCTGCACATGAATGTGCCGCGACGACCGGTTGACCACCAGGCGGGGACGCGTTGCGGTGCCCACCACCTTCTTGCGCAACCGGGCATGCCGGCGCAGCCGCGCGGCCCGGCGACCGGCCGATGGTGTGGTGCCGACCGGGGTGCGGTCGACGGTCTGTGTCTGCGCCATGGCTACTTACCTGTCTTTCCGACCTTGCGACGGATCTGCTCGCCTTCGAACCGCACGCCCTTGCCCTTATAGGGATCGGGACGGCGCAGGCGGCGGATGACCGCCGAGATCTGGCCGACTTTCTGCTTGTCGATACCCGATACCGAGAACTTCGTCGGGCTCTCCACCGCGAAGGTGATGCCGTCCGGTGGCTCGATGACGATCGGGTGGCTGTAGCCGAGCGCGAACTCGAGGTTGGACCCCTTCTGTTGCACGCGGTAGCCGACCCCGAAGATTTCCATCTTCGTGGTGTACCCCTGGGTGACACCGGTGATGAGGTTGGCCACCAGGGTCCGGGACAGCCCGTGCAGCGAACGGCTGCGCCGCTCGTCGTCGGGCCGGGCGATCACGATTGCGCCGGCATCATCGCGGGCCACCGTGATCGGCTCGGAAACCGCCAGTTCGAGGGTGCCTTTGGGGCCCTTGACCGAGATGTTCTGGCCGTCGATGTTCACGTCCACACCGCTGGGCACCGGCACCGGTTGCTTACCAATACGAGACATAGTTCTGCTCCTCCTATCCCGCTACCAGACGTAGGCGAGGACTTCGCCGCCGACGCCCTCATGGGCGGCCTGGCGGTCGGTCCTCAGACCGGAGGATGTGGAGATGATCGCCACGCCCAGCCCACCGAGCACCCGGGGCAGATTCGTGGATTTGGCGTAGACCCGCAGGCCCGGCTTGGACACCCGGCGCAGACCGGCGAGGCTGCGCTCCCGGTTGGGGCCGTACTTGAGCTTGACCACGAGGGCCTTGCCCACCCGCGCCTCTTCGGTGCGGTAGTCGGTGATGTATCCCTCGCGCTTGAGGATCTCGGCCATATTCGCCTTGACCTTCGAGTGCGGCAGGGTCACCTCATCGTGATACGCCGAGTTGGCGTTGCGCAGACGGGTCAAAAAGTCCGCGATCGGGTCCGTCATGGTCATTGGGCGCTGCTCCTCTTCATCGCTGCGCTCTGCATCGTCGTCATCGCGGTCATGACTGGTGCCTGTCTACCTTCCTCGCAGCGGTTCCCGGACGGGCCTGCTGCGCACCTGTTCCTCAAGAATCCGGTTACCAGCTGGACTTCTGCACACCCGGCAGTTCGCCGGCGTGCGCCATCTCGCGCAGGCAGATCCGGCACAGGCCGAACTTGCGGTAGACCGCATGCGGCCGCCCGCACCGGTTGCAGCGGGTGTAGGCCCGCACCGCGAACTTGGGCTTCTTCTTGGCCTTGTTGACCAGTGCCTTCTTTGCCATCTCTCACTTCTCCTTGAATGGGAAGCCGAGGGCCCGCAACAGCGCACGCCCCTCGTCGTCGTTGGTCGCCGAGGTCACGACGGTGATATCCATACCGCGCGGCCGGTCGATGGAATCCACGTCGATCTCGTGGAACACCGACTGCTCGGCCAGGCCGAAGGTGTAGTTGCCGTGGCCGTCGAACTGCTTGGGGCTCAGGCCGCGGAAGTCGCGGATACGGGGCAGCGCGATCGAGACCAGCCGGTCCAGGAACTCCCACATCCGATCGCCGCGCAGGGTGACCCGCGCCCCGATCGGCATACCCTCGCGCAGCTTGAACTGGGCGATGGATTTGGTGGCTTTGCGGATCTCCGGCTTCTGCCCGGTGATCAGCGACAGATCCCTGACGGCGCCGTTGATCAGCTTGGCGTCCCGAGCGGCATCGCCGACGCCCATGTTGACCACGACCTTGACCACGCCCGGGATCTGCATCACGTTGGCGTAGTTGAACTCGTTGTTCAGCGCATCGCGGATCTCGCCGCGGTAGCGCTGTTTGAGCCGGGGCTGCACCTTCTCTGCTGTTGTCATGGCTTACTGATGTCCTTGCCGTTGCGCTTGGAAATACGAACCCGCCTGCCGGTCTCCTCGTCGAGGCGGTACCCGATCCGGGTCGGCGTGCCATCGGAGTCGACGACCATCACATTGGAGACGTGGATCGGTGCCTCCTGGGTGACGATGCCGCCGGAGGAGGCGCCCCGTTCGTTGGCCGATTGCGCGGTGTGCTTCTTGATCCGGTTCACGCCCTCGACGAGAACTCGGCCGCGATCCGGGTACGACTTGAGAACCTTGCCCTTGGCACCCTTGTCCTTACCGGCGATGACCAGCACGGTGTCGCCCTTGTGGACCTTCATCTACAGCACCTCCGGGGCCAGCGAGACGATTTTCATGAAGCGCTTGTCGCGCAGTTCGCGGCCGACCGGCCCGAAGATGCGGGTTCCGCGCGGATCGTTGTCGGGCTTGATGATGACGGCGGCGTTCTCGTCGAACTTGATGTAGCTGCCATCGGCGCGGCGGCGCTCCTTGACCGTGCGCACCACGACGGCCTTGACCACATCGCCGCGTTTGACGTTCCCGCCCGGGATCGCGTCTTTGACCGTCGCCACGATGACGTCGCCGATGCCGGCATAGCGCCGCGACGAGCCGCCGAGCACCCGGATGCACAAGATCTCCTTGGCCCCGGTGTTGTCGGCAACCTTGAGCCGCGATTCCTGCTGAATCACCAGATCTCCCTACGGTTGAGCACGCGAAATGCGCCTGCGCAAGCAGAAACAAACCCGTCGTGCATGGTCTTGGTCGCCGCAGGGCACGCGGGGCCGACGCGAGGTGTTCACACGACGGCCAAGGTCTGCCCGAGGCAACCGTTCGATACTAGGCGAGAAGCCCGCTGCGGCCAAATCCGGGCATCGTCCACGCGCGAGCAGCCCTGTCTCACCCGCGAGCAGACACAAACTCGCACCCGCATCGCCCTCGGGGTGCGAGTTTGTGTCTGCTCGCGGGGGCGGGGGGCGGGACGGACGGGGCGGGACGGGCGCGGGCGCGGGGGCGGGGGGCGGGGCGCGGGTTCAGCGGCCGATGACGCAGCGGAACCCGATATGGGTGGTGGAACTGTCCTGGGACTGCGGGGAGCGGGCCGAGGGACGGAAACGATGGCAGTACTCCGGGGCGCACAGGTGCGATCCACCCTTGATCGCCTGGATGACACCCGGATCGGGTTCGACCGGCACCGGGCAGCAGGAATTGCCCGGTGCGGGCGGTTGTCCGGGCCGGTGGTGCGAGGAGAACCGGCTGCTCGTCCACTCCCAGACGTTGCCGATCATGTCGGACAGCCCGAAACCGTTGGGCGGGAAGGTGCCGACCGGCGAGGTGCCCACCCAGCCGAGCGCGCCGTCGTTGCGGTACGGGAAGCGGCCCTGCCAGGTGTTGGCCATCAGGTCGCCCGCCACCTTCGGTTGCTCCCCCCACGGGTAGGTGGTGTCGGTACCACCGCTCGCCGCGTACTCGAACTCCGCCTCGGTCGGCAGCCGCCGGCCCGCCCAGGCCGCGTACGCCGCAGCGTCGGGGTAGGCGATCTGCACCACCGGGTGCTCGTCGCGGCCGACGATATCGCTGCCGGCCCCGAAGGGCTGCCGCCAGTGCGCACCCGGCGCCCAGTCCCACCACTGCCGCCAATCGCTGAGGTTCACCGGGCCCGGTGTCGGCCGGAACGCCAACGCCCCGGGAATCAGGTCGGCTTCGGCGACGCCGGGGTACAGCGCCGGGTCCAGCGGGCGCTCGGCGACGGTGCGGTACCCGGTGGTCGCGACGAATGCGGCAAATTGGGCGTTGGTCACCGGATGACGTTCGATGGCGAACGGCCCGACCGTCGCGGTGTGGCGCGGCGCCTCCTCGGGGTAGAAGCTCGTCGAACCCATCCGGAACGATCCGCCGGGCAGTTCGACCAGCTCTGTCAGCGCCGGTCCCCCGGTCAGCACGGTCAGTCTTTGGCGAATGCCACAGCCAGCTGCCGCTCGGCATCCAGATAGGGCGCCCCCGAGACGTCCACCACGACCCGGGCGATGGTGCCGCCGGAGAACGCGAACGGCGCCCGGTACGACTGCGACACCGGCTGTCCGACATTGCGGCCGACGCTGACCCCGCCGCCGGCCAACCCGAAGATCGTCGGGTGGGCCTGCACCCCGGCCAGGGTGGCCACCGCCGCGCCGTCGATGTAGAGGGTCGCGTCACCGACCGGGGTGTGGCTGCCCTCCACCGTCCCGGACCGCGCCCAGCCGACCCCGAGGGTGTGCGTCCCCAGCGGGACCGGATCGGGCGAGGACACCTTCTGTTCCACTTCGCCGAAGAAGTTGTAGACGAAGTGCAGTCGCCCATCGGCGATGAACAGCACATAACCGCCGTGTCCGGCGCCCTGTTTGAGCAGCACACCCCCGACCTCCGGGGTGTCGACGGTTACCTCCGCAAGCACCGAGAAGGAGCGGCCCAGGATGTTCACACACGCCCCGACCGGGACTGCGGCGGTGTGCGGGTAGTACACGTAACTGCTCCGATCACCGGCCAGTGTGGGGCGCTGCCGGCCGAGGAGCTCCATGATGCCCAGATCACTCAGCGGCAGCCCGTTGTATTTACCCGCCTCCGAGAACCACAGCGCCTGCAGTTCGGCCAGCTTCGCCGGATTTTCGGCGGCCAGGTCGTGACATTGGCTCCGATCGGCGTCGATGTGGAACAGCTCCCAGCGATCGTCGTCGAAGTGCGACCACCCCGACGGCGCGGCGGCGTGAACGGTGTTGGCGAACCAGCCCCTGTGCCAGATACCACGGGTTCCCAGCATCGTGTAGAACTGCGTCTCTTTACCGGTCTCGGCGGCTGGATCATCAAGGGCCGCTTTGAAACTCACTCCCTCGAGAGGCCTCTGGGGCACCGCCTTGACGGTCTCCGGCTCCGTGATACCCAGCAGATCGTAGACGGTCGGGGTGATATCGCAGACGTTCACGTAGTTGTCCCGGAACTCACCGTGAGCCTGAATTCCTTTGGGCCAGGAGATGATTGCCGTATCGGCAATGCCGCCCTCGTGGGAGGCGTAGCGCTTGTAGAGCTTGTAGGGCGTATTGAACGCCATCGCCCAGCCGATCGGGTAGTGGTTGTAGGTCTGCGGCCCGCCGAGCTCGTCGTAGAACCGCATACTCTCTTCGGCGGTGTCGATGTAGCCGTTGAAGAACTTCGCCTCGTTGACCGAGCCGTTCGGACCGCCCTCCCCGCTGGCGCCGTTATCGGAGATGACCACGATGATGGTGTTGTCCAGCTGACCGGATTCCTCGAGATAGTCCAGTATCCGGCCGATCTGCGCATCGGTGTAGGACAGAAAACCGGCGAATACCTCGGCCATCCGGGCGAACAGCCGCTGCTCCTGTTCGGAGAGCTCATCCCAGGGCCGCACGGTGTCCTGGTCGGGCCACGGCTGGCCGTCGGGCCCGGTGACCCCCGCGTAGGGGTTGATCGGCGACAGTTCGGTGTCGGGGGGCACAACCCCGAGCTTGCGCTGGTTTTCCAGCACGATCTCGCGATAGCGCTCGTAACCCATATCGAAACGGCCGGCGTAGCGGTCGGCCCACTCCGGGAAAACGTGGTGCGGGGCGTGCCCGGCGCCCGGGCAGACATAGGAGAACCACGGCTTGTCCGGTGCGATCACCTTGGAATCGCGAATGAACTCGATGGTTTTGTCCGCGAGGTCTTTTGACAGGTGATAACCCTGCTCCGGGGTGGCGGGGGCCTCCACGGGGTGTCCGTCATAGACGAGTTCCGGGTACCACTGGTCGGTCTCGCCGCCCATGAATCCGTAGAACCGCTCGAACCCCCGCGACAGCGGCCAGTGCCGCCGGGTGGCGGCTAGGTTGGCCTCCTCGATCGGGGTCATATGCCACTTGCCGATGCAGTAGGTGTTGTAGCCGCGCTCGGCGAGCACCTCGGAGATCAGCGCGCTGTCGTCGGGGATCCGGCCGCTGATACCGGGGAAGCCCTCGGTGAACTCCTCGACGATGGCCATGCCCACCGATGTCGCATTGCGACCGGTCAGCAGTGACGCCCTGGTCGGCGAGCACAGCGCGGTGGTGTGGAACTGGGAGAGCCGGACACCCCGCTCGGCGATGCGGCTCATGGCGGGCATATCGACCAGGCCGCCGAAACAGTCCCATGTTGCGATACCCACATCGTCCCAGACCAGGTAGAGAACATTGGGAGCGTCCGGGGGCGCGGCCGGAGCGACGAACGGGCCCCAGTCCGGTTCGGAATCACGGATATCCAGTGCGATCGTGCCGTTGAACTCAGCTGCCACGCTGCCCGACGCTACCCGCTCGCAGAGCCGCCGGGTTTGAAAGCCGGCACGAACGGCTACTGAATGAAAACATGATTGCACCCTCACCCCCTACACCGATCGGGAGGAACTGTGACAACCACCGTCAAGACCGCAACCGGCAAGAAGCGCGCCCTCAGGGCCGCTGCGGCGACCGCGATGACCGTGGCTCTGGGATTCGCGAGCGCGCCAGCCGCTACGGCGGCCTTTCCGATAGTCGGCACGTTGGGTCAGGCACTGACCATGACCGACTCGGTCGGACAGGTGCAGCTGAGTTGGACGGTCAGCGGTCTCAAACCCAGTTCCGACACCATGCCGGGCTACCAGGTGGCGGGAAAGCTCTGGGAGGCCACCGCCACCGTGAAGGCCATCCAGGGCAGCGTGACACCCGCTATTTCGCAGTTCAACGCGGTCGCACCCAATAAAGCGGCCTATCGGGTGCTGTGGCAGGTCGCCAGCCCGGTGAACATCAGCGGGGCCACCATCCCGCCCGGTGCGACGTCCACCGGCAAGATCCACTTCGATGTCACCGGACCGGCTCCCACCACCGTCACCATGAACAACGGTATGGAGGATCTGCTGATCTGGGGGCCGTGACCGCCCCGGCAGGTCTCCGAACGGGTCACCCTAGGCGACCCCTAGGCGACACGCTTTAGGCGACTGGGACCGGCTCGTTGACCCGGTAGAGCCGCCAGTTCGGCTGACCGTCGCCGTCGTTGGGGATCTCCAGTTCCAGCGTGGCGACATCGGCGCCGTTGTCATAGAGCGTCGGGTACCGCTTGTTCAGGGTGTCGGACTTACCCCGTCCGGTCGGCGGGACGGCCAGCAGATATTTGGCACCACGCGCCGACGGGTCGTTGAGGATGCGGACGAAGTCCGGATCGGACGGCAGTACGAACATCTTCGGTTTGTCGGAGGCGGCAATGACGGCGAACCCGTAGACGGTGTCGGCGATGACCGAGCTTGGGGGCAGGTTCAAATCGTCGAGGTAGCGGGCGAGTTCCCGTTCGGTGGAGAAGGTTCGCGCGATCCGGTGTTCGTCGGCCTTCTTCGGGCTCACACTGTCCGGGTCCGGGTTCACCACCGCGCCCAGCGCGTACTCCTGCGGGGCATAGCGGGGCAGGCTCATCCCCCAGGCCGCCACGACGGCGCTGACTCCGAATGCCGCGGCCACCGCGGCGTATCCGCCCCGGACCCGGGTCGAGGGGATCGCGGATGGTGCCGGCGCGTGCCGGCCACGGCGGATCGGCGGAACGAACACCCCGTCCGGGACGGCCAGCAGGGCCAGGGTGGCGGCAAACGGGATCGCGATGATGTAGAAGCGCAGAAACGCAAAGGTGCCCCCGACGGCGAAGGTGCCGGCCTGGAACAACAGCGCCGAGCCGAAGATGACCACCGGCGGAACCAGCATGGACCACGTGGGCCGGCGCCAGCGCAGGAAACCGGCCCACACCCCGATCGGGATCAGGGTGGGCGCCAGCAGCAACGTGCAGATGGCGGCGAACCCCAGACCGGGCAGGAAACCGGGCCCGGTCGCCCCGGATTGCTCAAGGATCGCCTTGTTGCCGTATTCGGAGGTGAATTGCGCGAACCCCTCCCCGGTGATCAGCCAACTGGCGATGGCCCAGCCCACGAACGCCACCAGACCGGGACCGCTGATGATGATCAGGTCCAGCAGCGCTCGCCGGATTCGCGGTGGCTGCCGCGCCCGCAGATAGGTGGTGGTGGCCACGACCGCGCCGGATGCGGCGATACAGGCCAGCGCGTCATACCGGGTCAGATAGGCCAGCCCCATGGCGATACCGCCGGCGATGATCAGGTGGTGCACGTCATCGTCGACCATCCACAGCAGCAGGCGGCGCACCGCCCAGGTCATGAAGAAGACGAAGGGCGCCTCGCTCATCCCGTTGGAGCCGTAGAACACGATCATCGGATGCGCGGCGAACAGCACGGCGATCGTCATCGAATACCGGCGGGGCAGGCCGCGGTCGACGCCCATTGAGAGGATCTGCACGACGGCACCGGCCATGAAGGCTGCCGACATGATGGACGCGGAAAACGCCCGTTCGGTCAGCACCGGCCAGAGCGGGTCGATGGCGATGAGTGGCAACTGCACCAGTGCGGTCAGCGGGGTGAAGATGAAACCGATGGCGGCCAGGTGCGGTTCGCGGCTGAACAGCGCGCTCTGGGAAGCGGCAACCCGGGCCAGGGAGTCACCCAGGATGAATCCGTTACGCACCTGAAGCCAATAGCCGACCGCCGCGTAGACCGCGAAGCACAGCACGAAGATGAGAACCTTCGGCCGCCGCGGCGACGGTGGCCTCATGGCCCGGTTGCCGGATCCGCCTCCGGTGGGCGCGCAAGTCCGTGGAAGGTCTTCTCCCAGTACGAGGGATTGCGGGCCAGTTGATAGACCCCTTTGGCGGCGGCCACGCTCATCATCACGAAGAAGGCCGGCACGGTGAGTGCCGCCACGATGAGATCCCCCCGGTCGTCCTCGCGGAGTGCGAGCAGATTCATGTACAAGGTGACACCGTTGCCCACGATCAGGGCGACCAGCGCCGGGAAGTACACGAACCACGGGAACACCGAGCCGACGACCGCGGGCTGACCCAGGAACCACAGGACGGTGATGAACCAGAACAGCAGGTTCAGCACCGCGATGATCGGGGTGCCGGCCAGAATCAGGGTAAGCCGCAGGAATGACCGCGGACCGACCGAGCGCCACATCTGCCGGGGCCGGCGGATGTGCACCAGCCAGGTCTGCAAGTAGCCCTTGTACCAGCGGGATCGTTGCCGGATCCAGTTGATCGGGTCGCTGTTGGCCTCCTCCAGCGTCACCGAGTCCAGTACTGCCGTCCGGTAGCCCAGGGCGTGGATCCGCAGGCCCAGGTCGGCGTCCTCGGTCACGTTGAACGGATCCCACGCACCGATCTCATCCAGCACCCCGCGGCGGAGATGGTTCGACGTACCGCCCAGCGGGATGGGCGATCGGCTGCGCATGAGCCCGGGCAGCAGATAACCGAACCACAGGTTGTACTCGGCGGTGAACCAGCCGGTCAGGATGTTCTGGTGGGAATTGTGGTAGGCCAGTTTGGACTGGATGCAGACCACCTCGGGCGGGGATTGGGCGAATGCGGCCACCGTGCGCCGCAGCTGCAGCGGCTCCGGCAGGTCCTCGGCGTCGTAGATGGTGACGAACTCGCCGGTGGCGAACTCCAGACCGTAGTTGCAGGCTTTGGGTTTGGTCCGCGGATCCGCCGGTGGCACCAGCACGATGGTGATGGCCTCCGACTCGTCGCAGCCCGCCGCCGCGGCGATCGTCGGCTCGTCGTCGGCCTCGAGCAGGAGCAGCACCTCCATCTTGTCGGCGGGATATTCCATCCGGCCCATCGCGGCGAGCAGATCACCGACCACTTCCGGTTCCCCGTAGGCCGGCACCAGGATGGTGTATCGGGGCAGGCGGGAGTCCGGGATCGACCGGGCCTGTTCATCGGAGATGACGATCGCCCGGTAGGCCAGCCCCTGCCGGAAGATCAGCACCCGGTCGATCATCGTGAGGACATAACCGAGGGTGGACAACGCGATCAGGACGACAGCGGTCTGGAGCGGATTCCAGATCGCGAAACCGGCGGTGAGGATCAGCAACACCCACAGCAGGGCCCGCTGCCAGCCCACCACCGCCACCGAAGCCGAGCGGATCGGATCCTCTTCCCGGAGCCGGTTGACGGCCCGATACAGCGCCCGCTGCTGTTGCTCATCGCTGATGACGGCGGTCATGACCGTTCATCCACCTGACGCAGTTGGGCGTGGACCAGGCCCCGGCCGAACTCGGTGAGCATGTCGAGGTCCTTGAAGGTGGGGTCGCTGTCCCAGGTCGCCTGGTTACCACGGAAGAACACCGCGACCATGGTGCGCAGGGTCGGGCCCAACCCGCCGTCGGGTTCGGGATAGACCACCTCGGCCTCGTGGTCGTCGACGGCGGCGACCGTGACCCGCTGTGCCGCCGAGCCGTTGCGCCACGTCCAGGTCAGCACGTTATAGGTCAACAATCGGACGTCGTCGACGACGGTCACCGCCGATCCGGTGACTCCGCCGCCGAGATCGATCAACGTCGGGTCGCTGATCCGGCTGCGGCCCTGGTCGTAGAGCACCGTCGCCGGATAGGACTTCAGCGAAAACGGGTTCTTGGTACTGATGCTGTCGACCATCACCGTCCGCGGCCGGGCGAACTTGTCCCACTCCGGGTTACCGGTGTCGGCGACGAACTCCTGGCGGATCAGGTTGGCGTCCCGCCCGTAAATCCTCTTGACCCAGCGGTAGTCGCTCTGCTCCGTTTCATGCCAGCCGGCCGGCGCCACCAGTGGGCGCCCAAAGGTCATACCCGGCACGCTGGTGGGCGGCAACGCCGGCGCCGGCAGGCTCGCCAGCGACAGCGCGACCGCCACCACCGACACCAACGCCGCACCGGCCCAGACCTGGCGGGCGGCGAGCGGCTCGATCTTGCGATCCAGCAACCGCTTTGTCTGTCCGCGGCGCGCATAAAAGTACAGCCCCATCCCGACCAGGATCATCGCCACCGACGCCGGCACCATCTGGAAGACGAAGACCGGTGCGTTCGGCGTCAGCACCGCGATAGCGGTGAGCACGGCCATCCCGACCAGCAGTGCCCCCAGCGCGCCGAGTGCGGCGCGACCCCGGTTCCGGCCGACCGCGACGGCCGTCGCCGCGGCGGCCACCACCAGCTCGGCCAGTCCGGCGGACGCCCGGTTGCCCCCGAGCAGGATCACCCCCAGCTGATAAGCGGCCGGGAAGGTCATCAGCAGCAGCACCCACACCCAGGCGAACCGGATCACCGGACGCAGGCCGAACAGCACCACACTGGACGAGCTGACGAAGAACCACATGGCGATCAGGTCGATGCGCAGCAGATAGAAGTACTCCGCATACCGTTCCAGTAGGACGGTCTGCAGCATCAAGGCGAAAACCAGCCCGAGAACGCCGACGATGATGTCGGTCTGCCGGTCGTGGATGGGCAACTCGGTGCGATCCCGCCGCGAGACACCGATCGCCGCGACGATCGCCGCGATCGGCATCAGCCAGACGAAACCGTTGAGGCTGCCGGCCCGGGTGCTGTCGACGAGGGTCAGGATGGTCCGGTGGAACGCCAGCCCCGTCGCCCCCGCGAGGAATACCCACCGCACCACCAACCGGGCCACCGTGCGCCGATCCCGCTGCTGCCGGTCGGCCGTCGCGTCCGGGGTGATCGGTGCGGCCGGGACGGCCGTATCAGCGGTCATCTCAGCCGCCCGATGGTGACCGGCGGGCACTGAGCACGATCAGCGCGTAGCCCACCACCGCGCTCAGCACCAGCGCCCCGGCCACCCACCCCGCAGCACCGGCACCGGGGGCGGCCATCCGGATGACACCGGGCTGGGGCCCGATGACGACGGGTTGCTGTCCCGGTGCGGCGATCACCGCGGCTCCGTCGACCCGCGACCAGCGCCGTGGATCGTCACTCATCCACCGCAGCAACGCGTCGAGTTGGGCCGGGGCCGTGTTGGAGGTGGCGACCAGCAGCGAACGGCGGCCGTCGAAGAACGCCTGCAGTGTCCCGTACCGGAGTTCCGGGTCGAGGGTCAGCGTGGTGGGCTGGCCCTGGTCGATGAGGCCGTCGAGGGTGATCGTGCCGTTGGCCGCGCTCACCGGCAGGCGGACCTTCGGATGATCCCAGCCGTCGGCGTCGATGATGATCGCCGGCCCCCTGGCGCGCAGCGCCTCCTCGATACCGGTCACGACCGTATCGATCGGCAGCACGCTGAGCCGCTGCATCGCCACCGCGATGGCGGCCGCGCGGGTGGTGTCGGCGAAGGTATCCGGACCGATCCCGATCAGGGTCCGCGGCATCAGCGCCTGGGGCAGCGACTGCAGTCCGGACGGCACCGGCGGCACGGCGGCGGCGCTTTCCACCACGCTGTCGCCGTCGATGGTCAGCGTCAGCGGCTGGAATTCACCACAGCGTCCGGTGTTGCCGGCGAGGTTCAAGGAGACCCCCAATGTGGTGTAGCGCTGCAACAGCCGATCGGGCACGTCGACCCACCGGTCGATCACCCCGCGCTCGTCGACCGACCAGGTGTCGATGGTCTCGCCCCCGACGATCGCGACGAGGCGGGCGCTGACGCTGTCCGGCGGCGGGGTGTAGGAGCCGATCAGGCGGACCCGGACCGCCTTGACCGGACGGCCCAGCCGGGTCTGATCGAGTCCGACCGCGACCTGGGGCGCCAATGCGACCGCCGAGACCACCGGCTGGCCCAGGTCCCGCAGGGTGGTGATGTCACCGGGCAGCTGCGGGGCGTTCTTCAGCGGCCCCACCACCGCGGACGAGCTCAGCGCCATCCTGGAGATATCGCTGGACAGCAGCCGGGTCTGATTGGTCAGCTCCCCTTCCGGACCGGAGATCCGCAGGTAGGGAACCGCACCGGTGACCGGCTGCAGGGCCACGCCGGTGTCCGGACCCTGCTCGATGACGATCTGCCGTTCGAAGGGTGCCGCCGCAGGCAGCCGGGCGCCGAGCCGGGTGATCACGACGTCGGTGGGCTGTTGACCGTAGCGGGCGATCACCGACGACGCCAGCCGCACCGCGGCGTCGGATTCCGCCCGCGCCGGTGTCGCGGGGATCGCGATGGTCAGCTTGCGCAGGACCGGGGGCAGGAATTCGGCGACGGTGGTGGGCGGCGCCTCTTTCCCGCGGAACGTCACCGACGCATCCGTCATCCGCAGCGGGTTGGTGGGATCCAGGCAGTAGCCCGCCTCCGGAACCAGATAGGTGCGGATGGTAACGGTCGCCGCATTGTCGGTGACCGCGACGCCGGCCAACGGGATGACAATCGGCTCCTGATCGGTCGCCGGCAGCGGTATCCGGGCGATGGTGCGTTCCCGCTGCATCACCGTCACCGCCCCGGACCGGACGTTCACCGGAATCTCCACGGTGGCGTTGAGTGCACCCGGTGCCAGACCCCGAGGAACCGGGAAGGTGAGCTCGGCGGTGCCCTGGTCGCCGTAGAAGGCCAGCGGGCTGCTCGATCCGAGGTCGGTCAGGCTCAGCACCGGGCCGGACGGCTCGGCGGCGGGGTCCGCCGGTTCCGCCAGTGCGACGGGAGGGACGAAAACACCGGTGAGCAGGACTGCCGTGGTGCCGAGGATCGCACCCGCGCGGCGCCGGAAAACGGAGAACATCGTGCTCCCGTTGGACATGACCGACGACCCCCTCGACATCCGGACCTCGTATCTTCACACAGCGTCACCGAACACACAGCGTCACCGAACACACAGCGTCATCGAAGGGGGCGGGGCTTGTGCCCCGCCCCCTTCGATGATCGGAAGCTAGTGTGGAATTTCCGGCGGTCAGGTACCCGGCGCCATGTAGCCGTACACGGCGTACGCAACCATGACCATGGTCACAACCGCCAGCAGCAGCCACATGGCCCACGGCTGAACCGAGGCGTTGAAGGAGGGCTGGTCGGTGTTGGTACCGGTCCTGCGATCGAGATCGTATGCGACGCTCATATTCTGAAACCTCCTGGTGCTGGCATCTGATCAGCGGTTTTGCCGTCTCAGTGCCGTCTTTCCGTCTGAGATCGATCTTCCGGCACCATCCCGTCCGGTCCCATGAACCCAGGGGTTCAATCTCGGTCTAGATCGGCGGTTCATCCAGGGCCACGCAGTGGTCAGAGCGATTTCGCGGGTACCATTGCCCGGGAAAAGTCATCGGCGGTCACAGGATCGCCCAACTGGGGTGAGGACTTACCGGTATGTCGGCACACGATCCGCCGATCGCGGTTGCCTCCGTTCCGGCCCCCGGCACTCGCGTCCTGATCATCGACGACGGTCGGCTGAACCGGGAATGCCTGAGTGCCCGCCTCGAGGCCCATGACGTCGAGGTCCGGGCCGCCTGGGACTTGCCCTCACTGTTCGCCGCGGCCGACGAAGACCAGCCGGAGGTGATCCTGCTCAATATCGCGACCGAGGACAGCGGCACCCTGCTGCAGGTGAGTCTGGACATCGATGCCGCGGCGGCCGTGGTGGTCTACGGGTTGTCCGTCGACCGGGAGCCGGAGATCGTCGCATGCGCCGAGGCCGGGGTGGCCGGGCTGCATCTGCGGTCGGAATCCTTTGCACATCTGCTGGCCCTACTGGCCAATGCGAGCACCGGCGGGGCGCAGTGCTCCTCGCAGGTCTCGGCGATCCTGCTGCGCAGGGTCTACGCTCTGGCCCACCAGCCGCCGACCAGCGACTCCAAGACGGACCTGCTGACGGCCCGGGAACTGGAGATCCTCGACCTGATCGAACTCGGCCTCACCAATCAGCAGATCGCATCCCGGCTGTCGCTGGCCCTGCACACCGTCAAGAACCATGTGCACAACATGTTGGGGAAGTTGGGCGTGGCGACCCGGGCCGAGGCGGTCGCGGTATCGCGCGCGCTCCGCTACGCCAAGCCCGTCGCCACGGAACTGCCGGAGAGCCCGACCGCTAGCGGAAGCACTCGCTGACCAACGTCCACCGGTTAATCGCGCCGCTGCGGGAGTAGGTCAGCTCACCGAGCACCGACTGGGCCAACGCCAGCCCGCGGCTGTGTTCGGCCATCTCCCCGGGAAGCTGCGCCGCGGTCAGGTCGACCTCCGCCTCCCATCCGTCGTCGCAGAAGGTGACCTGCACGGCGTCGGGGAGAGCTGTCGCCTCCATCCGCAACGCGATGCTTTTCCCGCGGCCGGCATGTTCGATGATGTTCGCCCCAACCTCGGCGACGGCGATGGAGATACCCATCCGTATCCGCTCGGGCACGTGTGGGTGGTGCGGCCAGAACTCATCGAGGGCCCGGTGAATCTCGTCGAGAGTCCCAGGGCCGGTGCGAGTTTCGCAGACCCCGGCTTCAATCCGGGGCATCGAATGCCTGATCGGCCGATTCCTGCGGATTGAGCACCCGGTTCAGGTTGGTCAACTCGAGTACCGCGACCACCTGAGCATTCGGTGCCGCGATCCGCAGATCCCCTCCGGCGTTACGGGCCGCTTTCAACCCGGAGATCAGGGCCCCCAGACCGGAGGAGTCGATGGACTCCACATCGGACAGGTCGACCACCACGCGGGATGACCCGTTCTGGACGAGGGCGCGCAACTGCTCGCGAAGATCGGGGGCCGCCACCATGTTGAGCCGGCCTTCGGGGCTGACCACCGTCACACCGGCGGCGGTCTGTCTCGTGGGCCAGTCCCCCATCGGAAACCTCTTTCCTGTTCGCGGCATTCTTCCTATCCGCAACGGGATCATAGCCGCCGCGTCCAGCGTGCACCGGGGCGTCCGGGAATACGGGTCCGGCCCCGCGTGCGCGCTATTCTCGACGTGGAACAGATCTGGGGTCATAGACGGCAGCGGAGGGCTATGAGAGGCGTCATCGCCCATCCGCACCGGGGTGCTGGTCCAGCGCCGGCTCGGTGGCGCGGATCGACCGGAGGCGAGCTCCCGTCATGAGGCCGGATATCACCGAAGAGCATCAGGGCGGTGGCGCCGAACCCGCCGCCGACCCGGCTGGTTCGATCGAGGAGCTGCGAAGCGAGAACGCTCGGCTGAAACGACGCCTCGAGCGGGAACGGCGCGTCCGCCTGCAGGCGGAGGAGATCGCCGAGCGCGGGCTGCGTGAGCTGTATCAGCGGCAGCAGGAAATCGAGTTCCTCTCGGCCGTCACTGCGATGGCCAACCAGGGCGGTACGGCCGCCGAGGTCCTGGCGCCGGTGCTGGAATACATCTGCCATTTCACCGGCTGGCCGGCCGGGCACGCCTTTGTGGTGGACGGTGAGGGTTCCCGCCGCTGTATGCGACCGTCGAATATCTGGTACGCGGGCGCCGCCATCGATATCGGCGATCTTCAGGCCGCCACGGCAGCGCGGGTGTTCGCCAAGGGCGTGGGTTTACCCGGGCAGGTCTGGGCATCCGGCGAGCCGGTCTGGCTCGAGGACATCACGAACTGTCGCGATTTCACCCGCCGGGAGGCCGCGCTGCGGTCCGGTGTGCGCGCCGCGCTCAGCACACCGCTGCTGATCGGATCCGAAGTCGCGGGTTCGCTGGAGTTCTTCGCGCCGAACCCGATGCCGAAGGACACCGGCCTGCTGGATCTGCTCGCCCGGGCGGGGGTCCAACTCAGCCGGCTGATCGAGCGGGACCGCGCCAACGCCCGACTGGCCGCCGCGCTGGACAACAGTGAGCAACTCGGCGCCCGGCTGCGCACCCAGATCGACACGATGATGGATCCCCAGGCCATCCTCGAGCCCATCCGGGATTCCGGCGGGCGGATCATCGACTTCGTCTGCGTCGACGCGAACCGCGCCGCCTGCTGGGAACTGGGCCTCACCCGAGATGATCTGCGGGGGCGCCGACAGCTGGAAATCTTCCCGGACGGCGCGAACTCCGGGTTCACCGCGCTGTTCACCCGCTGCGTCGAGAACGGTGAAACCATCGCCTTCGATGAAGTCCCCTATGGTCGGGACCTGCCCGAAGGTGTGCGCTATTTCGACATCCGGGCCGTTCGGGTCGGATCCGACGCGATCAACACCACCTGGCGCGATGTCACCGACCGCGCCACGCTGACCCGCGATCTCGCTCAGGCCCTCGCCGACAGCGAACGTGCCCATGCGCTGGCCCGCGCCAGCACCGACGCACTGCTGGATCCCCAGGTGCTGTTCGAGGGGGTGCGGGACGCCGACGGCCGGGTCGTCGATCTGATCTACCGGGAGGTCAACGTCGCCGCCTGCAAGCACCTCGGGCTGGGCCGGGACCAGTTGATCGGGCACAGCTGTCTGGAATCCCTGCCCAACCTGAAGACCTCCGGACTGCTGGCGCACTACGCCGGGTGCGTGGAGTCCCGGGAACCGCTGATCCTCGACGAGTTCTGCTACGACAACGAGCTGCTCGACGATGTGCGCTACTACGACATCCGAGCCGCCTACGCGGGTTCCGACTCCATCAGCCTCACCTGGCGCGATGTCAGCGATCGCGTCACGGCGACGCGGCGCATCGCGGAATCGGAGGAACGATTCCGCCTGCTCGCCGAGAATGCCGGTGACGTCGTCGTGCATGTCCGGGATGGCAGGTTCGTCTGGATTTCCCCGTCCGTCGAGGAGGTCCTGGGCAGGCCGCCCGAATACTGGGCGGGCCGGGACGTCCAGGACATGCTTGCACCCGGGGACCGGCGGAGGCTGGCGACCCGAATCCGGGAGATCGTCGAGGTCGGCCCGCTGTTGACCCGGGCGCGGGTTCTCGCCGCGGACGGCACCACGCACTGGGTTGCGTTGCACGCCAAGGTGTTCACCGATGCCGCCGGCCGGCCCGATGGCATCACCGCATCCTTCCGGGTGATCGACGATGAGGTGGAGGCCATCCGGCAGGCCGAACAGGCCCGGGAACGTCAGGCGGAGGCCGATGCGCGGTACCGCAAACTGACGGAGAACTCCGCAGTCGGTATGTGCCTGCTGAATCCCTACAGTGGCCGCTACGAGGTGGTCAACCAGGCTCTGTGCCGGTTCTTCGGCTACGACGCCGACACCATGCTGCAGATGACCTGGCAGGACCTGACCGCCGCCGACGATCTCGAACCGGATCTGGACAGGATCGACAACCTGCTGGCCGGCCGAACCGACGCGTATCGGAAGAAAAAGCAGTACATCCATGCCGACGGCCGACTGATCTGGGGTGACCTCACGGTAAGCGCGATGCGCAAACCGAACGGTCATGTGGAGAACCTGATCGCCCAGATCGTCGATATCACCGCCGAAATGGAAACTCGCGCCCGTATCGCCCAGCGCGAGCAGCAGAACCGCATCCTCGCCAGGCGCCTGCAGGCCCAAACCGATCGCCTGATGTCGGAAATCAACAGTGCCGCAAGGTATGTGGCATCGATCCTGCCAGGGGATATGGGCGGCCGGGTGCCGGTGACGGCACGCTATCTACCGTCGCGTGAACTCGCCGGAGACTGTTTCGACTTTTCCTGGATCGATGAGGACCACCTGATCTTCTACGTGATCGACGTCTCCGGGCACGGTATCGAACCGTCGATGGTGTCCATTTCGGTGCACAACCTGTTGCGGTCGAAATCCCTGCCGCCCGAGACGCTGTTGAGGCCGGGTTCGGTGCTGGCTGAGCTGAACACATTGTTCGACATGGACCGGCACGGCGGAAACTACTTCACCATGTGGTACGGCGTCTACCAGGCATCCAGTCGCACCCTTCGCTACGCGAGCGCGGGCCACCCGCCGGCCCTGGCCATCACCGCCGGTCAGCCGAAGGCGATCCCGCTGTCCACGGCGGCCCAACCGGTGGGGATGTTCGAGGACACCGAATTCCCGTGGGCAACATACGTTGTGCCTGCGGGCTGCCAGCTTCTGCTGTACAGCGACGGAGCATTCGAATTGCCACTGGCCGACGGCGGCCACTGGCCGCTGACAGATTTTATCGACCTCTGCGTCGAGGTGGCGGCCGAACCGGACTGGTCACTGGACGGCCTTCTCGACCGTTTGCGCGGCCTCACCGCAGGCGGCGTCTTCGATGACGACTGCTCGCTGATCCGGCTGACGTTCGACTGAGTCGGGACCGGCCGAAGCCGGTTTCCGATCAGCCGTTCGGGGCTACTTGGCCTTTTCCAGGATCTGGACGAGCCGCCAGCGCTTGGTGGCCGACAACGGCCGGGTCTCCATCAATGAGACCCGGTCGCCGATACCGGCGGAGCCGTCCTCATCGTGTGCCTTGACCTTCTTGGTGGTCCGGATGATCTTGCCGTACTTCGGGTGCTGGACCCGCGACTCGAGTTCGACCACGATGGTCTTGTCCATCTTGTCGCTGACGACGTAACCGATCGCGGTCTTCCGGCGGCCGCGGGGTTTCTCGGTGGCCGGGGTGTGCCGATCACCTTTGGTGCCGGTTCCGTTCCCGGTGTCAGACGCTGCCATTAGGACTCCTCACCCGCCGGGCCGGAGGCCAGGCCCAACTCACGTTCACGCAGCACCGTGTAGGTGCGCGCAATCTCCTGACGAACGGTACGCAGCCGATGATTGTTGGTCAGCTGCCCGGTGGCCATCTGGAAGCGCAGGTTGAACAGCTCTTCCTTGGACTCGCGCAGCTTGGTGATCAACTCGTCGTCGGTCAGTTCGCGCAGTTCGCCGGCGCTGACGCCCACTGCCATCAGAACTGCTCCTCTCGGGTCACGATGCGTGCCTTGATCGGCAACTTGTGGATCGCGCGGGTCAGTGCGGCGCGCGCGGTCTCCTCGTTCGGATAGCTCAGCTCGAAGAGCACCCGGCCGGGCTTGACGTTGGCGACCCACCACTCCGGTGAGCCCTTACCCGATCCCATCCGGGTTTCGGCCGGCTTCTTGGTCAGCGGGCGGTCCGGGAAGATGTTGATCCACACCTTGCCACCACGTTTGATGTGCCGGTTGATCGCGATACGCGCCGATTCGATCTGCCGGTTGGTGATATAGGCGTGCTCAAGCGCCTGGATACCGTAGTCACCGAATGTCACGCTGGTGCCACCGCTGGCAATCCCCCGCTGTCTGGGGTGATGCTGTTTACGGTGTTTGACCTTACGGGGAATCAACATATTTCAGCTCCCTGCATCCGGAGTGGTGTTCTCAACGACCGGGGTCTCCGCAGTCGCGGGAGCCGGAGCCTCTCCGGTCGCCGCGCGACCGGCCTCGGTGCTCGTCGCGGTGGTACCCGAGGAGCCGCTGCGGCGCGGCCGCGCACCCGAGCTCGGACGATCGCGGCGCGGACGATCCCCGGCCGGCGCCGAGACCGTCAGCTCACGCTTACCACCGACGACGTCGCCCTTGTAAATCCAGACCTTGACGCCGATCCGGCCGAAGGTGGTCTTGGCCTCGTACAGCCCGTAGTCGATATCGGCGCGCAGCGTATGCAGCGGAACCCGACCCTCGCGATAGAACTCCGAACGGCTCATCTCCGCGCCACCGAGGCGGCCGGAGCACTGCACCCGGATGCCCTTGACGTTGGGCTGGCGCATGGCCGACTGAATGGCCTTGCGCATCGCCCGGCGGAACGCCACCCGGTTGCTCAGCTGCTCGGCGACACCCTGCGCCACCAGCTGGGCCTGCGACTCGGGGTTCTTGACCTCGAGGATGTTTAGCTGCACCTGCTTACCGGTGAGTTTCTCCAGGTCGGTCCGGATCCGGTCGGCCTCGGTGCCGCGCCGGCCAATGACGATACCCGGACGGGCGGTGTGGATGTCGACCCGAACCCGGTCCCGGGTCCGCTCGATCTCCACGTCGGCGATGCCGGCGCGTTCCAGGCCCGTGGCCAGCAGACGGCGGATCGCCACGTCCTCCTTGACGTAGTCGGCGTATTGCTTGTCGGCGTACCACCGGGACTTCCAGTCGGTGGTGATACCGAGCCGGAAGCCGTGGGGGTTGATCTTCTGGCCCACTACTGCGAGCCTCCCTTCGCTTCGTTGGAAGCTTTGCTCGTGGTGGCGGTCTTCTTGGCCTTACTGCCTTCGGCGCGACGGGTCCTGGTCGACTGCCCGGCCCGCTCATTGCGCGGCGGACGACTTTCCACGATCACGGTGATGTGGCTGGTGCGCTTACGGATCCGGAAGGCGCGCCCCTGCGCGCGGGGACGGATGCGTTTGGCGGTCGGGCCCTCGTCGGCGTACACGGTGGCGACCACAAGCGAGCGCGGATCCAGCCCGTTGTTGTTCTGGGCGTTGGCCGCAGCGCTGGCGATCACCTTGGCGACCGGCTCGCTGGCGGACTGCGGCGCCCAGCGCAGGATGTCCAGTGCCTCCTCGACGGACTTACCGCGCACCAGATCGATCACCCGGCGGGCCTTGGTCGCCGAGATTCCCACATAGCGGGCCACGGCGGTGGCGGAGGGAAATTCAGTTGCAGTACTCATCGCCGCTTCGCCTTCCGGTCATCTTTGATATGACCCTTGAACGTCCGGGTGGGCGCGAACTCGCCCAGTTTGTGCCCGACCATCGACTCGGTGACGAACACCGGCACATGCTTGCGCCCGTCGTGGACGGCGAAGGTGTGGCCGATGAAATCGGGGATGATGGTCGAACGCCGCGACCAGGTCTTGATGACCTGCTTGCTGTTCTTCTCGTTCGCGACGTCGACCTTCTTGAGCAGATGCTCGTCGACGAACGGACCCTTCTTGAGACTGCGTGGCATCGCTTGACTCCCCTGCCTAACGCTTCTTGCCGGTGCGCCGGCGTCGGACGATGAGCTTGTCGCTCGGTTTGTTGGGTTTACGGGTGCGGCCCTCGACCTTGCCCCACGGGCTCACCGGGTGCCGGCCGCCGGAGGTCTTGCCCTCACCACCGCCGTGGGGGTGATCAACCGGGTTCATGACGACACCGCGCACGGTGGGGCGCTTACCCTTCCACCGCATCCGGCCCGCCTTACCCCAGTTGATATTGGCCTGTTCGGCATTCCCGACCTCGCCGACGGTGGCGCGGCAGCGCACATCCACGCGGCGGATCTCACCGGAGGGCATCCGCAGCGATGCGTACGCGCCTTCCTTACCGAGCAGCTGAATGCTGGAACCGGCCGAACGGGCCATCTTGGCACCGCCCCCGGGACGCAGTTCCACAGCGTGCACCACGGTGCCGGCCGGGATGTTACGCAGCGGCAGGTTGTTACCGGGTTTGATATCGGCATTGGGGCCGGACTCCACGATATCGCCCTGCGACAGACCCTGCGGGGCGATGATGTAGCGCTTCTCCCCGTCGCGGTAGTGCAGCAGCGCGATATTGGCGGTGCGGTTCGGGTCGTACTCGATATGCGCGACCTTGGCGTTGACGCCGTCTTTGTCGTTGCGCCGGAAGTCGATCAGCCGGTAGGCCCGCTTGTGCCCACCACCCTTGTGCCGGGTGGTGATACGGCCGTGCGCATTCCGCCCGCCGGTGCTGTGCAGCGGACGGATCAGCGACTTCTCCGGGGTCGACCGGGTGATCTCGGCGAAGTCGGAGACGCTGGCACCGCGGCGACCGGGGGTCGTCGGCTTGTACTTGCGAATTCCCATGATTGGTGTCCTGGTTCTTTCTGCAGTCGCGCCGCCCGGCTAGGCCGGCGCTCCGAAGATGTCGATCGGCTTGCTACCGGCGGCCAGGGTCACGATGGCGCGCTTGGTGTCCTTGCGCTTGCCGTAGCCGGTGCGGGTGCGCTTGCGCTTACCCTGCCGGTTGGCGGTGTTCACCGAGTCCACCTTGACCTTGAAGATCTTCTCGATCGCGATCTTGATCTGGGTCTTGTTGGAATCCGGGTGGACGATGAACGTGTAGACATTGTCCTCGATCAGCCCGTAGGACTTCTCCGAGATCACCGGCGCGATGATGATGTCGCGCGGGTCGGTCACAGTTGCCATCAGGCCGACACCTCCTGCTGTGCCTGGGGATCGGAGGCCTTCGAATCAGACCCCGCGTGCTCGATATAGGCATTCAGCGCCTCGACGCTGAACACCACGTCATCAGCCTTGAGCACGTCGTAGGTGTTGAGCTGATCCGGTGCGATGACGTGTACGCCGGGCAGGTTGCGGACGCTCTTGTGACCGACCACATCACTGCGGCCGATGACGACCAGCACCCGGCGACGGTCGGTCAGGGTGCCCAGGAACGACCTGGCGCTCTTGGTCGACGGGGTCTGCCCGGCGACGAGTTCGGTGACCGCGTGGATCCGCGCATTCCGGGCCCGGTCACTGAGCGCCCCGCGCAACGCGGCGGCGATCATCTTCTTCGGGGTCCGCTGGCTGTAGTCCCGCGGCTGCGGCCCGTGCACGGTGCCGCCGCCCTTGAACTGCGGGGCCCGGGTTGAACCCTGGCGGGCCCGGCCGGTGCCCTTCTGCCGGTACGGCTTCCGTCCGCCGCCGGAGACCATGGCGCGGGTCTTCGTCGCATGCGTGCCCTGCCGGGCCGCGGCGAGCTGGGCCGTCACCACCTGATGCATCAGCGCGATATTGGCCTCCACATCGAACAGCTCGGCGGGCAGCTCCACCTGCCCGCTGGTCGAACCGTCCGGGGTGCGGACTTCGATCTTGACGGTGTTGGATGCCATTACTTCTCACCTCGTTTGGCGTCGCCGCGTTTCACCGAAGTGCGCACCATGACCAGCCCGCCGGTGCGGCCGGGGATCGCACCCTTGATCAGCAGCACACCGTTCTCGGCGTCGACTTTGTGAACCATCAGATTCTGGGTGGTGACCCGGTCGTGGCCCATCCGGCCCGACATCCGGGTGCCCTTGAACACCCGGCCCGGGGTGGAGCAGCCGCCGATCGAACCGGGCCTGCGGTGCACCGCCTGGGCGCCGTGCGCGGCACCCTGGCCGGCGAAGCCGTGCCGCTTCATAGTGCCGGCGAAACCCTTGCCTTTGGAGGTCCCGGTGACATCGACATAGCTGCCGGCCTCGAAGATCTCCGCGGTCAGTTCCTGGCCCACCTCGTACCCGGACGCCGCGGGCTCGTCGTCGAGACGCAGCTCGGCCAGGTGCCGGCGCGGGTTGACCCCGGCCGCGGCGTACTGGCCGGTGACCGGCTTATTCACCTTGCGCGGGCTGATCTCGCCGTAGGCGAGTTGGATCGCGCTGTAGCCGTCCCGTTCCGGGGTGCGGATGCGGGTGACGACATTGGGACCGGCCTTGACGACCGTGACCGGCACGACGCGGTTGTTCTCGTCGAAAACCTGGGTCATTCCGAGCTTGGTGCCCAGGATGCCGCGACGCTGCGCGGCGGTATTACTGGAGGGTGCCATGAGTTCCGGATCCTCTACTGGATATTCACGTCGACGCTGGCCGGCAGGTCGATACGCATGAGCGCGTCGACCGTCTTCGGCGTCGGGTCGAGAATGTCGATGAGGCGCTTATGCGTGCGCATCTCGAAGTGCTCCCGCGAGTCCTTGTACTTGTGCGGGGACCTGATGACGCAGTACACGTTTTTCTCCGTCGGCAGCGGCACAGGACCGACCACGCTGGCGCCGGTACGGGTAACCGTCTCCACGATCTTGCGCGCCGAGGCGTCAATGGCCTCATGGTCGTAGGCCTTGAGCCTGATGCGGATCTTCTGTCCCGCCACGCTTCTCCTACCTCACTCCTGCTGATGCTGCGCCCGCACACGAGGGTGCCGGCGCTGGCTTATCGCCGCCGCTGTTTACCTGTCCTGGTCCACCGGGCCCCGCGGTCGGGTGGGACACCCGCACGCAGCCTCGCAACCGGGAAAATCTCCGCTGCGAGGTGGGGACCGGACGCGCCGGTGTGGCGCTGGTCGGAAGTCTTGGACCGGAGGCTCCAATGCGGGGCATTCCCGGCTCAAGACAACCCGACCAGTATGCCTGACGACCGCCACCTCACCAAATCCCGCACCTGCGGCCGATCCTCGGCCGCAGGCGAACGACCATTTTCGGGAGTGCCTTGTGGCCGTCGTGACTTCTACACTGGCGCCATACGCTGGTGGTGGCGTCGGATTCGCTACCATCGCAGCATCCGCACCGGCGGACGTCGGCCACCCCGAGAGGCATCCCACACCCCTTGCTTACACGTTTTGGTCGGACCATGTCCTCAGCCGATTCCGAGGGCGATGCGACGGGCTCGGATTGGCCGAACTGGGTCGATTCTGCGCGGACTGCCGATCGACGCCGCTATGGCCTTCCGTCGCGTTCTTCGGCCCTCGGTATCTCGGTGGTTATTGCCGTCCTCTACCTACTGTGCGGCCTGGTTACGCTGAATGTGGGCCAGATGACCGGGCTCGCCTCGCCGGTCTGGCCAGCCGCCGGTATCGCCCTCGCGGCCGCGTTACGGTGGCATTGGCGCGCCCTCCCCGGAGTTTTCATCGGGTCAGCCGGCGTCAATGTGTACTGGCTGAGCCGGCTGGGCGAACCTGAACCGCAAACCTGGCTGGCGGCCGCGGCGATCGGATTGGGTGCCGCACTGGGCGCCGCCGTGGGCGCAACCCTGGTCGACCGCCTCGTCGGCCCGGACCGGCGCCTCGACACGCCGCGGGCCGTGCTGCTCACCCTCACCCTCGGCGGCCTCCTGGCCAGCACCATCGCACCCACCATCGGTGTCGCCGCCCAACTCGCCACCGGGCTGCTCGGCACCGGTCAGATCGGGTTCGGCTGGCTGACCTGGTGGGTCGGTGACGCCATCGGGGTCATCGTCTTCGCGCCGCTCATGCTCATGGCCCTGCCCTCCCAGGCCGGGTACTGGTCCGGCCGGCGCTGGCGGATCGCCGTTCCATCCCTGATGATCCTGGCCATTCTGGTCGCGATCATCGCCCAGAACGTCGCCCAGGAACGCGCGCGAATCGACAATGCCGTGCAGCGGCTGGGCGAGCGAGCCGTCGCCGATCTTGCCGGGAACATCGCCCTTCACCAGGAAGTCCTCGAGGGTCTTCGCGGGCTCTTCGACGCGTCCGAGGATGTCACCGCACGGGAGTTCGACGCCTACACCCAGGGCTTACTGACCCGCCTGCCCAATATGCAGGCCCTGTCCTGGAACCCGTTGGTCAGCGAGTCGGACCTGGCCGCCTTCGAGGCGCGTCAACGCGCGCAGCCGGGTCTCGAGAACTTCACCGTCACCCAGCGCGGCGCCGACGGCGAGCTGGAACCGGTCTCACCGCGCCCCGAGTACGTCATCGTCGCCTATATCGAACCGATCGCCGACAATCGCAACGCCCTCGGCTTCGACATCTTCTCCAACCCCCAGCGAGCTGCCGCCATCGAGAGGGCCCGCGACACCGGCCTGCCCACGGCTACCAGCCCGATCGATCTGGTCCAGGAGTCCGGCACGCAGACGGGCATGCTCGCGCTGTTGCCGATCTACCGGGGTGGTTCGGACCCGGGAAACGAGCCGGCTCGGCGCTCCGCGCTGACCGGCTTCGCCGTCGGCGTGTACCGGCTCGGCGACCTGCTGTCGGAGACCTTCCGCGGCCCGGACTGGGAAAGCGTCAACGTGGCCCTCGTCGACGTGACCGATGCCGCCGCGCCGGTGGCCATCGCCGATCTTCCCGCCGCGAACCCGCTATCGGCCGACACGGTCAGCGACCCACCGCCGGCGACCACATCGTCGCTCGATGTCTACGGCCGCACCTGGGAGCTCACGGTGCGTCCCACCAGCGCGGCGTTCACCGACAACCGAACCGGTGTCATGGCGGTCCTGCTGATCGCCGCCCTGACCGTGACACTGCTGCTCGAGGCGTTCCTGCTGGTCCTCTCCGGCATGGAGTCGCTGGCCCGCCGGCTGATGCGGGAACTCAGCGGCGCAGCGAAGTACGTGGCATCGATACTTCCCCCCGACCTTGACGCCCCGGTACCCGTCAGCTCGCGCTACGTGCCCTCCGAGGAACTCGGCGGAGACAGTTTCGATCACCGCTGGCTCGATGACGACCACCTCATCGTCTATCTCGTCGACGTCTCCGGTCACGGCATCGCCCCCGCCATGTTCACGATTTCGGTGCACAACCTGTTGCGCTCCGGAACTCTCGAGGACGACACGCTCCGCGACCCCGGCCGCGTCCTCACCGAACTGAACCGGCTCTTCCAGATGGATCAGCAGGACGGCAACTACTTCACCATCTGGTACGGCGTCTACCAGCCCTCCACCCGCACCCTGCGCTACGCCCGCGCCGGACACCCCCCGGCAATCATCCTGAGCGCCGACGGTTCCGACCCGGTGCTGCTGGGTTCGGGATCGGTCCCGATCGGGGTGCTGGCGGACACCACCTACGAAACCTACGACTGGCAACTGCAGCCGGACTCCGCCGTCCTCATCTACAGCGACGGTGCCTTTGAGTTAGTTCTGCCCGGCGGCGAACGGTGGGCCCTTGAGGACTTCATCGACCTCTGCGCCCGCACCGCACGCTCGCCGGGCTGGACCCTGGACGAGCTCGTCGAACAGCTGCAGAATCGGGCCAGAGGCGGACAGTTCGACGATGACTGCACCCTGGTGCGCCTCACGGCTCGCTGAGACGAGTACCTGTTCCGGGTGCCGGTCACCGCGCACCGGCTCGGACCCGGGACCGGAAATCCGCTGGATCTGCCGTTGACCGCCGGACGCGCCGGGCAGGAACTGGCAACTCCGTGGTCGCCTGGGTAGCCTTCACAGGCGCCCCGAGACCGTGGGCTCGCAGAGTTCCCGGGCTCCGGAATTCGCCGCGAGCGGAATCCACCGGGCAGAAGCAAATTGCGACGGGTTTTCCCTGCTCACTATTTGCTGATTCCACCCAACGACGAACAGAGCGGGCCGATCCGGCCGGCTCGACGGGCGAGGTATCCGATGATCGAGGAACTGGACGCAGCACTGCGCCGGTTGCTTGGCGACTGCGCGGCCGATGCCGCGGTGGTCTGGGTCACCCGCCCCGACGAACAATGCGGCACGGTCGTCCGGACCTGCCCGGCCGCGCTGCTGGCACCGGATACCAGTTGGACCGCAGACGATCCCGACCCGGCCGCAGTCACGGAGAGTCTGCGTGCCGTGCTGCCCGCCGGCCCGGCTGCCGCCCGGGCCTTCACGTTGTCCCCGACGCTGCGGCTGCTGATCGTCTGGCGCGCACCGGAGCCCGGTGCGGCCCGCCCCGAAGGCCGCCTACTGGGCGAGATCGGTTGGCTGGCCCAGCTGATGTCGGCCCAGCATCACGAACACGATGAGATGGGCCGCCAGGCGGTGCTGCTGGACGGGCTGGGAGTCGGGCTGGTCTCGGTCGCCGGGGCCTATGACTTCGCCCATGTGAACGACACGGCGGCGAAGCTGTTGAGCATCCCGCCCGGAAGTGCGTCGGCCACCGAATTCGCGGCCGCGCTCGACAGGCTGGCCGGGCGGGCGGTTCACCCAGCAGAGGCCCTGTCCGACATCACCCGGGTGGTCGCCGAGCCCGGTACCGAACTGAACACCACCTGGCGATTCCCGGATGCACCCGGAGCGTTGGGCGTGGTCTCCAATCCGGCTCCCCACCCCTGGTCTGCAGGACGGGTCTGGGCGTTCTACGAGAATGCGGCACCGGCGGGCGACCCGTCGGAGGACACCCGGGCCAATGCCCTGATCCGGGCCGGCTCCGATGCGATCCTGGACCCGCAGGTGCTCGTCGAGGCGGTCCGCACCGACGGCCGGATCGCCGACCTGGTCTACCGGGATGTCAACCGGGCCGCCTGTGAGCACCTCGGGCTGCCCCGCGAGGAGTTGGTCGACCACAGCCTGACCGAGACGCTGCCCAACCTGGACGAGTCGGGATTGCTGAGGATCTACGCCAATTGCGCGGACACCGGCGAGCCGGTGGTCCTCGACGGCTTTCCCTACCAGAACCAGGTACTCGGCGACCTGCGCTACTTCGATATCCGGGCCGCGCGGGCCGGCCGGGACTTCATCAGCCTCACCTGGCGCGATGTCACCGAGCGTTCCGAGTTGACCCGGCGAATCTCACTGTCGGAGGAACGGTTCCGGCTGCTCGCCGAGAATATGGCCGATGTCGTGGTGCGAATCCGGGACGGCCGGATCAGCTGGATCTCCAACTCGGTGGAAACGGCACTGGGTGCTCCGCCGTACCGGTGGATCGGCCAACCGGTCGCCGATTTCGTCATACCCGAGGATCTCCCCGATTACCGGGAGATGGCCTCCGGGCTGTCCCGGGGTCAAACCCACATCGGCCGCTTCCGGGTGCTGGCCGCCGACGGCCTGCCGCACTGGATTCATCTGCACGTCAAGCTGTTCCACGAGGCTGATGGCACCCCGGACGGCATCGTGGCGTCCTTCCGGGTCATCGACCGGGAGGTGGAGGCCGAGCACCGGGCCCGGGAACAGATTGCCCTGCGGGACGCCCAGAACCGCAACCTGACCCGCCGCCTGCAGGACCAGAGCGACCGGTTGATGGCCGAAATGAACAGTGCGGCGCGCTATGTCACCTCGATCCTGCCCGGGGATCTGGGCGGCCCGGTGCGGGTATCGTCGCGCTATGTGCCCTCGCGGGAACTGGGCGGCGATATCTACGATTACCGCTGGGTCGACGACGATCACCTGATCTTCTACCTTGTCGACGTCTCCGGTCACGGTGTCGAAGCGGCGATGGTGTCGGTGTCGGTGCAGAACACCCTGCGCTGCGGGACCCTCTCCGGCGAAACCCTGCTGCACCCCGACAGGACGCTCAGCGCCCTCAACCGGCTGTTCCGGATGGACGACCACGATGGCAACTACTTCACCATCTGGTACGGCGTCTACCAGGCCTCCACCCGCACCCTGCGCTACGCCGGCGCCGGTCATCCGCCGGCGATCGTGCTGGCCGCCGACGGATCCGGTTGCACGCCGCTGCGCTCGGATTCCATCCCGATCGGTATCGCGACCGACGCCGAGTTCCCGGCCGCGACCTACCGGGTACCGGACGGCGCCGAGATCGTTCTCTACAGCGACGGGGCGTTCGAACTCACCATGCCGGACGGCCGGCAGGGAACGCTGGAGGGTTTCGTCGATCTGTGCGCACAGTCGGCCGGATCACCGGACTGGAACCTCGACACCCTGATCGGACAACTGCAGAACCGTTCGATCTCAGGGCTTTTCGACGACGACTGCACGCTGGTGCGGCTCAGCCTCGACTAGCCGAGCGCCGCCCAGAACCCGCACCGATGCCGGTCGGCGAAACCATCGGTCATGACGGAGCCGCCCGTTCGCAGGGACATCCTCTGTGGGCGTTGGGGATTCAGTGGTGCCCACTCGGGCTGGCCGGACACGTCCGGGGTTCCGGCCGTCACGAACCGGCTCCAATAGGCGATCATCTCCTCCGACAGCGCCCGCTGGGCCGGGTCGAGCGCCGGGGCGCCACCGATATCGAACAGATACCGCAACTCCAGCGCATGACCGGCGCCGACTGCGAACGGGGCCCGGCGGATGGGTTCGGGCACCGGGGCGGTGCGGTCGGCGAACTCGTAGGCGTACACCGGTGACCGGCGAGCCAGATCGGCGGCCAGGCCGTCGATCGGGCAGGCGAATACACCGTCACCGACCGCCGTCGCATAGGCCAGCCCGACGCTTCCGCCGTAGCGGCTCGGCGGATACTCGGCAGCCACCGCCGGAGCCTGATACCCGAAGGTGTCGGCCAGCAGCGTCCGGTAGGAGGCCATGGTGCCGGTACGCAGATAGCTCATCGCCACGGACAGCGTGAACTCGTCGGCGGTACTACCGATGAGCATCGGTACCCGCGCGGCGGCACCGCGGGCCGCGAACGCCGGCGGCGCGCCGGGCAGCCGCTGAGTGCCGGTGACCGGGCCGGTGAGGGTGTTGGCACCGATGCGGACATACGGCGGGCCGCCGCGCAGCCGGTCGGGCGGCAGTTCGAGAAGGCACCGCGCCGCCGAGGCCCGGTCGGGACATCCGATCCGGGCGGCGTAGTCAATGCTGATCCGTTCGGCCGCAGGCAGCGCCGCCTGGGCCTGACACGGTCCGCTCTGCATGATGGCCGCGCGGAACAGGCCCCGGGATTCCGGGGCGATGAGGTGATCGCAGACCGACATCGCCCCGGCGGACTCCCCGGCGATGGTCACCTTGGCCGGATCGCCGCCGAAGTCGGCGATATTGTCACGAACCCAGCGCAGGGCGGCCTGCTGGTCGGCCAGACCGTAGTTACCGGGGTCCGGGGCCGCCCCGGGCCGCTCGGCCAGCGCCGGGTGGGCCAGGAAGCCCAGGGCTCCCAGCCGGTAGTTGACGGTGACGACGACGATATCGCCGCGGGCGGCCAGCCAGCGGGAGTCGTAGATATCGGCGCTGCCGTTGAGGAACCCACCGCCGTGGATCCACACCATCACCGGCCGCGGCGAGCCCGGCCGCGCGCCCTCGGGCGTCCAGACCGTCAGATTCAGGCAGTCCTCACCGGTCGGCCGTCCGTAGTCCGGATCCAACCGGACATCCTGGATACACCGCAACCCGGGTGCGGTGGCCTCCCGGACCGTTCGCCACGGTGCCGGATCCACCGGCGGTTGCCAGCGCAGCGCTCCGGTGGGCGCGGCGGCGTAGGGAATACCCTGAAAGACCCGGACCCCGTCGGCCGCGGTGCCGCGCACCGCACCGTCGGCGGTGCTCACCACCAGCTCGTCCGGTTCCGCCGCGTCCGGTGCGGCCGCCGGTCGTGTGCCGCCGCAGCCGGCAACCAAGGCGGCGCAGGCCAGTATCGCGACAGCTCGCACAGAACGGGAGCTTACGTGGAGCTCATCGCCCACACTGGGACACGCACCCCGGGCCAGGGAGGAACGCCGTGAACTCGACCGCCGAGGGTATCGAAGGTGCCGACGGGCCGGAGTTCGACTATGTGATCGTCGGCGCGGGCAGTGCGGGCTGTCTGCTCGCCAATCGGCTCAGTGCCGACCCCGGCATCCGCGTTCTGCTGATCGAGGCCGGCGGTGCTGACGACTGGTTCTGGATCAAGGTGCCGGTGGGCTATCTGTACACGATCGCCAACCCCCGTACCGACTGGTGCCTGACAACCGATCCCGATCCCGGGCTGGGCGGCCGCAGCATCCCCTACGCGCGGGGCCGGGTGATCGGCGGTTCCTCGTCCATCAACGCCATGATCCACATGCGCGGTCAGGCCGCAGACTATGACCGGTGGGCCGCCGCCACCGGTGATGACCGGTGGCGCTGGGGCGGTGCGGACGGCCCCGGACAGACGCTGGCCGTCTACAAGGCGCTGGAGGACTATTTCGGCGGCGCCGACCAATGGCACGGTGCCGGCGGTGAGATCCGGGTCGAGCGGCCACGGGTGCGCTGGAAGATCCTCGACGCCTGGCAGGCCGCCGCCACCGAAGTGGGTATCGCCCCGATCGAGGAGTTCAACCGGGGCGATAATTCCGGCAGCGCCTACTTTCATGTCAACCAGCGGCGCGGACGGCGCTGGTCGATGGCCGACGCGTTCCTGCATCCCGTCGCGCACCGGCCCAATCTCACCGTCTACACCCGCACCCGGGCCCTGCGGCTGCTGATGGACGGTGCCGTCGGCGCGCGGCAGCGCCGCGGCGCGTGGACCGCCGCACGGCGCCGAATCACCGGACTGCAGCTGCTCAAGGACGGCCGGATCATCCGGGTCGGCACCCGCCGGGAGGTGATCCTCAGTGCCGGATCCATCGGCTCGCCGCATCTGATGCAGGTCTCGGGGCTGGGTCCGGCCGGCTTACTGGCCGAGCACCAGGTGCCGGTTGCCGTCGACCTGCCGGGGGTGGGCGAGAACCTTCAGGATCATCTGCAGTTGCGCACCGTCTACCGGGTGCACGGGGCCGCCACGGTCAACACGCTCTACCGCAACTGGGTTACCCGCGCGGGGATGGGTCTGCAATACCTGCTGTTCAGATCGGGGCCCATGACCATGCCGCCGTCCACACTGGGCGCGTTCGCCCGGAGTTCGGACACGCTGGTCAGCGCCGATCTGGAATGGCATGTCCAGCCGTTGTCGTTACCGAGATTCGGCGAGCCGCTGCATCCGTTCGGGGCCATCACCCCGTCGGTGTGCAACCTGCGCCCCACCTCCCGCGGCCGGGTGTGGCTGGCCGATGCCGATCCGCTGGCCCGGCCGCGGATCGTCTGCAATTACCTGTCCACCGAGGCCGACCGCCGGATCGCCGTGCGCGGCCTGCGGATGACCCGGCGAATCATGGCAGCACCGGCACTGGCCCGTTACCGCCCCGAGGAGATGCTGCCCGGCCCGCACCGGCTCAGCGATGAGGACCTGCTGGCCGCGGCCGCCGAGCTGGGCACCACGATTTTTCATCCGGTGGGCACCTGCGCGATGGGATCCGTCGACGGCCGGGGCCGGCCACGCTCGGCGGGCACGGTCCTCGATACCGACTGCCGGGTGCTCGGGGTGGCCGGCCTGCGCGTGGTCGACGCGTCGGCCATGCCCACCATCACCTCCGGTAACACCAACGCCCCGGTCATGCTCATCGCCGAACGCACCGCCCGGGCAATCGCCCGGGGGGATTGACGGCACAGGTGATTGACGGCACAGGAAACCCGTCGTATCGGAAAAGGGACCTTGGGGACTTTCCCCGGGCCGCGCCATCCACCACACTGTGACCTGACACCCGTCAAGTTCGCCGGTACCAGACCGGTCCGGGTAGCAGCAGGAGGGTCCATGACCGCACAGACCGACCACCGGATCTCCGATCCCGCCGCACAGGTGCTGGCCGATCCGCAGGCCTACACCGACGAGAAACTGCTGCACGAGTCGCTGGCCCACTGCCGCCGATACGCCCCGGTGTCCTGGGTGGACGTCGCGGGCTACCGGCCGTTCTGGGCGGTGACCAGACATGCCGACATCATGGAGATCGAGCGGCAGAACGATCTGTTCACCAATGATCCGCGCCCGCTGTTGGCGATCGCCGAGGCCGACGACGCCCTGCGTCGCGATATCGAGGCCGGCACCGGGCTGCGCACCCTGATCCACATGGACGATCCGCATCACCGGGATATGCGCAAGATCGGCGTGGACTGGTTCCGGCCCAAGGCGATGCGGGCGCTGAAGGCGCGCTGCGACGAACTGGCCAAGATCTATGTGGACAGGATGGCCGAACAGGGACCGGAACTCGATTTCGCCACCGAGATCGCCGTCAACTATCCGCTGTACATCATCTTGACCATGCTGGGCCTGCCGGACTCGGACTTCCCGCGGATGCTCAAGCTCACCCAGGAGATGTTCGGCGGCAACGACGAGGAGTTCCAGCGCGGTGGCGGTGTCGACGACATGCTGGCCGTGCTGCTGGACTTCTTCAACTACTTCATGGCGCTGACCAAGTCCCGCCGCGAGCATCCCACCGAGGATCTGGCCTCGGCGATCGCCAACGCCAGAATCAACGGCGAACCGCTTTCGGATATGGACACGCTGTCCTATTACGTCATCGTGGCCAGCGCCGGGCACGACACCACCAGTGCCGCCACCGCGGGCGGACTGCTGGCGCTGCTGCAGAACCCCGACCAACTGGCCCGGCTGCAGGCCGATATGTCGCTGATGCCCACCGCGGTCGAGGAGATGATCCGCTGGGTGGTGCCGGTCAAGGAGTTCATGCGCACCGCCCAGGCCGACACCGAGGTCCGCGGGGTGCCGATCGCCAAGGGGGAAGCGGTCTTGCTGAGCTACGTCTCGGCCAACCGCGATGAGGACGTCTTCCCGGACCCGATGCGCTTCGATGTCGGCCGCGACCCCAACAAGCACCTGTCCTTCGGTCACGGTGTGCACTTCTGCCTCGGCGCGGCGCTGGCCCGAATGGAGATCAACAGTTTCTTCACCGAACTGGTACCGCGGATCAAGACCATCGAACTGGCCGGCCCGCCGGAGGCCATGGCCACCACCTTCGTCGGCGGGCTCAAACACCTGCCGATCCGGGTCGAGCTCACCTCGTAGCGGCTTACCCGCCGGCGCCCGGCCCACCCGCGCCCCACGAACCCGGAGGGGTTCGGTTCAGCTCACGAACTCGGCGGCACGATGGGCCAGCATCGCGATCGTGGCGTGCGGTCCGCGGCCGAGCGGGGCCGGCAGTACCGACCCGTCCACCACCGACAGGCCCTCGACCCCGTACACCCGGCACCGCGGATCGACGACGGCGTACCCTCCGGTGCCGATCGGCGCCGTACCGCACAGGTGCTGCGAGGTGGACCAGATCGGGTCACCGAGTTCGGTTGTCCCGCCGCATATCCCGGTCACCAGATCGCATCCGTGCCGCAGATCGGCGATATCGTCGGGCGCACTGTCGTACCGATGCTCGATCAGCGGCGGGATATCCGGGTCGGCGGCAATCAGGGACACCCGCCCCCGGGCGCGGGGGCGCATCAGCGCCACCCCGATCCCGGTGGTCGGGGATCCGAAACCGGTCGTGTACGGGCGCACCTCCAGGCCGGGCTCGAGGAGTACGGCTTCCAGCACCGGATGACCGGGGGTACCGGCCCAGCCGGTTGCCAGTATCCATTCGGGGTGGTCCCAACACCGCTGCCCGACCGGCAGATCGGCCAGCACCGGGATCCCGAGTGCGCTCAGTGCGCCGGCGGGCCCGATCCCGGACCGCATCAGCAGAAGGGCGGACTCGACGGCCCCGGCCGACAGCACCACCGCGTCCGCGTCGATGAGGTGCGGCCCCGCCGGTCCGCGCACCTCGACACCAACGGCCCGCCCGCCGCTGATGACCACTCGGGTGACCCGGGTGCGGGTCCGTAAGGACAGATTGGCGCGGCCCGCAGCGGGTTTCAGGAAGACGCTTCCGGGATCGCTGCGGAACCCGTCGGCGATATTGAGTGGGACGGCGCCGATCCCGGTTTCATCACGGCTCAGGTCAGGCAGCCACCGATAGCCGGCTGCAGCTGCCGCATCGGCGAAGTGCGCTGTGCTGATGGCGAATTCGCCGACGATATCGATTGTGATCCGGTGCTCCAGCGCGCGGAAGTGCTCGCTGACCACCGGCCAGGACCATCCCGGCAGGGTATCGAAATCCATCGGCGGTGCCGGGCAGAAATATCCGCCGTTGACCGCACCGGATCCGCCGACACCCACGCCGCGCACGATCTGCGCCGGCCGCGGCGGGTCTGCGGTCAAGGTGGTGGCGTACCGGCGGGCCACCGGGCTGTCGGCTCCGATCGGCAGCACCGCCGGGTCGCCGGTCAGAGCGCGCACCGCGGGGTCGTCCCAACCCGGGCCGGCTTCTACGACCAGCACCTGGCGATCCGGATTTTCCGAGAGGCGTTCGGCCAGAACCGATCCGGCACTACCGGCGCCGACAATCAGGATGTCGCAGCCGCCGACCGCGCTCATCGCCTGATATCGGGCCGCAGCGGTTGCAGTGTCCGTTCACGAAATGCACCCGCCCACAGGCCGGCGCCATAGGCGAGATCACCCACCCGCTTGAGCCACATGTACCCCAGTGGGCCGAGGGGCTTGCCGCCTTCATCCGGCACCGGCTTGCGGCTGACCCAATCGTGGACGGCGTCGATCACCGCGGCGGCGGCGACCGCGCGC
Organism: uncultured Mycobacterium sp.; assembly: GCA_964555915.1. Taxonomy (GTDB): domain Bacteria; phylum Actinomycetota; class Actinomycetes; order Mycobacteriales; family Mycobacteriaceae; genus Mycobacterium. The sequence continues at coordinate 49,297 of CAZKUK010000015.1, forward strand.
CGGCAGCGCCGCGACACCACCGCCGCGATCAGCGTCACCGGCCAGTAGTGCCGGCACCCGGCCGCGCACAGCTGCCGCGCGCCATAGCCGAGGCCACGGGCGGCGAGCGCAGTCACGTCGCCGGCCGAGGCATCGGTGTTCTGCAGGGTGACGGCCACCCGCTGGGTATACAGGCCGGCGAAGACCGCCCCGGCCACCAGGCCGATCCTCGTCCCGGTGGCCCAGGACACCCAGGTCAGCAGGCTCCACAGCGGGATCACCAGCGGTGCGGTGTTATCCGGGTGCCGGGTGGACAGCGGGGCGGCCGAGCCGCCGTAGAAGGCCAGCCGGGTCAGCCACTGCCGCAACCGGGTCCGGTGGTCATGGGCGACCAGCGCCACCGGTTCGTATCGCAGCCGGGAGCCGCTCTCCACCAGCCGCCAACACAGATCGACATCCTCCCCGGACCGCAGGGTCGGATCGAAACCGCCGACGTCGAGCAGGGCCGAGCGTCGGACCACCATGGCCGCGCTGGGCACATAGGCCACCGGCCCGTACGGCACCACCGGCGCCTCGCGGGCTCCGAGGTCCAGTGAGGAACGCACCGTCTCATAACGCCCCACGGCGGTGTCACCGACATGGAGCGCGACGATCCGCGGTGCCACCAGCGCCACCGCCGGGTCGCAGAAATGGCCGAGCAGGGCCTCCAGCCACCCCCGCCGGGGCACCACATCGGAATCGAGGAACGCCACGAACTCGGTGCTGCACCGCTCCAGACCGGAGTTGCGAGCCGCGGCGGGGCCCAGGCTGCGATCATGTCGCAGGATTTCGATCGCGCACGGCGCACCGGCGAAGGCGTCGGGGTGCAGCGGCGTGGCCGACCCGTCATCGACGATGACGACCCGCAGACCGCGAAGAGCCATGACCAGCCGGTGCACGCCGGCCAGATTGTCCCGGACCGGGATCACCACGGTGATATCGCGATAGGACGGGCCGGAGGCCGGGCGCGGATGGGCGACACCCGCATCCAGCAGGGTGCGGGCCAGTTCCGCACTGCCGGCGTCGCGCACCTCCAGCCGGCGGCCGTCCAGCATGCCCCGGGCGGCCGGGGCCAGCTTCAGCATCCGGGTCGGTGACCCGCCCAGCAGTGTGGAGCCGGACCCGAGGACCCTGACCCGCCGGTCGACCTGGACCGCGAAACCGTTGGGCAGCCGGCTCATATCAGCATCCCGCCGGGACCCGGTGTCCACCGCTGGACCCGGGTGGCGCAGTCGGCCACCATCGCGGCGAGGATCTCGCGGCCGGCCGCCGCCGTGGCGGTCCTGGGGTCGCCCAGCACTCCGGAGCCGCTCACCGCAGCGACACCCCCTCGACGCAACCTGGGCATGAGTTCGGACAGCGGTTCAACATTGCCCGGGGCGAGCCGGCCGGTGCACACCAGATGCGGCGAAAGGTGCAGCAGCAGTGAGGTTTCGGTGTGACCGGCATGGGCGTCACCGCCCGGTGCGGAACAGCCGGCCCACGCCGCGTCGCGGCCCTCCCCGCGCAGCAGGGTGACGGCATCGCACAGCGCCTCGGCGTTACCGCCATGGCCGTTGATGAACACCAGCCGGCCGGCCCACTCGCAGGCCGAGCGTCCGTACTCGGTGAGCACAGCGGCCATGGCCGTGGTTCCGATCGATACGGTGCCCGGGAATCCCCGATGTTCACCGGAGGCGCCATAGCCGAGGGCCGGGGCTGTGGGACAGTCCAGATCGGCGGCCACCCGGTGGGCGACCGCGGTGGCGATGCGGGTGTCGGTGTCCAGCGGGAGGTGCGGCCCGTGCTGCTCGGTGGAACCGACCGGCACGAGCACCATCGGGGCGGTGCCGGACAGCTGCCAGGACGTGCACTCCCCCAATTCACCCCGGACGATCACTCCGCGATGGTAGTACCCGCACCACCCAGGCCACGGGTGAATCCGGGCGGCACCAGCACATCCTCCGGGCTCAGGTCAGCGATGCTGGATTTGGCCAGCCCGCGCAGTGCGGAGTCGATCCCGCCGGAGAGAATGTCGAGCACGTTCTCGACCCCGGCCTGCCCGGCGGCACCCAGCCCCCACAGGTAGGCGCGGCCGATCATCACCGCCCGGGCGCCCAGTGCCAGCGCCTTGACCACATCACTACCGCGCCGGATACCGCCGTCGAGCAGCACCTCCACCTGATCCCCAACCGCCTCGGCGATGGCCGGCAACGCCCGGATGGTCCCCGGGGTGCCGTCCAGGTTGTTACCGCCGTGGTTGGACACCGAGATCGCCGACACACCCGCGTCGACGGCGCGTTTGGCGTCATCGACCCGCATGACGCCCTTGAGCATGAACGGCCCGCCCCAGAACTCCCGAAGCCAGGCGATGTCCTCCCAGGTCGGCGGCGGGGTGCCCATCCATTCCCCGTAGGCGGCGAAGAACGGCGGGCCGTCCTCACCGCGGCGGCCCTGGTTGGGCGCGGTCAGTGTCGGTGGCCGCAGGGTCCGGGCCCACTGCAGGAACCAGCCGGGGCGGACAAGGCCCTGCGGGGACATCCTGATCGCGGTGGGGATGTCCATCTTCTCCGGAATCTTGGGGCTGCCCCAGTCCCGGCCGTGCGAGAAGCTCCAGTCGGTGGTGGCGATCAGCCCGACCGCACCGGCGGCGCGGGCCCGTTCGGCCCGCTCGGCGATGGCGTCCCGCCCGCCGAGCCAGTAGATCTGGAAGAACGTCTTGGGGTTGGCCGCGACGACATCCTCGATGGGCTTGCTGGCGAAGGATGACAGTCCCATGGCGGTGCCCCGGGCGGCGGCGGCGCGGGCGACCGCGACCTCACCGTCGGGATCGACCGCCTGGACGCCGGTCGGCGAGATCACCACCGGCAGTGAAATCTGCTGGCCCATAACGGTAGTCGCCAGATCACGTTTTTCGGTGGCACCGATGACATGCGGGGCGAAGCCCAACTCGCCGAACGCCTCGACGTTATCGGAGTAGGTGACACCCTTCTCGCTCCCGGCCAGAAGGGCGGAGTACACCGCCTTCGGCAGCCGCTTGCGGGCGCGCTCTTGGGCGACGGCGACGGTTTCGAACCAGGGATCACGGGCCATAGGCTAAATCGGACTTTCGTTGCAGGGCTTGGCAGGTGATTTCGCGGGGGGCCGCGCCAGGGTCAGCAGCACGGTGCGGGAGTGGTCGGCGCGGGGCCGCGGCACCTCACGCCGGCCGGCCAGCGCGGGCTCACCGTAGCCCTGAACACACTCCGGGTCCGGACCGTCAAGAGGCAGGCCGGTGAAGAACTTCGCCGCCATACAGCCGCCGCGGCAGCTGTCGTAATGCCCGCAACTGCCGCATGCACCGGCCGACTGAGGGCTGCGCAGTTCGGTGAACAGCGCCGAGTTCTTCCACACGTTCTCGAAGCCATCGGCACCGTTGACGCTGTCGGTGAGCACGTTTCCGGCCAGGAACCGGTCGTGGATGGCGAACGGGCAGGCGTAGACATCACCCACCGGGTCGATCAGGCACACCACCCGACCGGCCCCGCACATATTCAGCCCGGACAGCGCGCCGGGTTTCCCCAGCCCGGACAGGTGAAAGAACGAGTCGCCGGTGAGCACCCGCTCGCCATTGGCCACCAGCCAGTCGTAGAGCTGCTTCTGCTGCTCGGCAGTCGGGTGCAGCTGGTCCCAGACGTCGGCGCCCCGGCCGGACGGGCGCAGCCGGGTGATCCGCAGCGTGGCACCGAATCTGTCGGCCAGCGCGGCGAAGTCGTCGAGCTGGCCGACGTTCTCCCGGGTGACGACGACGGAGATCTTGGCGTCGCGGAAACCGGCGGCGGAAAGGTTCTCCAGCGCGCGCACGGCCATATCGAAGGAGCCGGGACCGCGGACGGCATCGTTGACGTCGGCGGTGGCCCCGTCGATGGAGATCTGGACATCGACGTAGTCGCTGGCGGCCAGCCGAGCGGCCACCTCGGGGGTGATCCGCACCCCGTTGGTGGAGAATTTGACCCCGACCTGATGCGCGGTGGCGTAGTCGACCAGCTCCCAGAAGTCCGGGCGCACCGTGGGTTCGCCGCCGCCGATGTTGACGTAGAAGACCTGCATACGCTGCAGCTCGTCGATGATGGCCTTGCACTGGTCGGTGGACAGCTCGCGCGGGTCCCGCTTACCGGAGGAGGACAGACAGTGCACGCACGCCAGGTTGCAGGCGTAGGTCAGCTCCCAGGTCAGACAGATCGGGGCGTCCAGACCGCGCTCGAACTGTTCGATCAGGCGGGGCACCCGGGCCGGCGCGCTCACGCGGGGACCAGCATGTCGGATTCGGCGAGCACACCCAGGGCATGCAAGTAGGGGCCTTCGTCATCGCCGCCGACACCGGAGGCGGTGAGCGCCGCACGCAGATCGGGATGGTCCGGCAGCGATTCGATGACCGCCACGATGGTGCGGTTCTTCAGGAAGGACAACCGGCGTGTGCCGAAATGGTAGAGCAGCGCGCCGAACGGTTCGGGCCGGAGGGCGACCTGTGGATGCAGCCGCCACCTCTGTGAGATGTCGATCAGTAGACCCCGCACATCCCGTCGATGGACACCTCTTCGACCAGGGTTTCGGTCACCAACTCGGGACCGGTCTCGGTTTCGTTATCCATCTGGGGCATCCTTTCCGCGGTTCGCCGACGCGAGAGCGCCGCGACGGCCAGAATATGGCATCAGGTGTCGAAAAGGGAGGGTTTTGGCCGATGACAGCAACCGCACACCCCGCCCGGGTGGGCCGCCGCCGTTCGACCACCCCCGACGATATCGCCGACGCCGCCCTGGACCTGTTCGCCAGCCATGGATTTGCCGAGGTTAGCGTGGATGACGTCGCACGGGCCGCCGGGATCGCCCGGCGCACGCTGTTCCGCTACTACCCGTCGAAGAACGCCATCCCGTGGGGCGACTTCGACTCCCACCTCAGGCATTTCGCGTTCCTGTTCGACAACGCCGATCCGAAGGTGCCGATGCGCGCGGCTCTGCGGGCCGCGCTGCTGGAGTTCAACACCTTCGAGACCTCCGAGGTGGCCCGGCACCGCGAGCGGATGCGGGTGATCCTGCAGACCCCGGAACTCCAGGCCTACTCGATGACCATGTACGCCGGCTGGCGGGAGGTGGTGGCGCGGTTCGTGGCGCAGCGCACCGGTGCGAGCCCGGGCGGACTTCTACCGCAGACCATCTCCTGGACCATGCTGGGGGTGGCGCTGTCGGCCTACGAGTACTGGCTCGGCGACGAGGCGGTGTCACTGCGAAGCGCCATGGGTGATGCCTTCGACGCCGTCGCCGACGGACTGCCCTAAAGCACGTCGGCGATCGGTGCCCCGGCGGCGATTTTGGATCGGGCCTTCATCACCTTGCCCGGCATACCGCCACCGACCACCCCCACCAGCACACCGTCGCGTTCGTAGTACGCCAGGAACTTGCGGCCGTCATCGTGCACCAGGTGCACGACATCGCCGGGGGCCGGTTCACCCAGGCACTGGATCTTGATGTCGTACTGATCACTCCAGAAGTACGGCACCGTCACCACCTCGGGCGGCTCCTGGCCGAGAACGGCCGGCACCATGACCCGGGCCTGATCGGCGACATTGCTCCAGTGTTCGACCCGGACCTGCCGGCCGGCGGCGTCCCGCCACGACGCGACATCGCCCAGGGCCCAGACGTGGGGCTCGCTGGTGCGGCCCACCTGATCGCAGCTCACGCCGTTGTCGAGCGCGACCCCGCTGCCCACCAGCCAGTCGGTGGCCGGCCTGGAACCGATACCCACCACCACCAGATCGGCATCCAGCACGGTGCCGTCGGTGAGTTCCACGGCAGTCACTTCGGTGTCACCCCGAACCTCGGCCACCCCGACGCCGGTGCGCACCTGCACCCCCTCGGCGCGGTGCAGCCGGGCCACCAGTTCGCCGATCTCCACACCCAGCACCCCCGCCAGCGGTGTCGGCTGGGGCTCGACCAGCACCACCTCCACGCCCAGCGTGCGCAGGCTCGCGGCCACCTCGCAGCCGATGAAACCCGCCCCGACGATGACCGCACGCCGCGCCGCGCCGGCATGCTCGCGCAGCGCCAGGGCGTCGTCGAAGGACCGCAACACCCGGATTCCGGCCAGGTCGGCGAAGGTCGGAATCCGTTTCGGCGCCAATCCGGTGGCGATGACCAGATCGTCGTAGTCCAGCACCCGGTCGTCGGTCAGGGTGATGGTCTGGGCGCTGGTGTCCACTGACTGCGCGGCCACTCCGAGCAGCAGCGCAATATCGTTGTCGGCGTAGAACTCGGCGGACCGCAGCACCACATCGTCGAGGGTTGTGGAGCCGTCGACCAGGACGTTCTTGGACAGCGGCGGCCGGTCATAGGGCAGATGCCGCTCTGCACTGACAATCGCGACCGGGCCGTCATACCCGGCCTTCCGCAACTGTTCGGCAGTCCGGGCGGCGGCCAGGCCGCCGCCGGCGATCACGATTCCGCTGGCTTTGCTCACGGGTTTTTCCTACACGATCGGATGTGATTAACAGGCGAACGGCCGGTGTGTACCGGCATACTCGGTTAATGACGGGTCCGCCGATAACCCTGACCGAGCAGATGCTCCGCCGACGGCCGCTCATCAACGCGCCCGTCGCCCACGGCGCCTCACCGCACCTCAAACGCTCGATCGGCACATTCCAGCTGACCATGTTCGGGGTCGGTGCGACGGTGGGCACCGGTATTTTCTTCGTGCTGTCCGAGGCGGTGCCGGAGGCCGGCCCGGCGGTGGTCCTGTCCTTCATCATCGCCGGCGTCGCGGCCGGCCTGGCGGCCATCTGCTACGCCGAGTTGGCGTCGGCGGTGCCGGTCTCCGGGTCGACGTACTCCTACGCCTACACCACCCTCGGCGAGGTCATGGCGATGGTCGTCGCCGCCTGCCTGCTGCTGGAGTACGCGGTCTCGACTGCGGCGGTATCGGTGGGGTGGAGCCAATACGTCAACAAGCTGCTCTCCAATTTTCTGGGATACTCTCTGCCCCAGGAACTTTCGGCCGCACCGTGGGACACCGCACCCGGTTGGATCAATCTTCCGGCGGTGATCCTGGTGACGCTGTGCGCGCTGCTGCTGATCCGCGGAGCCAGCGAGTCGGCCACGGTGAACGCCGTCATGGTGGTGATCAAGCTGGGCGTGCTCATCATGTTCGCCGTCATCGCGTTCACCGCCTTCGACTCCGATCGCTTCGCCAGCTTCGCGCCGTTCGGCGCCGCCGGCGTCGGCGCCGCGGCCGGAACGATCTTCTTCTCCTATATCGGTCTGGACGCGGTGTCCACGGCCGGAGACGAGGTCAAGGATCCGCAGCGGACCATGCCGCGGGCGATCCTGGCGGCCCTGGTAACCGTGAGCTCGGTGTACATCCTGGTGACGCTGGCCGCTGTCGGCGCCCAGGACTGGACCGATTTCGAGGGCCAGTCGGCGGGTCTGGCCATCATCCTCGACAAGGTCACCGGAGCCCAGTACTGGGGCACGGTGCTGGCGGCCGGTGCGGTCATCTCGATCTTCTCGGTGACCCTGGTGACCCTGTACGGATCGACCCGGATCCTGTTCGCCATCGGCCGCGACGGGTTGCTGCCGTCGGCGTTCGCGAAGGTCAACCCGCGCACGATGACGCCGGTCAACAACACCTTCATCGTCGCGACGGTGATCGGCCTGCTGGCCGGGCTGGTGCCGCTGGACAAGCTGGCCGACATGGTGTCGATCGGCACGCTGGTGGCGTTCATCACCGTCTCGGTCGCCGTGATCATCCTGCGGGTTCGCGAGCCCGACCTGCCGCGCGGCTTCAAGGTGCCCGGCTATCCCGTCACCCCGGTGTTGTCGGTGCTGGCATGTGGCTACATCCTGGCCAGCCTGCACTGGTATACCTGGGTGGCGTTCGCTGCCTGGGTCGCGGTGGTGCTGTCCTTCTACTTTCTGTGGGGCCGCCACAACAGTGCCCTCAACAAGCGCAGCCTCGGCGCCCCCGATACGCTGGAACTCGACGAACAGGATTCCGTATGACGGTCGTGGTCGGCTATCTGGCCGGCAAGAGTGGAACCGCACCCCTGCATCTGGCGGTCGCGGCGGCCCGGACGCTCCGGACCTCGCTGACCGTGGCGACCGTCGTCCCCAAACCGTGGACCACACCGTCGCCGACACGGGTCGATGCGGAATACGCGGCGTGGGCCGACCAACTGGCGGCCGACTCGGCACAGGAGGCCCGGCGCTACCTGGAGACCCTGTCCGGCGGGCTGCGGGTGGACTATCACAGCCACGCGCACCGGTCGGTGTCCGGCGGCTTGATCGGGGTGGTCTCCGAACTGGAGGCCGAGCTGCTGGTGCTGGGCTCGGCCGCGAGCGGGGGTCTCGGGCAGGTGGTCATCGGTTCCACCGCCGACCGGCTGCTGCATTCCTCGCCGGTTCCGGTGGCGGTGGCCCCACGCGGCTACCGCGAACCGCCCGGCGGGATGCTGACCCGCATCACCTGCGGCTATCCGGGCAGCGCGGACGGCGTGGAGGTGGTCCGGCGGGTCGTTGAGCTGGCCGACCGCCTCGCTGTGCCGCTGCGGGTCATCACCTTCGCCGTGCGCGGCCGGACCATGTACCCGCCGGAGGTGGGCCTGCACGCCGAGGACTCCATCCTGGCCGCCTGGGAGGAACAGGCGCGCACCATGCTGGACGCGTTGCGCCGCGACGGCGTGGTCGATGAAAGCACCGATCTAGATGTGGTCAGCGGCAACGGCTGGGACCAGGCCCTCGATGATGCCGACTGGGTGGACGGGGAAATCCTCGCGCTGGGCACCTCGCCGCGCGGTGGCGTCACGCGGGTCTTCCTGGGCTCGAAGGCCGCCAAGATCGTCCGGCACAGTCCCGTCCCCATCGTGGTTCTGCCCGCCTGATCCGCCCGAAGGAGCGTGTTGATGTCCTCGACCGCCTACAACAGCGTCGGCCAGATGCGCGCCGACGCGTGGTCCCGCCTGGAGGATTCCGCCGGCCGGCTGGCCAGGCTGGCCGCCACCGGCAAACCCACCGACGCCGCGGCGGCGGTCTGCGCCGAGACGCTGGCCCAGCTCGCCCCGATCGAGCCCTACTGGGCCTATCCGGGTGAGAATCAGTTCGCCAGACTGGAGCGCATTTTCGGCACCGGCGACTATGCCAAGTTCACCCTCGCGGTCAACCACGTCACCCACGCGCTGGCCCACGAGACCTATCGCTTCGGCAACGCCGACATGGTCGCCCTCGATGAGGACGAGTTCCCCACCGCCGACACCATCGGCATCGATGGGGGGCATTCCGGCGGTCACGAGCCGAAATACTTCGAAGTGCTGGCCGTCGAGTCCCTGACCGAGGCGCAGGCGCGTCAGCTCCGCAAGGCGGTGCGCAAATGGCGCCGCCCCGATGACGAATTCGTCTACGAGGTGGTGATCGTCTCCAACGCCGAGGAAGCGTTGATCGCCGCCCAGCTCAACGTCAACCTGCAGGCTGTTGTCATCGGACGTGGCTTCGCCGCCCAGAGCGGCCGCGATCTGACGGCGCTGGCGGACTTCGTCGGCTCCGGTATCGCCGAGGAACTCGGGGATGAGAAGCCCTCCGGCGAACGTGCGGCCATTCTGGCCACCGCGTTGCGCGAACTGCGCCCGGGGCTGGACCGCTACCTGATGACCGAGGTCGAGGTGGAGAACGTCGCCGGCCGGCTGGGCACGAACTTCCGCCGGGTGTTCCATGTGCGCGACGGCATGCTGGAGTTGCACCTGAGTGTGCTGGAGGGGATCGCCGACCGATACGAGACCCCGTTCTTCAGTGCGCTGAAGGAATACAGCCAGCGCCCGACCGGGGTGTTCCACGCGCTGCCGATCTCCCAGGGAAAGTCGATCGTCAACTCGCACTGGATCAAAGACATGGTCGAGTTCTACGGCCTGGACGTCTTCATGGCGGAGACCTCGGCCACCTGCGGCGGTCTGGACTCGCTGCTCGAGCCCACCGGGCCGCTGCGCGAAGCCCAGCAACTGGCATCGAAGACCTTCGGCTCCCGGCAGACCTATTTCGTCACCAACGGCACGTCGACCGCCAACAAGATCATCACCCAGTCCCTGGTGGCACCCGGCGATATCGTGCTGCTGGACCGCAACTGCCACCAATCCCACCACTACGGGATGATGCTGGGCGGGGCCAACGTGGTGTACCTGGAGGCCT
>CAZKUK010000016.1:0-58335 GCA_964555915.1 uncultured Mycobacterium sp.
CTCCGGTGCGATGGTTTCGGGATCTTCATCGGCAACATCGGCTGTGCCGGCTGTGCCGGCTGTGCCGGCTGTGCCGGCTGTGCCGGCTGTGCCGGCTGTGTCCGGCGTGACCGCCGAGCCCGAATCGACCTCAGGCGCATCTGCGAGGAAGGTGTGCACGATATCGCGCTGCCAGCCCGGCATGGTCTCGCTGTGCACCCCCGCGAAACCCGCCGCAGCCAGCCGGCGCTGGAAATCGGCGGCACCGTCAAAACTGATCACACTGCGCCACAGGTGGCGATAGAGGGTGCTGTCACCGGTCTTCAGTCGACCCGCCGGGATGATCACACCCCAGCAGACCGCGGTCCAGATCGCCTGCGCGGCGGCGGAATCGCACACCGAGTACTCGTGCACGGCCAGGGTCGCGCCCGGGCGCAACAGATCCCGGAATCGGCGCAGTTGCGCCTCCGGGTCGGCAAGGTTGCGCAACAGGTAAGCGGCCAGGATGCCGTCGAAGGGCCCGTCCACACCGGCTTGGGCCAGGTCCTCGATCGGGGTGTGCACGAACCGCACGGTATCCGGCCAGGGTTTCGCGGCGGCCTGCTCCAGCATCCCGGCCGAGGCGTCCACGGCAACGATCTCGGCGTGCGGAGCGACCTCCAGCAGAGCGGCTGTCGAGGCACCCGTGCCGCAACCCGCGTCGAGCAGGCGCTGACCCCGACCGCCTCCGGGTATCCGCATCCGGCGTGCCGATATCCTCAGGTGGTCGTGATAGCCCGGGTTGGCGCCGACCAACCGGTCATACGCGGCGGCCCCGACGTCGAAGGCTCCCGGCACCTCGGCCCGGCGCAAACCAGACCTCGACAGCCCGCTCATCGCTGGGCATCCGAATCGACATTCCGCCGCGGCACCGGTCCGGCCCACACACTCGCCAACCAGCCGTCTAGCGGACTCGGCAAACCGGGCACGATCATCATCGGCGTCAATTCCAGCACACCCGACCCGGTCAGGCGGCCGCGCCCCGGCGGGCCCGCCGGGCGCGCACCAGCCCACCGGTGAAGACCTGCAACCGCCTGCCCATCCCCACCGAGGCCCGCTCGCTGAACACCTCGAAGTCGATGTCCTCGATCCGATCCAGAATCTCGGCGTACAGGGTGAAGGCGGTCGCCACACACGGTCGCGACTGCGGGGCCAGCAGAGCGATACCTTTGTGAGCCTCGCGGTAGATGGCCCGGGTGATGGCGTGCTGGGCCGCCAGCGCCTGGCGCACCCGCGGATCGGTGCGACTGGTCCGCTGACACCAGGTCAGCAGTTCCCGGTCGACGCCGAATGCGGCCAATTCGTCGGCGGGCAGGTACACCCGGTTGCGTTGCAGATCCTCATCGATATCGCGGAGAAAGTTGGTCAGCTGGAAGGCCCGTCCGAGCGCCTCGGCGGTGGGCTTGGCATCGTCAAGCGGCCCGACGGTCCCCAGGATGGGCAGCATCTGCAGGCCGATCACCTCGGCTGAACCGCGCATGTATCCGTTGAGCGCCGCGCGATCCGGGTAGTCGGTCACGGTGAGATCCATCCGCATCGCGGCCAGGAACTCCTCGAAGAGACTCAGCGGAATGCGATAGGTCCGGGCGGTGTGCAGAACCGCCGGCAGCACCGGTTCGCTGGCCTCGTCACCATCGAAAAATTTCGAGGCCAGCCGCTCCAGGCGGGCCTCCCGATCGGCCACGCCGGCATCGGACTGCAGATCGTCGAGGATATCGTCGGCGTACCGGGCAAACCCGTAGAGCGCATGCACGGCGGGACGTTGGGACGGTGTCAGCAGCCGGGTTGCCAGGAAATAGGTGCGGCCGTGCTCGGCGTTCAGTCGTCGGCAGTAGCGGTAGGACTCCCGCAGCCGGTCCCCGGAGATACCGGCAGCCTGCAATTCGGTGTTGATCATGCCCCAACCCGCGTCGCCGAACCACTGACCGTGCGGTTTTCGGGACCTCCGGACTGTCCGGTCACACGCTCGGCGGCAAGCCGGCCCGACAGCAGCGCCGTCGGCACCCCTACCCCGGGCACGGTCGATCCGCCGGCCAGCACGGCGTTATCGATACCGCGCACCAGATTGGCCGGCCGGAACGGACCGGTCTGGGAGAAAGTGTGCGCCAGGGCGAAGGGGGTACCGGCGTACATCCCCTGCCGGGCCCAGTCCACTGGTGTCACGACGTCGAGAATATCGGCATCCTCATCCATACCGGGCAGGAGACGTTCCGCCGCCGTCGCCAGCACCCGGCGAGCGTAGGCATCGCCCTCGACGGCCCAATTCACCTTGCCAACTTCGAGATTCGGGCATGGCGCAAGGACGAAAAGCAGGTCGCGTCCGGGCGGAGCGAGGGTCGGGTCGCCCGCAGTGGGCATGGTGACCAGCAGCGACGGGTCACTCATGAGCACCCCGTCGTCAATGATCTCATCGAAGGTCTTCGCCCAATTCGCCCCGAAACTGATGTTGTGGTGTTGCAGCGCACCCCCGACCGAGGGCACCCCGGCATGGATGACCACCGCCGACGGCGACGGTCGGAAGGTGATCGAACGGCGCGGCGTCTTGCCGAGCAACTGGTAGGTCAGCGGCAGTTCGGTGGTCAGCACCACCGCGTCGCAGGCGATCCGGTCGCCGGAGTCGGTGCACACCGCCGTCACCCTCGAACCGGACCGCTCCAGCGCCGTCACGGTCGACCCGTAGCGGAAGGTGACCCCGGCATCGGCCGCGGCCGCGGCCAGCGACTCCGGAACGGCCCGCATACCGCCGCGCGGGAAGTAGACCCCGGCGATGGTGTCCATATAGGCGATCACCGCGTAGGCGGCCAGCGCCTTCTGCGGCGGAACCCCGGCGTAGAGGGCCTGGAAGGTGAAGATCCGCTGCAGGCGCTCGTCGGTGATGAAGCGGCGCACCATTTTCTCCCAGCCGCGGAATCCGCCGATCGCAGCCAGCCGGGCCAGCTTCGGGGTCAGCAGCGACAGCGGTGAGGAGAAGTTCGATCCGATGAAACCATCGATCTCCAGCGTGTAGAGCTCGGTCAACCACTCCCGCAGCCGCAGGTAACCGGTGGCCTGATCGGGTCCGGCGAACTCCTCGATGGCCGCCGTCATCGCGGCGAGGTCGGAGTGCACGTCGAGCACGCTGCCGTCGGCGAACGAGGCCCGGTAGGCGGGGTCGGACGGCATCAGCTCGAGGTAGTCCTTCATCGATGCGCCGACGGCGTCGAAGGCTTCCTCGATGATGTCGGGCATGGTGAGCACGGTGGCTCCCGTGTCGATCCGGTAGCCGCGGATATCGGCCTGGCCCACCCGGCCGCCGGGAAAGTCGTAGCGCTCGACCACGGTGACCGAGCGGCCCTGTCCGGCCAGGTGCATCGCGGCCGACAGCCCGGACAGTCCAGCGCCTACCACCACAACATGGTCGGTGCGCCCTGGAATGGTTCGCATTTGTTAGTCCCTTTTCTGTCAGGTCAGCCGACGGGTGCAGGCCACCGCCATATCGGCCAGTGCCGACTGCGCCCAGTCGTCGATCCGGTTGTCATCGAGGAGTTCGATGGCGGTCCGCACGCGCTCGGCGATCAGTTCCTCGATCCATGCCGGCGCCCCGGTGGCCACGATCAGGTTCCGCCAGTGCGTGATATCCGCCTCGTCGAGTTGCTCGGCGCTCGTCAACGCCGTGAACTGCCGGCGGACTGCGTCGTCACCCATGCGCTGGGCTGCCACCACCACACTGGTGGCCTTACGTTCGGCGAGGTCACCGCCAGCCGGTTTGCCGGTCACCGACGGCGACCCGAACACCCCGAGGATATCGTCGCGCATCTGGAAGGCCTCACCTACCGCGTTACCGTAGGCGCCCAGCACATCGGTCAGGTCGTCCCGGCCGGCCATCGCCGCGCCGATCTCCAGCGGCCGACGGACGGTGTAGTTGCCGGACTTGCGCCTCGCCACTTCCAGGACGGCCTCGAGGGTGGGGAGGACTCCGGCGTCGTTGGCAATGTCGGCGATCTGCCCGACGGCGAGTTCGATCCGCATGGCGTCGTAGCGCGGCCAGGCCCGGTCCAGCGCGTCCCCGGCCAACCCGCTCTCTCGCATCATCTGCTCCGCCCAAACCAGACACAGATCGGAAAGCAGAACGGCCAGGGCGGCTCCGAACCGATCCTGCGACCCGGACAGACCGTAATTGCGGTGCCATCGACCGAACTGCACGTGGGCGGCGGGACGGCCGCGTCGCAGTGCCGAATCATCCATGACGTCATCCTGGAGGAGAGCGAAGGCGTGCAGCATTTCCAGACCCGCCGATGCCCGCAGGGCGGCGGTGTCTGCAGCGGGGTCGCTGTTGGTCCCGCACAGCCAGCCCAGGTACATGAAGGTCGAGCGCAGGCATTTGCCGCCGCCCAGGAATTGACCCAGCACAGCCGGGGCAATCTCGATACCGGTTCGCTCCAGTTGGGGAACGCACCGAGATGCCACGAAGTCGCCGACCTGATCCAGCACCCTGCGCCGGACGCCGTTTCGCCACAGTTCGAATTCGGCCCCCGGCGGTTCGACCGCCGGGCCGGCCACGATGGGAAGACCGCCGCCGGTCGATGTGGCGTCAGTCGCGCGCACGACCCCTCCTGTCCACCTGGTCCGCCTCATACTTGCCATCACCATTGAAGACGACCGTGCCGATCGGCGCCCGTCGAGCCCCCTATGGTCACCCAGGCGTAATGATTACCGAATGGCCGCGGTAGTCATTTACCCTTCCAGTGACCTGCGGTTTCCCGACCCGGCCGGCACAACGAGGGGGCTCCCCATGGCACAGCTGAAGGACCGGGTTGCCCTGGTGACCGGCGCGTCCTCCGGTCTGGGCGCCCAGGTTGCTCAACTGTTCGCCGAACGCGGTGCGTCGGTGTTCGGTATCGCCCGCGATACCGAACGGATGGCGACGGTCTTCAGATCGGTTCCGGGCGGCTCCTTCGGCGCGGCCGATATCACCAGCCCGCAGGCCTGCCGCGATGCCGTAGAGCAATGTGTGGATCGCTTCGGACGACTGGATGTACTGGTCAACGCGGCCGGGTTCCACCAGATGCGCCATACCAGCGAGGTGACCGACGACGACTGGGCCTACGACCTGGCCGCCAACCTCAGCGGCCCGTTTTTCCTATGCCGGGCCGCGATACCGCATCTGCTGCAGTCCGGTGGGAATATCGTCAATGTCGCCTCGGTGGCCGGTGTCGAGGGCGAGGTGTACTCGGCCGGGTACTGCGCGGCCAAACACGGCCTCGTCGGCCTGACCCGCGCGCTGGCGGTGGAGTTCACCAGGGAAAAGTTGCGGGTCAACGCGGTGTGCCCGGGCGGGATGCTGACCCCCCAGGTCACCGAGTTCACCGCCCCTGACGATGCCGACTACAAGCTGATCATGCGGATCGCGGCACCGCGCGGGCTGATGGAACCTCGCGATGTGGCTTCGGTGATCGCCTTCCTGGCCAGCGCGGATGCCGCCGCCGTTCATGGGGCGGTCTACGTGGTCGACCACGGCAAACTGGCGGGCTGATCGGGCTTGATCCGGTCTTGCCGTCAGCGCTACTGCGCGGCGTTCTGCAACACACCCAGCTTGTCCGGGCAGTACGTGTTGATGGCCGCGCCGACGAATTGCCAGGCCTGCGCCTGGGTGGAATCCCGGTCCAGGTTGCGGGAGACGAAGAACGCCGAGGCATAGGCGTCACCGTCGACACCTTTGGCCAGCCGTTTGCAGGTGATCTTGCCCAGCCAGGCGTTGTAGTCCCGGGGGCCGTAAATCCCGTACTCGTGTAACTGGTCGGCGAAGGCGATATCGGGATCCGCCTCCGCGGCCGGGGCCAGCAGGACTGCCGCCGCCAGCGCCGCCAGACCGCCCGTCATCCGCGTCGCAAGTGCCGTAGTCCGCTTCATGATGGGCGCCGCATGATGAGCATCATGATTGAGCGTCATGATCACCATTGTAGGCCCGACACTTACATCAGCTAATCTCTTTGTCGGGAGGATCATCATGAGACTTTGGCGAGTCGCGCCCCTGCTGGCGGGATTGGCCGTCGCCGCCGGATCGGTGCTGGCGACGGCGACGGCGTCAGCGGATGCCACCGATGACTACCCCATCCCGAACCGGATGCTCAAGACCACCTGCACCGCCGAACAGATCATGGCGGCGGCCCGGGACGTGGAACCGGTCTACTTTGAGCGCTACATGATCGACTACAACAACAAGTCGCCGGAAGTCCAGCAAGCCGCCCGCGATTACATCCACGACTTCTACGCCAAAACACCGGCACAGCGGCGGGCCTGGTCAGAGGAGTTGGCCACCAACATTTACGCCGATCCGCTGGCCTTCCAATGGCCCAACCACGCCAAACTGTTCTTCAACAACAAGGGTGTGGCCGCCAACACCACCGACATCTGCAACCAGTACCCGCCCAACGACATGTCACTTTGGTCGTGGTAACCGCGACACCGGCAGTGATCGAACGCTGGCTGCGCCTCATCGAAGGTGACGATGTCAGCAGCGAAATCGACGATATTCTCACCGACGACGCCGTCTTCTACTCACCCGCGGTGTTCACACCGCAGCGGGGCCGGGCGGTGACGGCGGCCTATCTGCGCGCAGCCGAACAGATGTTCTCCGGAACCGGCTTCCGCTATGTGGAGAAGTGGTTCGGCGACCACTCCGCGGTTCTGCAGTTCACGGCCGACGTCGATGGGCTCACCGTGGAAGGTATCGACATGATCCACTGGAACGACGAGGGAAAGATCACCTCGTTCAAGGTGATGATCCGCCCGTACAAGGCGCTACAGGGTGTCGTCGACCGGATGGCCGAACTCCTCGCCGCCGGATAGGCCGGTAGCTGCCGGCACCCCCGGCCGGGATAACGTTTTACCTACAATCCGCTGTGGTCAGCATTCAAGAATTTCCCCGGAAAGGCCTCTCTATCAGGCCTTCCCCTCCCATGACCGTACCGGCGCGGCTCTGGAGGTATGTGGCTGATGTGAGTAGAGTTCACCCAAACCCGCGGCCGGGTTTCTGAAGGTGCGTGTTTGCCGGACGCGATGACCGGCTGTCTCCCCCCAGGCAGGAGTGTTCGCGATGATTTCAGCCAGAGGTGCCGCCGTTCATGTCGGCCGGCTCGGAGCGCTGGCGGTCACCCTCGGCGTGGGGGCGGCAGTGGCCTCCGGCACCGGCATCGCGCGGGCCGACACCACCGACCCGGGGACCCCGGGCTCCTCGGACCGAACCTCGCAGCGGGCCACCGCCGGTGGCGCCGCGAACACCGCTCCGGCGAAATCCCCACGGCGCGCAGCCCGCGGGGCCACAGCACGTATCAACTCCCAGCCGGCCCCGGCCGCCGTCAGCGGTAGCGCGACGGCCACCGCCAAACGCGCCGCGGGTGCACCCCCGGCCGGCGGGGACAACGATCCGGCAGACAGGCCCACGATTCCGGTCCTGACACCCGCCTCCAATCCGGCGCCCAAACCGTCCGCCGCCATCACCGCGGCGGTTCCCCCTCGGCCGGTAACCGTGACCGCGCCGAAGCCGGCCGCGCCGATCCTGGTGACCCAACCGGTGGCGGCACCCCCACCAGCCCCGGTGACCACCCAGG
This sequence comes from uncultured Mycobacterium sp., assembly GCA_964555915.1. Classification (GTDB taxonomy): domain Bacteria; phylum Actinomycetota; class Actinomycetes; order Mycobacteriales; family Mycobacteriaceae; genus Mycobacterium. The sequence continues at coordinate 7,608 of CAZKUK010000016.1, forward strand.
TGATCGAACCCGTCACCACCGCTGCCAGCGTTCCCATCGCGGTCGCCGCACCCAAGCCCGCCCCCGCCCGCGCACTGCGGGGAGCACCGACGCTGGTTTCCGCAGTCGATCTCGACCCGGAAGGCGCGTCGACAACACCTGGAAGCCCGGTGGACGCGACGGCACTGTGGGCCCTTATGGCCTTCAGCCGCCGCGAGATCGGCCGGATGGGCAGCCGCGCTCAGGCCGCCAGTGTCGTGGCCCCCAGCGCCTCCGCCGCCGCAGCCCTCGTCACGACCCCCACGAATCTGCCGTCAGCTCAGCGCGGCTGGGTGACCGGCCAGCGCAACACGGCTTACCCGGGCTTCAACTGGACACAGGTCAACAACACCCGGTGGGCCAGCATCTACGGCACCGACCTCGGCATCATGTGGTTCAACGGCGATAACGGCCTGACCCAGGTCGCCTTCGGCGATACCTTCAGCGGGGTCAACATGACCGGCGACTGGCGTTCCAACGTGCTGCTGCTCAGCGATGACACCCAATTATACGACGGTCTGTCGCTGATCGACACCGGCTACGCGGGCCAGTTCATCCCGGCTGCACGCAACCAGGTGTTCTTCATCGGCTCCGAGGTCACCAACATCCCGACCTCGGCGGTCTACGCCAACAGCGAGAACTACGTCAACTACATGTCGGTGAAGTCCTGGGACAGCCCTGGACGCTGGACCACGAACTATTCGGCGATCTCGATGTATGACGAGGGCACCGACAGGTGGGTGCTGCAACCATCGACGGTGCGGTCGGCGGGCTGGTTCCGCTCGTCCACCCCGTATGTGGCCGGCAGCCAGAACTTCCAGCAGATGGCCTACGTTCTGGAACCGGAGAGCAAGGTCGTCGGCGATACCCGCTATGTCTACGCGTTCGGCACCCCGGCCGGCCGCACCGGTTCGGCCTTCCTGTCCCGAGTGCCCGAGGGCGCGATCACCGACCTTAAGCAGTACGAGTACTGGGACGGTGATAGCTGGGTGCTCGACAAGCCGGCAGTCGCGGCCCCGGTGATCGGTGATTCACCCAACTCCGCCGGGCTGTTCGGCTTCGTGAAGGACATCGCCAACAACCCGGACTTCTTCGGCGGCTGGTTTGCCGGTCTCACCGGCGCCAAGACCGGTGGCAACGTCAGCGAGATGTCGATCCAGTACAACGAATACCTCGACAAGTACGTGGTGATGTACGGCAACGGCCTCAACAACGTGATCCTCCGTACCGCCGACTCCCCGGAGGGCACCTGGTCGGATCCGATCACGGTCGCGACGTCGCTGCAGTACCCCGGCCTGTATGCCCCGATGATCCACCCGCTGTCGGGCACCGGCGAGCTCACCGATTCCAACGGCGACCCGGATATCAGCAACATCTACTGGAACATGTCGCTGTGGGGCAACTACAACGTCGTGCTCATGCAGACCGACCTCGCACCGTTGCAGACCACGCTGGTCTGAGCTCGCGGTGGCTACCGCCGGCCGTAGGCGGCATGGCAGGCACCGACGGGCCGGCGATCCGGCCTGCCAAACGGTGCGAACCGCCGGGCGTACCGCGGTCGGGCTGATCTCGGCCCTGGTGATCCTTGTCACCGGTCTGGCCTACTGGCAGACCCACGGACTGCTCGGCGGTATCACCATCTCGCGGGCCCTGGGGGCCGACGCTGCGCGATCATCCGGCGGGGCGATGAACATTCTGCTCATCGGACTTGACTCCCGCAAAGACCAGGAGGGAAATGAACTGCCACCGGCGATCCTGGAACGGTTACATGCCGGCGACTCCGAGGCCGGCGGCTACAACACCAACACGCTGATCCTGGTACACGTCGGGGCCGATGATCGGGTCGTGGCATTCTCCATCCCCCGCGACGATTACATCGCGGTCAGCGGGATCACCGGATACGACCACATCAAGATCAAAGAGGCCTACGGGCTGATGAAGGCCCAGGTCGAGCAGGAACTCACCGAGGCCGGCGTGACCGATCGTGCCGCGCTGGAGAGCGCCGGCCGCGAGGCGGGCCGCGAGGCTACGATCCGGGCCGTACGAAACCTGACCGGTCAGCCCATCGACTATTTCGCGGAAGTCAACCTCGCCGGCTTCTATCACCTCACCGAAAGCCTCGGCGGGGTCGAGGTGTGCCTGAACAATGCCGTCGACGATGACTACTCCGGTGCCGACTTTCCGGCCGGGAGGCAAACGCTGAACGCCGAACAGGCGCTGGCCTTCGTGCGCCAGCGGCACGGTCTGGAGAACGGGGACCTGGACCGCACCCACCGCCAGCAGGCATTCCTGCTGGCGGTGATGCGCCAACTCGAGGACTCGGGCTCGTTCACCGACCTGGACCGGTTCAGGAGCCTGATGGACGTCGCACGCAAGGACATCGTGCTGTCGCAGGGCTGGGGTGAGGCCCAGTTCCGCAGGATGGCAGCGCTGGCGGGCGGCGATGTCGAGTTCCGCACGCTGCCGGTGCTGCGTTACGAGAACATCGACGGCCAAGACGTCAATATTGTCGATCCCGGGCAGATCCGCGATGAAATCGCGCGAACCATCGGCGGCACCACGACCCCGACCGCCGATACCGCATCGACGCCGGACCCCGCGACCGTCATCGACGTGATCAATGCCGGCGACACCGCCGGAGTAGCCGCCCGGACCGCCCGACTGCTAGGCGATCGGGGCTACGTCACCGAGGAGGTCAGGGATCGCGAAACCGGAGAACCCTTCGACACCACGATCACCTACGGGCCGGGCGGACACTCCGACGCGCGGGCCGTGGCCACTCTTCTCGGGATCGGTGCGGCCCCGCAATCCAGCGATGACCTGGCCGCCGATCAGATCCGCATCGTGCTGGGCGCGGGATATGAGCTGCCATCGGTCCCGGAGGAACCGCAGCCTGAACCGGAGCCGGCGACCGGCGGCGGGTCCGACGTCTCAGCTGCGGAGACTCCCGATCAGGGCGCACCGATAGACGGCGGCAGCGGAATTCCCTGCGTGAACTAACCGGCGGCAGCCCGATTCGCGGGCACTAACAGTCAGCCAGTGCCCGCTCGATCGCGGCGCGCTCGGCCGCGGTCACCCACAGCCCGTAGGTGGCTTTCACATCGACGATGCGGCTGACATAGGTGCAGCGGTAGGACTTGTTGGGCGGCAGCCAGGTCGCGGCGTCGCCGTCGCCCTTCTGCTGGTTCACCCACCCGAGGGTGGCCTGCAGATTCGCCGGGTCGTTGGCGAAGTTCCGGCGGGTGAGTTCATCCAACTGTTGGGCGCCCTTCTGCCAGGCGTCCGACAGCGCCACCACATGGTCGATCTGAACCTCCGCCGAGGTGTCGGGGCCCCGAAGAAACGGTACGACGGTACCGGTATAGGGGTCGTCGAGGACACCGCTGAGTACCGTGCACCCATTGGAACCCGAGCGGATGACCACATCCACGAGATCACGGCGCAGCATGTCATTGCGGGTGTCGCAGCCATTGCGCCCGGAATCCACCGTGACGTCATCGGTCCAGCTTTGCCCGAATAGATCCCGGTCGTAACCGGTCTTCGGGGCGCGCCCCTTCACCGGCAGGGTGTCGAGCCGTGCCAGTGTGTCGGCGGTCGGGTCCGCCGAGGCCGGTGGCGGGACAGTCAACGGGCCGGCGACCACCACCGTGGCGAGAACCAGACACTGGAAAGCCGTGCTCACCGAAGAGCACTCAGACGCGACGGTCGAACGAGATAACCTCGCCCCGGTTGATCGATACCCAGTCGCGGGCCTCCAGATAGGGCCGCAGCGTCTCGACGATTGCCTGCTCGTCGGCGGCCGCTTTGGGACGCTGAAGTTCGTAGAGGTGCGGGAACTCCGTCCAAGCCACCACCGCGTCCCAGAGTCGCAGCGCGGCCACACCGGTGGGCGGTTCGATCAGTACCGGCCCGAACAGGCATTGGCCATCGGGGAAGAACAGCGTCGGCACCCCGTACCCGCCGGCATCGACCACCCGCCGGTGGTCGGCGAGGACCTCTTCGTTGGTGGTGGGATCGGCGATCGCACGGTCCACCAGGGCAGGGTCGAAACCGAGCTCGGCGAGCAGATGCCGTGCAACGGACTTCTCGTGCGGCTTGAGGCCCTCGACGTGCAGGGCGCGGGCGGACCGTTCGTACCAGGCGCCGACATCAGCCATCGAGTGACGACGCAAGAGCGCACCGATCCGCATCATCGACCACCCGTAAGACCATTCCCGCTCCCAGGGATGTTTCTTACCGTCGGCCCGGTTGATCTCCTCGAGGCTGAAGAACCGCCAGTTCACAACCAGCCCGGTCAGATCACTGACCTGCCGAATCCAACGCGATGTCTGGTAGGCGAACGGGCACATCACGTCGAAATGGAAGTCGACGTGGTCGGGACGGGCGGGCACTCCACAACCCTAACCCCGGCTGTCTCCGGATAGCGTCTGACGATGCCGGCGGCTTTGCACCCACGCGCCGCGGAAGGCACCATGAGCGGCGACCGAACCGGAATCCAGCAGGGAGTCTCGCGTGGAACTCGTCCTCGTCTACGGTGTCGTTTTGCTGATCAGCGTCTCGCTGTCAGGATTGGCTGCCCGGACGGTTCTCTCCACGGCACTGCTGTTCCTGGTGGGTGGGGCACTGCTCGGCCCCGGCGGGTTGGGTGTGGTCAACGCCAGCGATGGTTTCGTCGCGGTCCTTGCCGATATCGCACTGTTCACCGTGCTCTTCACCGACGGTCAGCGGGCCAACCTGCCGGCGCTGCGGGACGGCTGGCGCCTCTCCGGACGAGCCTTGGGGCTGGGTATGCCGCTGTCGATGATCGGCGTCGCCATTCCGGCGCACTACCTGGCCGGCCTGGACTGGCCGGAGGCTCTGCTGCTGGGTGCGATTCTCTCCCCGACCGACCCGGTGTTCGCATCGGCTCTCGTGGGCCGCCATGACATACCGCTGCGACTACGCAGATTGCTCAACGTCGAATCCGGGCTCAACGACGGCCTGGCCCTGCCGTTCGTGCTGATCTTCCTGGCCATGACCCAACATGAGAGCTCGCATGTGAGCACCGTTCTGCTGGAATTGGTGCTCGGCCTGGCCATCGGCATCGGTGTCGCAGTAGTGGTGGCCCTGGCCTGGCGCAGCAATATCCTCACGGCCGAGCCGCGACTTCAACCGCTCGGACCGGTGGCGATCGCGCTGGTGGTGTACGCGACGTGTCATCTGACCCATGCCAACCCGTATCTGGCGGCTTTCGCGGCGGGTTCGGCGCTGGCGACCCTCGATCACGTCGCCGCCGAGACTTTCGAGCCGTTCGGGGATCTGCTCTCCGAGCTGACCAAATTCGCCGCGCTGCTGGTTTTCGGCGCACTGATCACCCCGGATCGGTTGTCGCATCTGGGCTGGCAGGGCTGGCTGCTGGCATTGCTGGCCATCATGGTGGTCCGGCCGGCCTCGATGCTGCTATCGCTGATCCGAACGCCGATGCCCCGCGCCGAACGCCTTACCGCGGCCTGGTTCGGCCCCAAGGGGTTCGCCTCGGTCGTGTACGGCCTGCTGGTACTGCAGGCCGGGATACCCAATGGCGAGAAGCTGTTCGACCTGATCGCCGTCACGATTGCGCTGTCGATCATCCTGCACTCGTCGACCGACGTACCCGTCGCACACCGCTTGCGCGTCGACCCGCCCGACCATCTGCCCGCCGGTCACGAACCTGTGGTGGCGCCGCCACCCGAGGGCCACTCTGTGGCGCCGCCACCCGAGGACCACTCTGCGGAGCACCACGCGCCCGCGAACAGGGACGACCGCAACCTCTAGTGCGGCTGCCCCGGCCGATGGGTGCGCTCGCGGGTCAGGGTCTGGCCCCGGAAGAAGGCCGGGGCCTTGAGGTTCCAGAAGATCATCAACAGCACACCGATGAACAGACTGAACACCCCGATGATGAATACCGTTCCGATACCGGCGAGCGACCCGGTCGATCCGTATTCCGGACTGGTCATCCGGTACGCCTCGATCAAGCCCACCGGGACCAGCACCAGCGCGCCGATAGCCGGCAGAATGACCTGCTCCAGCGCGGTGCGCCAATGCCCGAATGCGGTGTCCCAGAAGTAGACCACTGAGGAAACCGCCACCACCGTGTAGTACGTCATGATCGCGATGCCGACGCTGTACACGGTGTCCTCGACGATGCTGTCGCTGACCATCACCAGTCCGCCGTAGATGGCCAGTGTGGTCAGCCCGATAAACCAGGTCGCAAAGGTCGGGATCTGCCGAACCTCGTCAACCGAGCCGAACCTACTGGGCAATGCCTTGTAGGTCGCCATCGCCAGTACGCCCCGCACTGTCGCCATCACCGTGGACAGCGTCGCCGAGAACGCCGAGAGCCCGACGATCACCGCCGCGATGAGGGCGCCACTCGGCCCCACCGCATCACGTGCCAGGCTCGAGAAGATGTCGTCGATATTGGCTTCGTGGGTGAGGCTGCCCGTGCTGCTGTCATCGATACCGGCATAGGCCAGCGCCGCGACGCTGAAGACCACGTAGGTGATGACCGTGATGAGGATGGCCGTCACCCCGCTGCGACCGGACTGCTCGGCGGTTCCCTGGGTTTCCTCCGACATCGACAGCGCTGCGTCAAAACCCCAGAAGATGAAAACGGCCACCAGGAAACCACCGAGCAGCGCACTGAAACTGGTGATCTCCAGGGGGTTGAACCACTGCCAGGAGAACGGTTCGGCGGTGGGGTTGCTGTCTTGGCGAACAATGTTGATGCCGAGGATCACCGCGAATAATGTCAGTCCGCCGTACTGGACGACGGTCAGAATCAGCGTCGTCCGCGAGGACTCTTCGGCGCCCCGGGCGACCAGCCAGGTGGTGACCAGGATGAACAGGGCCGCGATCGCGACCTTCAGCGAGTCCGGCGGGTCCTCGAGGCCGAAGGCCACGGTGGCCGCGTTGACGGTGATCCCGGCGGCGCCGACACCGGCCAGAATGCTCGACAGCATCAGCGCGAAGCCCCCGATCCAGCCGATATGCGGCAGGATCGCCTTGGAACCCCAGGTGAAGACCGTGCCAGCATCGGGTGCGGCATCGGTGAGGTGCTTGTAGGCAAGGGCGATGAAGTACATCGGGATGACCGCGAGGATGAACACGACCGGCATCTGATAGCCGGCCTCCTGCGCGCCGTGGCCGAGGGCCCCGGTCAGCGAGTACGCGGGCGCGGTGGCGGCAAGACCAATCGCCACCGCACCGATCAGCGAGATCGACCCCTTCTTGAGGCCTTTGGATCTCAGTTCGTGCATCGGCGGGTCGACGACCCCCTCGTCCTGCGACATCCGCAGATTGTCGCACCTGTGGACCCGGCCGGCGGGTCGATCAGCCGACAGCGATTACCGCGCCCAGAGCCAGCCCGAACACGATGGTCGGGGCCGCCATCCCGGCGAGGAATCCAAGCCCGAAACGCCGGCCGCCCGCTGCGAACGCCAGCACGATCTTGACGAGCAGGTTGGAGCCCAGCGCGGCCGCGATCGCGACCAGCGCGGTCTCGACGGTGATATCACCGGCGGCGGCCAGGGTCGCGACGGCGATCGCTCCCGCGTGGGCGTCGGCGAGGCCGGCGGCGAAGGCGGCCAGCACCGCACCCTCGGGGCCGAGGACATCGGCCCCCCAACGGCCAAGCAAGAGGGCGAAGATCAGCACGGCGGCGAGGATGAGCGCGGGCCGCAGTGCGAACGGCCGGCCGAACGGGATCTGGGTGTCGCCGTGCGCGCGGGCGGAGCCCCGGTACACGATCGCGGCGACCACCACCAGGACCAGAGCCGAGCCAAGGACCGGCGGCCACAGCCGGCCGAGCACCCCGGGGTCGACGTAGGCGATGACGACGACCAACTGCACGAAAGTGGCCAGGCTTGCGACCAGGGCACTGGCCAGTGGTGCCCGCAGGCCGGCACCGGCCCGGCTCAGCCGCCCCATCGAGGCCGTGGTCGCGGTGGCCGATACGAACCCGCCGGCCAATCCGGTGACGAGCAGACCGCGTTCGGGTCCCAGTGCCCGCACGCCGATATAACCGGCCCACCCGATACCGGTGAGGAGGACGACCAGCAGCCACACCTTCTCCGGATTGAGCACACCGTAGGGGCCCAGCGCGCGGTCAGGCAGCAACGGCAGGACGACGAACGCCACCACGAAGAACTTGATGGCATCCTCGAGTTCGACCTCGCTGAGGATTTCACGGGCGAACCGGTGAATCCGTTTCTTCGACAACAACAGACCGACGACCACAACCGCCAGCGCCACGGCCAGCGCCGGACGCGTATACGCCAGCGCACCGAGCAGGTAGGTGACCAGCGAGGCGATCTCGGTGGTGGTTCCGGGATCCTCGGCGTTGGTGCGGAAATAGGCGAGCACCACCAGCGCGCCGACCCCTAGCAGGCCCACCGCCACCGCCCAGCCCCCGAATGACGCGGCGACGGCTCCCAGCAGAGCCAGCAGGGCGAACGAGCGCGAACCGGCCGGGATTCTCGTGTTGTGGCTGCGTTCGCGCTCCAGGCCCAGGAGCAGTCCGATGGCGAGAGCGACCAGGAAGGGCTGCAACTGCGGCCAGCTCATCGCAGCCACCGGTCAAGACCGGAATATCTCGTCACATCCCGACCCTGTCAGGTTGGGGCGGTCAGCGGGGAGCTTCGCCGGCGATGATCAACGTGCGCATCTCAGTCGTCGCATCTCCACCAACATCTGCCGAGCGGCTGGGAATCCCCGGGCGGCCGGCAGCGGGATCAAGAGCCGAAATCCGCGGCGGGAATCTCCCGCTCGCCGGCCCTGATGGCCGCGATGATCCGGCCGGCAACCGCCTCCGGCTGCAAACCCTCTCGCAGCCGGGGCGCAGTGCCGGCGATCGGCCGGTCGGCCAGTCCGGTCTCGGTGTGCGGCGGACGGGCGTCGGTGACGGTGATGCCGGCGGCACGCAGTTCCCGGGTCAAGGCCCGATCCGCGGCGGTGAGAGCGGCTTTGGAGGCCGCGTAGGCGGCCATCCCGGGAAGCGGTTGCTCAGCCACCACAGCGCTGATGTTGGCGATGAAACCGCGTGACTCGCTGAGCGCCGGGATGGCGGCCCGCATCAGCCACAGCGGCCCCAGAACGTTGGTGAGGAACAAATCCTCGATCACCTCGTCCGCGGTGTCTGCCAGCGATCCGAACGCGACAACGCCCGCCGCGTTGACCACGCCGTCAATCCGGCCGTACGCGGACAGCGCGGTGTCCACGATCATTCGGCCGGCCTCCGCGTCACGCAGGTCCGCGGTGACCATCGGCGCGTCGATCCCGAGCGCGTCGAGCGCCCCGCGGTCCCGGGCCGCGAGGGTCAGCCGGGCGCCGATATCGGAGAGTTGCCGGGCGAGCTGCCGACCGAGGCCACCACTGGCGCCCACCAGCACGACCGAGGCGCCGTCGAGGGTACGTTCTGTCATCCTCCGATCATCACATGGCTGACGATCGCGGCGGCCATCCGGTGGTCCGCGCACCGGGCCGGCTGATAGCCGGTGGGCGGGCCCGATCCGCGCGGCATGATCAGCGGGATGTTCAGAAGTAGCGCGGAAAACCGCTCCAGTCCGGGTCGCGCTTCTCCAGAAAGGCGTCCCGACCCTCGACGGCTTCATCAGTCATGTAGGCCAGCCGGGTGGCTTCCCCGGCGAAGATCTGCTGACCGACCATTCCGTCATCAAGCAGGTTGAACGCGAATTTCAGCATCCGCTGTGCCTGCGGGGACTTGCCGTTGATCGTATCGGCCCATTGCAGGCCAACGGTCTCCAGATCGGCGTGATCGACGACCCGGTTGACCGCCCCCATCTGATGCATCTGTTCGGCGGTGTACGACTCGCCCAGGAAGAAGATTTCGCGGGCGAACTTCTGACCGACCTGCTTCGCCAGATACGCGCTGCCGTAACCACCGTCGAAACTGCCGACGTCGGCATCGGTTTGTTTGAACCGCGCGTGCTCACGGCTGGCCAGGGTCAGATCGCAGGTGACGTGCAGGCTGTGCCCGCCGCCGGCGGCCCACCCGTTGACCAGGCAGATGACCACCTTTGGCATAAACCGGATCAGCCGCTGAACCTCGAGGATGTGCAGCCGTCCCGCCCGTGCGGTGTCCACGGTGTCGCCGTTGTCGCCGTTGGCGTACTGGTAACCGCTGCGGCCCCGGATGCGCTGGTCGCCACCGGAGCAGAACGCCCACCCGCCGTCCTTGGGTGAAGGGCCGTTGCCGGTCAGCAACACCACCCCGACGTCCGGCCACATCCGGGCGTGGTCGAGAGCCCGGTAAAGCTCGTCGACGGTGTGCGGACGAAACGCGTTGCGCACCTCCGGGCGGTTGAAGGCCACCCGGACCGTCGGCTGCGCCGTACCGTCGCGCACATACCGGTGATAGGTGACGTCGGTGAGATCCTCGAAGCCCTCGACGGGCTGCCAGCGGGTCGGGTCGAACGGGTTCTCGCTCACGGCATGAAACTACGCCACGGATGCGCCACGGAAAGGTCGTCACGGCGGCGCCGACCACCCGAGGGTCCCCGTGACCGGTCACCGAACCGCTTCATCGCTCGACGGATTCGGCACCCACAGCGGGAATCTCGGCCGCCAGGCCCAACGCCACCGTGAGTTCGAGGATCGTCTGCGGGTCGTTGAGCCGCTCGCCGTAGAGCTCACGTAACTGCGTCATCCGGTACCGCACTGTTTGCGGATGCACGAACAATTCCGCGGCGATCGCCTCGCGCTGCCCCTGGTGCAGCAGCCAGGCCCGCAAGGTCTCGGCGAGCCGCCCGGCGGTACCGGGCCGCACCGACATCAGCGGTGCCAAAGCACGCCGTCGCAGGTCCTCAGCCGCCGACGGATCCGCACCGAGAACAATCTCGACCAGATGCTCGTCGGTGTCGACGACAGCGCGGTCATCACCGACGAGATGCACCGCCCGGACGGCACGTCGATAGGACGACGCCACCAGCAGCCAGGGGCGCGCGGGACCAACCACCGCCGCTCGACCAGCCAGCATCGACATCAGCCTCGATCGTCGGTCACCGCCCATATCGGGCACCAACGCCGCGAGCCAACCCTGGCCGGGGTCCAGACCCGGGAGCTCGTCAGTGGTCTGCAGGATTTCGGCGCTGAACAGGCCGGCCAGCCCCCTGGTGTGGGCTCCCGGCAACAGCACCGCTGTGAGCGTCTGGGGCACAACCCAATTCGCCCGCTCCGCACTGCTGCGCAACACCTCCGACGATTCGCCGGACAGGAGTTGGGCGGTAAACAGATCGAGGTAACGCTGGCGGACCCGACCTGCGATGGCCGACTCGTCGGCATGCCCCGACACGCTGGAGGCCGACAGTTCATCGATATAGGCGAATACCAACTCGGCGAACCGTGCGATGGTCGTCGCCGACAGTCCGGTGCTCACCGCCGCGGCCGACAACTCCCGCCAGGCCACCCGCGCGCCGACACGGAAGGCGGCCAACAGCGCATCGATCGACCGGCCGTTGCGGGCCTCGCCACGGCCGAGTTCATAGGCGCCCTCGACGGCCGGCGAGAGTTGGGGTCCGGGATCTGAGCCCTCCGCGCGAGTCGCCAATCGCAGGAACGCGCCCAGCGAGGTCTGCACGGCGTTCTCGATGTTCCGGCCCATCTGCCCGCTGAACGGGTCGGTGTAGGCCGGCACCTCGGCGACGATCGCCTCAACCGTGCGTTCGGCCATCCGCGGCAGCACCGCCTCCAGGGCAATGATCACATCCGGGTCGAGTGCGAGCCCCGATAAACGCGTGGCTGACTCCATAATCTATCTCTCCCGAACAAAGTAATGGATTTTTTCCACGCCTTATTGCCAAGATTTTATCGACCGCGCAGAGGGATGGTGGAGAAATGACCACAACTTCTCCTCGCACCGCCCCGGCTGCGTCACTGCGCGGGCGAGTGCTGAAGTTCACCGAGCGGCTCACCACTCCCCTGCTCCCGGCGGACTACCTCGACGTGATCGACCCTCTGCGCTCCGGTGCCGCCCTGCGCGGACGCCTTGTGGCGATCAACCCCGAAACCCGCGACTCCGCCACCCTGGTGATCAGGCCCGGCCGCGGGTGGCGGGGCCACCTGCCCGGCCAGTACATCCGCGTCGGCGTCGACGTCGACGGCATCCGGCAATGGCGCGCCTACTCGCTCACATCACCTACCGACCGAGCCGACGGGTGTATCACCATCACCGTCAAGGCGATCCCGGACGGCGCCGTAAGCACCTACCTGGTGCGCCGCGCCCGGGCGGGGACGATCATCCAACTTGACCAGGCGGCCGGCGAATTCACCGTCGACAATCCCAGTCCCGGCAAGGTCCTGTTCATCACCGCCGGCAGCGGTATCACGCCGGTGATGGGGATGCTGCGCGATATGCGCCCGGATCTCACATCCGACATCGTCGTGGTGCATTCCGCGCCGACGGCTGCCGATGTCATCTTCGGCGGGGAGCTGCGCATGCTCGCCGCGAAGGGCCTGATCCGGCTGGTGGAGGTCCACACCGATACCGAGGGCGTGCTCGACACCGACCGCCTTGAGCGCGTGGTTGACGATCTGGCCGAGCGCCACACCTGGGCCTGCGGACCGGTCGGCCTGCTGGACACCCTCGAAAGACATTGGGCCGCTATCGGTATCACCGATCAGCTGCACACCGAGCGGTTCCGGCCCACCGTCATCGCCACCGGCGAGGGCGGTGCCGTCAGCTTCTCCGCCAGCGCTGTCACCGTCGAGAACGATGGCAACCGGAGCCTGCTCGACACCGGCGAGGATGCCGGGGTACTGATGCCCTCGGGCTGCCGGATGGGCATCTGCTTCGGGTGTGTGGCTCCGCTGCGCAGAGGCGCGGTCCGCGACCTGCGCACCGGCGAACTCACCACCGCCGCCGAAGGAGATGGCGTCGCCATCCAAACCTGCATCTCCGCTGCCGCAGGCCCCTGCGATATCGAACTCTGAGACACATCCAAGACTGAAAACCCAGACAGGACAACCGAAATGACCGCAGTCCAGGAAACCGTAGCCGACCCGAGCACCCATCTGAGCGCCGCCGATATCGAGAACCTCGGCGCCGAACTCGACGCCATCCGCGAGCAGGTCATCGCCAGTCGGGGCGAACGCGACGCCGCTTATATCCGTACCGTGATCGACACCCAGCGCAAACTCGAACTCGGCAGCCGCGCAATCCTGCTGTTCTCCCTCTTTCCGCCCGCCTGGCTGGCCGGAACCGTCGGGCTGTCGGTCTCGAAGATCATCGAGAATATGGAGATCGGCCACAATGTCATGCACGGCCAGTGGGATTGGATGCGCGACCCGGCCATTCACTCCACCACCTGGGAGTGGGACAACGCCTCACCGGCGGACATGTGGAAACACTCGCACAACGAGTTACACCACACCTATACCAACGTCCGCGGTAAGGACAACGACCTGGGTTACGGCATCATGCGGGTCGACGACGAGCAGCCCTGGAAGCCGATGTATCTGATTCAGCCGCTGTCCAACGCCGTCAACGCCTGTTTCTTCCAGTACGGAATCGCTTTCTACGATCTGGAGATCGGCAAATACCTCAAAGGCCGGGTCGATAAGAAGGATTTCATCGGCCGCGGGCGCAAGGTGCTGTCCAAGATTCGCCGGCAGGCCACCCGCGACTACGTCCTGCACCCACTGCTGTCCGGCCCCTCGGCGCTGAGCACCCTGACCGCGAACCTGACGGCCAACCTCGTCCGCAACCTGTGGACCCACTCGGTCATCATGTGCGGACACTTCCCCGAAGGCGTGCAGACCTTCGCCAGGGACTCCATCGAGGGTGAGACCCGCGGCCAGTGGTACCTGCGCCAGATGCTCGGCTCGGCCAATATCTCCGGCAGCCCAGCGCTGCACTTCATGACCGGCAACCTGTCCTATCAGATCGAGCATCACCTGTTCCCCGACCTGCCGAGCAACCGCTATCAGGAGATAGCCCCCAAGGTTCGGGAACTCTTCGAGCGCTACGGCCTGACCTACACCACCGGGCCTCTGCCCAAGCAGGTCGTCTCGGCCTGGACGCAGATCATCCGGCTGTCGGTGCCGAACTGACCGGCTCACTCACACCAAAGGAATTCACCATGACCGAACTCAAACACCTCGACCTGCACGGCGAACGGGTTGCCTATCTCGACGAGGGCGACGGGGAAGTGGTCCTGCTGCTGCACGGTATGGCCGGCAGTTCGCAGACTTGGCGATCGGTGGTCCGGCCGCTGGCACGCCACTACCGGGTCCTCGCGCCGGACCTGCCGGGTCACGGCGAGTCGGCCAAACCGCGCAGCGACTACTCGCTGGGCGCGTTCGCGGTCCTGCTGCGTGACCTACTCGACGAACTCGGCGTCACCCGGGCCACCATCGTCGGGCACTCACTCGGCGGCGGTGTCGCCATGCAGTTCCTCTACCAGCACCCCGACTATGCCCAACGGCTGGTTCTGATCGGCAGCGGCGGCCTGGGCCCGGACGTCGGACTGACACTGCGGCTGCTGTCCGCGCCGGGCGCGGAGCTGATCATGCCGATCATCGCGCCCCGAAAGGTGTTGGCCGCCGGTGACCGGGTCTGGTCCTGGTTGCGCGGTGCCGGCATCGAATCCCCACGCGGTGAGGAGATCTGGCGGTCCTACAGCACGTTCGCCGACGCCCCGACCCGGGAGGCTTTCCTGCGCACGTTGCGATCCGTCGTCGACTACCGCGGCCAGGCGGTCAGCGCCTTGAACCGACTCAACACCAAGAGCGAATTACCGATCTTGGCGATCTGGGGCGACCGAGACGCGATCATCCCGGTCCAACACGCCTACGCCGCGCAGCAGGCCCGGCCGGACATCCGCCTGGAGGTGCTGACCGGTGTCGGGCACTTCCCTCAGGTGGAGCGGCCCGCCGAGGTGGCCGAGCTGATAGAGGACTTCATCGCCCGGGACCGTGCCGCCGGCGCCGAATGCGTCGGCGTCCGGCACGCTTCTCAGGACAGCGAATCCGAGACATAGAGTTCCCGCACCGCCAGACGCCGGATCTTCCCGCTGGTGGTGCGCGGGATGGCCGTCCGGCCCACCAGCACCACATCGTCGAGGGAGAACCCGAACACCTCGCGCACCCGGTTCGCGGCCGCGGCCCGGACCTGTCGCCGCTGATCCGGGTCGCTGACCGCGGTGGCCAGCACCGCGACGACTGCCTCCCGGTCACGGTCCTCATCGGGAACGCAGAAGACCACCGCCTGCCCGAGGCCGACCTCCGGTAACTCCGCGATCGTCCGCTCGACATCGTAGGGAGGCAGGTTCCGGCCGCGAATGATCAGCATCTCCTTGCGCCGGCCCACCACGAACAGCTCGCCATCGCACATGAACCCGCGATCGCCGGTGTCATGCCAGCCGTCCGGGGGGCGGCTCACCGAACCGTCCTGCTGCTGGTACCCGGTCATCACCGAAGCACCGCTGATCCGGATATCGCCCACTACACCCGGAGGGACGTCGACACCATCGGAGTCGACCACCGACACCGCCATCCCGTCGATGGGCGAACCGCAGGAGACCAGCGACCCTTCCCTGGACGCCACGACCCGGACCCGGCCGAAGTTCCCGGGACCCTGAGGTGCGGTCTTCAGGGCCAGCGTCGTCGCCAGCACCGACTCCGCCATGCCGTAGCAGGGCACCACCGCCTCGGCGGGCAGTCCCAGCGCCGCGAAGCCGTCGGTGAAGTCGCGCAGGGTGGAATAGGTGATCGGCTCGGCGCCGACATAGGCATAGCGCAGCGCGGCAAGATCGATCCCGGACCCCGTGTCGGCGGCGCGGCCCAGTGCGTCAGCGGCTGCCCGGTAGGCGAAGGTCGGTCCGGCGGTGATCGTCGACCTGTGGTCGGTCATGTGGCGCGGCCACGACAGCGGGTCGCGCAGGAATCCCAGCGGGGTCATCAACGCGATCGGTGAACCGTAGAGCAGGGCGGCGAGCACTTGGATGAACCCCATATCGTGGTACATCGGTAGCCAACTGAATACCCGGTCACGTCCCCACCGGGCGCCGATCGCGTGCCCGATCATCGCGATGTTGTGCGCGACATTGCGATGGGACAACAGGACCGCCTTCGGTGCCGACGTGGAACCCGAAGTCAACTGAATATGGTGCGGATCAGACGGTCTCGGCGTGGCCCGGTCCGGCCCCGGCCACACCGGGCCACCGGAGATATCCTCGAACTCGATCAGGACGGGGTGATCGACGGCGATTGCGGTCCTGTGGTCGGCCAGCACCATCGCCGGGTTGACGACGCGGAGTGCGGCCCGAAGGTGTTGCACCCCGGCGGAATCCGGCCGCGCCGGTGTCGGGGGCGGTGCGACCGCGCACGGCACCGCGCCGATCAGCAGCACGGCCAGCAGCGTTGTCAGATAGTCCTCGGTATTGGCCGACACCATCACGACGCGGTCGCCGACACCGAGGCCGTTCTGCGCGAGCGCTCCGGCTCGGCTGCGGACTCGTTGCGCCAGGGTTGAACCCGGCACTGCGAGGAGGTGGCGGCGACTGTCGTAGAAGTCGATTTGCCCGAGTTCTCCGTCTAACAGCCGGCTGTAATGGACCGCACCGCCGGACAGGGCCGGCGCCTGCCCGGTCACATGCGCCAGGACGGCCCGCGGTGGCGGGATCACGTGTCGCCGGATCGTTGGGCCCGCCCGGTGATGCGGGCGCGGATGTAGTCCGGGATATCGCCGAGCACGGCGAAGGAGAATGCCGCCTCTTCTTCGATGAACACCGAGAAGGTGTCCTCGAGTTCGTTCATCAGGGCCATCAACACCGCCGAGTCCACCGGCAGGCTCAGCAGCGGGGTCGTCTCGTCGAGTGTGGCGAGATCGACCTGGGCGAGGTCCTCCGGCGGCAGCAGTTTGAACAGCGCGGCCCGGACTGCGTCAAGCACTTCGGTGGGTTCGGGAAGCTTCGACTGGGTCATGTTTCTGCTTTCATCGGCGAAACGCACGAGCGGGATCGATTCGGGCGACTCGGCGCAACGGCAGCAGTGACCCGAGGGCGGCCATGACGGCGGTCGCCAGCGCCATCCACGCCAGCATCGCCGGGGTGACCGCGACGGTGACATCGCCTAACCGGTCGCGGATGAGAAACTGCGCGCCGTAGGCGAATACGGCGCCCACCAGGTACCCCAGGCCGGCGATCAACGCTGCCTGACCCAGGACGGTGCGGATCAACTGGGCCGGTCGCACACCGACGGCGCGCAGGACAGCGAAGTCAGCCATCTGTTCGGTGGTGGCCGCGAGGACGGTCAATCCGATCAGCGCAACCCCGACCAGCGCGGCGATCGCGATCATCGTCTTCAGTGGACGCCCGATCATCGAGATGATGATCTCTCGGCTGTTGTGGGAGAAGGTGACCGAGGTGAGCGCATCGGCGCCGGGCACCTGGGTGCGGACGGCCTCCACGGCCTGGTCGGGGGTGTAGCCGGGCGCGGGCTGCACCAGCACATAGGACACCCGCCCGGCGGCGCGCATCAGCCGCGCCGCATCGGACAGTGAAACGAATGCGTAGTAGTTACCCAGTGCGGCGGTTTGATCCGACAGGCCGACGACGGTGAAGTTGCCGTCGACGATCCGAACCGTATCGCCAAGACGAACACCGTTCTTCTCGGCCAGCATCCGGTCCACCACAACCTCACCGGGAGCGCTGATATCCCGGCCCTGCGCCAGCGACCAGGGCCCCCCGACTCCGGTGCTGATGTCGTAGCCCACCACGAAGTAGGCGGTCTGCTCCCCGTCGTGGATGAAATCCGACGGTTGGCCGAGGATCGGGTCGGCCGAGCCCACCTCGGGCAGCGCCTCCAGTTGCCCTTCGATATCCGCCGGAAGCCAGGACACCGCCCGGAACATCTGTGACACCCCGGGTTGGAGCACCCACACGGCATCGCGCGAGTGGTCGATATAGGTGGTCACCTGCCGGGTGGTTCCGGTGAAGATTCCGGCCATCACCAGTACCAGCAGCACCGCGAAGCCGACGCCGACCACCGACAGCACCAGCCGGGTGCGTTCGGCCGTCAAGTTCTTCACCGCCACAATCACCGGGCCGGGACCTTCCTCACAGCAGTGCGCACCATCAGTTGGTCGGACGGCTCGGGCCCGAAGTTCCCGCCGCTTCGCGCTCCGGCGTCGGTAGGCTCGTGGTTATGGTCGATCGCTATCTCCGGGCCACCGCGTTGCTCGATATCGACGATCCACGGGTCCGGGCCATCGGGGAACGGCGCCGCTGGAACCGCCTTCCCGAACCCGACCGCATCGGGGCGGTGTACTACTTCGTCCGCGATGAAATCCCGTTCGGGTACAACAGCTCTGACGATCTGCCGGCGTCGGCGGTTCTGGCCGACGGCTACGGACAGTGCAACACCAAGACCACATTGCTGATGGCGTTGTTGCGGGCCAACGGAATCGGCTGCCGCTTCCACGGCGCCACCATCGACAAGCGGCTCCAGCACGGCGTGATGGTCGGCCCGTTCTACCGGTTTGCACCGCGCAGCATCATCCACAGTTGGGCCGAAGTCCGCGTCGGCGATCGCTGGGCAGGTCTGGAAGGTGTCATTCTCGACGAGGCCTATCTGGCCGGCCTGCGCAGCAAGACCGGCCGAGATCACGGCCCGTTTCTCGGGTACGGGGTCGGCACCGAGGATCTTGCGGACCCGCCGATCGATTGGCACGGCACGGACACCGCCATCCAGGCGACCGGGGTCAACCAGGACTTCGGCGTCTTCGACGATCCCGATATCTTCTACCGTGAGCACGGTGTCAACGCCCGCGGCGTCAAGGGCCTGCTGTACCGCACCATCATGCGCACGACCATGAACGCCAGGGTCAGGGGAATTCGGTCGGCCGGCGTCCCGGCCCGCACTGGTCGCAGCTGACATGTCTCAACCGGCGGTTTCAAGGATCCGGCCGTCCTCCAGGTGGATCACCCGATCGGCGATATCGTCCAGGCGCGGGTCGTGCGTCACGATGACCACCGCCGCCCCGTGGGCCCGTGCCGCCGAGGCGAGTTGCTCACTGACCTTGTGACCGGTCGCCGAGTCCAGGTTCGCGGTCGGTTCGTCGGCCAGGATCACCTCGGGTCCCATCGCCAGCGCCCGGGCGGTGGCGACCCGCTGCTTCTCCCCCCCGGACAGCTCGGCCGGCCGGTGTCCGGCCCGGTGCGCCAGCCCGAGGGAGTCCAGTAGCTCGATCGCCCGGGTCTTCGCGACGGCTTTGCGCACTCCCCCGTAGCGCAGCGGCACCGCCACATTCTCGGCACTGGTCAGCGAGTTGAGCAGGTTGTAGTCCTGGAAGAGGAACCCTAACCGCATCAGCCGCAGGCCGGCCCGTTCGCGCTCGGTCAGGCTTCCGACATCGCGGCCGCCGACGCGCACTGTGCCCGAGTCGGGTGTCAACAACAGACCCATCACCAGCAGCGCGGTGGTCTTGCCGCCGCCGGAAGGCCCCACTACCAATGCCACCTCACCGCGATCGACCGATATCGTGACACCACCGAGGGCCTGCACGGCAGCCTCACCGGTGCCGTAATGGTGTGTGACGCCGGTCAATTGCAGTACCGGGTTCGCAGTTTCCGCCAGCACGGCTCGATTGCAGCGGCTGCATCGGGGCGGCGCCGCGTCGTGGTGGCATACCGGACAACGCATAGATTTCCTCTCTGGCCCGGTACACCGGGACCGCACCATCAGTACGTCAATGCCGAAACGCGGCGGCCGGGTCGATCCGGGCCAACCGGCCGGCGGGCAACAGCGTTCCCAGCGCCGCCATGACCGCGGTGCCCAGCGCTGCCACCGCCAGCAGGGCGGGCGTGACGGCGATGGATACGTCTCCCAGGCGATCGCCGACGAGGAGCTGCGCGGCATAGGCGGCGGTGGCGCCGACCAGATACCCCAGCGCCGCGATGACCGCCGCCTGGATTCCCACCGTGCCCCACAGCTGCGAGGACCGCACACCCAGTGCACGCAGGATGCCGAAGTCCGAAACCTGTTCGGCGGTCAGCGCCCACATGGTCAGCCCCACCAGGGCGATCCCCACCAGCGCGGCGATAGCGATCATCGTCTTGAGTGGACGCCCGATCATCGTCACGATGATGTCGCGGCTGTTCTCGGCGAATACGGTTGAGGTCAGGGCGTCCACACCGGGGACTCCGGCCCGGATGGCGGCCGCCAACTGGTCGGGGCTGTAGCCCGACCCGGGTTGGGCCAGGAAGTAGGACACCCGGTCGCCGGCCCGCAGCAACCGGGCCGCGTCGGGAAGCGAGATGAACGCGTAGTAGTTGGTCGCCGCGGCGGTCTGATTGGACAGGCCGACCACGGTGAAATCCTCATCGACGAGCTGCACCGTGTCCCCGGGACGGATGTCGTTCCTGGCGGCCAGAATCCGGTCGAGGACGACCTCACCGGGTTTTTCGACGTTGCGGCCCTGCGCCAGTGACCATGGACCGCCGACCCCGGTTTCGGTGTCGTAGCCGACGACGAAATACGCGGTGTGGGTGCCGTTGTGGACGAAGTCCGATGGCAGTCCCAGAATCGGGTCTGCCGAGTCGACCTCGGGTAGCGCCAGAAGCCGGTGTTCGTCGTCGCCGGGCAGCCAGGAGACCGCCTTGAACATCTGGGAGACACCGGGTTGCATCACCCACACGGCGTTGCGCGAGTGGTCGATATAGGTGGTCACCTGCCGGGTGGTTCCGACGAAGATTCCCGCGATGATCAGTACCAGCAGCACCCCCAGCGCCACTCCGAGCACCGACAAACCGAGGCGGGCCTTCTCGGCAAAGAGGTTCTTGACCGCGATCACCGAAGGGCCCCGACCACCCCGGCGGTGCGCCGCAGACGGTCGACGGCCTGCGTGGTCACCGAGACCACCCGGTCGATATCGGCAGCGGACACCCCGGGCCCGAGGGAGAAACGGACCGTCGAGCGCGCGGCCTGTTCGGTGAGTCCCTGAGCGGTGAGCACATGGGACACCGTGTCACTGCCGGCGTGACAGGCCGACCCGGTCGAGACACAGATTCCGTGCACGTCGAGGGTGTCGGCGAGCGTATCGGCGCGGACCCCGTCGAAACGCAGGCTGACCGTCTCGGCGACGACCGGACCTGCAACATTGCGGTGAACACCACCGACAGCGCCGAGACCATTGATCAGGCGCTCCCGCAATTCCCGCATGTCCCGGCGGTACGCCTCCGATGTCCGCGCGCCGCAGGCCCGGGCTGCTGCGGCCATTCCCATTGCTCCGGCAACGTTTTCGGTGCCGGCCCGGCGTCCGTTCTCCTGCGAGCCACCGCGGATCAGCGGGGACAGCCGATGGCCGTCCCGAACCACCAGCGCACCCATACCGCGCGGCCCGCCGAACTTGTGCGCCGATACCGCGATCAGTGCTGCCTCGACGGCGGACAGATCGAGCTTGCCCGCGGTGTGCACGGCATCGGTGTGCAGGGCCACCCCCGCGCCCCGGGCCAGCGCGGCGATCTCTTCGATCGGCTGAATCGCGCCGGTCTCGTTGTTGGCGTGCATCACCGACACCAGGACCGTGTCGGCGCGAATCGCGGTCGCCACATCAGACGGGTCGACATAGCCGCTGGGCCGCGGGGCGACGATACTGACCGCGACGCCGAGTTCCCGCAACGCGGCGGCGTTCTCCAGTACGGCCGAGTGTTCAATGGCAGTGGTCACCAGATGACCGCGGAAGCCCCGGGCCGCGAAAGTCCCCCATAACGCCATCGTGTCGGCTTCGCTGCCACCCGAGGTCAGGATCACCTCCCCGGGCGCTGCGCCGAGGAACCGGGCAAGGGATTGCCTGGCATCGTCCAACGCGTCGGCGGCCTGCCGCCCCGCCTCATGATCACTGGACGGATTACCCGTCAGTGCCTGACCGGCTTGTACGGCCCGGGCGGCGTCGGGGTGCAAGGGTGCGGTTGCGGCGTAGTCGAGGTACATATCAGCCCGCACTGACCGGGATATCGTCGCGGGTGCCGTCGCGGTAGTTTGCGGCCAGTCGGTGCGACACATCGGCGCCGAGGATGGCCACATGCTGCTGGTCGGGTGCCAGTCCCCCGGACCAGTCGGCGATCTGTGCCGGTTCAACGACGGCGATTTCCGGTAACGCCATACCGGTGAGCCGCTCGGTCAGGATCGAGGCGACGGCAAGTGATGCCGAACATCCGAAGGCCTCGAAGGCAATCTCGCTGACGGCATCCTCGCGAACCCGGGCGGTCAACAGGATCTGGTCACCGCACACCGGATTGCCGACGAACGCGGCGACATCGGCCTTCTCGAGGCGGCCGCAGTTGCGCGGATTGGTGAAGTGGTCGATCACCCGCGGGCTGAAACGGGGCATACCTCACCGCCGTCCGGCCACGTCCACGAGTTCGCACTCCGCGACCGCCTCGTTCGAGTCCAGATACTTCTCGATACTGACCGCACAACAGCCCAGTTCCGCCCCCTGGCGCCGACGCCGGAAACGCACCGTCTGACCGGTGCGACCACACGGGCAGTCGCTCTCATCGACGTCGCCGATGTCATCGGAGAGCAGGAAGCCCGGGTAGGCGGTGTTCAGCGCGTCCAGGATGGCGATACCGCCGGTCTTACCCGGCTGCAATTCAACTGCAGGATCGGCGATATCGCGGATGGACACGTAGCACCAGGGCGGCACGTGCTTACGCTGATACTCGCACTCGATGGCGAGCATATTGGACTCGATCATGCCGTACATATCGCGGACTCGGCCGGTGTCGACACCCAGGAATCGCCGCGCCTTATCGTTGAATTCCTCCCGGCTGATGGAACGTCCGGTGTACTGCTTCCACCCGCCGAGCATGATGATCATCGATTCCGGATCCAGCGTGAGCGAAACCGACTCCAGTTCAAGGAATCTCATGAACCGGGCGATGATAAACGGCGGGCCGATGATATGCCGGGTCATCCGGCCCTCCCAGCCGCGCAGATAGGCCAGCGCCTCCTCCGGGTCGAAGGAGTAGTTGCGCACGAGGTAGCGGTGATCATCCAACATGGCGGTCAACAGGTTGAACACCTTGACCATCCCCATCTCCGGCACCTCTGCGGTCGACGGGCAGAGGAACACTCCGGCACCCTTGGAGATTCCGAACAGATCGCGGTATCCGCCGATGATCCCGACCGAGGCCCGAGTGGTCGTCAACGCATCGCGACGGGCCACCGATGGCACCCCTCCGGTACCGGTCGAGCGGATCTCGGTCTCGATATCGGCAAGGCCGGCCGTCAGCAGGACGTGGGCGCCGGCCTGTTTGAACATACCGACCGGTAGCAGCGGAATCCTGTGCAGATCGGCGTAATCGCCGATATCGGAGGGTGATACCGCATCGCACTGGGCGCGATAGAACGCGTTTCTCTCATGGTGGTAGGCGAATGCCGCGCGCACGGCATCGCTGAGCGAGCGCCGCCATTGCGCGCGCGAAACCCGCAAGGCCTCACCGGGCATACCCACCATCGCAGCAAGTTCCACGTTCTGCTCCCGTCGTATCTCAAGTGGCCGTTCGGACAACGCACGTGTGGCACGTCCGCGACACGGGCCCGGTCACGGTCCTAGGCCTGCGGCGCCGCAACAGCGGCCATCGCCCCCATACCGCCGCCGTGCATACCGCCGCCGTGCATACCGCCGCCGCCCATCATGGAGCCGCCGCAGCCAGGCGATCCGCCGTTCCCCATTTGGCTGGCGATCATTCCGCCCATACCGGCGGCACCGCCACACCCGGTAGTCATGCCGATACCTCCGTCACCTCCGTCTCCGCCGTTGCCCATGATCGGACTGGAGTTGCCGCCGTCACCACCGTTGCCGCCGGCGCCCATCACGGAGGTCCCGCCAGTGCCGCCGCTGCCGGCGTTACCCATGAAGACCGAGTCACCACCGGTACCACCGGCGCCACCGTCGCCCATCTCGGTGTTGCCGCCGGCGCCGCCGGCACCGGCGTCGCCGACGACCCCCGCGGTTCCGCCACGACCGCCGTCGCCGCCGTCGCCCAGCATGGACGCCCCGCCAACACCGCCGGCACCACCGCCGCTGAGGCCGACGCCGTTGCCGCCGCGACCGCCATTGCCGCCGTCGCCCATTCCAAACCCGTTGCCACCGGCTCCTCCGCTACCGGCGGATCCGAACAAAATCCACGCGCCGGGACCGCCGTTGCCACCGGCACCGCCGGTGACATCACCGATCACGTTTGCGCCATAGGTGCCGCCCTTCCCGCCGTCACCGCCGGGCCCGAACAGCATCCCCATCGCGCCGCGTCCGCCGTTACCGGCCGCTCCGCCATTGACACCCTCAACGTGGCCGCCGCTGCCACCGTGACCGCCGTTGCCGGTCAGCCAGCCCGCCATACCGCCATTACCTCCCGCGCCGGCGGTTCCGCCGCCCATCCCGACGATGTCGCCGCCGTCACCACCGGTTCCGCCGTTGCCGATGATGGCCGCCATCCCGGATCCGCCGCCGTTGCCGGCCCTGCCCATCACGGCGTCCCCGCCCCGGCCGCCGTTACCGCCGTTGCCGTAGATACTGGTGGGCAGACCGAGATTGCCCAGCATGATCATGGTCCCCGCGCTACCGCCGCGACCGCCCGCGCCACCGTCGGCCATACCGTCGGCCGCAGCTCCGTCACCACCGTTTCCGCCGTTGCCGAACAGCATCCCGCCGCGGCCGCCGTTACCGCCCGCACCGCCTGCTGTCAGGGCAGTCCCGCCGTTACCACCGTCGCCGAACCACCCTGCTGCGCCTCCAGCACCGCCGTTGTACCCGTCGCCACCGTTGCCGATCAGCCCGCCGTTACCGCCGGCGCAGGCGCCTTCGGTGCACGCGCCCGCGTATCCGGTGTAGCTGTAGCCGTTGCCGAACAGGATTCCCGCATGCGGGTTGTCGGCGGTTCCGTCGCCGATGAACGTCCGAATCAGATCACCGATCGGGTTGGCACCCACCGCCGCCGCACCGGGCGTCGCGACCATCGCACCGGACGTCGGCACCTCGAGGTCAGCTTCGGCGGGCGCCGGTTTCGGTGTCGCTGCCACCGCACCGCCGACAGGAGCCGGGAGATTCGCCGGATCCGGATCAGCCTTGGCGGCGGACAGATCGGGGGCCGCCTGTCCAGCGGCAGGGGACGGGATGCCGCGCTGACGAGGCGGTCCGGCGGCCGGCAGCGCCGCCCGCGACGTGGCGGCGCGCTTCTGGCTCTCGGCAGCGGCACCCCGCGAACGCGATTCTGCCGAACGGGCGGCGGCCCCCTTCGCCGATGACTCCCGCTTCGCCGATGACTCCGATGCCGCCGATGATCCCGAGCCCCGATCGGGATCGGCCATGGCGGTGGCCGGATTGACCGTCGCCACTCCCACGCCGAAGGCAACCGCCAGCAGGCCGACCCGGCCTACGAAAGCTCCAACAGCCACTGTCTGCTCACATCCGTTCATTCGTCGGTCGGGTCTTGGAAGTGCCTCGAACCATTGGTCGCAAAGACGTGTGAAAAAGTTCCGTCACTTGTTCCGGCAACAGGCCGGCACCTCACCGCGGAGCCGGCACACCAGCATGTAGGGACCCCGGCTCAAGCAGATCCCGAATGTTGCGCGGACCAGGGCGGCCAGCAATGCGAGGCCGGCCGACAGCCCACCGGCCTCTGGCGCACCGAGGGCGAAACCGGCTGCGCCGACACCGCAGAACACCACGCCGAGCATCTGCGCGAACCGCACCTGCGCGACCGCGTCGCGTTTGGTCACCGGGCCAAGCCGGGGTGCGATCACGCTGGTGAAGATCCGGCCGTAGGGATGTCGCGGCGGTCCCCAGTGCGCGCCGATCCCGGAGATGACGGCCTGGGCCGCCAGGATGGCGGCGCCAACCGGCGGGTTGACATTCGCCACCGCCAGTCCGCCGGCGACCACCACCGCGGTGACCCCAGCGGTGAAGCGGGTTATCCGGGCATCAACCTCGGCGGGTGCGGTGCTCGCGGTCGTGCTGGTCGGCATGGCGTACTCCCTCTGACTCCGTCGGAGAAACTCCGTGTGATCCACCAACGAGATAGTCGTATCGCGGCGTTGTCCGGTTCCGACACGATTGCCGGGGGATCGCTGGAACAAACCCGCCACGGTGGGCGACTATGGACGTATGGACTGCGATATCGCGCGGGAGGCGCTGTCGGCCCGCATCGACGGCGAGCGCGAGCAGATTCCCGCCGCGCGCGTCGATGAGCATCTCGCAGGCTGTGAATCGTGCCGGCAATGGCAGGCCGATGCGATCGAACAAACCCAGATGCTGCGCCGGCTGTCGGGGCGCTCACAGCTCACCGCCGTACGTCCGCGGGAGCTGAGACAACCGCGCACCCGCGAATTGTCGACGGTGACCTGGCAGCGCTGGGCGCTCGGCGCGGTCGGCATCGTTCAGTTGACACTGGCGGCCACCCAGGGCGTCGGCGCCCAGACGGGTGCCCCCCGCGCCGCAATCGACGGCCACGTCCTCAACGAGTCGACAGCATGGTCGGCGGCGCTCGGGGTAGTGATGGTGGCGGCGGCGATCCGGCCGCTGGTCGCCGCCGGTCTGATGTGGGTTCTCGGCACCTTCACCGCCGTGCTGTCGTTCTACGTGATCAGCGATACCGTCGCCGGCCGGGTCACCGCCGACCGAGTCCTGACCCACCTCCCACTGCTGGCCGGGGCCGTTCTCGCCTGGCTGGTGTGGCGGTCGGTCCGGCCCGGCGGTCAGCACCCGGACCGCACCCTGGCCGCCGACTCCGATGAGATCGTCCTGCCGCAGAACGCCACCCGCGGTCGCCGGCGCGGGCATCTGCGGCCCAGCGACGGCTCGGCGGCCTGAGCCTGAGCCCTGCGGCCGCCCGTGGAGTCGGCGCTGCGCCGGGCAGGGGTGAAAGCCCCCCAACACCTGGAGTTCTACACTCGCCGTTGACACACCGGAACGGAGTCCATGACGGCGAACGATCTCGAATCACCCCGACCGCGGGCGAGCGGCTGGCTGTTACTGCTGGCCGGATACGTCGTCGCGGCATTCGCTGTCGCCGTCTATGCCCGGTCCGCTCTGGACCCCGCAACACCGACGGCCGTCGCGGACATGCTCGGCTATTTCACCGCGACTCTCGCCGGTGCCGCGTGCCTGGGCGGGCTGGTGCTGGTGCTCATCACCGCGCGGCCCGATGACACCGGGCTCATCGACGCCGCCGCCTTCCGCGCACACCTGGCACTGGAGCGGCTGTCGGCGCTATGGCTCGTAAGCGCATCGGCCATGGTGGTGGTGCAAGCGGCCACCGATGCCGAGGTGACCGCGACCCGCCTGCTGGGCAGCGGGCAGTTCGGCGCGGCGCTGGGCGCCTCGGAGAGCGCACGCGGATGGGTGGCGACGGCCGTCTGCGCGGCGGTGCTCGCGCTGGGCTCGAAGTTTGCGCTGCGGTGGGAATGGCATGTGCCGCTGTTGATCCCGGCCATCGTGGGCGTTGTCGCGGTTCCGGTCTCCGGCAACGCCGGTCAGGGCCCCAACCATGACTACGCGACGAGCGCCGTAATCGTGTTCGCTGTCGCGATCTCGGTGTGGGCGGGGGCGAAACTGGTGGCAGCCACGGCGCCCATCGCTCCTGCGCTGCGTCGCCGGGTCGGCATCGTCACGGTGGGGGCCGGCGTGATCACCCTGATCTACGGCGCGCTGCTGCTGATCCTGCTGGCCGGCGCCGGGGAACTGACCCACTCCGGGTACGGCCGACTCGGCCTGCTGGCCGCCACCGCCATCCTCGTCGGACTACTGAGCGACGGCCACTCGCTGAGAACCGGGCGTATCTCCCCCACCATCTCCCCCACCGTGGTCGGCGTCGGGGCCTCGATCACCGCCCTGGCGGCGCTGGCCGGGATGGCCGTTCAGACCGCGCCGCGTCTGCTGGCCGAGAAGCCGACAGTGTGGGACGTGCTGCTCGGTTACGAACTGCCCGGCGCGCCGACATTTCTGCGCCTGCTCACATTCTGGCGGTTCGATGTCTTCATCGGTATCGCGGCCATCGTCCTCGCCGGCGGCTATCTGTTCGCGGTGGTCAGACTTCGCGGCCGGGGGGACCCGTGGCCGGTAGGGCGGGTACTCGCCTGGCTGGCCGGATGCGCGGCCATCGTGGCCGCGACCTGCTCCGGTGTGCGGTCCTACGGGTCGGCGATGTTCAGCGTGCACATGGTCGAACACATGACGCTGAACATGTTCGCACCGGTTCTGCTGGTCCTCGGGGCCCCGGTCACGCTGGCTCTGCGCACACTGCCCAGCGCCAAGCCCGGGCAGCCACCCGGCCCACGGGAGTGGATCACCCGGCTCATTCACTCCTCGATCACCACATTCCTGTCTCATCCGGTGACGGCTTTCGTGCTGTTCGTCGGTTCGCTGTACGCGGTCTACTTCACCCCGCTGTTCGACACCCTGGTGCGCTACCACTGGGGTCATGAGTTCATGGCGGTGCACTTCCTGATCACCGGCTACCTGTTCTACTGGGGCATCATCGGCGTGGACCCCGGTCCGCGCCGGCTTCCGTTCATCGGACGACTCGCACTGTTGTTCGCCGTCATGCCGTTCCACGCCTTCTTCGGCATCGCCATGATGACCATGACCACCACCGTGGGCGGCAACTTCTATCGCAGCCTCGCGCTGCCGTGGGTGCCCAATATCAACGACGATCAGCACCTCGGCGGCGCGATCGCCTGGGGGTCAAGCGAAGTGCCTCTGGTGATGGTGGTGATTGCACTGGGTATCCAGTGGGCCCGTCAGGACCGCCGCTCCGCGGTCCGGGCCGACCGGCACGCCGACGCCGGCTACGGCGACGATCAGATGGACGCCTACAACAACATGCTGCGCGAGCTGGCCAAAAAACGCTGACCGGTCCGGCTCACCGGACCAGCAGGTAGTCACCTTCCTCGGCGAGAGCCGCCTGCACCTCGTCGTCGGCGAGGAGCCGGGCCGCTTCGACGTGCACCGTCGACGGCCCGCCGGATCCGAGCTCGACCCGGACGCTGCGAACATCGGCGAGACCCGTCAGTGCTGCGCTGACGTGTTTGACACAGTTCTGGCAGGTCAGTCCGGTGACCGAGAAGGTTTGAGACATCGCCGTTTAGTGACCTTTCGATGGGGAGGGGTCTAACCCGCCGGCTTTGCGCAGACGCAGGCTGTTGGACACCACGAAGAACGACGAGAACGCCATCGCCGCACCCGCGATCAGCGGGTTGAGCATCCCGGCGGCGGCGATCGGAATGGCCGCCACGTTATAGCCGAATGCCCACACCAGGTTCATCCGGATGGTGCGCATCGTCGCGCGCGCGAGATCCAGAGCCTGCGGTACCGAACGCAGGTCATCGCGGACCAGGATGACATCGGCCGCCGCGATCGCGACATCGGTCCCCCGCCCGATCGCCAGGCCCAGATCGGCCGAGGCCAGGGCCGGACCGTCATTGATGCCGTCGCCGACCATCGCCACCACCCGGCCCTGCCCGCGCAACTGCTCGATGACGTCGACTTTGCCCTCGGGCAGCACCTCGGCGATAACGTCGTCGATGCTCACCTGGGCGGCCACCTCGGCGGCCGCGGCGGCATTGTCGCCGGTCAGAAGGACCGTTCGCAGGCCCCGCTGATGTAGCGCCGCGACGGCGTCGGCAGCGCTGGGCTTGACCGCATCGGCCACTGTGATCGACCCGAGCACAAGCCCGCCGGCAGCCACCAGGACGACGGTGTGCCCGAGCGACTCGCCCTCCCTGCGGGCCGATTCGATCGCGTCGGGCACCGCCTTGTCGCGCCCGACCCAGGCCGGCCGTCCCACCTCGACCCTGCGCTCACCGACATCCCCGCTCACCCCCCGGCCCGGTAGCGCCCGGAAGTCCTCGACCGCCGTCCGGTCGCCGGTCGCCGCGACGATCGCGGTGGCGATGGCGTGTTCGGAACCGGATTCCACCGCTGCGGCCATTGCCAGCAGGTCCGCGGTGCCGCAGCCATCCACGGCGGTCACATCGGTCACCGCAAGATGACCGGTGGTCAGGGTTCCGGTCTTGTCGAACACGACGGTGTCGATGTCCCGGATGGCCTCCAGTGCGCGGTAACCCTTGAGGAAGATGCCCAGCTGCGCTCCGCGGCCGGAAGCCACCATCATGGCCGTCGGGGTGGCCAGCCCGAGGGCGCACGGGCAGGCGATGACCAGCACCGCCAGCGCCGCCGAGAAGGCCTGGTCCGCAGCGGCGCCGCTCAGCAGCCATCCGGCGGCGGTGAGAGATGCGATGACGAACACCGCCGGGACAAAGACCCGAGAAATCCGGTCGGCCAGCCGCTGGGCGTCGGCCTTCTGAGCCTGCGCCTCCTCGACGAGGCGGACCATGCCGGCGAAATGGGTATCGGCGCCGACCGCCGCCGCCTCCACGATCAACCGTCCGTCCAGCACGACCGTCCCCCCGATGACGCCGGTACCGGACTGCACGCGGGCCGGGGTGGACTCCCCGGTCATCGCGCTCATATCGACGGCCGCAGCGCCGTCGACGACCAGTCCGTCAGCGGCGATGGTCTCCCCGGGTCGCACGACGAAACGTTGCTGCTCCTTCAGTTCCTCGGCCGGAATCACCATCTCGGTGCCATCCGGGAGTAACACCGCGACGTTCTTCGCGCTGAGCGCCGCCAGCGCCCGCAGCGCGCTGCCCGCCTTAGACTTTGCCCGCGCCTCGAAGTAGCGACCGGCGAGCACGAACACCGTCACCCCGGCGGCCACCTCGAGGTAGATGGCATCACTGTTCATCAACGCCTGCCACACCCCGGCGGTCGGCTGTTCGCGGTGCACCGCGAAAATGGTGAACCCCGACCACAGCGTCGCCGCGGTGATCCCGACCGAGATCAAGGTCTCCATCGACGCCGTACCGTGCCGGGCATTGCGCAACGCCACCCGGTGGAACGGCCATGCCGCCCAGATGACGATGGGCAATGCCAGCGCGGTCAGCACCCACTGCCATCCGGTGAAACGGCTTTCCGGCAGCACCGCGAACATCACCGACAGGTGCGACAGCGGGATGAACAGCACCGCCGCCACCGCCAGGCGCAGCAGCAGCGAACGCGCCGCCGCGTCATCGGGGTCGGCGCTGTCATCGCTGCCGACGGCCCGCGGCCCCGCCTCGTAGCCGGCCCTGCGGACCACCGCGCACAACTCGTCGGTCTCGACCGTGGCAGGCGCGTCGACGGTGGCCACCCTGGTGGCATAGTTCACCGAAGCCCGGACGTCGTCGAGTTTGTTCAGTCGGGCCTCCACCCGGGCCGCACACGCGGCACAGGTCATCCCCGATACATCGAGTTCGACGCGGCGCGTCGGCGGCGCCTCCATGCCGCCGACGACGGTGCTGGTCATCGCCCTCCTCAGTACGCTGCCGCGGTCCGCTGCGAAGAACCGCGGCAGGCTTCCTGCTTGAAGAGTCGGATCGAACCGGCTCGGAGTTCCGCAGCGTTCACAGCCAAATTACCCTCCTGTCCCACGCCTACGTCCCCGTCGGGTGGTTCCATCCCCTATGGTTCTTGACGTGGCCGATGACGATGCCCTCACCAGGCTGGCACTTGCCGCCGGTCGCGGCGATCGGCGGGCCCTCGATGAGTTCATCAGAGCCAGCGAACGTGACGTCTGGCGGACGGTGGCCTACCTGGCCGATCCCGGTATGGCCGACGACCTCACGCAGGAAACTTTCATCCGGGCTCTCGGCGCCCTGCCGCGTTTCGCCGGCCGGTCCTCGGCGCGGACCTGGCTGCTTTCGATCGCACGTCGCGTCGTCGTCGATCAGATTCGCCGCAACCAGGCTCGGCCCCGCACCACCGGCCAGATCGACCTGGAGGACGTGCTCAGCACCTCCCCCGGGCAGGCCCGTTTCGAGGATGTCATCGAGATCACCATGCTGGTCGACGGCCTGGAGCCCGACCGGCGTGACGCCCTGGTCCTCACCCAGGTACTCGGTCTGTCCTATGCCGAAGCCGCGGAGGTTTGCGGCTGCCCGCTGGGCACCATCCGCTCCCGGGTGGCCCGGGCCCGCGACGATCTCATCACTGCTGCCGAGCGTGACGAGCGCGCCGGCTGACACCTCCGCTCCCCGGTCAAGCTGTGCGACAATGGACGCTATGAGCACCGCAATCTGCGAAAACCCGAAGTGCACCTGTTCGCCGTGCACCTGCACCCTGCCCTGCACCTGCGGCCAGGGAAATGGCTGCAGCAACCCGGACTGCAGCTGTTCGTCCTGCGCCTGCGGACCGGACTGCACCTGCGGCAGCAACTGAACCGTCGCCCTGGTTGAGGCCCGGCGTCGAACCGTTTTGCCAGTGACGACGGCCCGACGGATGCCACGACGCGGTTTCTCACCGCGATCGCTGCGACCGGAATCCTGACTCACTCACCCGAGGCCCGCCCGGTCCCGCGCGCCACCGTCGCCGTGGCGATGTTCGCACTCGGTTGCGGCCTGATCGCTTCCGGGATCGCCTGGGCACCGGTCGTTGCGGCGGCTCCAGATCCCCGCGACAACGACATTGCCTGTGCAGGTGATGACCTCGCCCGTTGCTACGGCGGGGATCAGACGCGGGAACTCGCCGGGACTGGCCGGCGGTTGGTGACCGAGTATCTCGACGGGGTGGGCATCCCGGCAGATGCCCTGCCCGAACTGGTCTACGTGCCTGCAGGCGGCAGCGCCGGAAGCCAGTGCGTCGACGCTCACGGGCGAACCGCCCAACATGATCGGTCCTACAACTACTGCGTGACCGATAACACCATCTATATCGGCCAGCACATCCTGTGGGACTTCTCCCAGCGATACGGACCCTGGGGACCGCTTTCCGGAATCGCCCACGAATACGGGCACTTCCTCCAAGCGGTCCGGCATGTGCCAAGCCCGGTCGACGCCGCCGAGACAATCCGCAACGAGAACCAGGCCGATTGTTTCTCCGGCGCTTTCGTGAGTTCGCTGCAGGCCCGGGACACTCTGGGACCCATGGAACCCGCAGTTGATATCGCCGGCATTGAGAGTTACCTGACCGCGACCGCCTCCGTCGAGGCACCGGGACGAGACCACGGCACCGCCGAGGAACGTATCGAGTCCTTCGCGCTGGGGCACCGGGGTGGGCTGGCGGCGTGCAGTCAGTTCTACCCCGCCACCCCGCTGAGCCGATGATGAACACCGTCTACCGAGGGTCGAACTGCCGGCCAAGCAGGGCATCGTCATCGGCTCCGGACCGCGCTGGACGGATTCGCGGCGCATACTGATCGCATCGCGACGCACGGCCTGCGCCGCCCTGAGAGAGCCGGCGTAATCCCGCCCGGCCGGAACCGGAAGGCCATGATGCGAATAAACGTCGGCTTCGAGATGGTCTACGACTGTCCGCAACCCACTCCGATGATCTTCAATCTCAACGTGCATTTCACCCGGGTCTCCGATCTTCTCGGCCGCGACGACCTGATATTCGATCCACCGGTGCCGGTGGAGGCCTACCGGGACAGTTTCGGCAACTGGTGTTCCCGCATCGTCGCACCCGCCGGCCGGCTGCGCGTCACGGCGAATGTGATCGTCAACGACAGCGGACTCCCCGACGTCATCGTGCCCGAGGCACAACAGATTCCGGTGCCCGACCTGCCTGTCGACACTCTGGTCTATCTGCTTGGCAGCAGGTACTGCGAGACCGATCGACTCTCGGAGACCGCGTGGAAACTCTTCGAGCACACCCCACCGGGATGGCCGCGGGTTCAGGCCATCTGCGATTACGTTCACCACCATGTGAGGTTCGGCTACGAGTATGCGCGGGTGACGCAGACAGCCCTGGAGACCCTCGAGAACCGGACCGGTGTCTGCCGCGACTTCAACCACCTCGCGGTTGCTTTCTGTCGTTGCATGAACATCCCCGCCCGCTACTGCACCGGGTATCTCGGCGACATCGGTATGCCGCCGCCCTACGGCCCAATGGATTTCGCCGCCTGGTTCGAGGTGTTCCTGGACGGTGGTTGGCATACCTTCGACGCCCGCAACAACACCCCGAGGGTGGGCAGGGTTTTGATCGCCCGCGGACGGGATGCCGCCGACGTCGCCCTCAGCAATGCCTTCGGCGAGAACACATTGACCGGTTTCCGGGTCTGGACCGATGAGATAGAAGCGGGTTAACGGTCTCCTCCCCAAACCGGCCCGCCACCGCTGCCCGGTACGGTGACGTGGTGTTCCCACGGCCGGCGCTCCCGGGGCTCGGATCTTTGCTCCGTGCCCCGTTCGACGCCACCGCCGCCGGGCTGAACTTCCTCAGCACGACAACGACGACCCTCGCCGGTCTGGCTGGCGCGACCGCGCTGATCGGGGGCTCCACCGCGAGCCGGACCGCCGAGGCGATGCTCGACACCGTGCCCGGCGTACGCACCGTCCTGCACACCGCAATCAGCGTGGCCGTCGAGGCGGTCGGCGGCCCGCCCGCCCGGCGCCGGAGCCGGCACGGACGGCGGTACTGGATCGAAGTTCGCGGGCTCTCCGGCCCGGACGCCGACGCGGTCGCCGACCGGGTACTGGATGCGGTACGCACCGTTCCCGGGGTCCTCGACGCCGTCATCAACCGGTCGGTCGCCCGCGTGGTCGTCACCGTGACCCCGCAGGGCCCGGCCGAGGACCTTGCCGGTGTCGTCGCCGCCGCGGAAGGAGACACCGGGACCCCAAACCCGGATCGTCATCACCCGATGACCCTGCCCGGTGATGACGCACTGCTGCTGACCCGGGCACTCGGCGCCGCCGCGGCGTCCGCGAGTCTCGGCGTTTCGCTCGCCGCGGCCACCATGCGGCTTCCCGGCCTGCCCGCGATCGTTGCAGTTGTCCCGACGCTGGCCGAACAGATCCCCGCCGTACGCCACCGACTGGTCGGGGTGCTCGGGCCCGAGGGAACCGATCTGGTGCTGTCGGTCCTCAGCGCGGCCGCCAACATGCTGACCGTCTCGCCGATTTCGGCCGCCGCCGAGGCCGCCGGCCGCACGCTCCTGGCCGGTGAAGCGTGGAATGTGCGGCAGTCCTGGCATCGGCACGAACCCCAACTCGCCGAGGGCGACCCGAGCGGACGCGAGCCGGCCTACGGCACAACGATTTTCGCCCATGGCCCCGGCGAGGAGTATGCCGACCGGGCGGGCTGGATCGGCGTGAGCGCGGCCGCGCTGATCGGCATACTATCCGGGAGCCCCGCCGTTGCCGGTGCCGCGACGCTGGTATCGGCACCCAAACCGACCCGGGCGGCCCGGGAGGCCTTCGGATGCGCCATGACTCGCGGCCTGACCGGCCACCACGACGCCGTGATCGTGCGACCCAGGGCACTGCGGGCACTCGACCGGGTGGATGCCATCGTCATCGATCCGCGCGCCCTCTATACCGAGGAATTGATGGTCACCCGGGTGCGCGGCGTCGGCAATTCACACCGCGCTCCGGCCTGGCAGGCCGCCTATGCGGCCCTCGACGCCGGGATGATCGGCCCCGGCTGGCACCGGCTGTCGACGATCCCCGGCGCCGGCGACGCCGGTGAGGCGCTGGTGAGTCCGGTGCGCGACCCGTTCGCCACCGCAGTGGTCAGCGAGGCACGCCGCAGCGGTGCCCGGGTCATCTCCGTCGGTGACGACGGCCTGCGCTCCCTGGGCCAGGGTTTCGACACCCTCTACCCGGTGACCGATTCCCTCGATGACACGCTGGCCGATGTCGTATCGCGGCTTCGCCTCGACGGCGCCACGGTCGTGTTCCTGACCACCTCCGAGATGGCCGCGCAGCACGAGGCCGATATCACCATCGGCATTTCCCGCGGGACCGCTCTGCCCTGGGGTGCGGACCTGTTCGTCCCCGATCTGCCGGCCGCTTGGCGGATTCTGCGTGCCCTGCCCGCCGCCCGGGCGGCCAGCACCCGCGGTGTCAGGCTGTCGCTGTCGGGGTCGGCGATCGGTGCGCTGATGCTCGTGCCGGGGGTACCGGGCTATGGACCGGACGCCGTCAACGCGGGTGTCTTCGCCGGGTTGTGGACGGGTTTCACAGCAGCTGAGAAGGTCTTCCGTCAGCCGCTTCCAACTCCCGAGCCGGGCCATGAATGGCACAGCCTGGGCATCGACGAGGTGCGCCGACTGCTGCCACGCCCCGCATCGATCACCCCGGTTGCCGGTGATCCTCCGCGGCCATTCCTGGCGCCGGCCCGGTTCGCGTTGCGCACCGCCACCTCGACCTGGTCGCTGGCCTGGTCGCTCGCCGGGGATCTGGCCGGAGAGATTCGGGCCAACCTCGCCGACCCGATCACCCCGATCCTGGCCACCGGCGCGGTGGCCAGCGCCCTGCTGGGCTCACCGCTGGACGCCGTACTGGTCGGCAGCGTGCTGGTCGCCAACGCCTCGCTGTCGGCCCAGCAGCAGCTGCACGCCGAACGCACCCTGCGACGACTTCTGGCGGTGCAGGATCCCCCGGCCAGGCGGCGGGCCGGACCGCTGGAGGACGGCGCCGGCGATGATGTGCCCGCCGAGTCGCTGCGGCCCGGGGACATTATCGAGATTCATTCCGGCGAGGTTGTGCCGGCCGATGCCCGGTTGATCGACGCCGACGGGATGGAGGTCGACGAGTCCCGGCTGACCGGTGAGTCGCTGCCGGTGGCCAAGGACCCCGAGCCAACGCCGGGCGCACCGCTGGCCGAGCGGTCCTGCATGATCTACGCCGGTTGTACCGTGGTCGCCGGAACCGGACTGGCCGTCGTCACCGCCGTGGGCCGCGGCACCGAGGTGCGGCGCGCTATGGCGCTGGCCCCCGGCACAACGCGGCGGATCGGTCTGCACACCCAGCTGGCCTCGATCACCGGCCGCGCCCTGCCGTGGAGCCTGGCCGGTGGCGCGCTGGTCGGCCTGCTGAGCGTGCTGCGCGGGTCACCGCTCCGGGGGGCCGTGAGCAGCGCCGTGGCGGTCAGTGTCGCGGCCGTGCCCGAAGGCCTGCCGCTGGTCGCCACGTTGGCGCAACTGGCGGCCGCCCGCAAGCTCAGCGGACGGCACGTACTGATCCGCAACCCCAATTCGGTGGAAGCGCTCGCCCGGCTCGACGTGGTGTGTTTCGACAAGACCGGAACGCTGAGCGAGAACCGGCTCAGGGTCAAGAAGGTCCACCCACTGCCCGGCCGCACCCGCGAATCCGTCATCGCCACGGCCGCACACACCATCGCAGCACCCAACGGCAGGGTCGACCACGCCACCGACGAGGCCATCCGGCTGGCCGCGGACAACCTCGATCGTGCCGGCGAACACGGCCGGCCCGATCGCTATCTGCCGTTCCAGTCCGGGCGGCCGTTCGCCGCGGCGCTCACCGGCACCCGGCTGCGGATCAAGGGTGCTCCGGAAGTGCTTGCCGCGGCATTCGCCCGCAACGCCGTTGATATGACTCCGATCGTCGACGACCTCGCCGCGAAAGGGCTGCGGGTGCTGGCCGTCGCCGAGCGAACCCTGACCGCCCGCCAGGCCGCGCAGGCCGCGGCAGACCCGGCGGTGATGGAACGCCTGTGTCGGGCCGCGTTGAAGCCGATCGGGTTGCTCGGCCTGGCCGACACCCCTCGCGACAGCGCGGCACCGCTGCTGGCCGAACTCGCAGCGCGCGGCATCGAGGTGCGGTTGATCACCGGTGACCATCCGCTGACCGCCGCGGTCATCGCCACCGAGCTGGGCCTGCCGGTCACCGAAGACGAGGTGATCACCGGTGCCGAGTGGGAGGCCCTCTCGGCCGACGAGAGGGCGGGGGCCGTCACCGAACGCCTGGTTTTCGCGCGAATGTCCCCCGAGCACAAGGTCGAGGTGGTGCAGACCCTCGAGCGCACTGGCCTGATCACGGCGATGGTCGGCGACGGCGCCAACGACGCCGCGGCCATCCGGGCCGCCAGCGTCGGCATCGGGGTGGCAGCTGCGGGCAGCGACCCGGCCCGCACCGCCGCCGACATGCTGCTCCTCGACGGGCACATCGAAGCACTCCTCGACGCGCTTGACGAGGGTGAGCAGCTGTGGCGTCGCGTCCAGTCAGCGGTATCGGTACTGCTCGGCGGCAACGCCGGCGAGGTGGTGTTCGCCCTGATCACGTCACTGCTGACCGGGCGTTCAGTGCTCAGTGCCCGCCAGATGCTGCTGGTGAACATGCTCACCGACGCACTTCCCGCCGCCGCGCTGGCGGTCAGCGAACAGGACGGCGACCGGGCACTGGGGCGTGACGAGGCCGCGATGTGGCGGGAGATCGCCATCCGTGGT
Source organism: uncultured Mycobacterium sp. (assembly GCA_964555915.1). Lineage (GTDB taxonomy): Bacteria > Actinomycetota > Actinomycetes > Mycobacteriales > Mycobacteriaceae > Mycobacterium. The sequence continues at coordinate 45,890 of CAZKUK010000016.1, forward strand.
GCGGCGACCACCACCGGAGCCACCCTGGCCTGGCTGATGGGGCGGCTGACCGGTCGGCAGCGCCGGGCCGCGACGATCGCGCTGATCGGGCTGGTCTCCACCCAACTCGCGCAGACCCTCGCCGACTCGCATGGACCTCTGGTGGTGACCACCGCGGCCGGGTCATTCCTCGCTCTGGCCGCGGTGATCAGCACGCCGGGGATCAGCCAGTTGTTCGGCTGCACCCCGATCGGCCCGCTGGGCTGGAGTCAGGCGTTCCTGGCGACCGGGGTGGCGTCGGCGCTGGGCCTGTACGCACCCGCACTGCTGGAGCGCCTGATGCCCTCGCCGGCCGACTCAGTCGTGGACGATGAGGACACCGGCCCGGACCAGGACGGCGTAGATCTCCCGTACCGCGGGAGTGAGCAGACGGGCACCGGTATCGACAAGGACGTTGGGTCCGGCGAAGCTGAAAGCGTGGGCCATACTCCCACGTAACCCGGTCGCCATGACGGGAACGGATCGACAGAGTGAACAGGACACGACCATGTTGTTGACAAAGAGAATGTTCCTGGCGCAAACCAAGGGGCACCTGGCGGCCCAGCGTGAGGCCTCCCGAAAAGTGGCACAGGGCAAGACCTACTCGGTCGAACTGCCAATCGTCGGACGGGTACCCGTGCCGTCGCCGGAGCAACTCGCAATCTACGCCGCGCTGGGGGGACTGGCTGTGCTCGAACTCATCGACTGGCCGGTGGCGGTGGCCATGGGGGTCGGTTCGGCTCTGGTCTCCCGGCATATCTCGGAATTGGAGAACCGCGGGGCCAACCTCCCCGAGACCCGTGAACCGGCGGCCGAGGAAGGCCCGAAAACGTCGACGGCCACCTCATCGGCAGTCGCAGCGCCCCCGAAGAAAGCACCCGCAAGAAAACCAACCGCCGCGAAGAAAGCACCAGCGACATCAGCGCCGAGAAAAGTTGCCGCGCAGAAGATCACTGCGAAAAAGACGGCAGCGAAAAAGGCAGCGCCGAAAAAGACCGCAGCGAAAAGGGCAGCGCCAAAAAAGACGGCAGCGAAAAAGGCAGCGCCGAAAAAGACCAGCACCGACTAGTCACCAGCACCGCAGAATCGCAAGGCCGGTTGTCCCCCGCACCGGCGCCGCGGTCCGCCTTCAGTAGGTCGGCACCCTGACCTGTGCCGGCTTGTGACCGGTCGCCTGGAAGATGACGCGCCGGGCGATGGCCACGGCATGGTCGGCGAAACGCTCGTAGTAGCGGCCCAGCAGCGTCACGTCCACCGCCGCCGATATCCCGTGGTTCCATTCCCGGTCCAGCAGCACCGTGAACAGGTGCCGGTGCAGGTCATCCATCGCATCGTCGTCATCGCGGATTCGCCGTGCCTGCCCGGGATCGTTCGAGGCGATCACCTGCCGCGCGCTGTCTCCCAGGTCGACTGCGATACGCCCCATTTCTGCGAAGTGGCCGCTGACATCCGCGGGAATCGCGAGTTGAGGGTGTCGACGCCTGGCGATCTTGGCGATGTGGAGAGAAAGAACGCCCATCCGCTCGATATCGGCGACGATCTGGATGGATCCCACGACAGACCGCAGATCGCCCGCCACCGGCGCCTGCCGTGCCAGCAGCGCCAAACCGGCTTCCTCGGCCCTGGCACTGGCGTCGGCGATCGTCTCGTACTCGCCGATTACCTGCTCAGCCGCCACAAGATCCGCGCCCAGCAACGCGCCGGTGGCACGTTCCATGGTGACGCCGACCGTACTGCACAGGTCGGCCAGCTGACCGGTGAGCGCTCCGAGTTGCGCGCCGTAAGCAGACCGCATGGTCCGAGCGTAGGTTCCCACAGTCACCGGGCGAAGGAAAGCGATTGAACGCCAGATGAATGTCGCCTTCCCCGCAACTGAAGTCCGGTCGATCCCAGCAGCGAAGAGCTAAGCCGCCAAAGCCTGACCCGGGAACGTGCGGTCGTCCTATCCTGGGCCGATGAGCGTCGCCTTCAACGATCGGACACCGGAGCAACGCCGCCGCGCGGTGTCGAACTTGTTCGACTTCCTCGTCAAGGGTGGTGTCGCCGACACCACCCGGATGCCCTCCACGGTCATCGCGGAGGGGCATAAATCCACCCTGTATCGCTACCTGCCGGTGGGTGTCCCACTGACCGGCGATCCGATCCTGCTCGTACCGCCATTGGGATCGCAGTCAACCTGCTTCGACCTCCGGCGCGGGTGCTCACTCACCGAGCATCTCCTGGAAAGCGGGCGGCCCACCTATCTCGTCGACTACGGCGAGATGGGCCTCGCAGACCGGGATCTCGGGATCGAGTTCTGGGTGTCCGATGTGGTGCCGAATGCGATCAGAAGGGTCTCCCAGGATGCCGAGGGCGCAGCGGTCCATCTGATCGGGTGGTGCCTCGGCGGACTGCTTGCGCTTCTGACCACCGCCGCCTATAGCGATCTTCCGATCAAATCCGTGACCATGGTCGCCAGTCCCTTCGACCTGAGCAAGCACCGGATGGTCGCCCCACTGCGCACCGCCGGCAAGTACACCGGCGGGCGCATCCTCGGTGGCATCATGAAGGCGCTCGGCGGTCTGCCGTCGCAAATAGTCGGGCCGGCCTTCAAAGCCACCTCCCTGACGACCTACCTCAAGAAACCGGTGACACTGATCAAGCACCGCGACGACCGGGAGTTCCTGGCCCAGGTCGAGGCGGTCGACGGACTGATGAACAGCATGCTCGCCTACCCCGGACGGGCGACGTTGCAGATATATCAGCGCCTCGTTCAGCGAAACGAATTGGCGGACGGCAAGATTCAAGGCCCGAACAAACTCGTGGACCTGGCCGATGTGCGTGTACCGGTGATGAATGTGGCCGGCACCGGTGATGTCCTCGTCCCGGTCGCTGTCGCCCATCATGTCGGAGAACTGTTGCCCAATGCCCCCGAGGTCCGGCTTGAGACCGCTCCCGGCGGGCATCTGGGAGTGCTCACCGGCCGTTCCGCCCCGGCCACCACCTGGGCGATGATCGACGACTTCCTCGATACCCAAGCCCGCGTAACACCCAGCGCGTGAAGCCAAGCCGTGATCCGCAGAGCACACCCAGGTATCGAAGCTAGGCTGCTGCGGTGAACCTCGAGAAGGTGGTTTTCGGTTTCTTCGTGCTGTTGGCGGCGACGTTGAACTTCGGCTTCTTCGTCGGCGATATCGACGACCCCGCTGTCCACAACGCCTGGGAGTTGTTCCTCGCCCTCATCGTCGCCCTGATCACCACGATCCTTAAGTTCGGCGACGGCACCCAACTCGGCGCGGTTCAGCTGGCGACCAGCCTGGTGGCGCTGCTACAACTGGCTGCCGCGGCGGGAATGTGGGTCTGGGCCACACAGGTATCGGCCGATGGGCTTACCGGACATGCCACTGCCAGTGTGGTTTCGCTGTCCGGCGGTGCGCTGCTGGCCAACCTGGTCTCGGTCACACTTCTGGTGATAGAGACCGCGACATTCCGGCGCCGTTAGCCGTCGCCGGTCATCGACAGCCGCTGATCCGCAATGCCGAAACCGCAGCGCCCCGTCCACCTTTGGTCCAGACGAAGGGTAGCCGCACGGGTAGCACCCGTCGACATCCCGACAACAGCGCCCACCACCCAGGCGTTCTTTCTGATCATGCGGAGAATGCGGGCGCCGCTGATCGTTGTCATCACCACATTCAGCTTCTGCACGGCCGGGATGATGCTTATTCCGGGCGTCGATCCGCAGGGCAATCCCTACCGGCTGAGCATATTCGACGCCTTCTATCAAATGACCATCACGCTGACGACGGTCGGATTCACCGAGGCGCCCTACCCCTTCAGCTACCCCCAGCGGATGTGGATGTCGATGTCGATCTTCCTGCTCGTCATCAGCTGGGCCTACGCGATCGGTGTGCTCCTCGGCCTCGTCCAGAGTGTTGCTTTCCAGGATGTGGTTGCCACCCAGCGGTTCCGCCGTCAGATTCGCCGCTTAACCGAACCTTTTGTCATCGTCGCCGGATACGGCAACGCCGGCCGGATCGTCGGCGCCGATCTTGACGAGCACTACCGCCGCTTCGTCGTTGTCGACAATGGGCAGGACCGGATCCAGTCGGTGATATCCGAGCAGTTCAGCTTCGACGTCCCTGCCCTCCAGGGGGACTGCGCCACGCCGGCCGTGCTGGCCATGGCCGGCCTGGGACGCCGGGAGTGTGAGGGAGTGCTGGCACTGACCGATGACGACGACGCCAACCTCGCGGTGGTGATGGCCGCTTCACTGCTCCGACCAGACCTGCCTGTGCTCGGTCGCTGCGCCCAGCAGCGCACCCGCCGGCGCATGGAGCACTTCTCCCCGGCGTCGGCGATCAATGCCGACGACCGGTTCAGCGAATTTCTGGCCCTGTCGATCCAACAACCCGTCACCCATCAGCTGCTGCAGTGGTTGATGGACAACGATCAGGAACAACTGCAGCCGGCCCGGCCGGATCTCGCCGGACGCAGATGGGTGGTGTGCGCCGACGGCGAGTTCGGCGAGTCTGTTGTCGCCGGTCTCGCCGCCATCGGGGTCAGCGTCGAGCATGTCGATCCGTCAGATGACGACCCCGACGTCTCCGGGTCGGCGGCATTCATCGCAGGCACCGACAATGACGCGGTCAACATCGCAATGGCCGAACATGCCCGGTATGCCAACCCGGAAGTTCACGTGGTGCTCAGGCAACGCACGAATGTGCAGCAGGCTCTGCTCAAAAACCTGAGGGTCGATTCGGTCTACATCGGCACCGAGATCGTCGCCCGGGAGGTGCTCGCCCGCATCGTGACCCCCGTGTTCTGGAGTTTCGTCGAGGATGTGCTCACCTGCGATGAGCGAGATGAGCGATGGGCCGCACGCACACTTGACCACCTCAAGGACCGCTGCGGCCGGCGCACTCCTGAACGCGAGGTCTTCACGCTATCCGCCGAGCAGGCGCCCGCAATCGCCGACTGGTTGCGGCGAGGGCTGACCCTGACACTGGAAGACGTGATGCGGCGGCCCGACGACCGGGAGTCAACCCTGCCGCTGGCCGCCTTGGTGCTCGTCCGCGCCGGCCAGGCCCATTTCATGCCGGCCGAGAACACCCCGCTCGCTCTTGACGATCAGGTGCTGCTCGTCGGCAAGCCCGATGGGCTGTCCCGGATTCGTCAGATCTGCGAGTATCCGGCGACCGTCGCATATGTGGTGACCGGCCGCGACGTCCCCTCGACGTGGGCGTGGGCCCGACTCACCGGGCGGCGCCGCGCAGAGTTCGACCGAGGCTAAAGGCTTCCTGGCAGGACTTCTTAGCGACACGTTAGGCGCGCGGGCCCTCGGCCTTAATTTCCGGTCATACCGTCGAAGACATGTTGATCGACGTCCGCTGGCTGAACTACCTCCTCAAGCGCACCGGTCGCCGGTAGCGCGCTACCGCCGGCCCACACCGATCGGCCCTACCGGGCCGGCTACGGGGCCCAACCCGCCCACACCGGCCGGTCCGACCGGCCCGACCACCGGGTTCGGGCCCACACCGACGGGACCGACCGGCCCGACCACCGGGTTCGGGCCCACACCAATCGGACCAGCCGGACCCAGAATCGGATCGACATACGGGGTGGGGTCAGCGAGCAGGCACGCATTCAGGTTGGCATTCCAGAACATCACCGGGGTATCGCAGAACTGGCACTGGTTGGTGACGGTGTTGTAGAAGAAGTTGTACTCGCAGTTCTCCTGGGCCTGGCTCACCGCGGGCGTTGCGAGCGCAGTCAGCGGCAGGGCCGCCACCGCGAGGGCGAAGGCGCCGATTGCTCCGTAGAACTGGGACCGGGTCTTCATGGTCATCTCTTCTCTATCTCCGGCTGACTGGAATCACCATAAACCACATCGCGAGGCCGGTCGTCGCCGTTACGGCGACCGACAAGGGGTGAAACGCAACGGCTTGAAGGACCGCATGCCGCCGGAGTGTGATGGAGGTATGCAACTACGATATTCCCGCGGCTGCCGTTCGACAACGCCGTACTACTCCGAACCCACGACTGACCGGGTTCGCACCCGCTACCGCACTACCAGAACCGGGCATTCGGCGTGGTGGGTCACGTTCTGGCTGACCGAGCCGAGAATCGAGTCGGCCAGTTTGCCCCGGCCGTGGCTGCCGACGACCACCAACTGCGCTTCCCGGGACAGTTTCGCCAGACCCTTCGCCGGGCTGATGTCCTGAAACACCGTGGCGACGTGGGCATTGCGATACTTCCGGGCGAACGGTGCGATCAGCTCGTCCATCCGGTGGCGCTGCTGGGACTGCAGCAGATCGAGCAGCTGCCAATCCATGGCTCCCTGGCCGCCGAGATCGCCCATACCGACCGCCGCACCGATCTCCCACATGTGCACCACCGTCAGCGGCGCATGCAGCACCGCGGCGATATCGAACGCTTCGGCCAGCGCGCGATTGGAGTGCTCGGACTCATCGATGCCGACCACGACGGGCAGCGGCTTACCGGTCCGCGTGGCCAGCGGCGATCGCCAGACCACGACCGGGCGAAGCGCCCGCTGTGTGATCCGCACGGCGTGCCCACCCAGCGCGCGGTGGTCCCCCGCACCGGCGCCCACCACGAGCAGCCGGGCCGACTCCGAGGCGTCGGCGAGGACGGTGGTAACCGGACCCTTGACGGCCGCCGTGCGGATCTGCAACTCCGGATGTGCCGACCGAATCGCCGTCTGCGCCGCGACCAGCACGGTGTCACCGTCAGCGCTTCGGTCCCGGTCGGCGGCCGGGTCGGCACCGGCGAAATGCCAGTCCAGCTTGGGGATCGCATGTACCAGCATCAACGGAAGTGACTCCCGGGTGGCCAACTCCGCGGCCCAGCGGGTGGCACCGAGTGCGCTCTCCGAGCCGTCGATACCCACGACGATATCCGGACCAGTGGCCGATTGACCGGCTGCGGTAGTCATACGTGGACACTATTCGGCCAGCCACTATCGTGGCGCATGTGGGGAATGTTCCAGAACCGTCCGATGACGACGGCGGCACCGTCAGCCGCCGTCAACTCCTGGCTCTGGCCGGCGGTGCCGGACTGGTATCGCTCGTCGCCGGTTGCTCGGCGCAGTGGACCGCGACGTCGACGGCAAGTCCGCCTCCCCCCGGCCAGAACACTCCGACTCCGGCCCCGACTCCCACCCCCGTCGCGGCGCGAGCCCCGGCAACCGCCTCCGGGGTCATGTTGTGCCGGGATTCCTGGGGAGCCCGCCCCGCCCGGACCGGCGGTCGGCCCCACACAATCAACCGGATGACCATCCACCACTCAGCGGTGGCGCTGCCGGACAACCGGGCGATCGTTGCTCGGCTACAACAACATCAACGTTTCCACCAGGACGACAAAGGCTGGGTCGATATCGCCTACCACGCCGCAGTCGACCGCGAGGGCAACATCTTCGCGCTCCGCGACACCGCCATCGCCGGCGACACCGCCACCGATTACGACACCGCCGGCCACTTCCTGATCCTCTGCGAGGGCAACTTCGACGAAGAGCCCGTCAGCGAAGCCCAACTCAACGGTGCGGCCCTGGTATGCGCCTGGGCAACACAAGAATTCGGGATCGGGATCGACACCCTGGCCAGCCACCGGGACGTCGCCACCGGCACGGACTGCCCGGGTGGCGATCTTTGGGCCCATCTGAGTTCCGGGGATCTCACCAGGCGAATAGCCGATCGGATCGACTCCGGGGTCGACGTGGCACCGGTGTGCGGGGCCGGGGCCGATGCCCGGGTCGCCGGGATCGTAGCGGGTCGCTGAGCACCTCTGACCGTCTGTGGGTGCCAGTGGCGGCAGCCGCTCGGCTCACCCGGGTCGAATTTTCGACTCGTCAACTCCTGCGGCGCCGACCCTCGGCGCCGCCCCCGCTCAGGCCTGCGCCGCCATCTCCGCGCGTCTGGCCAACGCCAGCTCGCGAATCTCGGCGAGGTCGGCGTCGGTGAAGACGCCGTTGACACCGGAGATCGCGGCGAGCTTCATGCCGTGCTTGAGCCCGAGCCGGTAGATCTCCTTCACCTTCTCCCACTCGATATTGCGCCCGACGGTGAACGTCTCGTACCGGCCTTCCAGCGCCAGGACGATGGTCTCGGCCAGGCAGGCGTAGGCGACGCCTTTCGGCAGGCCGATTCCCTTCATCTGCGGATCGCCAGGTAGTTCGATCTCCCCGGATTCGATGACCAGCACATCGGGACGCTTGGCGACATCGTCAGCGGAGAGGTCCAGTGGGCGCGCGACGTCGGTGATGACCGCACCAGGCTTGACCTTCATGATGTCGAGCACCTTCTTGCCCGCCCCCGAGGTGGCCGTGACGATGACGTCCATGTCGGCGATATGCTCGTCGGGGTCGGCGCCGACGTGGATCGTCGCTCGCGGGTTCTCCCGCTCGATATCGGCCTTGAGCGCCAACAACTTTGCCGGTTCGATCGAGACCAGCCACAGCTCGTCGGCGGCCATGGCCAGCAGGCGCGCACACACCGAACCGATAGCGCCCGTCGCGCCGACCACCATCGCCTTTCCCGTGATATGCCCCGTGGCGTCCACATCCGCGATACCGAGGCGGCGCAGAGCGTCGTGTGCGGCCCACAGCGCACCCGACGCGCTGTAGGAGTTGCCCGTGGTGATGGGAAGCGGTGCGCGCTTGGCGACCGTGACACCGGCGTCGCCGACGACCTTGGTGAACGCGCCCAGGCCCATGATCTGGGCGCCCATCTTCTGCGCCATGTCCGCCGCCGCGAGCAGCCGCGAGTAAGTGAACTCCGGGTCGTGCGCCATCAGCTCCTTGGGGGTGCCGCCGACGGTGATCAGCCAGCCTTCGGCCTCGGCGCCGGTCGGCGACGTGATGCCGGTGACATGGCTGTAGACGAACGGCGGCGCATGCGCCATCAGCTTTTCCACGCCGTCCATGAAGATTCCCGGCGTCACGTCCGCGACGGCATCGAGGGCCTTCACATTGCGGAAATACTCCTGGGACAGCGGGTGAATGACGAAGGCGAACCGGGACTTCCGCCTGAAACCGCCCGGGTAGAGGATCCTGGGCTGCAACTCGGCAGACTGGATCATCTCGAGTAGGTCGTCATCGGACAGGCGTGACTCCTCGGCCTGGCCCGCCACCAGCATCAGCGCTTCGAGCGTCGCCTCGTTGACCACCACCTCATCGAAGGGCTGCGGCACATCGTCGAGGATGAGGTCGATTCCCCGCTCCCGCAGGCTGTTCAGTCGCTCTTCGCCGATGGACGTCGAGATCAGGGTCTTGCCTTTGAGGTCGTCCACTTCGAATTGGGCGAGTTCCCTGAAGGTGGCCACCACAACGTCGCAGTTCTGCAGCGCCCTGCGGATTCGTGCCTCGACGAACGTGCGGGCCGGAGTAGTGACCGTCGACACCACCGCGGACGGGAACCTCTCCAGCAGCCAGCGCGACGCGGACACGGCGCGTTCGAACACCTCAAAGGGGGTGTGGATATCGGCGAGACCGTACTCCATCGCCGGGTCGGCGAAGCGCAGGTTCTGCGTGCTCTCCGCGAGCACCCGCGTGGAGCGGTAGTGGTTTCGTCCGCCGAGCACGACCACTCGTGCGTTATCGAAATAGCCGGGCATCTCGCCGGCCAGGTGTCGAATCGTCCATTCCTGCAGCACATTACGCAGCCGGTGGCCGTCGGTGACGACGGCCTTTTCGGCGGCGTCGGTGGCCTTTTCGACGGCCTTCCGGAGGTGCCCGGGATTGCCCTTCAGGGTTCCGGACACCTCGGCGTCGTGGACCCCGCTGACCCCGATCGCCGCGGCCTGACCGGACCACCTGCGCAGTTCCTCTGCCGCCCGCTTGACGCTGCCGTCGGTGCCCACCCGGACGATTCGGTAGGTGCCCCCGAGGAATTGCACCGACCGGTCGTAGTCCCGGCCGGGCCCACTCAGGCTGATGTTGACGACCAGCGATTGCCTGGACTCGGTCATGGCTTCTCGGTTCAGACCTGCTCTAGATCTGCTTACACCATTGCCTGCGAGTCGAACTCCGGGTGGGCCGCCATGAAGTCGAGCAGTGTGTCGGCGTAATCGCGGAAACGGGGACACAAGACCCCGGTGCCGTCGAGATCGGCGACGGTCTGCGCCGTGCCGTAGGTGGTGGGGAACGCGAAGTAGTCCAGGGTTTCCGCGGGGAGGCCGGTGAGCAGTTCCATCCCAGGGACCGTGTCGAGCAGTCCGCGCACCACCGAGACCGGGATGGGCAGCCAGACCAGCCTCCTGCCGAGATGCTTGCCGAAGATCTCGGCCACCTCGCGAGCCGACGGCGGATCGGGGTCGGTCAACTGGTAGGTCTTGCCCTCGGAACGGTCCAGGACGCTCAGTGCGTCCATCGCCGCAATGACGTAGTCCCGCGGAACCAGCGATGCCATGACGTCCTTGTCGACGTTCGGCAGGAACGTCACCCCGGGCAGTCGCTTCATGTAGTCGGCGACGAAGTAGGGACCGTCGTACTTCTGGGTCTCGCCGGTGCGCGAGTCTCCCACCACGATGCCGGGGCGGTAGATGGTCGCCGGTAGCCCTTCGGCGATCGCCGCGCGCACCAGTCGCTCAGCCTCGTATTTGGTTTCCTCGTAATGGTTTTGGAACTCCTGGCCCTCCTCGAGCATCTCCTCGGTGAACTCGCCGTCATAGGCGCCTGACACATAGCAGGTGCTCACGTACTGCAGTCGGTGGAAGTTCGATCGCTCCCGACAGAACTGCAGGACATTGGCGGTGCCGGTGATGTTGACCAGCTTGGCGATATCCTCAGGTACGGAGAGGTCGTACACGGCCGCCAGGTGCCAGACCTCGTTGACCTCATCCACCGCGACCGAATCGGACAGCCCGAGACCCGGCACGGTGATATCTCCCTCGACCAGATGGACCCGGTCCGCCGTGTGGGGGTGGGCTGCCTCGATCTCGGCCAGCCTGGCCCTCGCGGTGTCCATGTGTCTGGCCTGGACGACGCAGATGACGGTGACACCGTCCCGCTTGGCCAGAATCCCGGGTAGCAGGGCCGACCCCAGGAAACCCGGGAACCCCGTCATCAGCACTGCACTCATGTTGTCCTCTCGCCAGGTTGCCGACAATCAAGTGGGCGCCCCGCGCACAACCCAGACGGGCGCGCCACACCATGCTTCCAGAACGCGCCCTGCGAGACATCGAGTGGGTGGCGACGGCTCTGAGCCGCTCGCCGGTGGACCGGCGTCTTCGACAAATTGCCGAGCGCCAGTGCCGAGGGCCAGACAAGTACCGCTGCCACCGATTCACCTGCCTCGCGCCGTCTCGGGGACCGACCCCACTCGGACTTGGATGTGGCCCCCTCGTAGGGATACCTCGCGCACGTCGGTGAGCTCCGATTCGATCGCCGTCCACGGATGCGCCCCGATGTCGGATCCCCCGAGCAGGCAGGCCAACCGCGCGAGCGGGGTCCACACCCGGGCCGACCCGACCGGTGTCTGCATGTCGACCACCGCGACCCTGCCACCGGGCCGGGACGCGGCGATCATCAGCGACACCACCCGGGGCCAGTCCGACATGAGTGACAGCGCATAGGTGCTGATCACGGCATCGAAGTCGCCCGCGATATCCAGGACGTCCAAGGCGGTGGCGTCGGCTTCGATGAGCCGCACGTTGCCCCAGCCCGCCGCACCGGTCCGCCGTTGTGCCTGGCCGAGCATCTGCGGACTGGCGTCGACGCCGGTGATCGATCCCGTCGGGCCGATCCGGTCCTGCACCAGGGGGAAGTTCAGCCCGGTGCCGCAGCCGATGTCGAGGACGCGGTGGCCCGGCCGCAGCGCCATGAGGTCGATCGCGGGCACCCGGCCTGCCCGGTAGACCGGCCACTCCGCGGAGATGAAGTCATAGACGCGGGCCGAGGTGCGGTAGCGGGCTATTCGTCGCATCGGCAGTCCGTTCGTCGAAATCTTGGGCGCGATGGTCGATCAACGCGACGTTGGCGCACCGCTGACTTGATTCACCGCAGGGATCGGTAGCCGGTCACCATCCGTTGGATCGCGCTGATCGCCACGACGGCGGCCCACACCACGGCAATCTGCCAGGCAATGGTGGAGAACGCCAGCCACAGGCTGTGCACGACAAGGGTTTCCGCACCCTCTGCCAGGCCCCCGAGAAAAGAGAGAGACCGTCCGTCGTCGAGGGTCCGGCCTGATCTCTCGGCGATGGACGAGAACGTCAGGAATGCGGTCCCGTTGACGTAGTAGGCCAGCAGCACGAGGAGGAACGGCCACCACGGTGCCCCGTAGGCCGAGGTGACGCCTACGGCGACACCGACCACGGTGCTGCCATAGACGACGAAGTCAGCGGTGATATCGAAGAAACCCCCGGCACCGGCATCGGATCCGCCGGGATCGCGGGATCTGCGCAACCGCGCCAGCGGCCCGTCCAATCCATCGGCG
>CAZKUK010000017.1:0-8584 GCA_964555915.1 uncultured Mycobacterium sp.
CGAGGTACCGACGTCGGCCAAGTCCGATCTCAAGTCCGATCTCAAGGCGGATCTCAAGGCGGATCTCGGCAAGGTCTCCGCCGCTGGCGCGGCCGTTGCCGCCGGTGCGGCCAGCAAGCTCACCGGAGCCGCGGAAAAGGTTGCCGAAGCCGCTGAGCAGGCCGTCGACAAGATCGAAGGTCTCCTGGAGAAGGATCCCTACGGCCCGGGTTCCCTACGGCTGGCGGCCGGAGCCGTCCCGCCCGCCGGCTACACCATCAAGGGCAATGCCGACTCGATGCTCTTCCACGGTCCGGACAGCCCCTCATACGAGCAGACCATCGCCGAGGTCTGGTTCTTCGACGAGGCCACCGCCCGGGCGGCCGGTTTCGACAAATGGGACAGAAACCTCAAATAGTCGGCGTCCCCGGGCTCGCACCACCGGGCTCGCGTGGGCTCGCATCACCGGGTTGACGTCACTGAGTGCGCAGGACGAAACCCACTCCGCGGACGGTGTGTAGCAGACGGGGCGCCCCGCCCGCCTCGAGCTTGCGGCGCAGGTAACCGATGAACACGTCCACCACATTGGTGTCGGCAGCGAAGTCATAACCCCAGACCAGCTCAAGCAGCTGGGCGCGGCTGAGTACCGCCGTCTTATGTTCGGCGAGCACTGCGAGCAGGTCGAATTCGCGTTTGGTCAGATCGACGTCCACACCGTTGACCCGGGCGCGTCGACCGGGGATGTCGACCTCCAGCGGGCCGACTTGAATGGTCTCCGAGGAGAACGTCGCGCTGGCGCCGCGCCGGCGCAGCAGCGCCTTGACCCGTGCGACCAGTTCAGCCAGCACAAAGGGTTTGACCAGGTAGTCGTCGGCGCCCGCTTCCAGGCCCGCCACTCGGTCGTCGACCGAACTGCGGGCCGAGAGCACACATACCGGCACGTCATTGTCCATTGCGCGCAGCGCGGTGACCACACTGACCCCGTCCAGTACCGGCATGTTGATATCCAGCACGATCGCGTCGGGCCGGGTCTCGGTGGCGCTGCGCAGCGCCTCGGCACCGTCAACGGCGGTGGACACCTCGAACCCGGACAGTCGCAGCCCACGCTCCAGAGATGCCAGCACGTCGGGGTCGTCATCGACGACCAACACGCGCGGAGAGGCTGAACCGCTGTCCATGACCCCATAGTGCCGGATCGGCGCGCCGGCAAGTGGGAGGCTTGGCCGTGACATGATTCGTTCGACGGGCACCGGCCGCGCAGGAGACGATTCGGTCGTGAACAAGGTAAGCACCACGGGGCTTCGTTCAGAGCCGTCGATCGCTCCGAGGCCCACCCGGGTACGCGGCGGCTCGGATCTGCTGAGACTGCTGCCCTATCTGCTTCCTTATCGGGCTCGCTGGGTCGCGATGGTCGTCGTCGCGATCGCCAGCCTGGTCGCCACCGTGGCGATCCCCCTGATGACCAGGGCGGTGATCGACGGGCCGGTGCACAACCGCGACCCGCGCGGCCTATGGGTTTTGGGATCGGCCGCCATCGCGATCGGTGTCACCGAGGCGGCGCTGTGGTTCATTCGGCGGTGGTTGGTGGCGCGGGCGACGATGGGCGTGGAGGCTGATATCCGCAAGGACCTCTACGCGCGGCTGCAGATCCTGCCGATGTCGTTTCACGGACGTTGGCAATCTGGCCAACTGCTGTCTCGGATCATGAACGACCTCAGCACGATTCGTCGCCTGCTGTCCTTCGGGCTGATCTTTCTGATGCTCAATATCCTGCAGATCGTCGTGGTGACCGCCATCCTGCTCGCGATGTACTGGCCGCTGGGCGTGGTCGTACTGGTCTCGGTCGGGCCGATCACCCTCATCATGTTGCGCTTCGAGAGGACCTTCACCCGACTGTCGCGGTTGGCCCAGGACCAGGCCGGTCATGTCGCCACCGTCGTCGAGGAGTCCGCGCTGGGGCTGCGGGCGGTGAAGTCCTTCGGCCGCGAGGACTACGTCTTCGGCCGATTCGATGATCAGGCCACCACGCTCTACGACACCCAGGTCCGCAAGGTATCGGTTTCAGCGCGGTTCTGGACGCTGCTGGAGGTTATCCCCAACATCACCCTCATCGTCGTTCTCGGGTTCGGAGCCTGGGCCGCCGGGAACGGACTGGTGACACTGGGCACGCTGGTGGCCTTCATCACCATGATGCTGTCTCTGGTGTGGCCCATCGCCTCACTCGGTTTCCTGCTGTCGATGACGCAGGAGGCGATGACGGCGGCCAACCGGATCGCCGAGATCTTCGACGAACCCCGTCCGATCGTCGATGGTCCGTGCCGGGAGGCCCCGCGCGGCGGCCGGTTGGAGTTCGACGATGTCGGCTTCCGGTTCGAGGACGGACCGTGGGTGCTGCGGCATGTCAGCGTCACCGTCGAACCCGGGCAGACACTGGCGCTGGTCGGCGCGACAGGTTCCGGGAAGTCGGTACTTGCCGCCCTGCTGCCGCGAATCCACGACGTGAGCGAGGGGGCGATCCGCCTCGACGGGGTCGACATCCGGGAGCTGTCGCTGACCGCGCTGCGGAGCGCGGTGGCCGTCGCCTTCGAGGACCCGATCCTGTTCTCGATATCGGTCGCCGAGAACCTCAGCCTCGGCCGTCCCGCGGACGATCCGGCCCGTGCGGATGAAATCGAGCGTGCTCTTGAGGTCGCGGCAGCGCAATTCGTTCACGACCTCCCCTTCGGGCTTCAGACCCGGATCGGCGAGCAGGGTATGAGCCTGTCCGGTGGCCAGCGGCAGCGGCTCGCCCTGGCACGAGCGATCCTGGCCAACCCGAGTGTCCTCGTCCTCGACGACACGCTGTCGGCGCTTGACGTGCACACCGAGGCGGCCGTGACCGAGGCGTTGCGCCGGGTGCTGGTCGGGGTCACCGGAATCGTCGTGGCACATCGGGCATCGACCGTCCTGCTGGCCGACAAGGTGGCCCTGCTGGACACCGTCGAGTCCGCCGGTGTCGCTGCCCACACCATCACGCATGTGGGTACCCATGGGGAACTGCTCGCCACCGTCCCGCGCTACCGCTACCTGCTCGCCGCCGATGACGAACTCGACGATGGCACCGAACCGCAGCCGGACTGGACGGAGGACACCCGGCGAAGGCGGTTGGACCACGCCCGCGAGGAGGCACACGAGGAACGAGCTGCCGCGCGCCGAGCCATCGGCTACGCGGCCGTCGAGGACGGCACCCGGTGAACGATTGGCGCGGCCGCATCAACGATCGGGGTGAGGACCTCCCGATCGACGAGGGGGTGAGCCGGGGCCGGGAGGCCCGCGCGCTGCTCGGCTCGCTGCTACGGCCGTACCGCTTGGTGCTGGTGCTGCTGGCAGTGGTGGTCATCGTCGAGAACGCAGCGCGACTTGCCATTCCGCTGTTGGTCAGGCGAGGTATCGACCACGCGATACCGCCGTTGGCGGCCGGTGGTCCAGCCGGTGAACTGATTGTCGTGGTCGTCGTGCTGTGCGGTCTGGTGACCGTGCAGGCGGTCAGCCGGATGTTTTTCCTCAAGACCTCGGGCCGGATCGGCCAACGGGCGCTGCTGGAACTGCGCCGTCGGCTGTTCCGGCATTTCCAGCGTCTCGATATCGCCTTTCACGACCGGTACACCTCAGGGCGGGTAGTCAGTCGCTCGACCAACGATGTCGAGGCCATCCAGGAGATGCTGGAAACCGGTTTCGACAGTCTGGTGACCGCGGTGCTGACACTGTTCGGAACTGCGATCCTCCTCCTGGTGCTCGACATCAAGCTGGGTCTGATGTGCCTGGCCGCGTTCCCGGTGCTGGTTCTGCTGGTGCGATGGTTCGCCGGCGAGTCTGCCAAGACGTATCGCGAAGTCCGGGAGAGCGCCGCTCTGGTGATCGTTCAGTTCGTCGAGACCATGACCGGTATCAAGGCGGTGCAGGCCTACCGGCGCGAGCCGCGAAACCAGGAGATCTTCGTTGACGTCGCAGACGGCTACCGGGACGTCAATGAACGCACTTTCCGGCTGCTGGCAATTTTCATGCCGTCGGTCAAACTCATCGGCAACCTGACCACCGGAGTCGTGCTGCTCTACGGCGGTTACCGTGTCCTGCAGGACGAGATGACACTCGGCACACTGACGGCGTTCCTGCTTTACCTCCGGATGTTCTTCGAGCCGATGCAGGACATCTCGCAGTTTTTCAACACCTTCCAGTCAGCGTCCTCGGCGCTGGAGAAGATCGCCGGGGTGCTGGGCTGCCAGCCGGCGATCACAGACCCCGATCAGCCACGGGTACCGGCGCCCGTCCGGGGTGAAATCGACCTGTGTGAGGTGCATTTCGGCTACCGGTCGAAGGATCCGGTGTTGTCCGGGCTGACCTTGTCGATACCGGCGGGTCAGACCGTCGCGCTGGTCGGAACCACCGGTGCCGGCAAGACCACCATCGCCGCCTTGATCGCCCGGTTCTATGACCCCGACGCGGGATCGGTAGCCCTCGACGGCGTCGACCTGCGGCGGTTCGCCCAAACCGACCTGCGTCGCCATATCGTCATGGTGACCCAGGAGAACTTCCTGTTCGCGGGCACGGTCGCCGATAACATCCGGTTCGGCCGACCGACGGCCACCGCAGCACAGATTCGGGCGGCGGCCGCCGCGGTGGGCGCTGACCGTTTCATCTCAACGCTGCCCGACGGCTACGACACCGATGTTGCCAAGCGGGGCGGTCGGCTGTCCGCAGGACAACGCCAACTGATCGCCTTCGCCCGCGCGTTCCTCGCCGACCCCGCAGTCCTGATCCTCGACGAGGCCACCTCAGCGCTCGATATCCCCACCGAACGCACAGTGCAGCGTGCGCTTGCCACGGTGCTGGCCGAGCGCACCGCGCTCATCATCGCCCACCGGCTGTCGACGGTGGAGATGGCGGATCGGGTGGTGGTGCTCGAGCATGGCCGGATTCTGGAGGACGGCCCCCCTGAGGACCTGATCGGTGCGGGTGGGCGCTATGACGCGCTGTACCGCGCATGGAAGGAATCGCTGGCCTGACAGTCGGCGGTGGCCCCGGAGCGCGGTTGCGGTGGCCAAGCGGGTCGCCCCGGTGCCGAGCGCGGCGTCGGGCGACCGCAAACCCGAAATCGGCCAGTAGGCTCATCGCCATGATCGGTATCGAGCGCGTCGGCGACGTCACGACCATTGAGTTACAACGTCCGCAGCGGCGTAACGCGCTCAACACCGAGCTCGTCGACGCGTTGCGCGAGGCGGTACAGAAAGCGGCCGCCCAGGATGTCAGGGCAATCGTGCTGACCGGGGCGGGGACGGTGTTCTGCGCGGGCGCCGATCTCTCCGGGGATGTGTTCGCGGCGGACTTTCCGGATAAGGCGATCGCGCTGAACCTCGCGATCGATGCAGCTCCGGTACCGGTGATCGGTGCGATCAATGGGCCGGCGATCGGTGCGGGCGTGCAGCTGGCGATGGTCTGCGACTTGAGGGTGGTAGCACCGGATGCCTATTTCCAGTTCCCGATCGCCAGATACGGTCTGGCGCTGGATAACTGGAGTATTCGCAGGCTGTCCTCGCTGGCCGGGTACGGTCGGGCCAGGGCGATGCTGCTGGCCGCGGAGAAGCTGGACGCACAGACCGCGTTGATGACCGGGATGGCCAACCGGATCGGTACCCTCGCCGATGCGCAGGAGTGGGCGGGCGAGATCGCCGGTTTGGCACCGCTTTCGCTGCGGCACTCCAAACGCGTTCTCAATGACGACGGTGCGTATGAGGAGCAGGTGGGTCTGCACAAGGAACTCTTCGACGCGGCCTGGGCCAGCAAGGATGTGATCGAGGCCCAGGTTGCTCGCCTTGAGAAGCGCGCCGCGAGGTTTCAGGGCGCCTGATGGTCGGCCTCCCGGACCTCTCGGCGTTGCTGCCGGGCAGCAAGGCCGCGGCGCGGTTGGTGGCCGGTACCGCGACCCTGGCCGCCGGCGGCTGGATGTTACGCGCGCTGCGCGATGCCCCCGCGGCACTGGGGGCCGGGCCGGCGGCAATCCGCGCGGTCGCCGTCGGCTCGCCGAACTACCGCGGCGGGGTGTTCCACAATCTGGAGGCGTCCACGCCGTTTCGCCTGGAGGTCGAGGAGGACCGCCTGGTGCTGTTCGAGATGTTCTCCCGCGACTCGCGGAGCCGTCCCCCAAACGGTATCCCGGTGGTCGAGCCTGTGTCGCTGGGCTGCGCTGAGCCGCTCGCGGTCACCTGGCTCGGGCATGCCACCGCACTGCTGGAGATCGACGGCTACCGGGTGCTGACCGACCCGGTGTGGAGCCAGCGGTGCTCGCCCTCCCGCACCATCGGGCCGCAACGGCTGCACCCGCCGCCGGCGCCGTTGGAGGTGCTGCCCGCGCTCGATGCCGTGGTGATCAGCCACGACCACTACGACCACTTGGATATGGATACCGTCCGGGCGCTCGCCGATATGCAGCGGGCGACGTTCATCACATCGCTGGGTGTCGGCGCGCACTTGCGGGAATGGGGTATCCCGGCGAGCCGCATCGTTGAACTCGACTGGAACACCAGCTTCCGGATCGACGACCTGAGCGTGACCGCCACCCCGGCCCGGCATCTGTCCGGACGGTTCCTGTCCCGCAACAACACCCTGTGGTCATCGTGGGTGATCGCCGGGCCGGATCATCGCGTCTTCTTCGGCGGGGACACCGGGTATACCGGGAGTTTCGCCGAGATCGGGGCCCGGCACGGTCCGTTCGATCTGACTCTGCTGCCGATCGGTGCCTACAACACGGCGTGGCCGGACATCCATATGAATCCCGAGGAGGCCGTGACGGCGCATGGGGACCTCAACGGAGCGGGTTCCGTGGGGGACCGGACCGATGGTCTCCTGGTTCCGATCCACTGGGCGACTTTCCGGTTGGCGCCGCACCCCTGGGCCGAGCCGGCCGACCGACTGGCGGTGGCTGCTGATGCGGCCGGAATCGAGGTGGCGATTCCGAAGCCGGGCGCCCGGGTGGTGCCCGGCGAGCCGGCGGACCTGGAACCCTGGTGGTGGAGTTGATCTGCCGCCCGCTTGCGCTCGTCGGGGCGGCGGTCGTCCTGGCCGCGTGCGGCGGCCCGCAACCGGACACGTCCGCGGGACTGTCCGGCGAGTCACCGAGGCTCGCCGCGGCGATGGAACTCCCTGACAACGCGGTCGCCGACGCCGTGGCAAATCTCGACGGCATTATCGAGGAGTTGATGACTTCCTCCGGTATTCCGGGCATGGCGGTGGCGGTTGTTGAGGGTGACAAAACGCTGTACGCCAGAGGCTTTGGAGTTCGGGACACCAACAGCGGGGAGAGGGTGAACGCCGACACGGTGTTCCAGCTCGCCTCCCTGTCAAAGCCGTTGGCCGCGACCGTTGCCGCCCGTGAGGTGGGGGCCGGAACCATCAGCTGGGATACCGCCATTGTCGATGAACTCCCGTGGTTTGCGCTTGCGGATCCGGCTGCCACCCGGATGCTCGATGTGGGCGATCTTTTCGCACATCGCTCCGGGCTGCCGGACCACGCCGGGGACCTGCTGGAGGATCTCGGTTACGACCGTCGAACCATCCTGGAGCGTCTCCGGCTGCTGCCGCTGGGGCAATTCCGAACGTCATACGCCTACAACAACTTCGGCGTCACCGCCGCCGCCGAAGCAGTGGCTGCAGCAGCCGGCGTACCGTGGGCCGACCTCAGCGAGCAGGTGCTCTACCGGCCGCTGGGGATGGCCTCGGCCAGTTCGCGCTTTGCCGACTATCAGGCACGGCCGAACCGGGCCATCGGACATATCCGTGTCGACGGTGACCATCAACCCCGCTATGTCCGCGATCCCGATGAGCAGTCGCCCGCCGGTGGTGTCAGTGCGTCGGTCACCGACCTCACGCACTGGCTGAAGATGATCCTCGCCGACGGCAGCCACAACGGAACACAGATCATCGACCCGAAGGCGCTGCTGCCGGCGCTCACCCCGCAGATCGTGTCCGGACCGCCGACTGAGCCGGCGATGCGCGCGGGTTTCTACGGTTACGGTTTCAACGTCAGCACGTCAGCGGCGGGACGGGTCCAGTTGAGCCACTCCGGGGCTTTCCTGCTCGGCGCAGCAACGAATTTCGTCATCATCCCGTCGGCCGATGTGGCGATCGTCGTTCTGACCAATGCCACCCCCTCGGGGGTTCCGGAGACGCTGACGGCGGAGTTCGCCGACCTTGTCGAGTTCGGCCGGGTCCAGCGGGACTGGCGCACGCTCTACGCCGGTGCCTTCGCGGGGATGACCACGCCGTTCGGCGAGCTCGCCGGTCAGCAGCCGCCGGCCGATCCGACCCCGGCGCAACCGCTGTCTGCCTATCTCGGTACCTATGCCAACGCTTACTGGGGTCCGGCAAGGGTCACCGAACAGGACGGCGCGCTGACACTGGCGCTCGGTCCCGGCGGATCGGCCTACCAGCTCGGGCATTGGGACGGCGATATCTTCACCTTCGCCCTGGACAGCGAGAACGCGCCCCCGGGAAGCATTTCCAAGGCCAGTTTCGACGGCGATCGGCTGACGTTGGAGTATTTCGACACCGACAGGATGGGGACTTTTCTACG
>CAZKUK010000017.1:8684-54537 GCA_964555915.1 uncultured Mycobacterium sp.
ATGAGCCGCTTGCGCGAAGAGCGAGTGACCCGATGAGCCGCTTGCGCGAAGAGCGAGTGACCCGATGAGCCGCTTGCGCGAAGAGCGGAAGTCATGACGCTGAGTGTCGCCAGCGGCCTGACCGATGCGGAGGTCGCCGCCCGGATCGCTGACGGAAAGACCAACGACGTCCCGAACCGCGCCTCGCGCAGCGTTGCCGAGATCGTCAGGGCCAACGTCCTCACCCGCATCAACGCCATTCTCGGGGTGCTGCTGGCCATCGTGGTGGCGACCGGTTCGCTGATCAACGGGCTTTTCGGACTTCTCATCATCGCGAATAGCGCAATCGGCATCATCCAGGAGTTGCGGGCCAAGAAAACACTGGACAACCTCGCCATCGTCGGCCAGGCCAGGCCCACCGTGCGCCGTCAGTCCGGCACTGCGGAACGCCCTCCGAACGAAGTGGTGCTCGACGATGTCATCGAACTGGGGCCCGGTGACCAGATTGTCGTCGACGGCGAACTGCTGGAGGCCGCCAGCCTCGAGATCGATGAGTCGTTGCTGACCGGCGAGGCCGACCCGGTCGCCACAGAGGTGGGTGACCCGGTGATGTCGGGCAGCTTCGTGGTGGCCGGGACTGGCTGCTACCGCGCCACCAAGGTGGGCCGGGAGGCCTATGCGGCCCGGCTGGCTGAGGAGGCCAGCAAGTTCACCCTGGTGAAATCCGAACTGCGCAGCGGTATCAACAAGATCCTGCAGTTCATTACCTACCTGCTGGTACCGGCCGGTCTGCTGACCATTTACACACAGTTGTTCCTCACCCACGTCGGCTGGCGGGAGGCGGTACTGCGGATGGTCGGGGCGCTGGTCCCGATGGTGCCCGAGGGTCTGGTCTTGATGACGTCGATAGCCTTCGCGGTCGGCGTGGTCCGGCTCGGCAGTCGGCAGTGCCTGGTGCAGGAACTCCCCGCGATCGAGGGCCTTGCTCGGGTCGACGTGGTCTGCGCCGATAAGACCGGGACGCTCACCGAGAACGGTATGCGACTTTCGGAGACGCAGGGTCTGGCTGAGGTGAGTTCGGAGCAGATCGGTGCGGTGCTGGCGTCGATGGCCGTCGACGATGGGCGCCCCAACGCCAGTATGCAGGCCATCGCCGAGGCCTACCCGAATGCTCCCGGGTGGACGCCCACCGCGACGGCGCCGTTCAAATCGGCCACAAAGTGGAGCGGCGCCTCCTACGGTGAGCATGGAAACTGGGTGATCGGCGCTCCCGACGTCCTCCTCGAGCCCGCCTCGCCAGCCGCCGCACGGGCCGAGGAGATCGGTGCTCACGGGCTGCGGGTTCTGCTCCTGGGCTCCTCAGACTGCTCTGTCGAAAGCCCCGGTGCGCCGGGGCAGGTGACCCCGGTAGCTCTGGTTGTTCTCGAGCAGCGGGTTCGGTCCGACGCCCGCGAAACCCTGGACTACTTCGCCGAACAGCATGTCGAGGTCAAGGTGATCTCCGGCGACAACGCGGTGTCGGTTGGCGCGGTTGCCGGGTCGCTGGGTCTGCACGGAGAGACCATGGATGCCCGAGAGCTTCCGGATCAACCCGACGCCCTTGCCGACGCCATGGCCACACACACCACCTTCGGCCGGGTGCGCCCGGACCAGAAACGGGCCATGGTGCACGCTCTACAGGCGCGGAATCACACCGTGGCCATGACCGGCGACGGCGTCAACGACGTACTGGCCCTGAAGGACTCCGATATCGGCGTCGCGATGGGTTCGGGCAGCCCCGCATCGCGTGCGGTGGCTCAGATCGTATTGCTGGACAACAAGTTCGCGACGCTGCCCTATGTTGTCGGGGAGGGTCGTCGGGTCATCGGCAACATCGAACGGGTCTCGAACCTGTTCCTGACCAAGACCGTCTATTCCGTTCTGCTGGCGTTACTGGTCGGCGCGGCCGGGTTGCTATCACAGATTGCGGACACCGATCCGCTGCTCTACCCGTTCCAGCCGATCCATGTGACGATCGCGGCGTGGTTCACCATCGGCATCCCGGCCTTCATTCTTTCGCTGGCACCGAATAACGAGCGGGCCAAGACGGGTTTTGTGCGTCGGGTGATGGCGTCGGCGCTGCCTGCCGGAATTGTGGTCGGACTGTCGACCTTCGTCTCCTATCTGCTGGCTTACCCGGGTCGAGACGGGACCGCGTCCGAGCAGATGCAAGCCTCCACGGGGGCGCTGATCACCCTGCTCATCGGAGCGCTGTGGGTGCTGGCCGTGGTCGCCCGGCCCTATCAGTGGTGGCGTGTGGCGCTGGTGGTGGTCGCCGTGCTGAGCTACGTGGTGATCTTCGCAGTACCCCTGGCGCGGGAGACTTTCCTGCTCGACCCGTCCGATCCGCAGGTGACGGCCCCCGCGGTGCTGATCGGATTGCTGGCGGCCACGCTGATCGAGGTTTCCTGGTGGATCCAGGGCCGGGTTCTGGGCGAACCACGGCTACTGTGGCGGCGGGCCGACTCCGGTGCGTAGATTTACGCCGGGACACCACCCGGCAACGGGATGACGCCCAGCCTCAGATGACACCGCGAAAGGGTTCAGACATGTCTTTCATTGACAAGGCCAAAGGAGCTATCGGCGACAACCTCGACAAGGTCAAGGATGCCGTCGCCGATAACGTCGACAAGGTCGAGGCCGCCATCGACAAAGCCGGCGATGTGATCGACGAGAAGACCGGCGGCAAGTTTGCCGAGACCATCGACAAGGTCCAGGGTGCGGCACACACCGCGGTTGACAAGGTCGTCGAGGCGTCCGACAGTGCCAAGGGTGCGGCGGAGAAGGCCGCCGACAGTGCCAAGGGTGCGGCGGAGAAGGCCGCCGACAGTGCCAAGGGCGCGGCGGAGAAGGCCACCGACACCGCCAAGGGTGCGGCGGAGAAGGCCACCGACAAGGTCGACGGCCAGTAAGTCCCGATGGCGAAGGTCTCGGTCTCCGTCGACGTTCCACTATCACCTGAGGAAGCCTGGCAGCACGCCTCGGACCTGTCCCGGTACTCCGAATGGCTCACCATTCACCGCGTGTGGCGTTCGAAGCTTCCGGAGAACCTTGACAAGGGCACCGTCGTGGAGTCCATCGTCGAGGTCAAGGGCATGCCCAACCGGGTGAAGTGGACCATCGTGAACTTCCGCCCGCCAGAGGCCATGACGCTCAACGGTGTCGGTGTCGGCGGGGTGAAGGTCAAATTGATCGGCAAAGTTCGCCCCAGTGATCAGGGCGGGGCTGCCTCGGTGGTCACCATGGATGTCCACCTCGGCGGACCCGCCCTCTTCGGGCCGATCGGCATGCTTGTCGCGGCTGCGCTGCGCGGGGATGTCAAGGAGTCCCTTGACCGGTTCAAGACCACGTTCGTCCCGGATTGAGCGTGCCTGACCCCGCCGCGTGGGAACGGCTCCGGCGCTGACCCCTGCCCAGGGTGGCGAGCAGTTCGCGGTAGGGGCCGACAAGGTAGACGGTGTCACCGGCCACGAGCCGGGCGCTACGCGACGGATGCAGTTCCGCCGCACCGGTGTTGTGGTCGACGGCTATCACCCGGGTGGTGGTGGGCAGGTAGCGGATCGGCACACCGTCGAGTTCACTGCCGGGTTGGACCAGCACCCCACCCACCATGAAGGAGTGCTGGTCCACCGAGAAGGTGCCGAGGACGTCCAGACCCATGGCCGCGCCGATGAACCACGGGGTGGCCAGGTCGACAGTTGAGCGGACGTGATCGAAGTCCAACCGGTCTCCGACGGCGGCGCCGAGGGCACGATCGTAGATCCGCAGCACGATGGGCACTCGGGTGGCGCCGGTCGGGCTGGCATCGTCGGTCAACTCCTGCAAGACGAGGCCGGTCTCGATGTTGACCATGTCGTGTTCGGTCAGCACCGCGACCGCCCTCGCGCAGTGGGTCCGCGCCGCGGTGAGGGTGGTGCGCAAGGTGGCGTCACCGATAATCACCGGGATGTCCAGCTCGGCGGCCGCGGACCGGTACCGATTGTCCTCATCCCTTTCGATCACTGCCACCGCGTGACCTGCGTCCTTGAGCATCCCGGCCACCCGGATGCCGAAGGAGCCCAGACCCACGATGACGATATGGCGACTGAGGTGGCTGACCTGCTGGCGGCTGGCGGCCTGAGGCAGCCGCCGGGATAGCAACACATCGGCGACGAACGCCACCATGACGGAGATCATGGCGATACCGCTGAGCATCATCACCACGCCCCACAGCCGTAGCCAGATGTCCTGACCGATGAAGTTGAAGTTGCCGTAGCCGACGGTGGTCAGCGTCTCGGTGGCGAAGGACAACGCATCAACCCACCCGATCTCCGGCCTGACATTGAAACGCAGCAGAATGGTCGAGCCGATCAGCAGCGTCGACGCGATGGCCAGCGCACCATAGAACAGCGGATTCATATCCTCCTGGAACGCCCGGACGCTGTCGAAGGCCCGAACCGGTGGCGATCGGTGCGCCATGATGCCGTCGGCCTGAGCGCCTACCCGCACGCCGCGCGCGCTGAGTTCGGCGGCGTGGCCCATCATCGTCGTCCGGTCGCCCCGGTAGACCCGTTCGTCCAGTCGGGGGCAGGAGATGATCTCGCCCGGGTCGGGGGCGTTGTCGCCGCGGACGACGGCGACCGGGGCCAGCGGGCCGTACACGTCCCGCAGGGTTCCGTCGCGCGGCGCGGTGTCGCTGGAGACGACGAACTCCACCCCGCCGGCCGTAATGGTGTGCGCGGTCCGCCCTAGCAGTGCCTCCACCACCGACGGTGCCGCGAGTTCGGCGACGTCCAGCACCACGCCGGGTCCGATGCGATCGTTCATGGCCTGGTGCAGAACGGTGTTGGACAGCCGTGCCACCACTCTGACATCAGGATTGGATTGCCGGGCCAACAGGGCAACCTCGAGGTTGATGGCGTCATCGGCCGCGGCCGCGATCACCGCACGGGCGTGGGACACCCCGGCCGCTTCCAAATCGGCGGGTGACTTCAGGTGCGACACCGACAACTCGGTGTCGCCCAACTCCTCGATTATCCGCATCGCAAGCGCATCGTCACCGCACACGATGATGTGACCATGTATGGGCAAACGCTACTTCCTTCTCATCGATGACTCGGCACACTCATCGACGACCCGGGTGCCGGTGGCCGCGTCGGGTGTCAGGCGGAGGGCAAGCCCGGACCGCGGTCGCCGAGCCCGCAGTGGACGCCTCGTCATGTCCCCGACCGTAGCGGCTATGGTCGGTTGATGGCTGGCCTGCGTCCCGGGTGGCTTGTCGCGTTGTTCGCGGCCGGGCTGACGATCAGTACCTGGCTGCCCTGGCTGACCACTTCTGCGCACGGAGGCGGGCGGGCCAGTGCCATCGGCGGGACTGTGGGCAGTATTGCCGTCCCGCCCCGCTTCGGTGCCGGCCAGTTGATCGTCTTGCTGTCCTCGGTGCTGATCGTCCTCGGGGCGATGGCGGCCCGCGGGCTCTCAACCCGGTTGGTGGCTTCGGCGGCGGTGGTGATCTCGGTACTGGTCGCGGTCCTGACGTGGTGGTATGTCCACACCAATGTCACACCGCCGGTAGCTGCGGGATACGGGCTCTACATCGGTGCGGTGTGCGCGTTCGGTGTGCTGGCCTGCGCGGTGTGGGCGTTGGCGACCGTACTGCTGCACGACTGAGCCAGGGCGGGACCGCGCCCCGCCGACTGGCGCGCCGGTAGGCTATGGCCTGCTTGTGGACGGGTAGGGCACGCGAAGGGAACCAGATGCGCAACCGAATCGGTTCAACCCGGATGGTGGCGGCAGCCGGGTTGGCGGTAGCGCTGGCCCTGATGACGGCGGGCTGTTCGGGAAATGAGCCGAATGCGGATCAGTGCCAGTCGGTCTCGGCTCCGCTGACCGATATTCCCACCCGCACCGACCAGGAGCCCAAGATGCGCATTCCGGTGCCGCAGGGTTGGGAACGCAGCGCCAAGATGGACTCCGAGCAGATCCGGTTCGCCATCCGCAATCCAGGGCTTGCCGCTGACGGCTTCACCCCGAATGCGGTGGTGACCCTGCAGAAGGTCGGTATCGACCTGGGCAAGCCTGAGCAGATCCTCAAGGCGCAGAACGAACAACTCACGAAGAAACTCAGTCTCACCGATCTGTCCTCCGCGCCGGCCGATATCTGTGGCGCGCCCGCGCTGTCGACCACCTACACTGCGCCCGAGGTCAACCTGGGGAAGAAGCTTCCACCGAGGGTGCGGGGCAAGAAAACACCGGAGTTGCCCACCATTCCGCCGCGGAGTGCGACGTCACTGGGCACCGTCTACCGGTCCGGCGACGCGAACTGGGTGGCCACCCTGACGGTCCAGACGGTCAAGCCTGATGACCAGACCTATATCAAGGACTCGGAAGAAATCCTGCGGGGGTTCCAGCTGCTGCCGCCAGGCTGACGTCCGCCCCGCTCAGCCGCCCACGGCACCGGTCGCAGCCCAGTTCGGCGGTCAGCGCAGTACCGCAGGTCCGGTGGTGCAGCACAATGGCCGGGCCCTCCGGTGCGACGAACCAGCGCTGCGCCCACTGCAGCGCGGTTATCAGGACGCTGCCGAACGCGCGGCCCTTATCGGTCAACAGATAGGCGGCCCGCTCCGATCCGCCGTTCCGGACGGGCGCCGTACTGAATACACCGATGGCGCAGAACTTCTGCAACCGCTCGGTGAGCACACTCGGCGGCGCTCGGAGCTGGTTCTGGAAGTCGGTGAACCGCCTCGTCCGGAGAAAAGCCGCGAACAGAATCGCCGCCGCCCAGCGGTTTCCGAGAACCGTCATCGACTCGGGGAACAGCCCGGCCTGCCGGGTGGTCGCCGCGGGCTCGGAGCGGCGACGGGTTGCGGTGGCGGGTGCGAACCGCGACCACTGGCCACTGGGCCCTGGATCGAGGTCGACATCCTCCCGGTTCATCGCCGCACCACAGGCCGCGCAGCACAGTTGCGGTGCGAACAGCTTCCCGCAGGTTTGGTGGCGCATCGCCGGAAGACGCTGTCGATGTTCGGCCACCCAGGAGCGTTCCCAGTCCCAGATCGACACCAGTACCGGCCACAGTGACCGGCTGCGCACGGTGGTCAGGTATTCGCTGCCGCACCGCGACAGCACCCCCTCGCCGGCCAGCATCCGTAGTCTCGTGGTCAGGACCGAGTTCGAAATCGGTAGCCGGTCGATGAAATGACCGTAACGGGTGGCGCCCATCAGTGCCTGCTGGATGATCAGCAGATTCCATTCGTCGCCGAGCAGTCCCAGCATCCGGCCGATGGCGTTCGGGCCGCCGGGAAGGAGTTCGGTGGGTTCGGAACAGGTCACTAGAGTCCGACGGCAGCGGCGGCGGAGTCGGTGTCGCGCCATCGCCGCAATGCCGAACCAGCGACCCAGGTCGAATGTGTGCCGCTGGAAATGCGCTCCGGCAGTTGCAGTGTGCAGACCGGTCCGTCCTCGATGCGGGCCGCGTCGAAAACCAGACAAAACGATGCGTCGGCGTTCATATCGGTGGTCAGCGTCACCAGGTATCCGTCATCTTCGGCGCTACTGCCGAGGCGCGGTGCCATGGACGTCTCGCTGCCGTACACCCCCTCGCCGAAGCTGATCCGATGTTCGGCCCCGGTCACCACATCGTGGCGGACAAGTCCGTCGAACAGGAACCAGCCCGGCTTGGCGGTGGCGGCATAGACATAGCGATAGGGCTCACCGCCGCGGCCGGCGTTGATCATGCCGAACTCGGAAATGGTGTCGCTCAGCGATTCCTCGGTCGCCGAACCGGTGCGCAGGTTCAGCCGCCAGCGGTGCAGTCGGGTCTGCATGCGGTCCAGTGCGAGGAACCGGAATGTCCGCTCCCACTTCGTGCCGGTGCCGCTGTCGGCCGGTTCCGGGTCGCCCTGATAAAAGCCGTCGAGCACGATGTCATCCCCGTCCTCGTAGGCGTTGGTGAAGTGCAGGACGAACGTCGGGTCGGCTTCGAACCACCGGATCTCCCCGGGGTCGCCCCGGCGGGGCAGGACTGCGAACCTGGACGGCATATCCCGGTGGAAACGTGGGACGTGCAGATCGCGTTCGAGCAGGGTGGGATCCCAGAACAGGGGAAAGTCGTTGAGAATGACATGGTTTCTGGTGAATGCCATATCGTGCGGCAACCGTGGCCCGGGCAGTGGCACATCGACATAGTGCGCCAGATCGTTGTTCGCATCGACGATTCCGTAGTGCAGATACGGCGCCTGCTTGCTGTAGTTGAAGAACAGCATCTCATCGGTGCGGTCGTCGATCTTGGGGTGCGCGGACACGCCCCAGTCGAATGGGAAAGCCCCGTTCCAGGTGTCCTTACCCTGAGTCTCCCCGGTGAGCGGGTTGACCCGATAGAGGTCACCGCACTGGTAAAAACTTGTCAGCGCAGTGCCACGATGCACGACGACATCGGTGCTCGAGGCGTCCTTGAGCATCGTCCGAGCCCCCCAGCCGTGATCGGTCCGGGCCACCGACAGCGGTTCGGCCAGGCCGGGCCACAGTGGTCCGCCCGCCTCCTGTTCGGCCTCGAAAGCGTCTGTTCGGACGAACCGGTTGCGGTAGAACGCTTTCCCGTCTCGGAAGCCGACGATATGGAGCATGCTGTCCCCATCGAACGGATGATAGGACTTCAGCGCCGGGTGCAGCGGGTTCTCGGTGTTACGCAGATAGATTCCGTCGAGATCGGCGGGAATCTCGCCGCTTGTCGCGATGAGGTCGTCGGCTTGCCACTCGGTGGTTTGCGGTCGCCACGGACCGGTCCGGTACGGGTGGTCATCGTCCTCGGGCAGGGTCGATAGGAACTTGCCAACGATCTCGACGTCCACTGCGGGCTCCTATTCGGCGATCTGCGTCGCGGGTCCGATGACGAAACTGACTGTGGTGGCGGTACTGCCACCGATGTTGAGGGTGCCGAAGCGCCGAGCCGCTTCCACCTGGTAGTCACCGGCGAGTCCGCTGACCTGCTTGGCGGCATCGAGCATCATCCGGATTCCGGAGGCTCCAACCGGGTGGCCGCCGCCGATCAGGCCACCGCTGGGGTTGATTGGCAGCCGCCCGCCGATCGTGATGTCGCCGGACTCCACCGCCTTCCACGACTCACCCGGTCCGGTCAGTCCGATGTGGTCGATGGCGAGATATTCGCTGGGGGTGAAGCAGTCGTGCACCTCGAAGCCGTCGATATCGCCGAGATCGGCGCGGGCGCGGTCGAACGCGTCGTGGACGGCGGCCCGCACGTGCGGCAGAACGTAGGGGTTACCGGCGGCGCGGTCGAGTTTCTGTTGCAGACCCAGACCAACGGTCCGATGGCCCCATCCCTCGATACGGCCGATCGGGCGCACCCCTGGGTGTGCGCGTAGGAACTCGTCGCTGACCAAAACCACCCCCGCCCCGCCGTCGGTCATCTGACTGCAGTCATAACGACGGATTCGGCCCTCGACGGGTGGATTCACCGCGTCGTCGTCACCGTCAACGGCGAGGTCGGGTACCTGCCAGTCCCGGGTTTGGGCGTTGGGGTTGCGCTTGGCGTTGGCCAGGTTCACCTCGGCGATGGCGTGCAGGTGCGCGTCGTCGATACCGTAGCGGCGGTCGTACTCATCGGCGACCCGGTCGAACATCGATGGCCACAGATATCTGGCATCGTGACCCTCGTGCCCGGTCCACGCCGCCGCACCGAGGTACTGAGCCGCGGTGTCGCCGGCGACGGTCTTCTCCAGTTCCAGGCCCACGACGAGCGCGGTTCGGTAGTTGCCGGCGCGCAGATCGGCCATCGCGGCCAGTGCCGCCACACTGCCCGATGCGCAGGCCGCCTCGTGCCGGGTTGCCGGGGTATCCCACAATCCCTCGTGCACGGTGGCCGGCATCGCCCCGAGGTGGCCCTGCGCGGCGAACATCTCCCCGAAGGCATTGGCCACGTGCACGACTTCGATATCGGCGGCGTCGATCATCGACGTGGCTAGGGTCTGATCGACCACCTCGCGGGTCAGGTCGGCGAAATCACGGCTCTCGCGGTTGAGGTTGCGCGCGAAATCACTTTGGTAGCCCCCGAGAATCCAGACGTCGTCCAGCACCGTCCCGAAGTTACTACAACTAAGAGAGTGACGGAATATCCCGTTTGCGCCCGTTGCAACGTTTGACCGGAGTTAGCGTTTACCGACTGCGAACCAAGGAGGACGCCATGGCGGAAAGCCCGGAGGACACGGCGCCGAAGAAGAAGGCGGCTCGAGAGCCGGTCAAAAAGGCTCCCGCCAGGAAGGCTCGGGCCCCGAAAGCGGCGGCCCCTAAAGCGTCGGCCCCGAAAGCGTCCGTCAAAAAAGCGCCTGCCAAAAAAGTGCCTGTCAGAAAAGCGCCGGCCAAAAAAGCTCCCGCCGGTAAGGCGGACGCGACGAAACCGGCCAGGTCACCTGCTGCGAAGAGGCCACCCGCGAAGACGTTGCGCGGCGGTGAGACCGTCACTCAGGCCAAGCGGATGGGTGGTTGGGATTTCGCGACCTGGAGGATGGCCACTGACGACCCGGTGATGCGTTCCACCATCCTGGGCATGCTGGTACTGGAGTCGGATCCGGACTGGGCGACGATGTGCGAGCGCTACGAACGGGCCACCCGCCTGGCCCCGGTGCTGCGGTCGGTCGTGGTGGAGGGCCCGACTGGTCTGGAGACCCCGCGGGTTGTGGTCGATCCCAACTTCGACCTGTCTTTCCACATGCGACGGTTCCGGATGCCTGAGTCGTCGACATGGGAGGACGTGCTCGAGGAAGCGCGCCGGCAGAGCATGGCCGATTTCGACAAGGACCGGCCGCTGTGGCGGGTGACCCTGCTCGAGGGACTGCCGGACGGTAAGTCGGTGCTGGTGCAAAAGCTGCACCACGCCATTGCCGACGGGCAGGGTGCGGTCCAACTCGGTCTGGCGTTATTCGACTTCACTCCAGAGGGAGCGGACCTGGGGCCGATGCCGCCGGCCCCTGAACCGGTGGTGCTGGACACCAAGGGCTTTGTGCAGGCGGTGATTCGCAATAACGTCGGGTGGGCGGCCAAGACCGCCGAGGAGGCGATCAGGGGCATCGGCCCGCTGGCACTGCAGGCCATCCGCCACCCCCGGACGCTGCTCGGAAAGGTGATGGGCACGGCCGAGTCAGTCGCGAGGTTCACCAAGGTCTCGGTCGAACCACTTTCGCCGATCCTGACGGGCCGGAGTATCAACTACCACTTCAACACCATCGATATGGACTTCGGCGCGTTTCGCGACGCCGCGAAGAAACGTAACCGCACCGTCAACGACCTCTTCCTGGCGGCGATCAGTGTCGGCATGTGCCGTTACCACGAGCGGATGGGGCACCCTGTCGACGAGTTGCGGATGAACATGCCGATCTCGCTGCGCACCTCCGCCGATGAGAGCAATGCGGTGACCATCGCCCGTTTCGAGATTCCGGTGAGTAACGCCATCGACGATGTTCTCGAGGTGGCGGCCAGCACCGTGCGGGCCTGGCGTGCCGAACCGGCGTTGAAACTGGCTGACTACCTCGCCGAACTCAGCCGCTTCCTGCCCCCCGAGTTGGTGTCGGCGGCCGCGCAGACCTCCGATCTGACCGCATCCAACGTCCCCGGTCTGCCAGTGCCGGTGTGGTTGGCCGGGGCGAGAGTGGAACGAATGTATCCGCTGGTCGGCACGGTCGGCGCGGCGATCAACGTCACGATGCTGACCTACACCGATACCGCGAGTCTGGGAGTCAGCAGCGACGATGCGGCGGTCGGCGACCGCGAGGAGCTGATCGAGAGCCTGCGTTACGGGTTCAAGAAGGTGATCGGCGCATCGGTCACCGCTGACGGTCCGCTGAGCCGGTGAAATCCGCCTGACGCCGGCGACGGTGTCCCCGCCGACTCCGGGCCAGGACCGGATACGGTTAGGATTTCGCACGATGAACATGCCACGTGTGATCTTCAGCTTCGCGGCCGTTTTCGTTGTGCTCGGGGTGGGGGCTTATTTCCTCACCGGGATGCAATCCCTCACCGCCCTGATCCCAGCGGTATTCGGTGTCGCGATGGCGGGGGCCGGCGCGGTGTCACGGAAGAATCTCAAGCACGGTGGTCACATCGCGGCGGTCATCGGCCTGCTGGGTTTCCTCGGCACAGCGCGCAGCCTGGGCAAGGTCCCGGCGTTGCTGTCCGGCGAACCCGTCGAACGGGCGAACGCGGTCTGGGTGCAGGCCGGTTTCGCGGTGCTGTGCCTGGTCTTCCTCGCGCTGGCCGTCAAATCGTTCATCGATACGCGCAAAGCCCGCGCCTGACCGAGCGTGCACAGCTCACTCCGGTAGCGCCAGCGCCGCGTCGGTCGACTCGACATCGCCGGCGTACGAAGCGGCCCGGATGGTCAGGTGCCCGCCCGGTAGCGACAGCCGCTCACCGTCCCAACGCTGGACGGGCCGGAGCGAACAGTCGACGACAACCCGGCCGCTGTGCCCGGCCGGCAGATGCACCGATTGGAACCCGAGCAGATGGTGGACGGGCCGTCCGGTGTCGGCGGGTTGTATACCGTAGATCTGGACCACATGGTGGCCGGGGCGGGTGCCGGTGTTGGTGACGGTGACCGCGGCGCTGAACCGTTCTCCTTCGAGTCGCCCGATATCGAGGTCCGCCAATGCGAACGTGGTGTAGCCCAGACCGAATCCCAGCGGATAGGCGGCGGACACACCGTCCCGGTCGAGTTTGCGCTGTCCCCACCACCGCCCGTAGTTGACGGTGTCGGCCGCCCAATCCACCTGCGGTAGATCGTTTTTCCGGTGCGGGATCGCCATCGGGAGCCGGCCGGCGGGCTCGGCGTCGCCGAGCAGAATATCGGCGATCGCATGCCCCCCTTCCATACCCGGGTACCAGGCCAGCAACACCGCCCCGACCTGCCGGTCCCACGGGTCCAGTACGACGGTCCCGCCGCCGATCACGATCACCACCGTGCGGGCATTGGCCGCGGCCACAGCCTCGATCAGTGCGATATCCGCGGCATGCAGCCGAAGATCACGGCGATCACCACCGAACTTTTTGAGTTTTGTCACCCGGGCTGCCACCTTGACCAGGGCTGCGGCCAACGGCCGGAACCGTGCGACGCCGCCGAGTAGCTGTGTGGAAGCGGTGTCCACCCCGATGAGCGATTCGCCCTCATCGGCCGCGGTCAAACCCACCACGACCACGGCCGCGTCGGCATCGGCGGCCGCGGTTGCAGCCGCTGTGGGATCGGTCCCGCCGAGATGAAAAACCCTCGGCCCCAGCCGGTCCCGTAAGCCGTCGAGGATGGTGACCGACGATGGGGGGCTGACCAGCGACGAGCCCGCATCACCCTGGTTGCGCTGGTCGGCCAGCGGGCCGAGCAGCGCAACCCGCGACAGTGCCGCCGGTTCCAATGGCAGCATCGGGCTCCCGTCGATCAGATCGTTACGCAGCAGGACGGTGCCGCGGTGCGCGACTTCCCGTGCCAGTCGCCGGTGCTCGGCGGCGGCGACCACGTCGGCGGGTGGCTCCGGGCGGGCCCGCAGGGCGAGGCGGATCTGTGCGCTGAGATGCCGCTGGGCAGCGCGTCGGACATCGGACCGGCGCAGGCGCCCGTCCACCAGGGCTTTGTGCAGGGTGGCCGCGCGTTGTTGCCGGAACGGCATCTCCAGGTCCTGGCCGGCAGCCACCGATCCGACCGGATCGCGAAGTCCCCAGATGAAGTCGGTCATCACGAATCCGCGGAATCCCCAGTCTTCGCGCAGGATTCGCGTGAGCAGATGCCGGTGCTGTCCGGCCCAGGTTCCGTTCACCGAGTTGTAGGCGCTCATCACGCAATCCACCCCGGCCTCGACCACGGTGCGAAAGTGCGGCAGGTACACCTCGCGCAGCACGTCCTCGTCGACTCTGACGTCGACTCGGAATCTCGCCTCCTCCATCGAGTTGAGTGCGAAGTGCTTCACACACGACATCACCCACGGGTTGACACCTGCGACCGCGGCGGCGCCCATTGCGCCGAGCAGCACCGGGTCGTCTCCATAAGACTCCTGGCTCCGGCCCCAGCCGGGGGAGTAGGGGATGTTGATACAGATACCGGCCCACAGGTTGGCGCCCCGTGCGCGGGCCTCGGCCCCGATGGCATCGGCCACGGTGCGCTCAAGGTCGCAGTCCCACGTCGCGGCACGGGCGATCGCCACCGGAAACGCGGTCGAGGCGCCGATCGTCACACCTCGCGGACCGTCGGTGAAGCGGATACCGGGGATGCCCAGTCGGTCGATGCGGCCAGCCTCGAACGGCACCTTGTTATACCGCTGGGCCATCTCGGCCATTCCTCGGGACACCGTCAGGTCGCCGTCGAGCAGCCACAGCATCTCGTTCTCGGTTAATCGACCGATCAGGTCATCGGTAGCTGCATCGAGGGTCCGCTCACCCCGGCGGACCGCCCCCACCGCGGCCGCGAAGGCCGTGCCGGTTGGGCAGATCGGGTCGGTGACCGACATCATCCCGGTCCCTTCCATGTGATCAACGGGCACCCATGCCAGGCGTGCGCGGCTCCGGCCAAGTCTAGGAGGGGCGGGAACGGTTCGTTACGGTTCTGTCAGCGGTATCAATTAGACAGGCTAGGTAGCCTCTCGGTAGCGTCGGTCTCCG
Organism: uncultured Mycobacterium sp.; assembly: GCA_964555915.1. Taxonomy (GTDB): domain Bacteria; phylum Actinomycetota; class Actinomycetes; order Mycobacteriales; family Mycobacteriaceae; genus Mycobacterium. Next base: position 23,331 of record CAZKUK010000017.1, read on the forward strand.
GATGTCCGGCACCGACTGGGAAGGCCCCGACATGTTGCTCGTGAGATTCGGTCCCCCGACCCGGAGGTGCCCGAATCGACAATCACTGGGTTCAGATTAGAGTGAAAGTTGTGAGCGTAAACGAACGCGCGCCCCTTGCGCCGGTGCCGGGTGAAGTCATGGACTTCGTCGAGCAGGTGGGCGGGTGGTTCGAATCCAATGGCCTGACCAGGCTGGCCGGCCGGCTGCTGGGCTGGCTGCTCGTCTGCGATCCCGAGCGTCAGTCCTCGGAGGAGTTAGCAGCCGCGCTCGGGGCCAGCAGCGGTGGGATCAGCACCAACGCGCGGATGCTGATTCATTTCGGGTATGTGGAGCGCCTCGCGGTAGCCGGCGATCGCCGAACCTACTTCCGGTTGCGGCCGAACGCTTTCGCCGCCGGTGAGCGTCAGCGGATTCACACCATGGGCGACCTGAGAGAGATGGCCGACGCCGGTTTGCGCGCCATCCGGGGCACCGATCCGGCCCGGGCTCGCCGGCTTCAGGAAATGCATGACCTCTCCGCGTATATGGAGGCGATTCTGGCTGACGCCCTGGAACGGTACGGCAGCCACCCGGAAGGGCGCGGCCAGTGACGGCATGCGCTGACCGGAGGTTCGCGTGATCGGGCTTCTGAAGCGGGCGTGGATTCCGCTGCTGCTGGTGGTCGTCGCCGTGATAGCCGGGTTCACGGTCCACCGGATTCGTGGGTTCTTCGGTTCAGAGGGGGTTCTGGTGACACCGAAGGTGTTCGCCGAGGATCCCGAGCCGTTCGACCCGAAGGTGGTGCGGTATGAGGTTTTCGGGTCCGGAACCTCGGCCGATATCAACTTCCTGGATCTCGACGCGAAGCCGCAGCGCGTCGACGGGGCAGGGCTGCCGTGGTCGTTGACGCTGGAGACCACCGCGCCCTCGGCGGCTCCGAATATCATCGCCCAGGGCGATGGCACCTCGATCACCTGCCGCATCATCGTCGATGACGTGATCAAGGAGGAGAGGACCGCGACCGGCGTGGAACCGCTGACCTTCTGTTTCCTGAAGTCCGCATGAGTGCCCCGACGACGAACCCGCCCGCGGCCGGTTCCCCCGCTCCCGGGCCGGTGAAACGGCCGTTCGTTGCCAAAACGATCCGGACCCTGGCGGTGCCGATCATCCTGGCTTGGCTGGCCCTGATCGCCATCCTCAACGTCTCGGTGCCGCAGCTGGAGGTGGTCGGGCAAGAGCAGGCGGTCTCGATGAGCCCGGATGCCGCGCCCTCGATGATCGCGATCAAGCGGATCGGCGAGGTGTTCGAGGAGGGGAACTCCGACAGTTCGGCGATGATCGTGCTGGAGGGCCAGCAGCCGCTGGGCGAGGCCGCGCACGAGTTCTATGACCAGATGCTGGCCAAACTCAAGGCCGACACCAAACACGTTGATTCGGTCCAGGATTTCTGGGGCGATCCGTTAACCGCATCCGGTGCTCAGAGCAGTGACGGCAAGGCCGCCTACGTCCAGATCAAACTGGCCGGCAATCAGGGCGAGTCGCTGGCCAACGAGTCGGTGGCCGCGGTCAAGGACATCATCGCCAGCATGCAGCCTCCGGAGGGTGTGCAGGTCTTCGTCACCGGACCGGCCGCCATGGTCGCCGATCAGCAGGCGACCGGCGATAAGAGCCTGCGGGTGACCGAGATGGTTACCTTCGCGGTCATCATCACGATGTTGCTGTGGTTCTACCGCTCGATCATCACGGTGGTGCTGGTGCTGGCCTCGGTGGTGATGTCATTGGCCGCCGCCCGCGGTGTCGTCGCTTTTCTCGGCCACCACAACATCATCGGGCTTTCGACCTTCGCGACCAGCCTACTGGTGATGCTGGCGATCGCCGCCGCGACGGATTACGCGATCTTCCTGCTCGGCCGCTATCAGGAAGCGCGCGCGGCCGGTGAGGATCGGGAGTCGGCGTACTACACGATGTTCCAGGGCACCGCCCATGTCGTCCTGGGGTCAGGATTCACGATCGCCGGGGCGACCTTCTGCTTGAGCTTCACCCGGTTGCCGTACTTCCAGACTCTCGGCGTGCCCTTGGCGATCGGGATGAGCGTGGTGGTGATCACCTCGCTGACTCTGGGCAGTGCGATCGTGGTCTCGGCCAGCCGATTCGGCCTGTTGGAGCCCAAACGGGCAATGCGGGTCCGCGGCTGGCGCAAGATCGGCGCGGCCGTCGTGCGGTGGCCCGGTCCGATCCTGGTCGCCACGGTGGCACTGGCCCTGGTCGGTCTGTTGACGCTGCCCGGGTACCAAACGAACTACAACGACCGCAACTATCTGCCGGCAAACACCCCGGCGAACGAGGGGTACGCCGCCGCCGACCGGCATTTCTCGCAGGCCCGGATGAACCCGGAGATGCTGATGGTCGAAAGTGATCACGACCTGCGCAACTCGGCGGACTTCTTGGTGATCAACAAGATCGCGAAGGCCATTTTCGCGGTGGAGGGCATTTCCCGGACCCAGGCCATCACCAGGCCGGAGGGCACCCCGATCGAGCACACCTCGATCCCGTTCATGATCAGCATGCAGGGCACCAGCCAGAAGCTGACCCAGAAGTACAACGAAGGTCTCACGGCCAAGATGCTCGAACAGGCCGACGAGATGCAGACCACCATCGACCAGATGGAGCGGATGGGCGACCTCACCGCGCAGATGGCGGAGGTCACCCACGGCATGGTCATTCAGATGCGGGGCATGGTGGCCGATATCAAGGACCTTCGGGACAGCATCGCCAATTTCGACGACTTCTTCCGGCCGATCCGCAACTACTTCTACTGGGAGCCACACTGTTTCGATATCCCGGTGTGCTTCGCGCTGCGGTCGATCTTCGACACCATCGACGGCGTCGACACCATGACCGATGCCATTCAGAGACTGCTACCGCTGATGGAGCGACTGGACACTCTGATGCCACAGTTGGTGGCGATGATGCCCGAGATGGTGGCGACCATGAAGAGCATGAAGGCCATGACACTGGGCATGTATTACACCCAGAAGGGCATGCAGGAACAGATGGCGGCCATGCAGGAGGACTCTGCCGCCATGGGCGAGGCCTTCGACGCCTCGATGAACGATGATTCGTTCTATCTGCCCCCGGAGGTGTTCGACAATCCGGATTTCCAGCGGGGTATGGAACAGTTCCTCTCACCCGACGGGCATGCGGTGCGGTTCATCATCTCCCATGAGGGCGATCCGATGTCCGCCGACGGTATTGCGCGCATCGAGGACATCAAGATGGCCGCGAAGGAGGCGATCAAGGGCACCCCGTTGGAGGGGTCGACGATTTATCTCGGCGGGACCGCCTCGATGTTCAAGGATCTCTCCGAGGGGAACGCCTATGACCTGATGATCGCCGGGATCGCCGCGCTGGCATTGATTTTCGCCATCATGCTCATGATCACCCGAAGCGTGGTCGCCTCTGCGGTCATCGTCGGTACGGTGCTGCTGTCACTGGGTGCCTCATTCGGGCTCTCAGTGCTGATCTGGCAACACATTCTGGGTATCGAGTTGCACTGGATGGTGCTGGCGATGGCGGTGATCATCCTGCTGGCCGTCGGGGCCGACTACAACCTGCTACTGGTGGCCCGGCTCAAGGAAGAGATCCACGCCGGTCTGAACACCGGCATCATCCGCGCGATGGGTGGCAGCGGATCGGTGGTGACCTCGGCGGGTCTGGTGTTCGCCTTCACCATGATGTCCTTCGCGATAAGTGACTTGAAGGTCCTCGCCCAGGTCGGCACCACCATCGGGATGGGCCTGCTGTTCGACACACTGGTGATCCGCGCCTTCATGACCCCGGCCATCGCAGCCCTGCTCGGACGGTGGTTCTGGTGGCCGCAGAACGTCCGGCCCCGGCCGGTTCCGCAACCGTGGCCGAAACCGCTCGCCGATCAGACGGCGGGGACCACGGCCTGACGGTCGTCGGGTTTCAGTCGAGGGTGACCGGCAGGGCGTTCAGGCGCCGCCAGAACGGCAGCTGCACGAACTCCAATTCGTCGGGGTCGACGGCCAGTCTCAGATCGGGGAACCGGCGGATCAGGTTGGCGATGGCGACCCGGATTTCCATCCGGGCCAGGTTTGCCCCCAGGCAGAAATGCTGGCCCTTGCTGAACGCCAGATGAAAGTTCGGCGAGCGGGTGATGTCGAACGTATCGGGGTTCTCGAAGGCTTCCGGGTCGCGGTTGGCCGAGGCGAGCAGCGGGATGACGATGGCTCCGCGTGGAATCGGCACCCCCCGCAGTTCTACATCCTCGCTGGCGAAGTTGGGTTTGGTTCCGCCGATGGTCCCGGTGTAGCGGAGGATCTCCTCAACCGCGGGGGCGATCAGGTCCGGCTGGGCCTTGAGCCTGGCCAGCTGATCGGGATGGGTGAGCAGGGCCGCGACACCGTTGGCGATCACGGTGTAGGTGGTCTCATAGCCGGCGGACACCAGCAGGAATACCATCGCGAGGATTTCGTCGTCACTGAGCCGGTCACCGTCGTCGGCAGGGTGGAGCAGGCCGGTCAGGATGTCCTCGGCAGGGTCGTCGCGGCGGCGTTCGATCAGCCGCCGGACGTAGTCGATCACGCCTGTCATCTCGGCGGCGGCCTGTTCTATCCCGTACTTGACGACCCCGTCGATGACGAGGTTCATCGCATCATGGAACTGTGTCCGCTCGCCATCGGGTACCCCCACCATCTCGCTGATCACGGTGACCGGGATCGGTAGTGCGTAGTCGGTGACGAGGTCGATGGTCTGGCCGCGGGTGAAGCCGTCGAGCAATTCGTTGGTGACCTCCTCCGCCCGGTCGGCCAGGCGGGCCACCGCTTTGGGGGTGAAGGCCTTGCTGACCAGCTTGCGCAACCGCAGGTGTTCGGGATCGTCTTTGAAGATCATGGTATCGGTGCTGATCAGCTTGAGAGAGTCCGGAATGGGCAGCGGCGGTGCGCCTTCGACGATGCGCCGGAAGCGCGGGTCGGTGGTCAACTCGACGCAGTCCGCGTAGCGGGACAATACGTAAATGTCGGTGTCCCCGAGATAGCTCAGGCTGGTTCGGTAGACCGGGGCCTCCCGGCGCAGCCGGTCGTAGAACGGGAAAGGGTCGGCCAGGAATTCCGGGCTGTCCAGAATGATCGGATCGCCCTGCAAGGTGTCCGGACTCATGTTTATCGGTGGCTCCTGGGGTTGACGTTTCCGGCACTGCGGGTGATTGCGGTCATCATTGCCCGGACTTCAGCCAGGCCCGCAGCGGTCCGGTCATCTGTCCGACATCATCGGCGGTGAGCACCCCGGTCATCTCGAAGGCCACCAGATCGGGGTTCCCGGTTCCGATGATCTTCACACCATGGGCGGGCCCGGTGGTCGCTTCGGCCGCAATGGAGGCAGCGGCAAAGGACATGGCATCGGCCTTCTCCTTCGGGTCGATCAGTGTGATATCGCTCTCGTCGACGACGCCGGACAGTCGCAATGCCAGGACAGTCTTCGGAGCCGAGTCGATGGTGATCATGTTCCCCTCCCATCGGCTGACCATGCCGGACCCACAACAATCACGCTACGCCGAAAGTCATCCGGATCAGTGCGCAGACGATCGCGCGCGGCAACCCACGACCGCCGCTGACGTGCCCCCGGCATGATTCGAACATGCGACACCGGCTTTAGGAGAGCCGTGCTCTATCCCCTGAGCTACGGGGGCGGACCGGGTGGGAGCTTACCGCGTTTGCGGGTGCCGCCCGCGGGCGTGCCGATGGCTCGGGCGCATACCGGCGGTTCGGTCTGACCGAGCCGCTGAGACCGTCACTGACGCGCCATCACGATCCGGAGACGCTCGTCGGGGCTGATGAGGTGGTCGGCATTCTGCGCGGCGTCCGCGATGTCGATCTGCACCCACTGCACCTGACCGTTGAACGAGCTGGCACCGGGTGCATAGTCGTCGCTGACCGAGGTGCCGGTGTCCTCGCCGAGGTCGGTGGTCTCGTCGGCGGAGAAGACCATGGGCACCGTAGCCTCCACCCGGCCGGTACCCACCGGCTCCCCGTCGATGAAGAGGGTGACGTTGCCGCCCTTGCCCAGGCCGCCGCCGTCATAGCTGAACTCCATCCGAACCTGGTGCTCGCCGGGCCCGACCGGCCCCTCGGAGTAGGTCTTGTACTGCTCCAGGCCGAAGGTGTTGTAGCAGTAAGCCAGCTTGGATTGGTGCAGGTACAACGACCAGCCGCCGTACTGGCCGCCCTGAGCTATCAGGGTGCCCGATCCACCTTCCGGGGGCACGACGATCTGGGCCGTTACGGCGTGCGACTTGTTCTTGACGTTGATGACGCTGCCCTCGGATAACCGCTTCATACCGCGGAACATCAACTGGGAGTGGCCCTGGACCAGCACGGGCCGGCCGGCCAGGTCACTGTTGAAGCGCTCCACACGCCGGTCATCGAGCGGGAAGACGTTGTACCGTGCCCCCTCGATCATGAACAGTCGTTGTAACTCGGCCAGCTTGTCCGGATGCTCGGCCGCCAGATCGCGGGCCTGCGTCCAGTCGTCGGGGCCGTAGAGTTCCCACACGTCATCGGCGATCGCCGGCGCCTCCCCGAGAACCCACGGAATACTGTGCCGGGTCACCGCAGTCCAGCCCTGGTGGTAGATCCCGCGATTGACGAACATCTCGAAATACTGCGTTTCCCGGCCTTCGGCGGCACCGCCGTCATCGAAGGAGTAACGCATGCTCACACCATGCATCGGCTGCTGAGTGACACCGTTGACCTGATGTGGCTCCGGGATATCGGCAGCATCGAGCACGGTCGTGGCGATGTCGATCACATGGTGGAAGTGCTTTCGTATCTCGCCCTGGGCGGCGATACCGGCCGGCCAGTGCACGATTGTGCCGTTTCGGGTGCCACCCCAGTGCGAGGCGATCTGCTTGGTCCACTGATAGGGGGTGTCCATCGCGTGCGCCCAGCCCACGGCGTAGTGATTGAACGCCGCGGGTGTTCCGAAATCGTCGATCCGCGCCGCCATGAATTCGGTTGTCTCGACGTCGGTTACGCCGTTGAGGGTGAGCAGTTCATTGAAGGTCCCGGTCGGTGTACCTTCGGCGGAGGCTCCGTTGTCCCCGATGATGTAGTAGATGAGCGTGTTGTCCAGCACACCGAGATCATCGACGGCGTCGACCAGTCGACCGAGGTGATGATCGGTGTGATCGAGGAACCCGGCGTAGACCTCCATCTGACGTGACAACACCGGTTTGAGATCGTCGGGCATGGCGTCCCAGGCCGGAATCTCCTCGGGGCGGGCAGTCAGCTCGGCGTCCTCGGGGATGATTCCGAGCTGCTTCTGCCGTGCGAAAGTTCGCTCGCGCTGAGCATCCCAACCGTCATCGAATCGGCCCCGGTACTTGGCCGACCACTCGTCGGGAACGTGATGCGGCGCATGCGTGGCACCGGGAGCCCAGTAGACGAAAAACGGCTTATCCGGCATGAGGGCCTTCTGCTGACGAACCCATTCGATCGCATGGTCCGTCATATCCTCGGTGAAGTGGTAGCCCTCCTCGGGGGTGCGATCCGGCTCGACCGGAACGGTGTCGTTGTAGATCGCCGGGTAGTACTGGTTGGTCTCCCCGCCGATGAAGCCGTAGAAGTGCTCGAACCCGCTGCCGGTCGGCCACTGCCGGAACGGACCCATCGGGCTGGTCTCCCACACCGGGACTTCATGACACTTGCCGAATTGAGCGGTGGAGTATCCGTTGAGCTTCAGGATTTCGGGCAGCGGAGCCGCACTGTTCGGCCGGATCGAGTTGTAGCCGGGTGCCGAAGTCGCGAGTTCGGCGATTGCGCCCATCCCAACCGAATGGTGATTTCTTCCGGTGAGCATCGCCTGTCGGGTCGGAGAACACAGGGCCGTCGTGTGAAATCTGTTGTACCGCAGTCCTCCACCGGCCAACCGCTCGGCGGTCGGCGTTTCGCATGGCCCGCCGAAGGCCGTCGAGGCGCCGAAGCCGACGTCGTCGATCAGGGCGATGATCACGTTCGGCGCGCCCGATGGCGGCCGAACCGGTGTAATCGGAGGGAAACTCCGCCCCGGATCGGTGGCATCGTATTTGTATCCGACCGTGGCGGGGCGGTCGGGGATCGGGAGGGATACGCGGTTGCTGCCGTCAGAGGTCATACGCCCACAGTGTCATAGCCGTCATAAACCCGCCGCCACAGAACTATCGTTCGGGCGCGGGTCCCGCGACGGAGATATCAGACGAGCGGCAGTTCGGCGATCACCGCTCCGGTGGGTTGGGTGGACCCGGTGCCAGGCTCCACGGTGAAGGACAGTTTCGTCGAATCGCCGAGGTTGTCCAGCACCGCCGTGGTCGAGGGGGCGACCGCCTCGGCGTCCATGGTTCCGGCGGACGTCGAACCGGATGAGCTGACCAGCCACATCTGGTACACGGTGCCGGGGGAGGGAGGCGGCACATCGTTCATCACCAGCACACCGGCATTACGGTCCCGGGAGAACACCACGGTCGCGGTGCCCCCGGCCGGGATGGCACCGTTCACCGTGTGCACATCGGGTGCCGAGAACACCTCCTGAGCTGTCGTTTGTTGCTCAGCGGGCGGCCGAAGTGACAGCCCGATTCCGACGGCGGCCAAACCCACCACCAGGGCTGCCGCCGCCGACAACAGCACCGTCCGCCATTGCCGGCCGGACCGCCCCGTGGGAAGGGTGCGAACGTTGTCCGTGGCGCTGTTGGCTGCTGCGCTCTCCCGGGCGACCGTCGCCAGCAGCCGGCCCCGCAGTTCAGCGGGCGGTTCCTCCTCGCTTACCGCCGACACCACCGCCATGGTTTCGCGGACGGCCCGGACTTCGTCGTAGAAGGCATCGGCGACGGTCAGCCCGGCAGCGGCCAGTCGGCTCTCGATCTCGTCACGCTCAACATCGGACACCGCGTGCAGCGCATAGGGAACCGCCAGGTCGAGCAGGTCGCCATCGGGATAATCGCCATAGGTCTGGGTCATTGCCGCCTCACCCCACACCCAGGCAGTTACGCAGGCCGCGGAGCGCATCACGCATCCGCGATTTGACCGTCGCAAGGTTCGCTGTGAGCCGCTCAGAGACCTGAACGTAGGTCAGCCCCTGGTAGTACGCGAGTTCAACACATTCGCGCTGCGCTGCGGTCAGACCGTCCAGACACGCGGTGACACGCTGCCGCTCCTCGCCGGATATCACCGCATCGACCACCTGGTCGGTCTCGCGTTCGACCGTCGACGCGCCGTAGCGTGATTGGCGCTGGGAGGCAGCTTGTTCGGAGCGCACCCGGTCCACCGCGCGGCGGTGGGCGAGGGTGAGCAGCCAGGCCAACGCGCTACCCGAGGCCGGGTCGTAACTCTCCGCTGTCCGCCACACTTGAAGGTAGACCTCCTGGGTGGTCTCCTCGCTGTAGCCCCGGTCGCGCAAAACCCGGCTGACCATGCCGTACACCCTGGCCTTGGTGGCGTCATACAGCGCGGCGAACGCCTCGGCGTCGTGGTGGGAAACTCGGCGCAGGAGACCATCTAAATCTAGGGTCGTCACCGGCGTGTACCCGTGGTTTTCGGTTCCATCGATCCGAAGCGTAGCGGGACGATCAAGCAGTTGGGTCACGATGGTGCCCAGGAGCGTTTCTTGGCGCCCCATACCGGCCCCGGTGCGGGCGTCGCGCGGCGCGGCTGGCGCGGAGTGGCCGGGGTTACCGGGATCCCGCGCATCCGCAGCATGACAGCTTGGAAGCGCAGGCTGAGCCGTGCCACCTGAGGGGCCAACGGTCGGGTCAGCTGGAGCAGCAGAATCTGACCCACGGTGACGTGCCGGCGCGCCCCGCGCCAGGTGGCCACCAGCGCCGCGTGGTTGTCCCGGTGCAGCGAAACGGTCAGGTCCACCGTGTCCGCCGGCCGCGGAACCCGCACCAGGAAGTAACCGTCCTCGTCGGCGAACGGGGCGCCGCGCAGCTCCGCGGAGACCGCAGCCGGAGCGTCTTCGGCCGGCGGCAACACGAAGGATGTGCGCCGGCCGCGGGCGTCGTGAACTTCGGCGACGACGCACCGTATTTCACCGCCGGCGTCGTGGCACCAGAACAAACTCAGCGGGTTGAACGACCGGCCCAGCACCCGGGGAAGAAGCAGCGCCGTGATCCGGCCGCCCGGGATGAACACACCTTGGCGGGCCAGTACGGCGTCGACCCGCTGGCGCAGTGTGTCCTGGGGAGACCCGTCGAAGTGGTCTTCGGCTTCGAATCGGGCGAACGGTCTAATCCACCACGGCAAACGGGGCAGTTCGTCGATGTCGACGTACCAGCTGTAGCTGCGGTGTTCACCGTAATGACGCGTGGGTGATCGATGCAGATGAGTCACTCGGGTGGGGTAGAGGGCGGGGGTGTCCACACCGGCAATTCGTAGCGACGGCACATCCGGATGGGACTGTGACCGAGGTCTCCGTATTTCAGCGATCCCGGTGTTTCAGCCGGCCACCGTCAGGTAGATCAGCGCCACGTTGAGCAAGGTGATGAGTCCGGCGACCAACCAGCCCAGCGCGGAGATCAGGCGGCCGTTGACGTCGGCCCCCATCAGGGTGCAGTCGCTGGTGGCCCTGATCAACGGCACCAGTGCGAACGGGATGCCGAAGGACAACACGACCTGCGACAACACCAGCGCGCGGGTGGGTTCGACGCCGCTGGCCAGGACCAGCAGGGCGGGAACAAGGGTGAACAGGCGGCGCACCAGCAGCGAGAAGCGCCGTCGGAGCAGACCCTGCATGATCATCGCGCCCGCGTAGGCGCCCACCGATGTCGAGGCCAGGCCGGAGGCCAGCAGACCGATCGCGAAGAACAGCGCAACCCCGGGGCCGAGGGCTTCTCCGACTGCGGCGTGCGCGCCCTCGATGGTGTCGGTGCCTTCGCGACCACGGAGGTTGGTTGCCGCCACCAGCAGCAGTGCCAGGTTCACGCTGCCGGCCACCAGCATCGCGATGCCGACATCCCAGCGTGTGGCCCGCAGCAGCCTGGCCCGGACCGGACCGGGGTCGGGATGGCCGTGCCGGTCGCGGGCCAGTCCGGAGTGCAGGTACACCGCGTGCGGCATTACCGTCGCCCCCAACATGGCGGTGGCCAGCAGTACGCTCTGCACCCCGTCGAACCGTGGTACCAGTCCGGCGGCCACCGCGGCGGCGGGGGGCGGGTTGACCACCAGGCTGGCCAGGAAGCCGATGGTGATGACCAGCAGTAGGCCGATGATGACCCGTTCGAACATCCGCTGTCCGCGCCGATCGCCGATTGACAGCAACCCCAGCGAGACCAGACCGGTGATCACGCCGCCGACCATCAGAGGTAGGTCGAACAGCAGGTAGAGGGCGATCGCGCCGCCGATGATCTCTGCGACGTCGGTGGCGATGGCCACCAGTTCGGCCTGGACCCAGTAGGCGATCCGGCTCGGGGTGCTGGTCCGGTCGCGCACCGCTTCGGGGAGCGTGCGCCCGGTCACCAGACCGAGTTTCGCGCTCAGGTACTGCACCAGTGCGGCCATCACATTGGCGACCACGATGACCCAGACGAGCAGGAAACCGAACTCGGCGCCGGCGCTGACATTGGCGGCGATATTCCCCGGATCGACATAGGCGATGGCGGCTACGAAAGCCGGGCCGAGCAGCGTCCATCCCCGTTTCGCCGCGACCGGGTTGCGGTCCGGGGTCAAAAGCCGACCCAGACGCCGCCACCCCCGAGTCCGATGGCCGGGATGCCCAGGGTCCCGAATCCCCAGCCGGGCCCGGGATTCGTCAACGCGGGGTCGGGCGTCGTGGTGATCGCGGTGTGACCCGGACCGCGGGTACAGACGCGGGTGCTGATGCCGATATCGGTGCACTCCGGCGGCGCCGCGGCGGCAGGAGCCACCGTGAACAGTGCCAATGCGGTGACGGCGACCGGGCCGATCGGTGTCGCGACAGATCGGAGGAGTCTTCGTAACGTTCCCATCACGTCCTCCTCGGTACCGGTACCCGGGCTACCGGGGCGGGGTGTACAACCCTTTACCGGTGACCAGCGGCAGGTCCAGGGTGGTGCAGATGCCCGGTTCGGCGGCGACCACGGCCGGAATGGCGTTGACGATACGCGTCGCGGTGGCCAGCACTCCCGCATGGTTGTGGTCGCCGTTCGGGCTGGACAGGCACACGTCCATCGCGTAGCAGGGCTCACCGGTGATCTCGATGCGGTAGTTGCCGCCCTCCTGCGCCGGTTGCGGCCACTCCGGGCACAGGTCGTCACGCAGACGCGTGATGTGTTCGAGCACCACGGCGGGGGCGCCGTCGACCATGCCGATGACCTCGAAACGCAGCGCGGCCGCGGTGCCCTTCTCGATATGACCGCAGGAGATGTCGAAGGCCTCCGGTGCCGGCTCCCGGATGTACATCTCCTCGAGTCCGTCGAGTTCGACGCCCATCCCGGCCGCAAGCTGCCGCACCACCGAACCCCATCCGATGCTCAGGACTCCGGGCTGCAGAAGCATGGGAATCTCGTCCATCGGCTTTCCGAAGCCCATGACATCGAACATCACCGTGGCGCTGTCGTAGGTGGCGTAGTTGACGATCTCCATACAGCGCACCTGTTCGATGCTCTGACAGGTTCCCATCAGGGCCAGCGGGAGTAGATCGTTGGCGAATCCGGGGTCGATACCGTTGACGAAAATACTCGAGTTGCCCTCCCGCGCAGCGTTTTCGAGGGGGCTGATCATCTCATCGGGAATTACCTGCCAGGGCCACTGCAGGAATACCGGACCGCTTCCCACCACGTTCACCCCGGCGGCCAGAATGCGCCGGTAGTCCTCGAGGGCCTCCACCAGTCGGTTGTCGGCCATCGCGTTGTACACTGCGCAGTCCGGTTCGGTGGCCAGGACCGCATCGAGATCGGTGGTGGTGGTGATACCGGTTCGGGTGTCGAGCCCGACCAGTTCGGCGGGGTCCCTGCCGGCCTTGGCTTCCGAGGAGACCCACACGGCGGTGAGGTCGTAGTCCGGGTTGGTGATCAGGGAACGCAGCGCATGGGCGCCGACGTTACCGGTGCCGATCTGGGCGACGCGGATGGGCATAGGAATCCTCCTAGAGGTCGGGGATGGGCAGGTCGAGATTCGGAACGGTCAGGCCGCCGTCGACCTCGAGCATTTTCCCGGTGAGGAAACTGCCCGCCGGCGAGGCGAGATACACCGCGGCTGCGGCGATGTCGAGCGGATCGCCGAGGCGGCGTAGCGGGGTGGCCCGTTCCATCGGTTCGCGCAGGGCGTCGTTGGCGGCGACGATCTCCAGAGCTGAGGTCATGATCGAACCGGGGGCGATGGCGTTGACCCGGATCCGCGGGCAGAGATCGAGTGCGGTGAGCCGGGTGTAATGGGCCAGGGCGGCCTTGGCGGTGCTGTAGGCGGCGAACCCGCGCCCGGCCAGTCGTCCCATGGTGGAACTGATGTTGATGATGTTGCCGCCACCGGATTGTTCGAGCATCAGAGGAACCGCGGCCACGGTCAGGGCGTGGGCGGTCAGCACGTTGAAGCTGAACGCGTCGCGCATATCCTTGACGCTGGTGGTGAGCAGGGTGTTGGGCATGCTGCCGCCGACGTTGTTGACGACGATGTCGAGCCGTCCGAAAGCCTCCACGGCCTTGCCCGCCAGTTCCGCGGTGGTCTCCGGATCGGCGAGATCGGCGACGACGATATGGGCGCGGCGACCCAGCGCCTCGACCTGAGCGGCCACCCCCTCCAACTCCGGTCGGGTGCGGGAGGAGATCAGGACGTCGGCGCCGGCTTCGGCGAATGCGACGGCGATCGCCGCCCCGAGTCCGCGTCCGGCGCCGGTTACTACGGCAACTTGTCCGTCGAGACGGAATCTGTCCAGGATCACCCACGCTCCCTCGTTCGACCTACCGTAACAAGAGAGTTGTAACACGTTCTACTTTTTGGCCGGGGCTTTCCCGGCGGTGGTTTTCTTGGCGGCTGGCGTTCGGGCCGGCGGTTTCGGCTCCTTCGGTTCCGTGCCGGCGGCCTGCTCGCGGCGGCGCCGCACGCTGGCCTCCAGCCGGGCCAGTAGATCGGAGACGTCGCCGGTGTCCTCTGGTCGGGCCGTTGATTCGGGGTTCGTGAACGCCTCGCCGCCGGCGAGTTTGGATTCGACGAGTTCGGTTAGTTGTTGCTGATAGGTGTCGGTATAGCGCTCCGGGTGGAAATCGTCGGCCATCGACTCGACCACCTGATTGGCCATCGCGAGCTCAGGGCCCCGGATCTCGACATCGGTCTGAAGGCTCGGGAAGTCCGGTTCGCGTATCTCGTCGGGCCACAGCATCGTGTGCACCACCATCACGTTGTGTCCGGAGAATGTCCTGACCCGCAGCGCGGCCAGCCTGGTCTTATTTCGCAACGCGAAGTGGACGATCGCAACCCGGTCGGTCTCGCTGAGCGCTTGAGCAAGCAGCACATACGATTTCGGCGACTTCCCGTCGGGTTCCAGGTAGTAGCTGCGGTCGTAGAGCAGGGGGTCGATATCCCCGGCGGGGACGAACTCGAGAACCTCGATCTCGCGGCTGTGTTCCTCGGGCAGGCCGGCGATATCCTCGTCGGTGATCACCACGATTTGGCCGTCATCGGCCTCGTAGGCCTTGGCAATGTCGCGGTACTCGACGATTTCACCGCACTCATCGCACACTCGTCGATATCTGATCCGGCCGTTGTCCCTGGCATGGACCTGATGGAACTTCAGGTCATGGTCCTCGGTGGCGCTGTAGACCTTCACCGGGACGTTCACCAGGCCGAAGGCGATCGAACCTTTCCAGATGGACCGCATGCGATTCAGTATGCCCAGCGTGGCTCGGTCACACCGCCGGAACGGACTCGGGGTCGACACCGACGGGCACATTCGGGTTCCCGCCCGGTGCATCATCGGTGTAGACATCACCGGGTTGTGGCATGCATTCTCCGGTGGTCGGCACCTGGCCGCCGGTGCAGTACGGCTCGAGATCCTCCGGATCGGCGCCGGCGGTGGGCGCTGTCAGCAGGGCAACCGCGAATAAGCCCGCCGCGCAACGCCTGATCACTGGTCCACCGTAGCAGCGGGTAATACCTTGGGGTGGTGATCGAGGTATGGCCACCGGGCGCGACGACCGGACCGCGGGTCACGCTGAGCAACCCGGACAAAGTGCTCTATCCGGCCACCGGGACCACGAAGGCGCAGGTGTTCGGATACTACACAAGTATCGCGGCGGTGATGCTGCCGCATATCGCCGGGCGGCCGGCTACACGTAAACGCTGGCCGAACGGTGTTGACGAGGCCTCCTTCTTCGAGAAACGACTTGCCAAGTCGGCACCGTCCTGGTTGAGCCGTGGGGTTCTCATGCACCGGGCCGGTGCCACCGTGTACCCGATCATCGACAGCGCTGTCGGGCTTGCCTGGATCGCGCAGCAGGCTGCGCTGGAAGTGCATGTGCCGCAATGGACTTTCGGTCCCGACGGCAAACCCGGGCCGGCCACCCGGCTGGTGTTCGACCTCGACCCCGGGGATGGAGTGGGCATGGGTCAGCTGGCCGAGGTGGCCCATGCGGTGCGTGAATTGATGGACGATATCGATGTGGCGGTCTATCCGCTGACCAGTGGCAGCAAGGGTATGCATCTGTACGCGCCGCTGACCGATCCGTTGAGCAGTAGCGAGGCGGCCACGCTGGCGAGGCGCGTGGCTGTGCAACTTGAGGAGAGCATGCCGTCGCTGGTGACCGCGACCATGGCCAGGAGTGTCCGGGCCGGCAAGGTATTCCTGGACTGGAGTCAGAACAATGCGGCCAAAACCACCATCGCCCCGTACTCGTTGCGCGGCCGCAGGGACCCTACCGTCGCCGCGCCGCGAACCTGGGATGAGATGGGCGAACCCGACCTGCGGCAGTTGCGCTACGACGAGGTGCTGGCCCGGATGCGGCAGCACGGCGATCTGCTGGCAGGTCTGGACGGGGTGTCGGATCCGGCGCCTTCGGACCGGCTGAGCACCTACCGGGATAAGCGGGACGGGTCCAAGACGCCGGAACCGGTACCCACGGCCTCTGCGGTTTCCGAGGTGTCGACATCCGGGGAGAACAACCGCTTCGTGATCCAGGAACACCACGCTCGCCGCCTGCACTACGACTTCCGACTCGAGCACGACGGTGCCCTGGTGTCGTGGGCGGTACCGAAGAATCTGCCCGACTCCCCAGCGGGGAACCATCTTGCGGTTCGCACCGAGGACCATCCGCTTGAATACGCCACCTTCGAGGGTGTCATTCCGAAAGGCGAGTACGGCGCCGGTACGGTGACCGTTTGGGACGCCGGTACCTACCGGGCAGAAAAGTTCCACCTGCCCCCCCAGGGCGCGGGCGGCAAGGGTGGCGAGGTGATCGTCGATCTTGACGGCGGGCGGATCAGCGGGCGTTACGCATTGATCCAGACCGATGCCGATCAGTGGCTCGCCCACCGAATGAAAGACCAGTCGCGCGTGCAGCTGCGGGACCTCGCGCCGATGCTGGCCACTCCCGGGGGCATCGAGGAGTTCACGGCTGCCGAGTGGGCCTTCGAGGGCAAGTTCGACGGCTATCGGATGCTGTTGGAGATCGATCACGGCCGATTGTGGCTCCAGACTCGCAACGGCCGGGACGTGACCGCGGAGTATCCGCAACTGCAGCCGCTGGCTGATTCGTTATCGGAACACCACGCGATCCTCGACGGCGAGGTGGTCGCGCTGGAACCCGGTGGGACCCCGAATTTCCGCGCGCTACAGAATCACAACCGGTCCTCCCGAATCGAGTTCTGGGCCTTCGACATTCTCCATCTCGACGGCCACACCCTGCTGCGGGTCAAGTATCGAGATCGCCGCCGTCTGCTCGAAACCCTCTCCTCCGGAGCGGGTTTGACGGTTCCCCCGTTGATCGAGGGTGATGGTGCCGAAGCCCTGGCTTTCTCCCGGCAGCGGCGGTGGGAAGGTGTGGTGGCAAAGAAGTGGGATTCGCTGTATCAGCCCGGACGCCGGTCCCCGGCGTGGATCAAGGACAAGAACTGGAATACCCAGGAGGCGGTGATCGGCGGCTGGTGCCGAGGCCAGGGAGGACGATCCGGCGGTATCGGCTCGCTACTGCTCGGCGTTCCCGAGGCGGGTGGCTTACGGTTCATCGGCCGGGTTGGAACGGGCTTCAGCGAGAAGGACCGGGCCGCTCTCGAATCCGTCCTGGTGCCGCTGCGAACCAGTGAATCTCCCTTCCGGCCCGGACTTCCCGGTGCGGAGGCCAAGGGTGTCATCTACGTGCGGCCGGAGTTGGTCGGCGAGGTGCGCTACGGCGAGATGACATCCGCGGGCCGCATGCGGCATCCCAGTTGGCGCGGTCTGCGTCCCGATCTGACACCGGCCGACGTCATGACTGACACACGGGCGTAACCGACTGCCGTTCAGACTTGCCACGGATTCACGACGGTGGGGGCGTCACCGGCGCCAGGATGGTCCCATGGACCCCTTCAATTCCGCAGTCGCGACGGAGTTCGTCAATCTGTCGTGTGGTGGCCGCCCAGAAGTCCCAGTCTGCGTCGAAGATATTGGTGCTCATGTGCATTCCCTTGCGGATATTCAGCATGAGCATGTCTGGATCGAGTGCATCCTGCTGGACGGCGATTCCGAATGCAGAACTGTGCTCGAAGTCGATACCCGTCTGGAAGAGGGCGAGGGTCTCCATCAGGAACTCGTATCCGACCCCGCTGCCGACCATACCCGCCTCAACACCGGCAACATTGATCTCGCCCGGGGCGTCGGTGTTACACCCGCTGAGGATATGCAGCGCGTCGTGTTTGGTGACAATCTCGCCAAGACAGTTCTTCTCTCCCGGGAACGCGAACCCGCGGTCCCGGTAAAAGTGGAAGAAGGTGTTCCCCAGCGTTCCTTCGGGCAGATCCGCGAGGGCTTGGTACCTCTGGGCCAGACGTTTGTCCCCGGCCTTCAACCGCAGTTCACGCGCCACCTGATGCAGTTTCGCCCACCGCGAGTCGGTGCCGACGAAGGCGCCGAGCGCGCGGCGCCCATAATCGAAAACAAGCCGGTTGTACTTCTCGTCTTTGAGGCGATCAAGGTCAGCGAGGATAAATGGTTCAACGCCGAGAGCTGTCGCAAAGGTGTGCACTACCGCGATCTCGGATTCGGTGAGTTGCTTATCGGCGAAAGGGATGATCGACAGTAGTTCGGCGGTGAGCTCACGCTCGGGTTCGCGCGTCAATGCGGCGGCGAGATCAGGCGGGCTGATCAGGGCCCAGCTCATTGTCCCCGGCGGTATGGCGAACAGCCTGTGGCCCGCTGCCTCAATCAGCTTGACTGTGGTCGGTGCGGCCTGACGCGTTCCCGCCTGCGTCGCGACTGCCATCATGGCGTTGAGAATCATGAACTGTGCGTCACGGGGTACGTCAGCGTAGGCGGAGGACATGATTTCACTGTATTGGGATTCCGCCGCGGGGTGACGTTTCGGGTGTTCGCGACAGTGTCAGGCCTTTTCCCCGTCGCCGTCGTCCAGTAGCCGCTCGGGGTGGTGGTAGGTGTTGATGCCGCCGTTGAGTGGGAGGTTGGGTGGAGGTATCCATTCGGTGCTGCCGTCGGCGCGTTTTCGGGTGGTCCAGCCACCGGGTTTGACGAGCCGGTTGTGTGGTCCGCATGCGAAGGTGAGGTCGTCGATGTCGGTGGTGCCGCCTTCTGCCCAGTCGATGCTGGCATGGTGGGCCTGGCAGCCGAAGCCGGGCATGGTGCACCCGGGGAAGGTGCAGCCGCGGTCCCGGTCGTGGAGGACGATGCGTTGATCGGGCGAGGCAATGCGTTTGGTTCGCCCGAGCCACAGCGCCCGCCCAGTCGTCTTGTCGAACAGGGACAGGTAGAGGTAGCTGTGGCTGGCCATCCGGATGAGATCAGGCATTGGTATCGCCGTTCCGGCGGCGGTGGTGCCCACGCCGGCGGCCTCCTGGAGATCCTGCACGTTTGCCGAGACGATCACGGTGACCGGCAGCCCGTTGTGCTGGCCGAGTTTGGGGTTACCGAGGAGGCTGCGCATCACCGCCGAGAGCGCGTCATGTTGGCGCTGGGCGACACTGCGGTGGTCGGCGTCGATACTCGACTGGGACGGCTCGCCCTCGATCAGGGGAGTCGGGTCGGCTGGGTTGCAGCGCCCCGGTGCGGCGAATTTGGCAAGAAGGGCGTCGATCTCGGCGCGTAACGCCGGGGTGGCGCAGAGCCGCCCCAGGCTCATGCCGTTGGGCTGTTGAGGTCCCCAGCTGAAACCGCGCCGAGCCGCCCGGTCGGCATCGCTGAACACCCCGTCAGGGTTGAGGATCAGGGCCAACCGCTCGGCCAGTTTCGCCAGTTGGTCGGGCCGCAGTTCTCTGGCGTGGGCGGCCAGCGCGGCTTCGGCCCGCTCCCGATCCTCGCGCGCCAAGCCACAGGGCAACTCGGCGAGGAAACGCTGGATGACCCGGACGTGCTCAGTATCGAGATCGCCGGCGCGCCAGGCGTCGGCGGTGGCCGGCTGGCGCGGGGGCAGACACTGGCCGGTCAGGGCCGTGCGCGGGGCCAATGGCTCGGCCATCGTCGCTCGGCGGCGGGCTTCGGCCGGGGTGATCCGCAGCCAGTCGGCCAGCACTTTATGCGGGGCCCCGCCCAGGGCGCCGGCTTCGCGACGGCTGACCTGCACGGCGATATCACCGGCAAGGACCCGTTGGCGTCGGGCCAGGTTTTCGCAGCGCCCGGCCAGCCGGATCAGATCCCCGGCCTCCAGCGCGGCCAAATCGGTCCCGGCCAGCACGTCGAGGGCCTGCGCGATCTGGTCGATCGCCCCGGTCAACGTACTCGAAAACATGTTCGAATACTATCTCGCCGCACCGACATTGAACCTTCCCGCCGGCCATCAGTTGGGGATGAAGCCAGGACTGGTGATAACCGGTCACCGCGGCGGATCGGCCGCCACTTCGCCGCTGCCGACGCGGCCCCGCCGCAGTGCGACGTCGACACACCGGTGACCAGACGCTTGACGTCCCGCATAGCGGCCCTCGCACCGGCCCCAACCCGGCTCAGGAGTCTGGTGACGGTCAGCCACGCAGAATGGACCGAATGGTTTCCAGCACGCTCGCGTCTTCGATGGTCGACGGTACGGGCTCATCGAGCCCATCGGCGATACCGCGCATGGTCTTGCGCAGAATCTTGCCCGACCGGGTCTTGGGCAGCGCCGCCACCACGTCGACGATGCTCAAGCACGCCACCGCACCGATCGAATGTCGCACCGCGGCAACCAACTCCGCCGTCACACCTTCGGCGGCGGCACCGGACTTGAGCACTACCAGGCCGCGCGGGACCTGACCCTTGATCTCGTCGGCGACCCCGATTACCGCACATTCGGCAACCGCCGGGTGTGCGGCCAGCACCGCCTCGACGGCACCCGTCGACAGCCGGTGACCGGCGACGTTGATGACATCGTCGGTACGGCCCATCACGAACAGGTAGCCGTCCTCGTCCATGTAGCCGCCATCCCCGGTCAGGTAGAAACCCGGATGCTCGCACAGGTAGGACGTCTCGAAGCGGGCATCATCACCCCATAACGTCGGCAGGGTTCCCGGTGGCAGTGGAAGTCGGATGCAGATCGCGTCCTCCTCGCCCGGGGCGCAACCGGATCCGTCCGGGTGCAGGATCTGCACGTCATAGCCGGGCATCGGCACCGTAGGAGATCCGGGTTTAATCGGAAGTTGCTGTAGGCCCAGGGGATTAGCGGCGATCGGCCAACCGGTCTCGGTCTGCCACCAGTGGTCGATCACCGGTACGCCCAGCACCCGGGATGCCCAGGTGTAAGTATCGGGATCCAGTCGCTCGCCAGCCTGGAATACGGCGCGCAACGACGACGGGTTGTAGCGGCCGATATGGCGGCCCTCGGGATCCTCTTTGCGGATCGCCCGCAGCGCGGTCGGCGCCGAGAACAGCACCCCCACCGCGTGCTCGGCGGCCACTCGCCAGAACGCGCCCGGGTCCGGGGTGCCGACCGGCTTCCCCTCGTAGAGAACGGTTGTCGCACCGGCCAGTAACGGCCCGTAAACGATATAGGAGTGGCCCACCACCCAGCCGACATCGGAGGCCGCCCAGAACACCTCCCCGGGTGCGACGCCGTAGATGTTCCGCATACTCCACATCAGCGCCACCGCATGGCCGCCGTTGTCGCGGACGATACCCTTGGGCCGACCGGTGGTGCCCGAGGTGTAGAGCACGTACAGCGGATCAGTTGCCGCCACCGGAACCGGGTCGGCCGGTTCCGCCGCGGCCATCAGATCGGCCCAGTTGTGATCGCGACCGTCGACGAGGTCGCAGCGGTGCCGGTCGCGCTGGACGATCACGCACGCCTGCGGCCGGTGGTCAGCGCGTTGCAGCGCGTGATCGAGCATCGGCTTGTACTCGATCACCCGGGCCGGTTCGATCCCGCATGATGCCGTGACGATTACCTTCGGTTGGGCGTCGTCGATCCGGCTGGCCAGTTCGTGGCTGGCGAAACCGCCGAAAACCACCGAATGCACCGCACCCAGGCGGGCGCAGGCGAGCATGGCGACGACGGCCTCAGGGATCATCGGCATGTACAGCACAACACGGTCGCCCTTGCCGACGCCCTGGTCGCGTAGCGCACCGGCGAAACATGCTGTCTGGTCCAGTAATTCGCGATAGGTGTAGGTGTGTTTCGAGCCGGTGACCGGAGAGTCGTAGACGAGCGCCGCCTGATCGCCCCGGCCGCGGTGGACGTGCCGGTCCAGGGCGTTGGCGCAGGTGTTCAATTCTGCGTCCGGGAACCACCGGTAGAACGGCGGGGTGGTGTCGTCGAGAATGCGCGTCGGCTCACGGGTCCACGTCACCGCTCTCGACGCATCGGCCCAGAACGCCTCGGGGTGGGTCAGACTGGTCCGGAAGATGTCCTGATACTCGGCCATCCCAAGCACGGTAGCGGGACCCGCTGCGCGTCGGCCGGTCAGCCGACTTTGGCGATGACGTTGTCGGCGAACATCTCCAGATTGCGGATCTTGGTGTCCAGCGGTTCGGTATCCGGACCATTGGTGTAGGGAATCCGGAAACCGACGATGACATCGGTGACACCCTTGTCCTCCAGACGTTTGATGCCGTCGGGGGTGTAGGCGTCGAAGGAGATGACGTGAATCTGGAAATCCTTGTCCGCGGTGCCCATCTCGGACCGGTACCGCTGGAGCTTGGCCAGTAGCTCATCGAGATCCTCATTGCCGCCGCCGTGCATCCAGCCGTCGTTGCGGGCGGCCCGGCGCAGAGCCGCGTCGGCGTGCCCGCCGATCAGGATCGGGATCGGCTCGGTGGGCGCCGGCGTCATCTTGGTTTTGGGGATGTCGTAGAACTCGCCGTGGAACTCGAAGTAGTCGCCCGAACTCAGGCCGCGGATGATCTCGATACATTCGTCCATCCGCTTACCGCGCCTGGCAAAGGGTACGCCCATCAGTTCATAGTCCTCCGGCCACGGACTGGTCCCCACGCCCAGGCCCACCCGGTTGCCGATCAGAGCGGCCAGTGAGCTGGCCTGCTTGGCCACCAGGGCGGGCGGCCGGATCGGCAGTTTGAGGACGAAGAAGTTGAAGTGCAGGGAGGTGGTGGCCGCCCCGAGCGCGGAGGTGATGATGAAGGTCTCGATAAAGGGTTTGCCGTCGAGGAACTCGCGGTTGCCGTCTGGGGTGTAGGGGTATTTCGCGTCGGACTCGAAGGGGTAGGCGATGCTGTCCGGAATCGTCATGGCGTGATAGCCGGCGGCCTCGGCGGCCTGCGCCAGCGGGATGTAGTAGCTGGGATCGGTCATGGCTTCGGCATAGGTGAATCGCACGCGCCGATAATAGAACGTGTTCTAGTTCTTGTTCACCCTTTGGCCTCCTCCGTCACCATCTCGCCCCAGGTGGCTTCGGCGCCGGAATGACCGGTTCGCAACACCTGCACCGTCGTCGCCACCGAGGCCACCAGGACGAAAACCACGATCAGCGCCGATAGCGCGGTCGGCAGGGCCTTATCCCGGCTGGCCCGGACGTGGCTGATCACCAACAGGACGGCGGCCACCAACAGGGCCAACGCAAAGTAGATCATCGACTTGCCCAGGTGTTCATGGGTTTCGAGGGCCGCCGAACCCCCCACCCTGTGCTCCAACCACTCGCCTGCCTCGGCGGTGATCGGTGTCATGATCGCGACCACCCCGGCCAGTGCCAGCACCAACCAGACCAGCCGCCGTCGGGCGGCGGGCCATACCGCGCAAAGAATGGCCAGGAGCGCTGTCAGGGGAGCCAGCACCACGATGAAGTGAACGAGCAGGGGGTGGGCGGGAAGACCGTCGAACGTCGACATTCAGCGAATGTTACAAGTGTTCGGACTGACAGACTCTGATCATGGCGGCTTGGTTGACCCGTAATGTTCGGGTGCTTTCGGCGGTGTCTTTCCTGCAGGACACCGCCAGCGAGTTGCTCTACCCATTGCTGCCCATCTATCTCACGACGGTCCTCGGTGCCCCGGCCGCGGTGGTCGGTGCCATCGAGGGTGCGGCCGAAGGGGCGGCGTCGCTGACCAAGGTGGCCGTCGGCCCGATCGGTGACCGGTTCGCCAAACGTCCGCTGATCGCCACCGGGTACGGGATGGCGGCACTGGGCAAGGTGATCGTCGCCGTGGCCGGGGCCTGGCCGGGTGTGCTGACCGGCCGGGTCGTCGACCGGCTCGGCAAGGGGTTGCGCGGTGTGCCGCGCGATGCGCTTCTGGTCGACGGGATCGACTCCGGTTCGCGTGGAAAGGTTTTCGGCTTCCACCGGGCCATGGACACACTGGGTGCCGTAATCGGCCCCCTGATCGGCCTGCTGGGCTACCAACTGCTGGATCAACAGATAGCGCCGCTGCTCTATATCGCGATCATTCCGGCGGCGCTCTCGGTGCTGCTGATCCTGTTGGTACGGGAGAAGCCGCGACGGCTCTCACGCGCCGATCGGCAGCCGATTCTGGGTGGGATGCGTGAGTTGCCCCGGCGGTACTGGCGGGTGACTGCTGTGGTGGTCGGTTTCGGCTTGGTGAACTTCCCTGACGCGCTGCTGCTGTTGCGGCTCAACGAGATCGGCTTCGGGGTGGTCGAGGTGATCCTGGCTTATGTCACCTACAACCTGGTCTACGCGCTGGCCAGCTTCCCGGCCGGTCTGCTGGCCGACCGGCTGCCGCGCT
This sequence comes from uncultured Mycobacterium sp., assembly GCA_964555915.1. Classification (GTDB taxonomy): domain Bacteria; phylum Actinomycetota; class Actinomycetes; order Mycobacteriales; family Mycobacteriaceae; genus Mycobacterium. Next base: position 47,598 of record CAZKUK010000017.1, read on the forward strand.
CGGCGGTCTTCGGGATCGGACTGGTGTTTTTCGCCGTCGGCTATATCGGTCTGGGGCTCACCACCGACCCGGTGTTGGCGTGGGTGCTGATCGGCGTCTACGGGCTGTTCACCGCGTGCACCGACGGGGTGGGCAAGGCCTGGGCCTCCGCACTGGTCGGGTCGGATAAGCAGGCCACCGCACAGGGCGTCTTCCAGGGCGGCAGCGGGCTGGCGATCCTGATCGCCGGGGTGTGGGCCGGGCTGCTGTGGGGTGCCGACGGACGGCTGCCGCTGCTGATCTCCGGTGTCGTCGGTGGGTGTTTCGCCGCAGGGCTGCTCGGCCGATGGGCGTTGCAGGTGGCTCGCTAGTCTCGGCGGTATGCGCTCCATCCACGTCATCGGCATCGGGGTCGGCGATCCCGACCAGATGACCGCCCAGGCGATTCGGGCGCTCAACGAAACCCGGGTGTTCTTCGTGATGGACAAACGGGCGGCCACCCGTGATCTGGTCGCGCTGCGCCGCGAGATCTGCCGGCGCTTCATCACCGAACCGGACTACCGATTCATCGAACTGCCCGACCCCGGTCGGGCCGCCGACGGCGACTACATCAACGCGGTCGCCGAGTGGCACGCCGCGCGGGCGCGCCTCTGGGCTTCGGCGATCGAGACCGAACTGAGCCCCGGCGAAGTTGGAGCCTTCCTGGCCTGGGGTGATCCATCGCTGTACGACAGCACACTGCGAATCCTCGACGAGGTGGCCCGGCATCTCGAGTTGAGCTACGACGTGATCCCCGGCATCACCGCGGTCCAGGCACTGACGGCGCGGCACCGCATCCCGCTCAATGAGATCGGTGAGCCGGTCCTGATCACCACCGGACGGAAACTCCGTTCACAGGGTCTGTCGGGCTCGGCAGTGGTCATGCTGGACGGCGACTGCGCGTTTCTGGACTGCCCGCCCGGCACCCGGATCTGGTGGGGCGCCTATCTGGGGACCCCGGAGGAGATCCTGGTGACCGGCACCGTGGGGGAGGTCGGCGGACATATCGCCGCACTGCGGGCCGAGGCGCGCGATCGGCACGGCTGGATCATGGACACTTATCTGCTGCGCGCATGAAACCCCGCGGCGCGCGAAACTCCGCTGCGCGCATGAAACCATGAGGTATGAGCTTTCTGTTCCGCGTCGCGATCACCGGGTTGGCGTTATGGGTTGTCACATTGCTGGTTCCGGGCGTCACCTTCGTCGGTGGTGATACCGCACTACAGAAGGTCGGCATCGTTCTGGTGGTGGCGGCCATCTTCGGATTGGTGAATGCTGTTATCAAGCCGCTCGTCGCGCTGGTGTCCATCCCGCTGTACATCCTCACCCTCGGTCTGTTCCACGTGGTCGTGAATGCCCTCATGTTGTGGATCACCGCCTGGATTACCGAGCACACCACGGGTTGGGGTCTGCAGATCGACCACTTCTGGTGGACTGCGATCTGGGCGGCGATCCTGCTGTCGCTGGTCGGATGGGTGTTCTCCATTCCATTGCGCAGTGCCCGACCCGTCGGCGGATAGATAATCTGATCTGATGCCGGAACTGCCCGAGGTCGAGGCCCTTGCCGAGCACCTGCGCCGGTATGCAGTCGGCGTCACTATCGAACGCGTCGATATCGCCTCGCTGTCGGTGTGCAAGACGTTTGACCCACCGACCACCGCACTGCACGGGCGGACCGTCACCGGCGCACAGCGGTGGGGCAAGTACCTCGGGGTACAGGCCGGTGATCTCTACCTGATCTCCCACCTGTCCAGAGCCGGCTGGCTGCGCTGGTCAGACGCCCTCAATCCGGTTCCGCCACGGCCCGGCAAAGGACCGATCGCGCTGCGGGTCCACCTCGAGTCCGGTCGCGGTTTCGACCTGACCGAGGCCGGGACCCAGAAACGCCTGGCGGTATGGGTGGTCGACGATCCGGACAAAGTCCCGGGTATCGCCGGGTTGGGTCCGGACGCGTTGTGCGTCAGTCCGGAGTGTTTCGCAGAACTGCTCGCAGCTAACGGAGGCCGGATCAAGACCGTCCTCACCGATCAGAAGGTGATCGCCGGGGTCGGCAACGCCTACAGCGACGAGATTCTGCACGCCGCCCGGCTATCGCCGTTCGCGACCGCATCCAGACTCTCCGAGGCCCAGGTGTCGGCGCTGCATGACGCGATGGTGCGGGTGTTGGGCGAAGCCGTCGGCCGGTCGGTCGGCCAACAGGTGGCAACGCTGAAGGGCGAGAAACGTGCCGGGCTTGCCGTGCACGGCCGCACCGGTCTGCCGTGCCCGGTCTGCGGTGAGACGGTGCGGGAAGTGTCCTTTGCGGAAAAATCCTTCCAGTACTGTCCCGGCTGCCAGACCGGCGGCAAGGTTCTGGCCGATCGGCGGATGTCGAGGTTGCTCAAATGATCCGACAGAAGATCCTCATCACCGGCGCGAGTTCCGGTCTCGGCGCCGGTATGGCCCGCGCCTTCGCCGCCAAGGGACGTGATCTGGCGCTGTGCGCCCGGCGGTTGGACCGCCTCGAAGAGCTGAAGGCTGAAATCGCCCGGGGCTACCCGGATGTCACAGTCGTTGTGGCCGAGCTCGACGTCAACGACCACGACCGGGTACCCGAGGTGTTCGCGGCGTTGGCCGACGAGGTCGGCGGCATCGACTGCGTGATCGTCAACGCCGGCGTGGGCAAGGGCGCGCCGCTGGGCAGTGGCAAGCTGTGGGCCAATAAGGCCACTATCGAGACCAATCTTGTTGCCGCGCTGGTGCAAATCGAGACCGCACTGGAGATATTCACACAACAGGGCCATGGACATCTGGTGTTGGTCTCCAGCGTGCTCGGCAACAAGGGTGTGGTCGGGGTGAAGGCGGCCTATGCCGCCAGTAAGGCCGGGGTGTCCTCACTCGGGGAATCACTACGGGCCGAATATGCGTCCGGTCCGATCCGGGTGACGGTTCTGGAGCCCGGCTACATCGAGTCGGAGATGACGGCCAAATCGGGTAGCACCATGTTGATGGTGGACAACCGCACGGGTGTGGCCAAGATGGTCGACGCCATCGAGAAGGAGAAGGGCCGGGCTGTCGTGCCCGGTTGGCCGTGGATCCCGTTGGTGGCGATGCTCAAGATGCTGCCGCCCAGGTTCACCAAACCGTTCGCGTGATCCGCCGGGCTGGCGGAGACTGGCGTCAGAGGGATTTAAGATGAGGAGGCGCAAAACCATGAAACTGTTTCTGATCGCGGTATGCGGGGCGGCCGCGTGTGCCGCAGCGGCGCCCGCCGCCGCCAACCCCTCCGATTGTGTCAACCCGGACGGCACCGCCTGTGCGGTGGTTGATTCCGACGGGGCCACCGGGTCGATACCGGGCGGACCGTCCGGTACGGCGGGCCCGGATGTCGTCCAGGGCTCGATCCCGGGCGGTCCCAGCGGTCAGGTCACCCCCGGCGAGGTCAGCGGGTGCCTCCCCGGCGTCGGGTGCTTGGACATCCCGCGCTGACACCGCCTCCCCCTCGCGCGAGCAGACATGAACTCGCACGGTCAGAGCCGGATTGGCGCGAGTTTGCGTCTGTTCGCTCACGGGGGAGTCGCCGCGAGGATGTCCTGCGCGACTAGCCGGACCGGCCCCGTTCCTGCCGGTAGCGCCGGACCAGCGCATCGGTGGAGCTGTCGGATTGCGGCGCCGGTGTGGTGTCGGAGGTGATCACCGGCAGCAGCGCTTTGGCCTGGGTCTTGCCCAGTTCGACCCCCCACTGGTCGAACGAGTCGATCCCCCAGACGACGCCGGCGGTGAAGACTTGGTGCTCATAGAGAGCGATCAGCTGGCCCAGCACCGACGGTGTCAACCGGGTCGCCAGGATCGACGTAGAGGGCTTATTGCCCGGCATCACCTTGTGCGGCACGACGCTCGGCGGTGTCCCCTCGGCTGCGATCTCATCGGCGGTCTTGCCGAATGCCAGTACCTGGGTCTGGGCGAAGAAGTTGCTCATCAGCAGGTCGTGCATGGACCCGGTGCCGTCGGCGGTGGGCAGGTCGTCGACGGGCTGGGAGAACCCGATGAAGTCGGCAGGCACCAGTCGGGTGCCCTGGTGCAGCAGTTGGTAGAACGCGTGCTGGCCATTGGTGCCCGGCTCGCCCCAGAAGATCTCACCGGTGCCGGTGCTGACCGGGGTGCCATCGGCGCGGACCGACTTACCGTTGGACTCCATGGTCAGCTGTTGCAAATACGCGGCGAACCGGGCCATATCGTTCGAATACGGCAGTACCGCGCGGGTTTCGGCGCCGAAGAAATTCGAGTACCACAGCCCGATCAACCCGAGCAGCACCGGCGCGTTGGCCTCGAGTGGAGCGCCGGCGAAATGGGAGTCGACGAGATGGAACCCCGACAGGAAATCCGCGAATGCCGCCCGGCCGATCACCGCCATCAGCGACAGGCCGATCGCTGAATCGACCGAGTAGCGCCCGCCCACCCAATCCCAGAAGCCGAACATGTTGGCGCTGTCGATACCGAAGGCCTCGACGAGTTTGGTGTTGGTCGAAACCGCTACGAAATGTTTGGCCACTGCTCCGTCCCCGAGGGTCTCGACGAGCCAGCGTCGAGCTGCGGTGGCGTTGGTCAGCGTTTCCAGGGTGGTGAAAGTCTTGGAGGCGATGATGAACAGCGTCGTGGCCGGGTCGAGTCCGTCGAGCTTGGCGATCAGGTCGGCGGGGTCGACATTCGAGACGAATCGGGCCGAGATACCGGCGTCGGCGTAGTGGCGCAAAGCCTGATAGGCCATGGCGGGCCCGAGATCGGAACCGCCGATACCGATGTTGACCACCGTCTCGATCCGCCTGCCGGTGGCGCCGGTCCACTGCCCGTCGCGCAGCCGGTCGGTGAAGTCGCCCATTGCGTCGAGGACGGTGTGCACATCGGCCACCACATCCTGTCCGTCGACGGTCAGGGCCGCCTCGCGCGGCAGCCGCAGCGCGGTGTGCAGCACGGCGCGGTCCTCGGAGGTGTTGATATGCGAACCGGCCAGCATGGCGTCCCGGCGCTGCTCGAGGCCTGCCGCCCGGGCGAGATCGGTCAGAAGCGCAAGGGTTTTGCGGGTCAGCCGGTGCTTGCTGTAGTCGATATAGAGGTCACCGACGGTGATCGTCAGCTCGTGGCCGCGGTCGGGATCCTCGGCAAAGAATTCCCGCAGGCTCGTTTTGGCGATCTGGTCGTGATGGCGGCTCAGCGCCGCCCATTCGGCGCTGGCGGAGATGTCGTGATTCATTACCCAGACCCTAGTGCGGCCGGCCGGCCGAGGGTGTAGATGATGAAGGTATGAGCAACCCGGATATCAAGCGCGTGTTGGCCTCGGTCCCGACCGGAGTGTGGATCGGCGGTCGGGAGAAACCGGGGGCGTCGACCTTCGACGTCATCAACCCCGCCGACGAAACGGTCCTCGCCGCGGTGGGTGATGCGACGGCCGCCGACGCCCTCGCCGCGCTGGATGCCGCCTGTGCGGTGCAGGCCCAATGGGCCGCGACTCCGGCGCGGGAACGGGGGGAGGTGCTGCGCTCGGTGTTCGAGACGATCATCGCGCGGGCGGACGAAATCGCCGCGCTGATGACGCTGGAGATGGGCAAGGTCGTGGCCGAAAGTATGGGCGAGGTCCGCTACGGCGCGGAGTTCTTCCGCTGGTTCGCGGAGGAGGCGGTGCGGATCGGCGGCCGCTACACCCCGAGCCCGGCCGGCACCGGTCGCATCATCGTCACCAAACAACCCGTGGGCCCGTGTTATGCGATCACTCCGTGGAACTTCCCGCTGGCGATGGGAACCCGGAAGATGGGACCCGCCCTGGCGGCCGGGTGCACGATGATCGTCAAGCCGGCCCAGGAGACGCCGCTGACCATGCTGCTGCTGGCCGCGCTGATGGATGAGGCCGGGCTGCCCCGGGGGGTGCTGTCGGTGCTGCCGACGTCCCGACCGCGTGAGATCACCACCGCGCTGATCGACGACGGCCGGTTGCGCAAGCTGACCTTCACCGGCTCGACCGGGGTAGGCAAGGCCTTGGTCAAACAATCCGCCGATAAGGTGCTGCGCACCTCGATGGAGCTCGGCGGTAACGCGCCGTTCGTGGTGTTCGACGACGCCGATGTCGACACCGCGGTGCAGGCGGCGATGCTGGCCAAGATGCGGAACGGCGGGGAGGCCTGCACGGCGGCGAACCGGTTCCACGTGTCCAACGCGGTGATCGAGGAGTTCACCAGCAAGTTCGTCAAACACATGGGTGAGATGAACCTCGGCGACGGGCTGGACCCGACGGCGAAACTGGGCCCGTTGATCAACGCCAAACAACTCGAAACCGTTCAGGAACTGGTCGACGACGCCGTCGAGAAGGGCGCTACCGTCGCCCTTGGGGGCCGGGCCCCCGGCGGCCCCGGCTACTTCTATCCGGCCACCGTGCTCGTCGACGTCCCGCCGGACGCCCGCATCCTGAAAGAAGAGGTGTTCGGACCGGTCGCCCCGATCATCGGGTTCGACACCGAGGAGCAGGGCATCGCCGCGGCCAATGACACCGAATACGGCTTGGCGGCCTATATCTTCACCGAGTCGTTGGACCGCGCGCTGCGGGTGGCCGAGGCCGTCGAGGCCGGCATGGTGGGGGTCAACCGCGGGGTGATCTCCGACCCGGCCGCACCGTTCGGCGGTGTCAAGGAGTCCGGTTTCGGCCGTGAGGGCGGCTCCGAGGGCATCGAGGAATACGTCGACACCAAGTACATCGCTCTAACTCCGTAATCCGCCGGCCCGCCGGCCCGCCGGGCGCGACGAAGGTGCGCGAACGTCGCGGTCTGGCGGCGTGTCGGCGTACCGACACGCACCCTCGCGCTGAGGGGTCTCGCGCTGAGGGGTCTCGCGCTGAGGGGCCTAGGGCGTGTCTCCCGAATTGGCAGTGCCGACGCGGGCGTGGATGACAGCGCAG